>DASTTY010000001.1:0-6028 GCA_035759925.1 Solirubrobacterales bacterium
CACCTCGAGGACCCGCGGCTCGCGGTCCCCGACCTCACCGGTCTCGAGATCCACTCGACGCTCCTGGTCACCGGCGAAACGGCGTGCGAGGCGATGGCCGCGGAGGCTCGCGCCGCCGGGGCGACACCGGTGATCCTCTCGGCCGGGCTCGAGGAGGAGGCGGTTCCGGTCGGCCGGATCCTCGCCCGGCTGGCGTTCGAGAGCGCCGAGCTCGGCAGGCCCTTCGCAGCCCCGACGGTCCTGATCGGCTGCGGTGGCGAGAGCACCGTCAAGCTCGGCGCCGACGACGAGTTCGGGAGCGGCGGCCCGAACCAGGAGGCCGCACTCGCGGCGGCGACCGTGCTCGAGGGAAGCGACGTGGCCGCGGTCTTCATCGACACCGACGGCTCCGACGGCGGCACCGAGCTCGCCGGCGCGATCAGCGACGGCGCGACCCTGGAGCGTGCCGCGGCGGCCGGGGTCGACGTCCGCGACGCGATCGCGCGGCACCGGTCCGGCTCCGCGGTCGCGGCTCTCGGTGACGGCATCGACACCGGCCCGACCCACACCAACGTCAACGACCTGTTCGCGCTGGCGATCGGGGATGGGCGCGGCTGATGAGCGCCGCAGCCGAACCGATGATCCGGCTCGAGCGGATCAGCAAGCGGTTCGGCGAAGCGCTCGCGGTCGACGACGTCTCGATCGAGATCGACCGCGGCGAGTTCTTCTCGATGCTCGGCCCGAGCGGGTGCGGGAAGACGACGACGCTGCGGATGATCGCCGGCTTCGAGGAGCCGACGACGGGCAGGGTGATGCTCGACGGCGATGACGTGACGCTGACCTCGCCGCGGCACCGGAACGTCAACATGGTCTTCCAGGACTACGCGCTGTTCCCGCACATGTCCGTCGCCGAGAACGTCGGTTTCGGGCTGAAGCTGAAGCGGGTCCAGCGGACCGAGGCGCGGGAGCGGATCGAGGAGATGCTCTCGGTCGTCCGCCTCGAGGGGCTCGGCGATCGCCGCCCCGCGGAGCTCTCCGGCGGTCAGCGCCAGCGCGTCGCCCTGGCACGGGCGCTCGTCAACCGCCCTGCGGCCCTGCTCCTCGACGAGCCGCTCGGCGCCCTCGACCTGAAGCTCCGCCGGGAGATGCAGCTCGAGCTGAAGCGGATCCAGAAGAGCACCGCCACGACCTTCGTCTACGTGACCCACGACCAGGAGGAAGCGCTGACGATGTCGGATCGGATCGCGGTCATGGACGGCGGCCGGGTCCAGCAGCTCGCCGATCCAAAGACGCTCTACGAGCAACCCCAGACCTCGTTCGTCGCCGACTTCATCGGCACCTCGAATGCGCTGATGGTCAGCGTCGACCGGCGTGAAGGCGAGCACGCGATCGTCGAGCCGTCGCCGGGCGTCCGCATCGTCGTCCCGGCCGACTGCGCGATCGGCGACTCGCTGCAGGTCAGCATCCGGCCCGAGAAGATCAGCATCCTCGCCGGCCACGACCATCCCGGCAACGGCCATGACGGCTCGCGGGTCCAGGGCGTCGCGGTCGAGCGGGTCTACCTCGGCTCGGTCTCGCAGACCGTCGTCGAGCTCCCGGCCGGGGAGCGGCTGGCCGTCCACGAGCTCAACGACGACGACGTCTCGGCGATCGAGCCCGGCGACCCGGTGACGCTGCTGTGGGCGTCGCGGCACAGCCTCGTCGTCGCCGAGGACCTCGGGGCGGCGCCGTGAACGCCGCGACGACATTGGCGGCGGTCGTGCTCGGCGTCGCCCTGCTCGCCGCCGGCTGCGGCGGCGGCTCCTCCCCCGAGGGCGTGGTGCCGGCGCCGTCCGACCCCGAGGCGCCGGCGACCGGCACGCTCAGCGTCTTCGCCTACCAGGACACGATCACCGACGAGCTCCTCGATCCGTTCCGGGAGGCCAACCCCGACCTCGAGCTGCAGACCGCCAGCTTCGGGTCGAACGAGGAGGCGGCGGCGAAGCTCGCCGGCGGGTTCGAGGCCGACGTCGTCGAGGTCTGTCTCGATGAGATGAGCGCGCTGACCGACCGCAACCTCCTCCGTCCGCTCGACCCGGCCGGCATCACCGACTGGGACAGCCTCGTCTTCCGCGACTCCGAAGGCGTCCGCGACGGCTCCGACGTCATGGTCGTGCCGCTCTCGGCCGGCCCCCAGGGCCTGATCTACGACGCCGACGAGATCGAGCCCGGCGCGATCGACTCATTCGCCGACCTCTTCGATCCCGCCTACGCGGACCGGACCGCGCTCGAGGGCGACTACCCGCTGCCGGCGATCGCCGAGACCGCCCTCGCGCTCGGGTTCGACGACCCGATGAACCTGACCTCCGAGCAGCTCGACGAGGTCAAGCAGCACCTGATCGATCACCGCGACCAGTTCCGCTCGCTGTGGCGCTCCGACGCCGACGTCGTCAACCTCTTCAAGTCGAACGAGATCGACCTCGCCGACGGCGGCCCGGGGCTGACCGAGCGGATTCGCGACACCGGGGTCGACGCCCGCTGGGTCGCCCCCGAGGAGCGGCCGCTCTCGTGGGTCTGCGGCCTCGCGATCACCGGCGACGCCCAGAACACCGACGCCGCCTACAAGCTCATCAACTGGCAGGCCTCCCCGAAGGCGCAGGCGATCCGGGCCGACAGCGGTTATGTCGTCACCAATCCGGACGCGATCCCGCTGGCCGATCCCGACGCCCGCAAGACAGCCGACCCGAAATCGATCGAGAACGCAATCGCCGAGACGGAGCCCCCGAACTACGACGAGTGGATCAGGGCGTTCCGCGAGTTCCAGGCACAGTGAAGGAGAGAAAGATGAGACGGCAGGTCATCGCGACGTTGCTCGCCACGGTGGCGATCGCGGCCGCGGGGTGCGGCGGCGGAAGCGGCAACACCGAGGTGGCACCGGCCCCCGACGACCCGAGCGCCCCGGCGACGGGAACGCTGAAGCTGTTCACCTACGGCGACACGGTCGCCGACCAGATGATCCAGCCGTTCGAGAAGGCGAACCCGGATCTCAACCTCGAGATCGCGACGTTCGACTCGAACAAGGCGGCGGCCGCGAAGCTCGCCGGCGGCTTCGAGGCCGATGTCGTCGAGGTCTGCACGGACGAGATGGAGCCGCTGCTCGCCCGCGGCCTGCTCCGCCCGCTCGACGAGAAGGCCGTTCCCGCCTTCCACGAGCTCGCGTTCGCGGACGCGCCGGAGGTCCGAGACGACGCCGGCAACGTCCTCTTCGTTCCCGCCTCCGCGGGGCCGCAGGGGCTGATCGTCAACACCGATCAGATCGATCCCGCCGACGTGAAGTCGTGGACGGATCTCTTCGACGATGCCTACGCCGGCAACGCCGCGCTCGAGGCGACGCCGCTGACCGCGCTCGGCGCTGCCGCCCTGGCGCTCGGGCTCGACGATCCGATGAACCTCAGCGACGATCAGGTCGAGGAGGCCAAGCAGTACCTGCTCGACCATCGCGACAACTTTCGCGCGTTCGCGGAGTCGGACGCGTCGATGGTCAACCTGTTCAAGTCGGGCGAGGTGGTGATCGCCGACGGCGGCCGCGGTACCACGCAGGCGATGATCGACGACGGCGTCCCGGTCGAGTGGATCGCGCCGGAGGAGGGGGCGATGTCGTGGGTCTGCGGCCTCGCGATCACCTCGAAGGCGCAGAACATCGACGCCGCATACAAGCTGATCAACTACTACGCCTCCCCGGAGGCGCAGGCGATCTCCGGCGACATGGGGTTCGTGGCGATGAACCCGAAGGCGCTGCCGATGGTCAGTCCTGCGTTCCAGAAGAGCGCCGATCCACGCAACCTCGACAACGCGATCCCGCAGACCGAGCCTGACAACGCCGACGTCTACGAGCGGGCATGGCAGGAAGTCCAGGCACAGTAGCCGCGGCCCCACCGGCGCCGGCCGACCGCGAGGCGGCGGCGCCGCTCGAGCGGCCGCTCGGCCACCGGATCCGGCGCCGTCTCCCCGGCTTCGCCGGCGGCCTGCTGGTCGCCTTCGTGATGCTCGTCCTGTTCGGGCCGGTGCTGATGCTGGCGCTGTTCTCGTTCAACGACTCGTCGATCATCTCGCTGCCCTGGGAGGGCTTCACGACGAAGTGGTACGAGGAGGCCTGGAACAACGGCCAGGCGCGCGACGCCGTCGTCAACTCGCTCGTGGTCGCGACGATCGTGATGGTGCTGTCGGTGATCCTCGGGACGCTCGCCGCCTGGGGCCTGACCCGTCTGCGGTTCCGCGGTCGCGGCTTCGTCGCCGGGCTGAACGGCGCCGTGCTCGTCGTCCCCTGGCTGATCATCGGCGTCGCCGGGCTGATCTTCTTCAGCCAGATCGGGGTGCCGCTTTCGCTGCAGACGGTGACGATGATGCACCTCGTCGTCACCTTCCCGCTCGTCGTCGCGATCGTCTCGGCGGGCCTCGTCCGCTTCCAGCGTTCGCTCGAGGAGGCGGCGATCGACCTCGGCGCCACCCAGATGCAGATGCTCCGCTACGTGGTCCTGCCCCAGGTCGGTCCGTCGATCGCCGCCGCCTCGATCTTCGCCTTCGCCTGGTCGTTCAACAACTTCGAGATCTCGTTCTTCAACGGCGGCTTCGAGCAGACCTTCCCGGTCTGGGTCTTCTCGATCCTCCGCCAGTCCGAGAACCTGCCGGTCGTCAACGCGGTCTCGACGGTGATCGCGGCGGCGCAGATCCTCGCCGTGTTCGGCGGCTGGATGCTGATGAGGCGGCTGACGCGAAGCGGCGGTGACGGCGACGAGACGCTGACGGGGCTCCTGACCGGGGGGACGCGCTGATGGAATCGGCCTCGATCCCGGCCCCGGCGGGGCATCGGTCGCGGTCACGGCGCTGGCTGCAGCCGCTCGCCTTCCTGGGCACGCCGACGGCGCTGCTGCTGCTGCTCTTCCTCGGGCCGATGCTGGTCATGCTCGGCGTCGCGTTCGACCGCGGGCTGCTCGACGGCGGCGTCGGATTCAACCCGACGCTGACCAACTTCACCGACGTCATCACCGATCCGCTCTACCGCGATGTCGCGCTGACCACGTTCGAGATCGCGACGGCGGCGATGATCGTCCAGCTGCTCGTCGCCGTCCCGCTCGCCTACGTGATCGCCTTCAAGGCCGGCCGCTGGCAGCTGCCGATCCTGCTCTTCCTCGTCCTCGCCGACGAGCTCAACCCGATGGTCCGGATCTATGCCTGGCGGATGCTGCTAGGCCGCGAGGGCCTGATCAACGAGGGATTGATGCGGATCGGGATCATCGACCAGCCGATCGACGCGCTGCTGTTCAGCCAGTTCGCGGTGACGCTCGTCCTCTCGACGAGCTACATCACCTACACGGTGATCCCGATCTACGGGGCGATGAAGGCGATCGACTCGAACGTCTTCGAGGCCGCGCGCGACCTCGGGGCGGGTTGGTGGACGACGACGCGGCGGGTGCTGCTGCCGCTGATCGCTCCCGGGATCTTCGTCTCGCTGCTGCTCGTCTACATACCGCTGTTCACCGATTTCGCGAGCCCGGCGCTGGTCGGCGGCACGAGCGGCTACATGCTCGGCAACGTCGTCAACGACCTCGTGCTCGAGTCCGGCGACCTCAACCGCGGCGCGGCGATGAGCATCATCATGCTGGCGCTGTCGGCGCTGTTCGCGCTGTTCGCCTACCGGCTCGCGCGGATCAACCGGCTGGAGAGCTGATGGCCGCGGCAGAGCGTTACGACGCCGTGATCGTCGGCGCAGGCCACAACGGCCTGGTCGCCGGCTTCTACCTGGCGCGGGCGGGGCTACGGCCGCTGATCCTCGAGCGTCGCGAGATCGTCGGCGGCTGCTGCGTGACCGAGGAGTTCGCGCCCGGGTATCGCGCGTCGACCGGCGCCTACGTCGTCAGCATGCTGCGGGAGCCGGTCTGGCGGGACATGCGGCTCGCCGAGCGCGGCATCGTCATCGACCCGGCCGGGCCGTCGCTCTACGGCTTCCCGGACGGCGAGCGGCTGCTGCTCGGCGAGGACATCCCCGCCTCCCAGGAGGAGATCCGCCGCT
>DASTTY010000002.1:0-53264 GCA_035759925.1 Solirubrobacterales bacterium
CGCCCGTAGGCGACGATCGCGGCGAGCACGGTCATCGTCACCGCCAGGTAGCGGCCGAGGATGTTCGGGTCCCAGAACAGCGAGTTGACCCGGAAGTAGGGATGGGCCTCGTTGCCCGAGATCACCTTGTCGTTCCAGAGCAGGCCGCCGGAGACGTACTCGACCGCGCCGACGGCGAGGAAGACCGCTCCCTCGATCGCGAGCACGGCGACGATCGACCGCAACGCCGCACGGTCCCAGCGGACCTCGGCGAGGAGCAGGTAGAGCGCGGCGAACGGGGCGAGGAAGAAGGAGACGTTCTGAAGCGGGTCGGTGAGGTCGTCCGCGTACGCCGCCTGGAGGGCGTAGAGGACGACAACGGCCGCGAGCACCCAGCCGATCGCGTCGAGCCAAGGGCCGCGATCCGCCCGCACCGGTGCCGGGCGGGCGGGTTCGCGCCAAGCGTCCCAGACGGCGGCAGCGAGGCCGCCGGCGATCACCGCGTAGAGGGGAAGGAGCAGGTTCGCGTCGCCGCCGCCGAGGTCGATCGGGATCCGGAACGGCATCGCGGCGACCAGCGCCGGTGCGAGCCAGGCCGGCCGGCGGCGGAAGAACCGGGCGAGGATCGCGATCCCGACGGCGGCCGCGAGGATCGCGGCGACGAGCAACGGGGGATGGTCGCGGAGGTCCGCGACCTTGCTGCTGTCCCAGTTGTCGGCGAGGACCAGCACCGGCCCGAGCAGGACTGCGACCGCGAGGCTCGTGACCCGGGCGCGGCGGCCGAGCGCCGGGATCAGGCCGGCCGCGGCGGCGGCCGCGCAGAGGACCGTCCCGGCCCAGAGCAGCGGCTCGTCCATCAGTTGCCGCTCCCGGCTTCCGTGGGCGGGGCGTTGACCTCGATCCGCCCCGGCGGCTTGACGTCACGACCCTGCTCGCCGAGCACGACCTCGAGCGCGTAGAGGCCCGGCGGCGCCCGCTCGCCGGAATCGGTGCGCCCGTCCCACTCGTAGGTGTGCGGGCCCGCCGCGAGGTCCTCGCCGCTCGCCAGCGTCGCGACGAGGTCTCCGTTGCTTCCCTCGTTGCCGTCGATGATCAGGACGTCGACATTCGAGTCGGGTTCGGCGAGCGTGAACCTCACCTCGGCGCGTCCACCTTCGAGCTGCGGTGACAGGACCACGGTGTTGACGAGGTCGTCGGCGGAGCGCGCGGCCCGCTCGACCGCGAAGGCCGCGAACGTGAGGACGAGCAGGCAGGCGAAGAGGACCGCGCCGAGGTCCGCCCCGCGCCGGCCGCCGTTCCGGCTCATCCGCTCAGCCCTTGCCGTCCCGAGCGACGTCGTCGCCGACGAAGGCGACGACCTCGGCGTCGCTGTTCGCCGCGGCCTTGGCCTCGTTGTCGAACGGCTTGACGCTCTTGATCCCGAGCGACCGCGCGACCAGCTTCGCCTCTCGCTTGGCCCCCTTGTCGTAGCGGACGATGCTCTTGCCGCTGCCGCCGTTGGCGACGCTCGTCCCGATCACGTCGAAGTCGCGGTTGCCGAGCTGATCGGCGACCTCGCCGGCGAGACCGGAGGAGGTCGAGGCGTTGAGGACGAGGACGCTGACGCTGCTCGGGTCGATCCGCCCCGGCGCGTCGCTCTCGCTCTCGGCGCGGAGGAAGTGGGCGACGGCATAGAAGACGGCACCGGCGACCGCGATCGCGAGGATCGAGATGACGAGTGGATGGCGCGGGCCGCGCTCGAGCGCCCGCCGCCACCACGGCGCCCGCTGGAGCTCGATCGCGCGCTGCTCGGCGGTCCCGATCCGCGCCAGTGCCGGCCGGTCGGAGGTGACGCGGTCGGCGGCCGCAGACCCGGCGCCGGCGGCCGGCGGAGCGATTGCGCGGAACTCCTGCGTGCCGGCGTCCGGCTCGCGGTCCATCCAATCGGTGAGCCGGGCGATCTCGCGTCGCTGCTCGAGGAAGATCGGCAGAAGCAGCGCCATGCCGAGCATCGCGAACAGGGCGGCGATGCCGCCGAGCGGGACGAGCAGGCCGCGACCGAGAAGCGACTCGGCGGCGGCGGTGGCGATCAGCCCGGTGAGCATCTCGCGTCGGCCCCGATCATCCGGCGATGCCCTGGTCGTCCTGCCCGACGATGACCGCCAGGTCGGCACCGTTGGCGACGTCCTGGACCTCGGACGTGATCGCGACCACCTCGAGGTCGCCGAGCTGGCCGCTGAGGTCGGAGGCGAGCTTCTCGGCGTCGGACTTGAAGCCGTTCTCGAACATCACCGAGCTCGTCGGGAAGCTCCCGGCGTCGCCGACCTCGCCGACCTTCCAGCCGGCGTCCTTGACGAACACGCTCGCGGCCTTCGCGGTTCCCGGAACGCCGACCCCACCCTCGGGTGCGGTCCCGTTCAGGACGGCCACCTCGGGCTTCGGCGGCGTAACGGTCTGCGCCGTCGTCTGCCCCGATCCGGAGCCGTCGTCGGAGCCGAACAGCCCGAAGCCGCCGGTCACGATCACCGCCGCGACGATCAGGGCGAGGATGCCGAGGCCGAGGACCAGCGGGCTCACCGGCGAGCGCTTGTCGAGCTCCTCGTAGCGGTACGCGACTTCGCCGCGGAGCCGCTCGCCCCGCCCCGGACCGGGGGCGGCGGTCGGCTGCTCGCGTTCGCTGCCGGCGTCGGCGGCCGCGCCGATCCGCGGCATCGTCGCCTCGGAGGCCGCCTCGCTCCGCTCCCGCTCGGCGGCGGCGCGCTCGGGGGCGCGGCCCGCCCACTCGCGGAGGCGGCGTAGGTGCCGCGCCTGCTGGAACGTCATGAAGACGAGCACGGCGAGGCCGCCGAAGGCGACGAAGCCGAGGATCGCGCCGATCTCCTTCAGCAGGTCCATTCAGCGCGGGATCTTAGAGCCGCCACCGGGGGCCAAACCGGTGCTGATCACGCCGACGACGCGGCGTGCCAGATCGGTCTCGTCCCCGCTGCCGATCAGATCCCTGAGCTCCTGGAGCGTCTCCTCGACCCGGGCCGGGTCGAGCGGCTCCGCCCGGACCGCCCTGACGATCCGCGACTCCGCGGTCGGCTCCGCGCTCTCGCCGTCGGCGAGGAGCTGCTCGTGGAGCTGCTCGCCGGGCCGCGGCGAGGTGAACTCGATCGCGATGTCGGTGTCGGGCTCGTAGCCGGCGAGGCGGATCATGTTCCGCGCGAGGTCGACGATCTTGACCGGCTCGCCCATCTCGAGCACGAAGACGTCGCCGTCGCCGCCGAGATCGGCGGCGCGGATGACGAGCTGGACGGCCTCGGGGATCGTCATGAAGTACCGCGTCATCTCCGGGTGGGTGACGGTGACCGGGCCGCCGCGCTCGATCTGGCCGCGGAAGATCGGGACGACGCTGCCCGAGGAGCCGAGCACGTTCCCGAACCGGACCGTCACGAAGCGGGTCTCCCGATGGCGGGCGGACGCGGCACGGACGATCGACTCCGCCATCGCCTTCGACGCGCCCATCACGGTTCGCGGGTTGACCGCCTTGTCGGTCGAGATCAGGACGAATCGCTCGGCGCCGGCGACCGCCGCGGTCTCGGCGACGACCCGGGTCGCGATCGAGTTGTTGCGGACCGCCTCGAACGGGTTCGCCTCGACGAGCGGCACGTGCTTGTAGGCGGCGGCGTGGAAGACGACCTCGGGACGGAAGCGCTGCATGACCTCGAGCATCCGCTCGCCGTCCTTGCAGTCGGCGAGCACCGACTCGACGCGGCTGAAATGCCACTCGGAGGTGAGCTCGCGATCGACCTGGAAGAGGTTGTCCTCGGCCTGGTCGACGAGGACGAGCAGGCGCGGGCCGACGCGGGCGATCTGGCGGCAGAGCTCGGAGCCGATCGAGCCGCCGGCGCCGGTGACGAGGACGATCCGGTCACGCAGGTAGCCGCCGACGCGGTCGAGCTCGATCACGACCGGCTCGCGCCCGAGCACGTCCTCGACCTGGACCTCGCGGAGCTGGCGGGTGAGCTGGACGCCGCCGCGGAGCAGCTCGAAGACGGTCGGCAGGGTCCGCACCCGGATCCCGCGCTCGCGGCATTCGGAGACGACCTTGCCGCGGACGGCGCCGGGCGCCGAGGGGATCGCGATCACGACCTCGGCCGGCTCCTCGCGCTCGAGGATCTCGCCGAGCTCGTCCATCCCGCCGAAGACCTTCAGCCCCGACAGGCGCATTCCGCGCTTGCGCGGATCATCGTCGACGAAGCCGACCGGGTTGCCGAGCTCGGGGTTGAGGCGCAGCTCCCGGACGACCATCTGGCCGCCGGAGCCGGCGCCGACGACGAGGACGTCGTCGTGCTTGCGGCGGTTGTGGCGCCGCATCCGGCGCTCGACGAAGTAGAAGCGGGCGATGCTGCGGGCGACGACGAGGAGGCCGAGCGTGAAGACGAAGTCGTAGATCATCACCGAGCGCGGCATCGGGCTCGGGAACGGCTTGGCGATCACGAAGATGGCGATGAGGAGCGCCGAGGCGACGGCGCAGGCGCGCATCACCGACCAGGTGTCGCCGATGTTGAAGTAGCGCCACCACTTCTGGTGCAGGCCCATCAGGCTGAAGACGACGGTCTTGCCGAGCGCGACGAAGACGATCGAGCCGGTCAGCATGTCGACGTAGCGGTTCGGGATCCCGCCCGGCTCGTCGATGAAGCGGATCTCGAAGGCGAGGTAGAAGGCGAGGGCCGCTAGCGCCGCGTCCGCCGCCAGCTGGAAGATCCGATGCCGGAGCACCGGCGCGCGCAGGCGGTTCATCGGCCAAAGGGTAGAGTCCCGGCCACGCGTACGACCTGCCGGATGCGGTCTGCGCAAGCCCCTCACCTCGCGCACGACGCCGTTGCCGCACCCGCTCCTAATCGCCTCGATAACCGACCCGATCGTGAACTTCGCGGTCGACGTCGTCGATGCGATCGGCGTCGTCGGGATCTTCATCCTGATGACGTTCGAGAGCGCCTGCGTGCCGATCCCGAGCGAGGCGACGATGCTGTTCGCGGGCTTCAACGTAAGCGACGGCGACATGACGCTGTTCGCCGCCGTCGCCGCCGGCGTCCTCGGCAACGTCGTCGGCTCCTGGATGGCCTGGGGCGTCGGCTACTACGGTCGCGAGGAGCTGCTCGAGAAGAACCGGCTGATCCACATCAACCCCAAGCACCTCGAGACCGCCGACCGCTGGTTCCGCGAGCACGGCGAGGCGACCGTCTTCTGGTGCCGGATGCTGCCGATCGTCCGGACCTTCATCTCGCTGCCGGCGGGCGTCGCCGAGATGCCGTTCTGGCGGTTCACGCTGTTCACCTTCCTCGGCTGCGTCCCATGGGTGCTCGGCCTGACCCTGATCGGCCGCTCCGCCGGCGACAACTGGGACGACTGGAAGGACAAGCTCCACTACGTCGACTACCTGGTCGCGGCGATCATCGTCGTCACCGCCGCGTGGCTGCTGATCCGGTACCTGCGCCGGCGCCGCGCCGGCGCCGCGGCCGGCGAAGGTTCCTGAACCGTGGCCGCGGGAGGCGGGCTCGGGGCCGGCAGGGCGGCGCTGCTCGGGGTCGTCCAGGGACCGACCGAGCTGCTTCCGGTCTCGAGCTCCGCGCACCTGCGGATCGTCCCCTGGCTGCTCGGCTGGGACCTCGAGGATGTCAGCGCCGAGGACCGCAAGGCCTTCGAGGTCGCGGTCCACGGCGGCGCGGCGCTGGCGCTGCTGATCGGCCAGCGGCGCCTGATCGCCGACGAGCTGCGCCAGCTCGACGGCCGCCGCGTCGTCGTCATCGCCTGCTCGTTCCTGCCCGCGGTCGCCGTCGGACTGGCGCTCGAGGAGCAGATCGACCGCCGCCTCGGAGGACCGCGGGCGACCGCAGCAGGATTGATCGCCGGCTCCGTCGCGATGGTCCTCGCCGACCGCTTCCCGCGGCGCCGCGGCGCCGGCGAGGCGACGGCAGTCGACGGACTCGCGATCGGCTTCGCGCAGGCGGCCGCGCTGGCGCCCGGCGTCTCCCGGAACGGCTCGACGCTGGCCGCCGCCCGCGCCCGCGGATTCGGGCGGGCCCAGGCCAACCTGCTCTCGCGGACGGTCGCCCTGCCGGTGATCACGGCAGCCGCCGTCCGCAAGGCGGTGAAGCTGCGCCGCCGCAAGGTCGATCCGGCCCTCGCCCGGGCGGCAACGATCGGAGTCGCCACGGCCTTCGCGTCGACCCTCGCCTCGCAGGGCCTGATCCGGCTGATCGAGCGCGATCGCAGCCTCTGGCCCTACGCCGCCTACCGGACCGGGCTCGCGGCGCTGATCCTCGCCGAGTCTCGCCGCCGCTCCTGACCGTCGGGTGCGGTTGAATCAGCCGCGTCGATGAGCCAGGACGCCTACACCGAGGCCGGGGTCAGCCAGAGCGGCGCCGACGCGTCGGTGGCGGCGCTCGTCGCCCACCTCGGGAGGATCGACACCGGCAAGCCCTCGCGGGTCGTGCCGCTCCCCGGCCACTACGCGAGCGTCCTCCGCATCGACGCGACGACCGGGATCGCCTTCGGGACCGACGGGGTCGGCACGAAGATGGTCGTCGCCGAACGGCTCGGGCGGCTCGAGACGATCGGGATCGACTGCATCGCGATGAACGTCAACGATCTGATCTGCGTCGGCGCCGAGCCGATCGCCCTGGTCGACTTCATCCTCTGCCCGACCGCCGACCCGGAGCTGAGCGGCGCGATCGGGGAGGGCCTCCGGCGCGGTGCCGAGATCGCCGGGATCGAGATCCCGGGCGGCGAGATCGCCCAGGTCGGCGACGTCGTCACCGGCCTCGAGCTGGCCGGCAGCGCGATCGGGATCGTCGCCCTCGACGCGATCGTCACCGGAGATGCGATCGCGCCCGGCGACGCGGTGATCGGGCTGCCGAGCTCCGGTCTGCACTCGAACGGCTACACGCTCGCCCGCAAGGCGCTCGAGGGGATCGCGCTCGACGACGAGCGGCTCGGCCGCCCGCTCGGCGATGTCCTGCTCGAGCCGACCGAGATCTACGTCCGCCCGATCCTCGAGCTGCTCGCCTCCGATGTCGACGTCCGCGGTCTCGCCCACATCACCGGCGACGGGCTCAACAACCTGCTGCGGCTCGGCCAGGGGGTCGGTTACGAGATCTCCGACCCGCTGCCGGTCCCGCCCGTCTTCGACCTGATCGCCGCCGAGGCCGGGATCGGCGACGGCGAGATGCACGAAGTCTTCAACATGGGCTGCGGTTTCTGCGTGACCGTCCCCGAGGCCGACCTCGATGCCGCCCTCGCCCTGCTCCGCGCCCACTATCCGGCGGCGCGCCGGATCGGCTCAGTGACCGATCGGGCCGGGGTGGTCACCCGCGCCGGGCGTGGATAGCCCCGGACGGTCCCCACAAGCCCTGCCGCTACCCACTTTCGCGAGTTTTCAGTCATCGGCGGGCGTGGATCGGCTCCGATCGCACGCAAGCTTCTTGTCGCCGCCGCCTGATTTCGGCTCCGGGCGCGGCGTTCGGCCAGAATAGGTCGCGGAAATGACCGCGCCCGCTTCCCCGCGACCGATCCGTTGAGCAGCACGATGATCGGAACGATGCTCTCCGGCCGCTACCGGCTGGAGTCGAAGCTCGGCAGCGGCGGGATGTCCACCGTCTACCTCGCCGTCGACGAGACGCTCGGCCGTCACGTCGCGATCAAGGTCCTCCACCAGGAGATCTCCGACCAGCAGGACCAGCTCGAACGCTTCCGCCGCGAGGCGCGCGCTGTCGCGCAGCTCTCGCACCCGAACCTCGTCGGGGTGATCGACGCCGGCGAGGAGGGCGGGCGGCCGTTCATCGTCTTCGAGTACGTCCCCGGAGAGACGCTGAAGCAGCGGATCTCGACCGAGGGAAGGCTGCCGACCGACGAGGCGACCGCGTACGCGATCGAGATCGGCCGCGGCCTCCAGGCGGCCCACCAGGCCCGGCTGATCCACCGCGACGTCAAGCCGCAGAACGTCCTCATCGACCCTGAAGGGCGGGCGAAGATCACCGATTTCGGGATCGCGCTGTCGCTCGAGTCGCACGGGCTGACCGCGACCGGCCGGGTGCTCGGGACCACCGACTACGTCTCCCCCGAGCAGGCGATGGGCAGGGAGATCGACGCGCGCACCGATGTCTACTCGCTCGGGATCCTCCTCTACGAGATGCTGACCGGCGAGGTCCCGTTCAAGGCGGAGACCCAGGTCGGCGTCGCGATGAAGCACGTCAACGAGACGGTCCCGAACGTCCAGCGCCGCCGCCCCGACGCCTCGGCGGTGCTTGCGGCGGCGGTCGAGCGGGCGACCGCGAAGGACCCGCAGGATCGCTACCGCGACATGAACGACTTCCTGGCCGACCTCGAGCACGCCCTCGAGGTCGAGGTGTCACGCGCCGGCGGCGCGACCGGCGAGGCGACGTCGGTCCTCGACTCCGTTCCCGAGAAGCGCCGGCGGATCCTCACCCGGCGGCGGATCTCCTGGGTCGGCGTCCTCCTGCTCGTCGCCGCAGCCGCCGCGGCGATCGCGATCGCCGCGCTCAGCGGCGATGAGGGACCGTCGAAGCAGGCGCCGCCGGAGAGCGCCGGCGGGACTCCGATCACGGTCCAGTCGGCGACCGACTTCGACCCGGAGAGCTCCGGGGGCGATGGCGAGGAGCACTCGGAGGAGACCGGACTCGCGATCGACGGCATCCCCTCGACCGTGTGGACGACCGAGGACTACACGACCGGCCTGACCGGCCTCAAGGACGGCGTCGGCCTCTACGTCGATGCCGGCGACTCGGTGACGCCGAGCCAGATGGCGCTGAAGACCGGCGGTGGCGCCTGGACGTTCGAGGTCTACGGCTCCGACCTGAAGTCGGCGCCGACCGACCTCGCCGGCTGGGGCGAACCGCTGACGGGCGAGCTGACCGCCGAGGACAAGCGCCAGGTCATCGATCTCAACACCAGCGAGCCGAACCGCTTCTTCCTGATCTGGATCACCGCCGTCGAGGACGGCACCCCCGCCGAGATCGCCGACATCCGCCTGCTCAGCTGAGGGCGCGCCGGCCCGGAGATGGTGAGCTCCCCCGGCGCCGCCGCCGGCCCGGCCGTGCGCCCGCTAGAACCGGTACGACCGCTCGGCCTCGTGGCGTTCCAGCGCCAGGGTCACGAGGCGGTCGCAGAGGTCCGGGTAGGTGACGCCGGTCGCCTCGAAGAGCTTCGAGAAGACGCTCGTCTCGGTGAAGCCGGGGATCGTGTTGAGCTCGTTGACGAGCACCTCGCCGTCGTCCATCACGAAGAAGTCGCAACGGGCGAGTCCGGTGCAGCCGCAGGAGCGATAGACGTCGGCGGCGAGGGCGCGGACGCGGGCGATCGCATCGTCGCCGATCGGCGCCGGGACGACGAGGTCCATGCCGCCGGGCTCGTACTTGGCGGCGTAGTGGTACCAGTCGGCCTTGATCACGAGCCGGCCCGGCAGCGAGGTCTCGGGCTCGTCGTTGCCGATCACCGAGCACTCGACCTCGAGCCCGTCGCAGTGGGCCTCGATGATCACCCGCGGGTCGTGCTCGAGCGCGGTCGCGACGGCGGCGTCGATGCCGCCCGGCTCGGCGACCTTGAGGATGCCGACGCTGGAGCCGAGCCGCGACGGCTTCACCCAGACCGGCAGCCCGAGGCCGGCAGCCCGCTCGCGCCAGCCCTCCTCCCCCGCCTGGCAGAAGTCGACCTGGGCGATTCCGCGCTCGCGCATCAGCCGCTTGAAGATCAGCTTGTCGATCGTCACCGCGGCGGCGAGGACGCCGGGACCGACGTAGGGGACGTCGAGGCACTCGAGCAGCCCCTGGACCGTCCCGTCCTCGCCGAACGGCCCGTGCAGGACCGGGAAAGCGACGTCGCAGCCGAGCAGCCCGGATGCCGCCCGGAGCTCGATCTCCTGCCCCTCGGTGCTCCAGCGCCCGTCTTTGGCGATCACGACGTCGACCGTCTCGTGTCCGGCCGCCCGCAGGCCGGCGGTCACCGACGCGCCCGAGCGCAGCGAGACCTCGTGCTCGCTGGAGCGGCCGCCGCGGATCACCGCGATCCTCACGGCGTCCCCGCTCCTGTCGTCGTCCCGCTGCTGGTCGTGTCGGTGGTCGTGTCGGGGGCCGTGAAATCGCCGACCGTCAGCGTCACCCGGTCGCCGGGACTCAGGTTCGTGCCGCCGCTCGGCGCCTGGGCGAGGACGATCCCGTCCTCGGAGGAGTCGCTCGTGTCGCGCTTGACGACCGAGACCGACAGCCCGGCGGCGGCGAGCTTGCGCTGCGCGTAGGTGAGCTTCTGGCCGACGTAGTCCTCGAGCGTGATCGTGCCGACGCCGCTCGAGTAGACGATCGTCACCTCGGCGCCCACTTCGAGGGGCTCCCCGCCAACCGGATCCTGCTCGAGCACCGTGTCCTCGGGCTCGTCGGAGTCGCGCGGGTTCGCGTTGACGACGAAGCCCGCCTTGCGAAGCGCGGCGGTCGCCGTCACCCGGTCGAGGCCGAGCACGTTCGGCACCTCGGCGGTCTTGACGCCGGTCGATGCGAACAGCCGGACCGTCTCGCCGGGCGCGACGCTGGTGCCCTGCCGCGGGTCGGTGCCGATCACCTTGCCCTTCGGGACCGACTCCGACGCGCGCTTCTCGACGATCACCTCGAAGCCCCGCCGCTGGAGGAGCTTCCGCGCCTCGGGGACGGTCATGCCCGCGACCTTCGGGACCGCGACGGTGCCGGGGCCGAGGCTGACCGTGATCGTCACCGTCGATCCCTTCTCGGCTTCGCTGTCGCCGGCGGGGTCCTGCTCGATCACCTCGTTCTCGGGGATCTCGTTCTCGACCCGCTCGGTCGCGACGACGAACCCGGCCTCCTGGAGGGTGATCGTCGCCTGCGCCTCCTGATCGCCGGTCACGTCGGGGACGTTGACCATGTCGGGGCGGGTGAGAAACCAGGCGAGGGCGCCGCCGGCGAGCAGGAGGACGATCAGCGCCGCGATCAGCCAGCGCCGCCGCGAGCGGTCCTCGCGGTCGGCTATCGCCCCGAGCGGCGGCGGCTCCCCGGGCCTGGCCTCGGCGGCCTCGAGCGCCGCCGACATCTCCGCCGCCGACTGGAAGCGCTGTGCCGGATCCTTGGCGAGGGCCTTCAGCACGATCGCGTCGAGCGCCGGGCTGACCTTCGGGTTGATCGAGCTCGGGACCGGCGGCTCCTCGCCGACCTGCTTCATCGCGATCGCGACCGCGTTCTCGCCGTCGAACGGGACCCGCCCGGTCAGCATCTCGAAGAGGATCACCCCGATCGAGTAGATGTCGGTCGCCGGCGTCACGTCCATCCCCTGCGCCTGCTCGGGGCTCAGGTACTGAGCGGTGCCCATCACCGAGCCCGTCCGGGTGATCTCCGAGCCGCCGGCGCGCGCGATCCCGAAGTCGGTGACGCGAACGCGGCCGTCGCGGTCGATCAGGGCGTTCATCGGCTTCAGGTCGCGGTGGACGATCCCGTGCTCGTGGGCGAACTCGGCGGCGGCGAGCATCTGCCGGGTCACCTCGACCGCCTCGTCGATCTCGAGACCCTGGTCGATCAGCTCGCGCAGTGAGGAGCCCTCGACCAGCTCCATCGAGATGTAATAGCTGTCCTCGTAGGAGCCGCGGTCGAAGACGCTGACGACGTTCGGATGCTGAAGCCCGGCGGCCGACGAGGCCTCGCGGCGGAAGCGCTCGACGAACTCGGTGTCGCGGGCGAAGTTCTCGTGCAGCAGCTTCAGCGCGACGTCGCGGCCGAGCTCGGTGTCGCGGGCGCGCCAGACGTCGGCCATGCCGCCGGAGCCGAGCCGGTGCTCGAGCCGGTAGCGGCCGTCGATCACGATTCCGGGCTGGAGCTTCATCCGCCGTTCAGGATCTCGTTCATGACGGCGGTAGCGATCGGCCCGGCGTCGGTGCCGCCGAAGCAGCCGGCACAGGGATCGGTGGTGACGGCGACGGCGATCTTCGGGTCCTCGACCGGCGCGAAGGCGATGAACCAGGGCTGGGCGATGTCCTGCTCGATGTTGATCTCGGCGGTGCCGGTCTTGCCGGCGAAGGTGGTCCCGCCGAGGTTGCCGGCGAGATCGGCCGCCGTCCCCTCGTCGACGACGCTGGTCATCATGTCGGCCAGCTCGGAGGCCGTCTCCTCGCTCATCACTTCGCTCTGCACCTCGGGGTCGAGCTCGTCGGTGACGCGGCCGTCGGGGTCGATCACCTTCTCGACCAGCGTCGGCTTCATCAGCTTCCCGCCGTTGGCGACGGTCGCGGCGACCTCGGCCATCTGCATCACCGAGGCGCGAACCTCGCCCTCCTCGCCGCCCTGGCCGATCGCGACGCGGGCGAGGTCGAAGCCCTCGTCGACCTGCTTGAAGCCCTGCGGGCCGCCGACCACGAAGACGCCGCTCGCAGCCTTCTGGTCCTCGGGGAGCTGCACCTCCGGGTCCTTGCCGAAGCCGAAGCGGTCCATGTAGTCGAGCAGCGTCTCGGCGCCGACGGACTCGCCGAGCTGCGCGAAGTAGGTGTTGACCGAGTGGGTCAGCGCCGTCCGCATGTCGATGTCGCCGAACTGCTCGCCACCGGCGTTCGACAGCTCAACGCCGCTGAAAGTCTGCGGGCTCGCGCCGCTCAGCACGGTCTCGGGCGTCGCCGCACCGGAGTCGAGCGCCGCCGCCGCGGTTACGACCTTGAACGTCGATCCCGGCGGGTAGAGCGACTGAATCGCGCGGTTGGTGAGCACCGACGGGTCGGCCTTGTTGAACTGGTCGAGATCATCGGGGACCTGGTTGGGGTCGAAGCCGGGCGTGCTCGCCATCACCTTCACCGCCCCGGTCGAGGGCTCGATCGCGACCACCGCGCCGGGCCTGCCGGTCGCCTGGAGCTGGTCCGTCGCCAGCTGCTGAGCCGAGGAGTCGAGCGTCGTGATGATGTCGGAGCCCTGGCGCTGCTGGCCGCGGATCTGGTCGATGATCGAGACGAACTCGTTCTCCTCGCCGGTCAGCGTCGCGTTCTCGGCCCGCTCGAAGCCGCTCGTCCCCTGGGTGATGAAGCTGTAGCCGATCGGGTTGCCGAACAGCGAGCCCTGCGGATAGCGACGCACGTACTGGTAGGACTCGTTCTCGCCGGTCTTCGTCGAGTTCGCGATCACCTGACCGTCGGAGGTCGTGATCTTGCCGCGCTTGATCTGCTGCGCCTCGAACAGCGGCCGCTTGTTCTCGGTCTTCGCCTCGAGGTCGGAGGCGTCGAAGACCGACCAGTTGCTCGTGAACCCGACGAGCAGCGCGAACAGGACGAGGACGACGGCGAGCAGGCGGCGGATCGGGACGTTCACCGGGCCGCCTCCGGGTCGGGGCGGCGGGCGCGATCGGAGATCAGCAGCAGCAGCGCGACCAGGACCATGTTGGCGATCACCGAGCTGCCGCCGTAGCTGATCAGCGGCAGGGTGACGCCGGTCAGCGGGATCACCCTGATGACGCCGCCGATGATCACGAACGCCTGCAGCGCGAACACCGCGGTCAGCCCGGCCGCGAGCAGCTTCGAGAAGCCATCCCGCGCGAGCGAGGCGATCTTGAAGCCGCGGGCGGCGATCAGCGCGTAAATCGTGATCACCCCGCAGCCCCCGAAGAGGCCGAGCTCGTTGACGATCAGCGCATAGATGAAGTCGGTCTGGACCTGCGGGATCAGCGTGTTCTCGACGGTCTCCTTCGCACCCGGCGCCCAGAGCAGCGACTCGCCGATCCCCTTCCCGAACAGGCCGCCGTCAGCCTGGGCGAACATCGACTGCAGCACCTGGTAGCCGTCGCCGCTGGCGTCCTGGTAGGGGTCGAGCCAGACGTCGATCCGGTCGCCGACGTGACCGACCGTCGACGCGAAGAACCAGGCGCCGACGAAGAACATCGCCAGCCCGATGATCACGAACGAGATCCGGTTCGTCGCCGTGTAGATCAGGGCCAGGAACGCACCGAAGAACATCAGCGAGCTGCCGAGGTCGCGGATGAAGACGAGCATCAGCATCGCCGCGCCCCAGACGACGAGCATCGGCCCGAGGTGCTTGATCGGCGGGAACGTGATCCCGGCGACCCGTTTCGCTCCGACGACGAGGACCTCGCGGTGCTCCCGCAGGTAGCTGGCGAGGAAGATGACGATCGCGAGCTTCCCGAACTCGGCCGGCTGGAAGGCGAGCGGCCCGAGCTTGACGCCGAGGTAGGCGCCGTTGACCTGGGCGCCGATCCCCGGCACCCGGGGCAGCAGCAGCAGGATCAGGCCGCCGATGACGATCAGGTAGCGGTAGCGCTCGAGGACGTGGTAGTCGCGGAGGAAGAGGATCGTGAGGACGAAGAGGACGAGCCCGACGACGAACCAGTTCGCCTGATCGCGCGCCAGGCTCTCGTCGATCCGGTAGAGCATCACGAGCCCGATCGCCGCCAGCAGGGCGACGAGCGGGAACAGGTACGGATCGGCGTTCGGGAGCCGGATCCGCAGGAAGATGTGCGCGGCGAGGCAGATCGCGAAGAAGTAGGCCCCGAAGATCAGCGAGGCATCGGCGACCTCGTCCTTGCGGACGACGAACACCGCTGCGAAACCGGCGATCAGCAGGCCGGCGACCGGGATCAGCCCGAGCAGCTCGCGATTGCGAGCGCTCAACCGTTGCCCCCGCCCGACGGGCTGCCGCCCCCTCCGGACGAGCCTCCCCCTCCCCCTCCTGCCTTGTTGCCTCCCGCGCCACCGCCGCCGTTGCCGCCGCGGTCGTCGACGGTCGTCGTCACCGCCGTGTTCTCGAGGTCCTCGAGCAGTGAGCGGGCGTCGTCCTGGGACCGCAGCTCGTGGTTCGTCGCGACCTCGCGGCGATCGACGGGAAGCGACTGCAGCGGCACGCCGCTCGACTCCTGCTCCGAGTAGAGCTCGATTCCGAACGGAAGCTCGTAGGGCAGGCCGCGGAACAGCGCCAGCTCCTCGGAGCTGTCGGTGCCGACGAACCAGACCTGGCGGGCGCCGAGGACCGCCGCCCCGGCGACGAGCGCGACGATCAGCAGCGCGCCGATGCCCTTGAGGACGCGGCGCGGCCAGCTCCGCTTCGGCGCCGGTGAGACGGCGCCGGGCCGGCGCGGGCGGCGGCGGGGCGGTGGGGCGGCGGGCTCGGCCTCGGCGGGGGCGGCCTCGGCCTCCGGTGATCCCGCCGCGGTCCCCTCGCGGACGGCCTCAGCGCTCAGGCCGGCGGCGGCGGCGCTCGGGCCGATCAGCGTCTCGCCCTCGGCGCCGCTCTCGGCCTCGGCGGGCTCGAGGCGGAAGAGGACGACGGTGATGTTGTCGCGGCCGCCGCGCTCGTTGGCGGCGCGGACGAGCCGGCGGGCGGCCTTGTGGAGGTCGCTCTCGCGGGCGAGGATCGCGGCGACGTCCTCGTCCTCGAGCATCGTCGTCAAGCCGTCCGAGCAGAGCAGGAAGACGTCGCCGGGGCGGGCGCTGAAGGTCATCGTGTCCACGTCGACGTTCGGCTCCGGTCCGAGCGCGCGGGTGATCACCGAGCGCTGCGGGTGCTCGGCGGCCTGATCGCGGGTCAGCTTCCCCTGCCGGCGCAGCTCCTCGACCAGCGAGTGGTCGTTGGTGATCTGCTTGAGCTTGCCCTCGCGGAAGACGTAAGCGCGGCTGTCGCCGACGTGTCCGAAGCTGATCTCGTCGCCGTGCAGGAGCGCCGCCGTCAGCGTCGTCCCCATCCCCGAGCGCGACGAGTCCCCCTGGGCGAGGTCGAAGATCTCCCGGTTGGCCTCCTGGGCGGTCCGGCGCAGCAGCTCCTCGGGGGCGGCACCGGACTCGTCGGCGCGCTCGAACGCCTCGACCGCCATCCGCGAGGCGACCTCGCCGGCCTGGGCGCCGCCCATTCCGTCGGCGACGGCGAACAACGGCGCCCGCGAGAAGTACGAGTCCTCGTTGGCCTCGCGCTGGCGCCCGGTGTCGGTCAGCTCGACCGCTTCCGCGATCCGCAGCATCAGCCCATCCCGTCGTCGAGGGTCAGCTCGAAACGCAGCACCGTGTCGCCGATCTGGATCTCGTCCATGTCGGAGAGCTCCGCATCGCCGCGCAGCTCGCCGCCGTTCAGGTAGGTGCCGTTCGTCGAGTCCATGTCCTCGACGAGGTAGGTGTTGCCGCGGGTGTGGACGCGGCAGTGGATGCCGGAGGCGAAGCGATCGGTGATCCGGACGTCGGCCTCCTCGGAGCGGCCGATCGTCACCCCTCCGAACAGGTCGATGCGCTCGCCGGGCGTGAGGCCGCCGCCCTGGACGGCGACCAGCGTCGCGTCGGTCGCGGCCACCCGGCCGCCGGCGATCGCGTGCATCCCGGTCCCGTCCTCGGCGCCGGCGACGGCGCGGCTGCCGCGCAGGTCCTTGAGCGCGCTCCGCGCGATCACGAGCAGGAACAGGTAGAGGACGCCGAGGAAGGCGAACTTCAGGGCGACCGCGGCGGGATCAGCATCCATCGCGCAGCGGCCCGCGGGCGGAGGTTCCGGTTCCGAGCGTGATCGCCAAGCTCACTGCTCGATGTCGAAGATGAACGTGACCGTGCCGAGGGACACCTCGTCGCCGGGCGCCAGCCTCGACGTGTCGACGCGGCGGCCGTTGACCTTGACCCCGTTGGTGGAGCCGAGGTCGACGATCTGCCAGTCGCCGGAGCTGTTGCGGCGCAGCTCGGCGTGGCGCCGGGAGACGTTCTGGTCGTCGATCACGCAATCGCACTCGCGCGAGCGGCCGAGCACGGCCGTCGGCCCGTCGAGCACGTAGCGGCGGTCGTGGAAGGAGGCGATCGCCTTCGTCTGGGTCAGTGGCGCGGCGGGCCGGCGCGAGCCGCGGGGCTCCTTCTGCTTGGCAGGAGCCGAGTAGACCATCGTGTGGCCGTGCTGGCCCTGCTCGCCGGTGTCCCCCTTGCGGACCGGCGGCTTGACGAGCCGGGGCTGGATCCCGAACTCGCCGAGGCGGAGGCGGTCGTCGACCTCGATCTTCACCTCGGGCCGGGTCAGCAGCGCGTAGTCCTGCCGGCGGGCGTGCTCGAGCAGGTAGGCGGAGAGCTCCTGCGACAGCGACCGCGTGTAGCCCTCGAGCCGCTCGTGGTCGTCGGGCGAGAGCCAGACCGTGTAGCTGTTCGGCGCATAGGTCTGCGATACCGACGCGGTCTTGTGGGAGTCCATCTCCTTGGCGAGCTTGCGGGCGATCTCCACAGGCTGGACCTGGGAGCTGAAGGCGCGGCTGAAGACGCCTTCGACGAGGCCCTCGATCCTCGCTTCGAGATTGCGTAGAACGCTCATGCTGAAGTCCGTTCGTCGACCCCGGCCACACCCTCCAGGCCTCGAATCGAGGCCTCAATGCTACGGCAACCCGGCCCGCGAACCGGCGCCGTGGAGCGCCGCGCGCACGTGCTTTCGCGCCGCGCGGGTCGCACGGATGCGCTCGTCGGCGGGAGGCAGGGCAGCGGGGTTGCGCGGCCGGCGGACGATCCGGCCCTGCGGATGCGGATCGCGGCGCGGCGGGGGCCGCACCGCCGTCGCCCGGATCGCACGTTCCGGTTCCCGCACGGGGCGCATGATCGGGCGCGGATCGGGCCTGCCGGCGCGGTCCCAGATCGCCCATCCGACGGCCGTCAGCAGCGCCGGCGCCAGCAGCATGGTCGGTGCGGCGCCGTCGCCGGCGGCCCCGAGCAGGGCGGCGATCGCGCCGGCCCAGACCAACCCGCCGACGGCTGCGCCGGCGGGCGAGGCGACGTCGAGGAGGGCGCCGAGCAGAATCGCTCCGCCGATCCACGTGAGCGCGATCGCGATCGCGGTCGGGCTGAGGAGCGGTGCGATCATGCCGTCGATCGCGATCGGTCCCGAGCTCGCCCATCCGGCGACGTCGCCGGCGCCGAGCGGCACGCCGAGGGCGCGGCCGAGGAGCTCGCCGGCGACACCGGTCCAGACCCAGGCGAGGGCGGCGAGGGCGGCGCGCTCGGCGACCCGCTCGCGGCGGGCGGCGACGGCGAGGAAGGCCGGGGCGGCACCGATCAGGCCGAGCGCCGGGGCGAGCGCCGGCAGCAGCCAGTCGCGAACCCGGTTGAGGACGAGAGCCGCAGGCGCGAGCAGCAGGCCGGCGACGATCGCCAGTCCCGGCAGGCCGGCGAGCGATCCGAGCAGCGCGACGGCGCCGAGCGCGAGGAGGATCGCGAGCGGTCGCGCCGGGACCCCGGGTGGCAGCGTCGCCACGCCGAGCGCTTCGGCCGGCGCCGGGACCGCGCGGTCGGGGTGGAGCGAGCCGCGGGTCGCCACCAGCGCATCGCGGAGGTCGTCGAGGGCCGGCCGGTCGTCGGGATCGGGCTCGAGGCAGGCGTCGATCGCCGCGCAGAGCCCGGGCGGGAGCTCCGGCCGGACCTCGCCGAGGCTCTCGACGGGCTCGCCGATCGCGCGCGCGGTCGCGGCGGGGCTGAGCCGGGTGACCGGGTTGAAGCCGGCCCAGAGCTCGTAGAGGGTGAGCCCGAGCGAGTAGACGTCGGAGGGCGGGCCCGCGCCCTCGCCGGAGGCCTGCTCGGGCGACATGTAGGCGAGCGTGCCGACGACCTGGCCGGTCGCGGTCAGGGTCGGGGCGTCGTCGAGCGCGGCGATCCCGAAGTCGGCGAGGAGCGCCCGCTGCGCGGAGCGGCCCTTGACGCTGCGGCTGCGGACCGGGCGGACGAGGACGTTGTCGGGTTTCAGGTCACGGTGGACGACGCCGCTCTCGTGAGCGTGCTCGAGGGCGATGCAGAGCTCGGCGCCGAGCTCGGCGAGATCGCGGTCGCTGAGCTCCCCGGAGGCCGCGAGCTCGCGCAGGTTCGGGCCCTCGACGAGCTCGCTGACCAGGTAGGCACAGCCGGGACGGCTGCCGAGCTCGTAGAGGGTGACGATGCCGGGATGGTTGAGACGTGCCGCGGCGTGGGCCTCGCGCATCACCCGCTCGGCGTTGTCGCCCTCGACGGACTTGACCGCGACCCAGCGGCAGAGGCGCTCGTCCCAGGCGCGATGGACGGTCCCGTGACCGCCGCCGCCGATCCTCTCGCCGACCGTGAACCGGCCCAGTACGCGCTCGCCTTCGACCACGGCGACCGTTTCGCCGCGCTGCGGTTCCCTCCTGCGCCTGGTCGCTGCCTACCGGAGCGGCTCGGCCGCCGTCGTGAAAGCGTCGACCCAGCGAGCCTCGCCGCCGGCGGCGTGATCCGGCGCCGGCCACAGCCGCCGCACCCCGCCGACGGCCCGGTCGCCGGCGAGCGTTCCGGCGGCACGCGCGAGGAGCTCGGGGTGTCGCCAGCGCAGGCCGACCCACAGGAACAGGCCCGCGGCGCGGAATCGGTGCCCCGACCGGCGCAGCGACGTCGCGATCCAGGCGAGCCACCGTTCGCCGCCGATCCTGACCCCGAGCGCGTCGGCGAGCGCCGCGTGCTTGACCCGCAGCCGGCGGAGCTCCGCGATGGCCGCCTCCGCGTCGAGATGCATGTTCTCGGGGTGGGAGAGGTAGCCGGTCAGTGGTTCGTCGCAGGCGATCGCGGGAGCGGCGGTGGCGAGCCGGATCCACATGTCCCAGTCGGCGAGGATCGAGAGCTCGGGATCGAAGCCGCCGGCCTCGGTGACGAGCGAGCGCCGCGCGATGACGCTCGACGGCGGCCCGACGAGGTTCATGTCGAGGATCGTCCGCTCGAGGCCGGCGGCCGGGAACGGTGCCGAGACCCGGCGCCGCTCGAGGGACGGATCGGTGGTAACCAGCCCGGTGTAGGAGAAGGCCGCCCCCGTCGCGGCGCAGGCGTCGAGCTGCACGCGGAGCTTCGTCGGCGCCCAGAAGTCGTCGTCGTCGAGGAAGGCGACCCACTCGCCGCGCGCAGCCTCGATGCCGCGGTTGCGGGCCCTGGCGACACCGGTCGGCTCGTCGTTGCGCAGTGTGCGGACCCGCTCGTCGTCGATCGCCGCCAGGCGCTCCGGGGTCTCGTCGCTCGAACCCTCGTCGACGACGATCACCTCGAGCGCGACACCCTCTTGGGCGAGAACGGACGCGAGCGCCCGCGACAGCAGGTTCCAGCGGTTCCGAGTCGGAATCACCACCGAGACGAGCTCGCCGCCCGGATCGCCTCCGGCCCGCGAAGCCGGCGCTTCAGCGCTCAAGATCCTGCGCAATTCGGTCGATTCTTCACCGAACTCGTAGAAAGTCGTGATACGAGAGGGCCACGATGTGCAAGTCTGACCGGAACATGCGGAGGATGTCATGGCAGAGGTGAGCGTCATCCTGCCGACGATGGACCGCTGGCCGCTGCTCTCCCGGGCACTTGCATCGGTCCTCGCCCAGGAGGACGTCGAGCTCGAAGTCATCGTGATCGACGACGGCTCGAGCGACGGGACGCCGGCGCGTCTCGCCGCGATCGCCGATCCGCGGCTCCGTATCCTCTGCCAGGAAACCAACCAGGGTGTCGCCCGCGCCCGAAATCGCGGCATCGAAGAGGCTCGCGGGAAGTGGGTCGCCTTCCTCGACGACGACGACTTCTGGGCGCCGACCTGCTTGCGCGAGCATCTGCGGTCGATCGCCGACGCCGACGCCCACTGGGGCTACGGCGCCGCGATCTCGGTCGGTGAGACCGGGCCGAGGCGGGTGATGATGCCGGCGCCACCGGAGCAGCTCGGGGACGGGCTGCTCCGGCTCAACCTCGTCGGTCCCCCTTCGACCGCCACGGTGAGTCGCGACCTCCTGCGCGAAGTCGGCGACTTCGACGAGCATCTCAGCGTCATCGCCGACTGGGACATGTGGGTGCGGCTCTCCCGTCGCGCCCCTTCCGCGCTCTGCGAGGAGCCGCTGGTCGCCTACTGGGAGCACGCCGCGGCCATGCACAACCAGCATCGTCCGGAGCTCGACGCCGAGCTCGAATACCTGGCCGAGAAGCACAGTGATCTGATGCCCGACGGGGAGCGCTTCGGCGCCGAGGCGGCAGCCCGCAAGGCGATCGGCGACAACCGCCTTGCCGGCCGCCGGCTTCGCGCCGCCTTCGGCTATCTGCGGATGGGCGTCGACGAGCGCTCCCGGATCGACGTGCTCCGGGGCGTGGCCCTGCTCGGCGGCGAGCGCGCCGTCGCCCGGCTCAAATCCGCTGCCCGCCCCGAGGCGCCGGAGCCCGAATGGCTCACCGACGCGCTCGGGGAGCCGGCGGCGGTGGTGGCCGTCGCGAACGGCCGGGTCCCCGGGTCGCTCGAAGTGGCGTGAGCATGGGCGAAGGGGCGGGCGGTCGATCGGTCTCGATCGTCATCCCCACCCGCGACCGCTGGCCGCTGCTGGCAGCGACGCTGACGAGCGCGCTCGCCCAGGAGGACGTCGAGCTCGAGGTCGTGATCGTCGACGACGGATCGGCTTCGCCGACGCCGGCGGCGTCCCCGTTCGACGACGAGCGGGTGCGGGTCGTCCGCAACGAGCACTCGCTCGGCGTCGCCCGCGCCCGCAACCGCGGCATCGAAGAGGCTCGCGGGGAGTGGGTCGCCTTCCTCGACGACGACGACGTCTGGGCGCCCGCGAAGCTGCGCCGCCAGCTCGACGCCGCCGCGGGCGGCAACGCATCGTTCGCCTACGCCGCCGTCGTCCACGTCACCGCCGGCCGCGGAACGGTGGCGGTCGCCGCCGCGCCGCCGGCCGATCGCCTCGCGGAGCTCCTCACCGCCTACAACCCGATCCCCGCCGGCGCCTCCAACGTGATCGCCGCGACCGACCTCGTCCGCTGGGTCGGCGGCTTCGATCCCGAGTTCGGCCATCTCGCCGACTGGGACATGTGGGTGCGGCTCGCTGCCGCCGCGCCCGCCGCCGACTGCGACGAACCGCTGGTCGGCTATCGGCTGCACCCGCAGAGCATGCGCTCGACGGCCGGCGGGGCGCTCGCCGAGCTCGCCCGCTTCGACCGGATGCACGGCGGCGGAGGCTCGGTTCCGCCGGGGCGGATCTGGTTCTACCGGTGGCTCGCCGACGGACAGCTCCTCGCCGACCGTCCCTTCGCCGCTGCGGCGACGAGCCTGCGCGGCGCCCTCCGCTGCCGCTCGCGTGCGGACGCGGCCCGCGCGGCCCGGATCGTCCTCCACCGCGGCAGGATCCCCGCCGCGGCCGCCGAGCCCGAAGTGGCCGGCGCCGCCTGGCTACAGCCGCTGATGCCCGGCCCCGCGGACCGTCCGGTCCCGGCCCCAGAAGCTCCGGGCGGCTCGGCGATCAAGCGGCGGCTGCGCCGATCCGGTGAGGCGGCGCGCGATCGGGCGCTCCGGCTGAGCGGTCTTCAGGCCGGGATCGCGCTTGTCTACCACGGGGTCAGCGACGAGCGGGCGAACGGCACGCGGACCCGTGACACCGTCGCCGCGGAGACGCTTCGCGCGCAGCTCGACTTCCTGCAGAGCCGCTACCGCCTGGTCACGGCGAGCCGGCTGCGCGAGGCGGCGCTCGGCCGGGGCCGGGGCGAGCGGTTCCCGCTCGCGATCACCTTCGACGACGACCTCCGCTCCCACGTCGACGTCGTGCTGCCGATTCTCCGCAGCGCCGCGGCCCCGGCGACGTTCTTTCTCACCGGCGCCTCGCTCGAGAGGCCGATGAGCTTCTGGTGGGAGCGGGTCGAGCGCGCCCTCGACGCCGGCGTCGGCGAGGACCTGCTCGGGACCGCGGATCCCGGCCGGGCGCTCGCCACGGTCGAAGCGCTGCCGGCGACCGCGCGAGCGGAGCTGTCGGCGGAGCTGCTCGAGCGCCTCGGTGGCGAGGACGAGCGGGACGGGCTCCGCGCCGGTCAGGTCGGCGATCTCGCCGCGATCGGCGGCGAGATCGGCTTCCACACCCGCGATCACGACCGGCTCCCGGCCCTCTCCGACGACGCGCTCGCGCGGGCGATGAGGGCCGGCGTCGCGGACCTGTCGGCAGCGGCCGGGGCACCGCTGCGCGCGATCGCCTACCCGCACGGCGACGCCGACGAGCGGGTAGCGGCCGCCGCGCGCGACGCCGGGTTCGCGTGCGGCTACACCACCAGCGGCGTCGCCGTCCGGGCCGACACCGATCCTTTCCTCATGGGACGCCTCTACCCGAGCCGCGTGTCGATCGCCCATCTCGCCTCCCAGCTCAACTACGTGATCCGGAGGGCGCAGCGTGGCCGCTGAGCCACGGCCCGGCGCCGGTGCACGGGCCCTCCGTGCCGCGCGGCGGGCGGCGCTGCGGCCACCCCGGCGCCTCCTCGCCCGGACCACCGGACGCTCGCCGGCGCCCGGTTACGTGAACCTCGGCGACCTGCGCCGGGTGGCGCCGATCAGCCGCCATTACGGGATGGATCGCGGGCTGCCGGTCGACCGCTACTACGTCGAGGACTTCCTGCGCCGCCACGGCGGCTCGTCCGGCTACGGCGGCGGCGACATCCAGGGCCACGTCCTCGAGGTCGGCGGCGACGATTACGCGCGCCGGTTCGGCGGTTGGACCGGCGCCCCCGACGGGGACTCGGCGATCACCGCGCTCGACGTCCTCCACGCCGACGCGTCGAACCCGATCGCGACGATCGTCGGCGACCTCGCCACCGGCGCCGGCATCCCCGAGGACAGCTTCGACTGCGTGATCTGCACGCAGACCCTGCACGTGATCTACGAGGTCGAGGCCGCGATCGCGACGCTGCAGCGGATGCTGAAGCCCGGCGGGGTCGCGCTCGTGACGATCCCCGGGATCACCCAGACCTGCCGCCCCGACCGCGACCTCTGGGGCGACTACTGGCGCTTCACGACGCTGTCGGCCCGGCGCCTGTTCGAATCCGCGTTCGCGCCCGAGGGGGTCCGCGTCGAGGCCTACGGCAACGTGCTCGCCGCGAGTGCGTTCCTCTACGGCCTCGCCGCCGAGGAGCTGCGCCGCGAGGAGCTCGAGCCGCGCGACCCCGATTACGAGATGCTGATCGCCGTCCGCTCCCAGCGGTCCGGCGGCGACTGACCGGAAGCAGCGTCGGATGAGCTCCGGCGACGACATCCCGCGCTCCGGGCGGCTCGAGGAGAAGGCCGTCCGCGGCGTCTTCTCGACGGTCCTGATGTTCGCCAGCAACAAGGTGATCACGTTCGGGACCACCCTCGTCCTCGCCCGGATCCTGACGCCTTCCGACTTCGGCCTCGTCGCCCTCGCCAGCGTCACGATCGGCCTCCTCGCGCTGTTCAGCGACCTCGGGCTCGGCGGCACGCTGGTCGTCCGCAAGCATCTCGACGACAGGATCAGCGGCACGATCTTCACGCTGATGCTGCTGATGGGCCTGCTGACGGCGCTGCTCGTCGCCGGCACCGCCCCGCTCGTCGCCTCGATCTTCGACGAGCCCGACCTGACGCCGATCCTCGCCGTCCTCGGCGCCACCGTGGTCCTCAACGCTCCGACCTGGTTCTACTCGACGATCCTCCAGCGCGAGCTCGAGTTCTGGCGCCGGTTCAAGTGTCAGCTCGCCCAGAGCGTCACCTACGCGGCGGTTGCGATCGGGGCGGCGGTGGCCGGCGCCGGCGTCTGGGCACTGGTCGCCGGGCAGGTCGCCGGGACACTCGTCTTCACGCTGGCGCTCGCCGCGGCCAGCCCCTACCGGGTGCGCCCGTCCTTCGATCGCGACAGCGCCGCCACGGCGATCCGCGAGGGCCGCGGCTTCCTCGCCCAGTCGGGGCTCGCGTACGTCGAGCTCAACGCCGATTACATGTCGGTCGGCGGCTTCCTCGGATCGGCGCAGCTCGGCTACTACTCGATGGCCTTCCGGATCGCCGAGCTTCCCTACTGGGCGATCACCGAGCCGGTCGCGAAGGTGACCTTCCCGGGCTTCGCGCGGATGCGCCACCGCGGCGAGAGCGTCACGGCCTCCTTCCTCTCGGTCCTCCGCCTCGTCGCCCTGGTCGCCTGCCCGACCGGGATCCTGCTCAGCGCGACCGCCGAACCGTTCACGATCACCGTCTACGGCTCCGAGTGGCTGCCGATGGCCGGCGTGCTGGCGATCCTCGGCATCTGGGGGACGCTCAACCACATCGAGGCGAGCATCGGCTGGCTGATGAACTCCGTCGAGCGGGCGGGGTTGAACGCCGGCACCTCGGCGGCGACCCTGCCGGCGTTCCTCGCCGGCGTCATCCTCGCCGCGGCGCTCGGCGACATCGAGATCGTCGCCTGGGTGCTGCTCGCCCACGTCGTCGTCTCGCTGCTGATCCGGATGTGGGCCGCCGCGCGCTGGCTCGACGTGCCGGCGGCCGCTCAGTGGCGGGCGGTTCGCCCCGTCCTGCTCGGCTGCGCAGTCGCCTGGGTCGCAGCCCGGGTCGTCTCCGACACGCTTCCCTGGGTGGCGCCGCTGACCCTGGCGGCCGCGCTGCTCGCCGGCGCCGGCGCCTACCTCGCGGTCATCTCGGTGATCGAGCCGGGAGTGGTCCGGCGATCGATCGCACAGCTCCGGCGGACGCTGCAGCGGCGCGGCACCGCCGTCGAGGGAGCAGACGACCCGGTCGCGGCACCTGCGGAGCCGCGCGCCGGCGGGGACGTGGAATCCGGCTTGGCGCCGTGACGCCCGGTGTAGGGGTCATACTGGCTACGGCGAAAGGCCTTCTCAGCCGTGGACTTCTTCGACGAGGACGACCCACACGAGCCTCCCTACGGGGACGAAAGAGAGCCGGCGCGGCCTGGCAGGGCGGCGGCGTCGGGCGGCCATGGGCCGCACGGCGGGCCGCCTGCGACCAAACAGCAGGCGCGGGCCCGCCAGGCGGGGCTGCTGCTCGGCGCGATCGTCCTGCTGATCCTGATCGTGATCGCCTTCCGCGGCTGTCTCGACGCCCGCAAGGACCGTTCGTTCCAGAACTACGTCAGTGACCTGAGCTCGATCACGGCCGAGACCGAGCAGCTCAGCTCGAACTTCTTCGACACGCTCGAGAACAAGAACGGCGGGAACGCCGGCGACCTCGGCTTCGAGGGCGAGGTGAACGGCGACAAGGGAACCTCGCAGGCGCTCCTCGACCGCGCCGAGGGCCTCGACGCGCCGGACGACATCAAGGGGGCGCAGCAGCAGGTCGTCCTCTCCTTCGAGCTCCGCCACGATGCCCTCGAGGGCATCGCCGCGCAGCTGAAGGGCCTCAGCGCCGGCGGCAAGGAGGCGGACAAGGCCGGCAAGGCGATCTACACGCAGATGAAGGTCCTCTCCGCCAGCGACATCCTCTTCGCGCGCGCCCAGGACCAGATCGAGCAGGCGTTGATCGACAACGACGTGACCGTCGACAACGGCGTCCCCTCGAGCCAGTTCCTCCCCGACGACCCCGACTACCTCGACCCGGCGGTCACCGCGGATGCGCTCGGCGGCGTCGCGACGAGCTCGGGCGGCACGACCAGCGACGCATCGTGCAAGGACGACGGCGAGACGCACGGCCTCGGCCTCGTCGACGGCAGCACCCTGCTGCAGCCCTCGGGCACGGCCCTGACCAACGGCGGCACGGTCGCGGCGGTCAGCGGCGACAACGAGATCGAGGTCGCGGTCCAGAACCAGGGCACCGCCGACGAGAGCAACATCAACGTCGACGTCTCGAGCGACAGCGGGATCTCCGAGTCGGGGACGATCGACCAGATCGCCGCCGGCGAGACGCAGACGGTGAAGATCCCGCTGCAGCCGGAGCCGAAGGCCGGCGACAGCGTCACGATCGACGTCGACGTCGCGACCGTCCCCTGCGAGCAGGTCGCCGACAACAACAAGGCCAGCTACACGGTCACCTTCTGAGCGCGCGCCGACCCCGCGCCTAACCTTGTAGGCAGTGCGGAACCTGGACTCGACCGTCGGGATCGTCGCCCTCGCCGCCGCGGGTGCCGCGGTGCTGGCGCTGCTCCTCTGCCTGATCCTGATGATCAAGGTGCGGCGGCTGCGGGCTGACCAGAAGCTCGTCCTCGGCGACGGCCGCACCGACCTCGTCGAACGCGCGGCCGAGCTCGCCCGAGTCGTCGAGGACATGGAGGCGATGCTCGATGCGGAGACGCAGCGGAGCGCCGCCCGCCTCGCCGGCGTCGAGGAGCGGCTCGACGCCACGGTCAGCAAATCGGCGGTCGTCCGCTACGACGCCTTCAACGAGACGACCGGCCGGCAGTCGAGCACGGTCGCGCTGCTCGACGACCTCGACAACGGCGTCGTCATCTCGGCGATCCTCCAGCGCGAGCAGGCCCGCGTCTACGCGAAGCCGATCGTCGCCGGCCGCTCGAGCCTCGAGCTGAGCCCGGAGGAGATCGCCGCGATGGACCGGGCGCGGCGCGGGCCGGCGGTGGACGGCGGCGGATGAAGGTCGCCTACCTCGGCCCCGCCGGGACGTTCTCGGAGGAGGCCCTTGGGCTCGCCGCTGCCGGCGCCGCCTACGAGCCGCTGCCGGTGGCGACGATCCCCGCCGCGGTCGAGGCGGTCGAGAGCGGCGCCAGCGAGCGGGCGCTCGTCCCGTTCGAGAACTCGATCGAGGGGACCGTGCGGCCGACGCTCGACGCGCTCGCGTTCGACGCCGCCCGGGTCCGGATCGTCGGCGAGTTCGACCACCGGGTCCACCAGATGCTGATCGCCGCGCGCGCGATCGAGCCCGCCGAGGTCACCCGGGTCCTCTCCCATCCGCAGCCGCTCGCCCAGTGCGCCCGCTTCCTCCGCGCCGCGTTGCCAGGTGCCGCGGTCGAGGCGGTCAGCAGCACCTCGGAGGCGGTCCGCAGGGTCGTCGAGGCGACAGACGAGCCCTGGGCGGCGCTCGGATCGGCCGCGGCCGCCGGCGCCTACGGCGGCGTCGTCCTCCGCGAGGACGTCGAGGACGTTCCCGACAACGTCACCCGGTTCGTCTGGCTCGCCGCCGGCGAGGATGAGCGGCCGGCCGCGGAGCCTGATCGCCCCTGGCGGACGACGCTCGTCTTCGACGAGCTCGGCGCCGACCACCCCGGGGCGCTCGTCGACGCGCTCTCGGTCCTCGCCGACCGCGACATCAACATGACCCGGATCGAGTCGCGACCGCGCCGCAGCGGCCTCGGCAGCTACATGTTCTTCATCGACCTCGACGGCAGCGCCGGCGACGAGACGGTCGCCGCCGGAATCGCGGCGCTGCGGGAGCGGGCCGGGAACGTCCGCGTGCTCGGCAGCTACCAGGTCGGCGCCGCCGCGCCGCTTCCACCGGCCGCCTGAACCGGTTGCAACCGCCGCGATCCGGCGGCTTCCGTGGCTAGAATCCGCGCCCAGATGAGCGTGGTGTCCGCACCGGGCCCGGCGGCCCGGGCTACGGAGGGCCCGGCGGGTGGGACGGGTGTCCGCGGACGCGTCCTCGTCCTCAACGCGACCCACGAGCCGATCCACGTCTGCAGCGTCCGCCGCGCTGCGGTCCTGCTGCTGAAATCGAAAGCGGTCGTACTCGAGTCCGGCGATCGCGTCCTTCACTCCGAGCACGTCCGCCTCGAGCGGCCGGTCGTGATCCGGCTCGTCACCTACGTGCACGTCCCCCGTGACGTCCACCGTCGCAAGATCACCCGCAAGGCGGTCCTCGCCCGCGACGCGTGGACGTGCCAGTACTGCGGCAGCGAGCGGCCGGGGCTGACCGTGGATCACGTGATCCCGCGCAGCCGCGGCGGCGAGTCGGTCTGGGAGAACATCGTCGCCTCCTGCGCCCCCTGCAACCGCCGCAAGGGCAACCGCCTTCCCCGCGAGATCCAGATGCACCCGAAGACGACGCCGCGGGCGCCCGGCCCGACCGTCTTCATCCGCGTCGCGGCACCGCGGCCGCCGGCGATCTGGGAGCGCTACCTGAACCCGGTCGCCGTCGCCGCCTGAGCAACTACGGGTCGAACCCGTCGACCGGCCGCAGCCGGCGCCGTCACGGGCTCTTCGCGTAGCCGTTACCGGGGGCGATGTCTGCGCGCTTGCCGCTGCGCCGCTGGGTCAGCGCCGCCCAGCCGTAGCCGGCGTCGATCGCGGGGACGTCGGCGAGGTCGAAGCGGTAGCGCCAGGTCCGGCCCTTGGCGGTCAGCGTCGCCGGCGCGACCGCCACCGCCGGACCCTTCTTCGGGGTACGAAAGACGGCCGAGCCGAAGACGATGTACTCGTAGTCGCTGCGCTTGCCGCCCCGCGTGTTGATGATGATCGCCGGCCGCTCCGCCGCGCGGGCGGGCTTCAGCTTCGCCCGCATCGTCACCGTGTGGGCGATCTTCGTTCCCTGCCGCCGCACGGTCGCCCTGGTGATGTCGAGGCGGGCGTGCTTGGAGAGCCAGGGCGTGTCGAGGCGGGGGTCGTGGACGGTCCGGCCCGCCGCCGCTGCGCTCGCGGCGAGAACCAGCGCGGCCAGGACCAACGCCGCGATCAGCGCCAGCGTCAGGGACCCGCGGGACCGGGGGGTCGAGGTCGTGGCTGTGGCAGTGGTCTCCATCCTCGTTGCGTTGCCTCGCAGGCCTGAACCATGAACCCGCTTGGGCGGCGAAAGTAGCAGTGGCCGTCCCGGCACGGTGCCGCCTCGCCTCGCCACGATGCGGCGTCGCAAAGAACGAGGGGCCGCCCGCAGCACGGCGGCTGGGGCGACCCCTCAGGTGCGGTTGGTAGCGGAGAGACGGTCGTCGATCGGGTGGGACCAACTCCGATCCCGTCGCCCTGCCGGTGCCCGGGTGGTATTCGCCGGGCGGCCCGCGTGCCGCCTAGCGGCCCGGCACCTCCAGAGTCCCAACGATCATGTCACTCAATTTAGGACCACCTCCTTTCTCTGGTCCGCGGATTGAAGCAAACGCGGTGGTCGGGCTTGCCGGACCGGTTCTCGGTCGACCGGGCGCTCTCCGGCGGAGCTACTTGAGCCTGACGATGTCGCTCCGTGCCGCTCCGCAATTCCCCGCCGTGGCGAAGATGGCGGCCGGAACCTCGGCGTAGTAGCGACCCGGCTTCCGCTTCTTGTCGAGCTGATACCTGCCGTCCGTAGCGGTCCGGTCAGTTCCCACCTGCTTGTCGTCGGGCCCTCCCAGCGCCTTCACCTTCTTCATCACCGCCACCCTCACGTTGGACCGGCAGCCCTTCGCATTCGCGGTCAGGCCGCCGCGGAACCTCCCCTTCCGGTACGCCAGGCTCAGCGTCCTCGGGACGTTCGGGCAGCCGTTCACGGGCGTTCCGGCGACGCTCGGGCACGCATCCGAGCTGTCGGGCTTGCCGTCGCCGTCGGTGTCCGTCGGAGGCAGCGGCCCGGAACCGAGGCTCAGTGGCCCGCCGGCGCTCGCCGCCTCGTTGTCGCCGATGTCCACGGAGTTGCCGTACCCGAGCGTGCCGCTGTCGCTGGCGCCCCAGCAGATGACCGACCCGTCGTCGCGTCGCGCACACGTGTGGAAGGCTCCGGCGCTGATCGCCGTCGCGGTCCGGCCGGCCCCGAGACTGACGGGAACCCCGGGCATCTCACCGGCGTCGTCGCCGATGTTGTCGGTGCTGCCATGACCCGTCCGGCCGCGGAACCCGCCGCCCCAGCAACGGACCGAGCCGTTGTCGAGGACCGCGCAGCTGTGCTGGTCGCCCGCGGTGATCGCGACCGCAGTGCGGCCGGACCCGAGGTCGACGGTGCCGGCCGTGGCGGGTGCCTCGTTGTCACCGATGTACGTGGTGTTGCCGTACCCGAGCTTGCCCTGGATGCCCTCGCCCCAGCACGCAACTCCGCCGCCGGTGAGGATCACGCAGACGTGCTTGCTCCCGGCGGCGACCGCGACCGCGCCTTGACCGCCGGGGAGGCTCACGGGATCGTTGTTGGCGGGCTCCTCCCCGGGGTCGTCGCCGATCGAGAGGGTCGCCGCCGTGGTCGCGGGGATCCCGAGCCCGACCTGGCCACTGTCGTTCAGGCCCCAGCACTTGACCGTGTTGTTCGTGAGAATCGCGCAGGTGAAGGCGCCGCCGGCGCTGACCGCCTTCACCGTGTCGCTGGGACCGAGGTCGACCACACCGACGGCGGCGGGCGTCTCGTTGTCGCCGATGTTGTTCTCGTTCCCGTACCCGAGGGCGCCGTCGCCGGCCTGCCCCCAACACTTGAGGGTGTCGTTGTCGAGGATCGCGCAGTTGGCCTCGTTGCCGACGCTGATCGCCTTGACCGTCCGTCCTGTCCCGAAGTTCACGGGTCCGCGCGAGGCGGGCGACTCGTTGTCTCCGACGTCCTCGGTGGTTCCGTAGCCGAGCCCACCGAAGCCGCCGCTTCCCCAGCAGCGAACGGTCGCGTTGTCGAGCAGGGCGCAGCTCCGCCCCTCGCCGGCGCCGACCTGGACCGCGGTTCGCCCGGTGCCGAGGCTGACGGGGCCGACCGCACTCGGCAGCTCGTTGTCGCCGACATTGCCGACCGAGCTGAGGTACCCGAGCTTGCCGTTGATTCCCTGTCCCCAGCAGCGGACTGACCCGCCGGCGATGACCGCACACGAGTGGTAGTACCCGGCGTCGAGGTATCCGGCCTGGACGCTGCTTGGCTGCGAAGCACGCTCCGCCCCCGCTCCGGTCGCGGACGCGAGCGCGCCCAGGACCGCGAGCAGGCTCGCGAAGCCGAAGGCGCACCTCCGTGCGAATCCCCTGTTCTTCAAGTCCGGTCCTCCTCCGACGAGACGACCGGCCGAGTCTAACCGGGCATCTCTGTCACGTCGATGCATACCGGCATCCGGACACGGGCGACCGCAGCCAGAAAAAGTCCCGGACCTCGCCGCAAGAGGGCCGTCAGCCCTCCTCGCCGGCCTCGGGCTCGAGCCCCTCCACGTTCCGGGCTTCGCTCACATCGCCGACCTCGCCGTTCAACGGCAGCTCGGACTCGGCGATGGCCTCGCCCTCGGGCAGCGCGGCGGCCTCCTCCTCCTCGACGACGAGGGCGACGGCGCTGACGCGGTCGTCGTCGGCGATGTTCATCACCTTGACGCCCTGGGTCGCCCGGCCGAGCCGCGAGATCCCCTTCACCGACGTCCGCTGGACCATCCCGTTGACCGAGATGAACAGCAGATCCTGGTGCTCGCGGACGATCAGCGCGCCGGCGAGGCCGCCCTTCTTCTCGGTCAGCTTCACCGTCAGGTTGCCCTTCGTGCCGCGGCCTTTGACCGGGTAGTCCTCGATCGCCGTCCGCTTGCCGTAGCCGTTCTCGGTGACGACGAAGACGTCGGTCTCGGGCCGGGCGATGTCCATCGCGAGGACCCGGTTGGGGCTGCCGTCGATCGTGTCGGAGACGTTCATCCCCCGGACCCCGGAGGTATCGCGTCCCATCGCCCGGACCTTGTCCTCGCTGAACCGAGACGCCTTGCCCGAGCGCGAGACCATGAGGATCTCGTCCTCGCCGCTGGTCAGCCGGACCTGGACGAGCTCGTCGCCGTCGCGGACCTTGATCGCGATGATCCCGTCCGCCCGGATCGGCGTGTTGTATTGCGTGAACTCGGTCTTCTTGACGAGGCCGCCGGCGGTCGCGAACGCCAGGTACTTGCCCTCGCTGAAGTCGCGGGTCGGGATCACGGCCATCACCTTCTCGCCGTCGCGGAGCGGCAGCACGTTGACGAGCGCCTTTCCGCGCGACGCGCGCGAGCCCTCCGGCAGCTCGTAGACCTTGAGCCGGTAGACCTTGCCGCGGTTCGTGAAGAACAGCAGGTAGTCGTGGGTCGAGCAGATGTGGAGGTGGGCGATGTAGTCGCCTTCCTTGAGGTTCATCCCGCTCACCCCCTTGCCGCCGCGGTGCTGCTGGCGATAGGTCGCAAGCGGCAGCCGCTTCGCGTATCCGGAGGCGGTCAACGAGATCACCATCTGCTGGTCGGCGATCATGTCCTCGATGTCGACCTCGCCCTCGGCCAGGGCGATCTCGGTCCGCCGCTCGTCGCCGTAGCGCTCCGCGATCGCGCCGAGCTCCTCGCCGATCACGCCGTCGATCCGCTTCTCGTCGCCGAGGATCGCGCGCAGCTCGCCGATCCGCTCCATCAGCTCGGCGTGCTCCTCGCGAACCTTGTCGGACTCGAGCGCCGTCAGCCGCTGCAGGCGCATGTCGAGGATCGCCTGCGCCTGGATCTCGGTCAGCTCGAACTTCTCGATCAGGCCGCTGCGGGCGTCGTCGGGGTTCGCCGAGCCGCGGATCAGCGCGATCACGGCGTCGAGGTTGTCGAGGGCGACGAGGATTCCCTCGAGGACGTGCGCGCGCGCCTCGGCCTGGCGGAGCTGGTACTGCGTCCGGCGGATGACCACCTCGCGCTGATGCAGCACGTAGTAGTGGACCATCTCCTTCAGCGACAGCGTCCGCGGGACGCCGTCGACGAGCGCAACCATGTTGACGCCGAAGGTCGCCTGCATCTGCGTGTGCTTGTAGAGCTTGTTGAGCGCGACCTTCGGGATCACGTCGCGCTTCAGCTCGATCACGAGCCGCATCCCCGACCGATCGGACTCGTCCCGGAGGTCGGAGATCTCGGTGATCTTCTTGTCGCGGACGAGGTCGGCGATCTTCGTGATCAGCCCCCCGTCGCCGCCCTTGCGGACCATGAAGGGCAGCTCCGAGACGATGATCGCCTCCTTGCCGCCCTTGATCGGCTCGATGTGCGCCTTCGCCCGCACCCGCACCGACCCGCGGCCCGACCGGTAGGCGGAGCGGATCCCGTCCGAGCCCATGATCGTCCCGCCGCCCGGGAAGTCGGGGCCCTTGACGTGCTGCATCAAGCCCTCGGTGTCGATCTCGGGATCGTCGAGGTACGCCTGCACGGCGCCACAGACCTCGCGGAGGTTGTGCGGCGGGATGTTCGTCGCCATCCCGACCGCGATCCCCGACGAGCCGTTGACGAGCAGGTTCGGGAACCGCGCCGGCAGCACCAGCGGCTCCGCCGAGGACTCGTCGTAGTTGGGACCGAAGTCGACGGTCTCCGCCTCGATGTCGCGGAGCATCTCGGTGGCGAGCCGCGCCAGCCGCGCCTCGGTGTTGTGGCTGACGAGTCCGTTCGTGATGAACGAGTGGTCGTCGGTGTCGACCTTGATCGAGAAGACGTCCTGAACGCCCGCCGGCTCGACCGAAGCGACCTCGGCATAGAAGTAGTCGCCACTGACGAGCGGCTTGACGACCTGGCTCGCCTCAGCGACGAGTGGCGGATTTGCACCCATAGTGGGTCGTTTTCCGCCACCGGATGAAATCGCCGCGTCCGCGACCGTGGCGAACTCGCGCTCCTCACGGAGGAAATCGGCAACGAACGGGGCGTCGGCGCTCTGATCGCCCGAGTCGATCCCAACGATCCAACCGTGGCCGGTGCTCCAGCGCCGGGCCACCAGTCCGAGCTCCAGGATCAGCGCCTGCAAGTCGTGCGAGAGCCGCGGGCTGAGCGCCCGCGTCCGCAGCTCCGCCGCCGGCGACAGCTCGCCACCGAACACCGCTTCGGCGAAGGTGCGCTTCACGCCCACAGGCCCGCGCCAGATCTCCTCGGGCACGCGATCGGCCGCAACGGCAAGTCGACGGGCGCGATCGATCTCCGCCGGGCTCGACGTGTCGCCGCCCTCCGGGCGGGCCGTGCGGTTGACGAGGACACGGTCGCCGGGCTCGACCTCCTCGAGCGTCTTCCAGAGCGGCATCGGGACGCCGGCGACCTCGACGAGGCAGAGCAGCGGGTGGTTCTCGGTGCCGGTCACCTCGAAGCCCTCGCGAGTCCGCATCCGCAACGTCGGGTGCCTGCCGGAATGGAACAGCTTCGAGGCGTGGACGGGACGGCCGAGGCGGTCGAGCACCTCGAGGTCGACGTCCGACTCCGAATCGGGCTCCATGCCCTCGGCGATGTCGCCGATCCGGACAGAGCCGCCGACCATGCGCACGCGGGTGTCGGCGGTTACGCAGTACCGCATGGCCGCCGGTGGGTCGTCGTCGATCGAGCCGAAGTTGCCCTGGCCGTCGACGAGGACCTCGCGAAGCGAGAAGTCCTGGGCCATCCGGACGAGCGTGTCGTAGATCGACTGGTCGCCGTGCGGGTGGTACTTGCCCATCACCTCGCCGACGATGAACGCCGACTTCCGGTACGGCCGGTTCGGCTGCAGGCCGAGGTCGTGCATCGCATACAGCACCCGCCGATGGACCGGCTTGAGGCCGTCGCGGACGTCGGGCAGCGCCCGCCCGACGATCACGCTCATCGCGTAGTCGAGGTACGCGGAGCGCATCTCGGTCGAGATCTCGCGGACCTCCACGTTGCCGCCGCTCAGGACATCCGAACCTTCCATCTACCGACCCGCCTCCGTGTTGCGCCTCTGTCCTCTGTCCTCTGTCCTCTCTGTCCTAGACATCGAGCACGTCCACGTCGCGGGCGTTGTTGGTGATGAACTCCTTGCGCGGCTCGACCTTGTCCCCCATCAGGTCGCTGAAGACGCGCTCGGCCATCGCCGCGTCGTCGATCGTCACCTGCTGCAGCGTCCGCGACTCGGGCGCCATCGTCGTCACCCGGAGCTGCTCGGCGTTCATCTCGCCGAGGCCCTTGAAGCGCTGCAGGGTGACGCCGTGGCGGGCGAGGTCGAGAACGGCGCGCCGGAGCTCGGCGAACGACTCGACCTCCGTCGCCTTGTCGCCGAGGCCGACCGTCATCGGCGGCTCGCCGACCTGCTTGAGCAGCGACGCGTGCACCTCGACGAGCTTCCGGTACTCGGTCGAGGCGAACAGGTCGGCCGGCAGGCGATGGGTCCGGGCGAGTCCGGACTTGCGATGGATCGCCTTGACGACGAGCCCGTCGCCGTCGGCCGACACGAGCTCGGTCTCGTAGGCCTCGCCGTCCGGATCCTCGGCCTCGATCAGCTCGCGGACGCCGGCGATGCTCGCCGCTCCCTTGTCGAGGATCTGCGACTCGCTCAGGAACCGCACCCGGTCGTGCCCGTAGGCGGCCTGCAGCGAGCTCACCCAGCCTTCGTACTCCTTGAACGAGCGGTTGAAGCGCTGCCACTTGCTCTCCGAGAGCTTCGTCGCCTTGCCGTGCTGGTCGACGATCTCGAACTTCTCGAACTTGTCGCGGAGCAGGAACGCCTCGAGCTCGGACTCCTTCTCGAGGTAGAGCTCGCGCTTGCCGTTCTTCGCCCGGTACAGCGGCGGCTTCGCGATGTAGACGTAGCCGCGCTCGATCAGCTCCGGCATCTGCCGGTAGAAGAAGGTCAGGATCAGGGTCCGGATGTGGGCGCCGTCGACGTCGGCGTCGGTCGTGATCACCAGCTTGTGGTAGCGGGCGTCGTCGATCTCGAACTCCTCGTGGACGCCGGTCCCGATCGCGGTGATCAGCGACTGGACCGCGTCGTTGGCGAGGACCTTGTCGATCCGGTTCTTCTCGACGTTGATGATCTTCCCGAACAGCGGCAGCACCGCCTGGGTCGACCGATCCCGGGCCTGCTTGGCGGAGCCGCCCGCCGAATCGCCCTCGACGATGAACAGCTCGGTCAGGCTCGGATCGCGGACCGTGCAGTCGGCGAGCTTGCCGGGCAGGGTCGAGTTCTCGAGCGCCGACTTGCGCCGGGTCAGGTCGCGCGCCTTGCGCGCCGCAGCCCGAGCCCGCGCGGCGTCGATCGACTTCATCACGATCCGCCGCGCCTCGGCCGGGTTCTCCTCGAGGAACTCGGCGAGCCTGCGGTTGACGATCCCCTGGACGAACCCCTCGATCGGCGGGTTGCCGAGCTTCGTCTTCGTCTGCCCCTCGAACTGCGGGTCCTGGAGCTTCACCGAGATCACCGCCGTCAGCCCCTCGCGGACGTCGTCGCCGCTCAGGTTCGGATCCTTCTCCTTGAGCAGGCCCTTCTCGCGGGCGTAGGCGTTCATCGTCCGCGTCAGTGCCGAGCGGAAGCCGGACAGGTGCGAGCCGCCCTCGTGGGTGTTGATGTTGTTGGCGAACGAGAAGATCGACTCCTGGTAGCCGGTGTTCCACTGCATCGCGAGCTCGACCTGGCCCTCGTCGCCCTCACCTTCGAAGTAGATGCACTTCTTGTGGAGGGCGTCCTTGGCCTCGTTCAGATGGGCGACGAAGTCGACGATCCCGCCCTCGGCGTGGAACTCCTCGGTCTGACCCTCGCCGCGCTCGTCGGTCAGCGTGATCTTCAGGCCCTTCGTCAGGAACGCCGTCTCGCGCATCCGCTCGGCGAGCGTCGCGAAGTCGTACTCGAGCTCCTCGAAGATCTCGTCGTCGGGCAGGAAGCTGATCAGCGTCCCGGTCTTCTCGCTCTTCGCCCCCTTCGTCAGGTCGGTCCCGGGCTTGCCGCGGGCATAGTCCTGCGTCCAGACGTGGCCGTTGCGCTGGACCTCGAGGTGGAGCCGCTCGGAGAGCGCGTTGACGACCGAGACGCCGACGCCGTGGAGGCCGCCGGAGACCTTGTAGCCGCCGCCGTCACCGAACTTGCCGCCGGCGTGGAGGACGGTCAGCACGACTTCGGCCGCCGGCTTTCCCTCCTTCTCGAGCATGCCGACCGGGATCCCGCGGCCGTTGTCGACGACCGTGACCGAGTTGTCGGGATGGATCGTGATGGCGACCTCGTCGCAATGACCGGCGAGGGCCTCGTCGACGGAGTTGTCGACGACTTCGTAGACGAGGTGGTGAAGGCCGCGGACGCCGGTCGAGCCGATGTACATGCCGGGGCGCTTGCGAACCGCTTCGAGCCCCTCGAGAACGGTGATGTCCTTTGCGCTGTAGCTGTCCTTTGCGCCGTCTTTACCCTTCGCCTTCGCCACTCGATCCTTCCGTTCGGATGCTCTTCCATCATGCCGTGCCCGGCGGCGGCTGAACGGCCGCTCTGAGCCCGGATTGAGAGGGATTCCCGATCAAGGGGATGTCCGTCCCAGGGGCGCGCCGGTCGGTTGACATAAGGATATCAGGCGGCGACCGGCGGCGCCACTCCGATCCGTCAAGAAATACCTGCAAATCGCAGGTTTCTGTGCCGATCTCGTGCCTGAATCTCAGCGATGGCGGGCGAGATCGGCGGTGAACCGCAATCCGCTCACCCGGCCGGCCCCGATCGCGCCGTCGATCCGCTCGCGGAGCAGGTCCCCCATCATCTCCAGCTCCTGGGCCCAGGCGCCGTTCTCGCAGGCGATCGTGACCCGCCCCTCGCGCTCGGCGACCGGCTCGGCCCGCGCCGCGATCGCCGCGCCGCAGACCTCCGGCCAGGCCGTCTGGACCTCGGCGAGCAGGGTCGCCGGCGCCTGCTCGGCGACGACCCGCTCGAGCGCCGAGCCGAGCCGGCGCGGCCCCGACTGCTTCGAGCGCCCCTCGCCTTCGCCGGACGCCGCGCTCACGACGTGCTCCGTGCGGTCGCGACGCCGGCCTCGATCGCAAGCTCGGCGGCGCCGGTCGCGGGGACGTGGTCGATCTCGGTCGCGGTGATCAAGGCCTGGCCCCCATCCTCCAGCATCGCGACGAGCCGCGAGCGGCGCTCCGGGTCGAGCTCGCTCATCACGTCGTCGAGGAGCAGCAGCGGCAGCTGCCGCCGCGCAGAGCGCAGCGCCTCGCGCTCTGCGAAGAGCAGGGCGAGGAGGCCGAGCCGCTGCTGGCCCTGCGATCCGTAGCGGCGCAACGAGCGGCCGCCGAACGAGAGCTCGACCTCGTCGCGGTGGGGCCCGTAGCCGGTGAAGCCGCGGGCGATGTCGCCGGCCCGCCGCTCGGCCAGCTCGGCGGCGATCGCTTCGGCGTCGCTGTCGGCGCCGGTCCGCGGCCTATAAGTGATTTGGGTGACCTCGGCGCCGCCGGCGAGGCCGAGCTCGGCTGCAGCGCGCTCGAACGGGCGGGCGAGCTCGGCGGCGGCCTCGGATCGCGCCGCGACCAGCGGCACCGCCCGCTCGGCCAGCGCCGAGTCCCAGGCCGAGAGCGCCTCCGGGTCGCCGCCGCGCTTGATCCGCGCCAGGAGCCGGTTGCGCTGCGCGAGCGCCTGCCCGTACTCGCGGGGAAGCTCGGCGCGGGCCGGCCAGAGCGCCCCGGCGAGCCGGTCGAGGTGCGCCCGTCGTGACGCCGGCGGCCCCTTGACGAGCGCCAGCCGGTCGGGCATGAAGATCGAGATCGCCGGCCGGCGGCGATCGTCCCCGGGCTGCGCGGGCGAGCCGTCGACGAGGCGGCGGCGCGCCTCGCCGCTCGAGATCGAGGCGAGCATCGTGATCGGGTCGGCCTGCTCGCCGTCGTCGGGCTCGAGCAGCGCCTCGACCCGCGCCAGGTCGGCGCCGAACGCGATCATCTCGCGCTCGCGGCGGGTTCGGCAGGAGCGCCCGGTCAGAGCGAAGAAGGCGGCCTCGAGCAGGTTCGTCTTGCCAGCGCCGTTCGGGCCGTGCAGGACGGTCAGCCCCGGGCCGAGGTCGATCGCGGCGTCAGCGAGGTTGCGGAACGAGTGCGGGACGACCCGCGCGACCCTCACGCGGCCTTCGATCCCGGCGCCGCGACCCTCACGCCGTCCAACCGGTTACACGTTGAGCCGGATCGGCATCACCAGGTAGCTGAAGTCCTCGGAGCCGGCCGGCTGCAGGAGTCCGGGCCGCAGCGGCGAAGTGAGACGAAGGACCAGTTCCTCGGTCTCGACGCTCTCGATGCCCTCGATGAAGAACTGTGGGTTGAAGGCGATCTCCATCGCCTCGCCGATGAACGCGCACGGCATCGACTCCGACGCGTCGCCGATCTCCGGCGTCTCCGCGGCGACGGTCAGCTGACCCTCCTCGAAGGCGAGCTTCAGCGGCGCGTTCCGCTGCGCCAGGTAGCGGATCCGGCGGGTGACGTCGAGCAGCTCGGTCCGCGGCAGCCGGACGTCGTGGTCGAAGGCGTCCGGGAGGAGCTGCCGGTAGCTCGGGAACTGGCCCTCGATCAGCCGCGAGGACATCGTCACGTTGCCGGCGCGGAAGACGATCTGGTTGCCGGGCAGCGCGATCTCCACCTCCTCGACGCCCTGCTGCTCGACGACGCGCGCCAGCTCCCGCATCGCGCGCGCCGGCACGTTCGCCTCGAACTGCTGCGGCGCCCCGCCCTCGAGCTCGGTCCGCTTGACGCTGAGCCGGTAGGAATCGGTCGCGACCATCGTCAGGGTCGATTCCTCGACGCTGACCAGGATTCCGGTCAGGATCGGCCGGACCTCGTCGCGCGACGCGGCCCGTGCGACCCGATCGACCGTCTCGGCGAGCGCCGCTCCCGGCATCTTCAGGAGCTCGCCCTCGGCGGCGGGCAGAGGCGGGAAGTCCTCGGCGTCGAGGAGCCGCAGGTGGAAGTTCGCGGTACCGGCGGTCAGCTCGACGTCCCCCTTTTCCTTGCGCTCGGCCAGGGTCACGGAGCCCTGCGGCAGCGCCCGCGAGACGTCGGCGAGGAGCCGGCCCGGCAACAGGACCTCGCCGTCGCCGTCGACCTCGGCGTCGAGCTCGACCGAGACCGCCAGCTCGCCGTCGGTCGCCCGCGCGATCGCCTTCCCGCCGTTCGCGACGAGCATGATCCCGCCGAGCGACGGCAGCGTCGTCCGCGTCGACAGGGCCCTGGCAGCGGTCTGCAGGCCGTCGAGCAGCGGATCGCGTTCGGCTTTCAATTCCATCTGCATCCTCTTCCGGTCATCCGAGTTGATGTTAGGTCCGTGGAAACCCTTTCAGAACGCCGCGACGGCAGCAGCGATGCGCGATCGCGGGGTGTGGAAGCGGTCGTGGACAACTCCCCTGCCGTGGAATCCCGACCGCCGCTCACGCGCCCTCCCCGGCGATGTGGAGGCGTTCGTGGATTCGCTCCAGCGCCTTGTGGAGATCGGAGCCCGGCTCGAGGTCGCGCTCGACGCGGCGGATCGAGTGGATCACCGTCGAGTGGTCGCGGTCGAAGCCGCGGGCGATCTCGGCGAGCGAGAGGTCGGTCTGGTTGCGGGCGACGTACATGGCGAGCTGGCGGCCGCGGACCAGGTTCGGGGCGCGGCGCGGCGAGCGCATGTCGTCGAGCGAGAGGCGCAGGACGTCGCAGACGGCGCGCTGGATCCGCTCGAGCCGCTCGGCGGCGGGCGCGCGGACCGGGGTCGCGTCGATCGGCTCGGCGTCGGAGCCGAGCGCCTTGCGGACGAGGTCGACGCTCGGGACCTCGCCGAGCATCGAGGCGAACGCCGTCACTCGGGTCAGCGCTCCCTCGAGCCGGCGGAGGTTGCCCGGCGCGGCGCCGGCGATCTGCTGGAGCACCTCGAGGTCGGGCACCGGGATCCCGTTCTCGACCGCGAGCCGCCGCAGCAGGGTGATCCGTGTCGCCGGGTCGGGTCCCTGCAGCTCGACCGTCAGGCCCCAGGCGAAGCGGTCGCGCATCCGCTCGCTGAGCCGGCCCATCGCCTCCGGCGGGCGGTCGCTGGAGAGCACGATCTGGCTCCCCTGCGCGTAGAGCTCGTTGAAGGTGTGGAAGAACTCGTCCTCGGTCCGAGCCTTGCCCTCGAGGAACTGGACATCGTCGATCAGCAGCACGTCGACGCCGCGGTAGCGCTGCTTGAAGCGCTCGGTCGGGCGTCCGTCGCCGCGCAGCGCGGTCACGAACTCGGAGGTGAAGCGCTCGGCGGTGGTGTAGGCGACGTCGAGGTCGGGCCGGCGGCTGCGCAAGTAGTCGGCGATCGAGACGAGCAGGTGCGTCTTGCCGAGCCCCGGCGAGCCGTAGAGGAACAGCGGGTTGTAGGACTCGCCGGGGGACTCGGCGACCGCGAGCGCGGCCGAATGCCCGAAGCGGTTGCCGGAGCCGATCACGAAGTGGTCGAAATCGAGGCCGGACGCGAGCCCGGCTGGAATCGGCGGCGTCGCGGAACCGCCTGCGTCGTGGCCGCGATCACGCTCGGCACCCGCCGGCGGCTCCGTGAAGGCGATCTCGGTGAACCCCGGCGCGCGGCGGCGCAGCGCCTCGGTCGCGGCGGCGCCGTAGCGGCGCTGGAACCAGTCGCGGACGCGGTCGGGGCCGGAGACGTAGAGGCGCGTGCCCTGGATGCCGACGGCACGGAGCGGCTCGAGCCAGTTCTCGAACGCGGACGGCGGCAGCGTCCGGCGGAGCTCCTCGCGGACTCCGTTCCAGATCGTCGCCAGCTGCTGGGGCTCGGACTGTTCGCTCGGTTGTCTCGGCTCGGCGTGCAAGGGTGGAAGTGGGGCGCCGGGGAGGGCCTCCGCGGGCGATCATAGGTCGGCGATTCGGGCCCCACTCGAAGAATGGAACGGCGCCGGTTCCCAACTCCGCAAATCGCGCCATAACCCTCCGCCCGACCTCCCTATACTGCTCCGACCCGGCCGACCGGCGGTGACCGGCATGCCCGCATCAACGCAGTTGCCCGCGGGCACGAGAGGGACCGAGAATGAAGCGAACCTGGCAGCCAAAGAAGAGAAAGCGCGCCCGCGCGCACGGCTTCCGCGCCCGGATGCGAACCCGCCACGGTCGCGAGATCATCCGCCGGCGCCGTCGCAAGGGCCGCAAGCGCCTGACCGTCTAGATGACCGATCGCGGTGGCGAGGGTCGCAAGCGGGGTCGCCTCTCGCGCAGCGGCGATTTCGATCGCGCCTACCGCGACGGCCGCTCCCATGCCAATCGCTTCCTCGTCCTCTACGCGTTCCCCCGCGACGACAGCGGCGACGACTCCGGCGACGAGGTCCGTCTCGGCGTCTCGGTCGGCCGGAAGGTCGGCGGCGCGACCGAGCGCAACAAGGTGAAGCGGGCGATGCGGGAGGCGTTCTGGGGACTCGCCGACCGGCTCCCGGCCGGCTACGACTTCGTCCTCGTCGGCCGCAGCGAGGTCGCCGGCCTGATCGACCGCGAAGGCACGGCAGGGCTGACCGCCTCGCTGACGGCGCTGCTCGACGAGGCCGGCGAATGAGGGTGGCGCGAGTGGGCGTTGCACGTGAAACGCGCCCGGGCCCCGTTGCACGTGAAACGGGAGCGTCGTCGCGGCCGGGCTTCGCCGCGACGCTGGCGCTGTTGCCGATCCGCTTCTACCGCCGCTTCCTCTCCCCCGCGCTCGGCCAGCGCTGCCGCTACTACCCGACCTGCTCGGCCTACGCCGAGGAGGCGGTCCGCGAGCTCGGGGCGTTTCGCGGCATGATCCTCGCCGCCTGGCGCGTCCTACGATGCAACCCCTTCAGCGCCGGCGGACTCGACCCCGTCGCCGAGCGCAAGATCTTCCGAGCCACCCCAGACCGTGACCGAGCGTAGCGAGAGAGCCGCAAGCCGATGACCATGCCCGTCGCATCGATCTTCACCGACATCCCCGAGGCGATCATCGTCTTCTTCCACGACACGCTCGGGCTCGGCTGGGGTCCGGCGATCATCGCCCTCGTCTTCGTCGTCCGGCTCGCGATCCTGCCGATCTCGATGAAGCAGATCCGCTCGATGCGGGCGCTTCAGGAGCTGCAGCCGCAGCTCAAGCAGATCCAGGAGAAGCACAAGGACGACAAGCAGGCCCAGCAGCAGGCGATGATGAAGTTCTACCAGGAGAACGAGATCAATCCGCTCGCCTCCTGCCTGCCGCTGCTGCTGCAGATCCCGGTCTTCATCTCGCTCTATTACATGCTCAAGGGCGACAGCTTCCAGATGGACGTGCAGAGCTCGCCGCCGGAGGGCTTCCTGTTCATCCCGAGCCTGATCGAGCCGCCCGAGGGTGCCGTCGCGGCCGTCCTCGTCGTCCTCTTCATCGTCACCCAGCTCGCCTCGGGCCTGGCGATGACGGTCCGCGGCCAGGGCATGGAGGGGCCGCAGAAGTACATCATCTACGGGCTGCCGTTCCTGTTCGCGCCGTTCGTGCTTCAGTTCGAGGCGGCGCTCTCGGTCTACTGGATCTCGACCAACCTCTGGACGCTCGGCCAGCAGCAGGTCGTCCATACGATCCTCGGACCGGTCAAGAAGCCGACGGAGGAGGAGATCAAGGCCGCGAAGCCGCCTCCCCCGCCGCCCCGCAGGAAGAAGAAGAGGAGGAGATGAGCGTGAGCGAGCACGATGAGATCGCCGACATCCCCGAGGAGCCGGCCGAGCGCGTCCGCGCGATCGTCGACCGCGTCCTCGACGAGATCGACCTCGACGCCGAGGTCGAGGTCTCCGAGACCGAGGACGAGATCTACGCCGCGATCGACGGCCCCGACGAGCTCGGGATCCTGATCGGCCGTCGCGGGCAGACGCTCGATGCGCTGCAGCTGATCTGCTACCGGGCGGCGTCGCTCGGGGTCAGCGACCGCAAGCGCGTCACCCTCGATGCCGCCGGCTACCGCGAGCGCCGCCGGGCGCTGCTCGAGGAGGAGGCGGTCGTCGCCGCGCAGCGCGCCGTCCGCAACGAGGAGCCGGTCCGGCTCGAGCCGATGTCGGCCAGCGAGCGGCGGATGGTCCACGAGGTCCTCAAGGACCGAAGCGACGTCGAGACCTACAGCGAGGGCGACGAGCCCGAGCGCCGGATCGTCGTCGCGCCGCTGATCTCCGACTGACCTTGGCGGACCCCCGGCCGAACGATCCGGCCGAGCCGCTCCCCCAGCCGGAGCTGACCGACGCCGCGCGGGTGAAGCTCGAGCCGGTGATCGCGTTGCTCGCCGCCGACGCGACCGCGCCGAGCACCGTGATCGAGCCCGAGCGCGCCTGGGTCGTCCACGTCGCCGACAGCCTCAGCGGCCTCGCGTTCCCCGAGCTCGCGAGCGCGCGGCGGATCGCCGACGTCGGCGCCGGCGCCGGGTTCCCGGGGCTCGTCCTCGCGGCGATGCTCCCCGGCGCGCAGGTCGACCTGATCGAGTCGATCGCCCGCAAGTGCGAGTTCATCGAACGCGCCGCGGCGGCTGGCGGAATCACGAATGCACGTGCGGTGAACGCCCGCGCCGAGGACTGGGCCCGGGCCGGCGCCCCCGGCCGCGAGGCCTACGACGCCGTCACCGCCCGCGCCGTCGGCCGGCTCAGCACCCTCGCCGAGCTCGCCTCGCCGCTGCTGCGCGCCGACGGCGTCCTCGTCGGCTGGAAGGGGAGGAGGAACCGGGACGAGGAAGTCGAACTGGAAGCCGGTGCCCCCCGGCTCGGAGTCACCCCGGCGGCGATCCGGAGCGCCGATCCCTACGCCGGGAGCCGCAACCGCCATCTCCACCTGATCCGCAAGACGGCACCCACGCCCGCCGATCTGCCCCGCCGCCCGGGAATGGCCAAGAAGCGCCCCCGGGGGAGCGACCGGGGAACGGTCATCTAGAGTCGCGCGCCGACCGGCATGGGCTACGTCTACGCGATCGCAAACCAGAAGGGCGGGGTGGGGAAGACCACCACGACCGTCAACCTCGCCGCCTGCTTCGCCGAGGCCGGCCGGCAGACGCTGGTCGTCGATCTCGACCCGCAGTGCAACGCGACGGTCACGCTCGGCCTCGACCGCGAGGAGCGGCCGTCCGCCTACGACACGCTCTGCGGCGAGGTCTCGGTCGCCGAAGCGGCGCGACCGACCGCCTTCGACAACCTCTGGGTCGTCCCCGCCAACCGCGACCTCGCCGGCGCCGCGGTCGAGCTGCCCGCCCTCGAGCGCTCCGAGTACCGGCTCCGCGACGGCCTCGGCCCGGTCCGCGAGCGCTTCGCCGCGACCTTCCTCGACTGCCCGCCCTCGCTCGGGCCGATCACGGTCAACGCCCTGGCCGCCGCCGACCGGGTGATCGTGCCCGTCCAGGCCGAGTACCTGGCGCTCGAAGGGCTCGTCCAGTTCCTCGACACGCTGCAGACCGTGCGCCGGCAATTGAACCCGTCGCTGGTTCTGACCGGCATCGCGATCACCATGGCAGATGACCGCACCCGCCTTTCTCAGGACGTGGAGCACGAATTGAAAGACCATTTCACCGATCTCGTCCTCGAGACGGTGATCCCGCGGAGCGTCCGGCTGGCCGAAGCACCGAGCTTCGGGATGCCGGTGATCGCCCACGCTCCCAGTTCACGCGGGTCCGTTGCCTATCGGGCGCTCGCCAAGGAGGTGCTGGGACGTGACTAGGAAACCGGGGATGGGGAGGGGGCTTGCGGCGATCCTGCCGGAGTCCCACGAGGTCAGCGAGCCGTCGTACCGCGACGTCCCGGTCGAGCTGATCCGGCCCAGCGACGGACAGCCGCGGAAGTCGTTCGACGCCGAGTCGATCGCGATGCTCGCCGAGTCGATCGCCGAGAGCGGCGTCGTCCAGCCGCTCGTCGTCCGTCCGCTCAGCGACGGTCGCTACGAGCTGATCGCCGGCGAGCGCCGCTGGCGCGCCGCGCAGGTGGCGGGGCTGGCGACGGTGCCGGCCGTGCTCCGCAGCGAGGACGAGACGAAGCGGCTGCAGATGGCCCTGGTCGAGAACATGGCGCGCGAGGACCTCAACCCGATCGAGGAGGCGCGCGCGTGCGCCGCCCTCGTCGAGGAGCTCGACCTCAGCAAGGAGGAGGTCGCCCGCCGCGTCGGCCGCAGCCGCTCGGCGATCTCGAACCTGATCCGCCTCCTCGATCTGCCCGACCAGGTGATCGCGCTGCTCGAGGCCGAGGAGCTCAGCGAGGGCCACGGCCGGGCGCTGCTGCTGGTCAAAGGACAGGACGACCGGCGCGAGCTCGCCCGCAAGGCGGTCGCCGAGGGATGGTCGGTCCGCGAGACCGAGCGCCAGGCGAAGGGCGAGGACGTGCAGCCGGCCCGCAAGCCCCGCCGGCTCCATCCCGACGAGGAGGCGGCGATCGGAACGGCCGAGGACGCGCTCGAGCGGGCGCTCGGCCGCGACGTCCGCGTCAGCTCCAGCACGCGCGGGCTGATCGCCCGGATCCGCTTCGAGGACCTCGACGAGCTGCTCGCGCTGACGCAGGCTCTGCGCCGGAAGTAGGGGTGCCGGTCTCTCACTAGAATCGCGGACGCGGGCGATTAGCTCAGTCGGTTAGAGCGCGTCTCTGATAAGGACGAGGTCCCTGGTTCGAATCCAGGATCGCCCACTTGCAACGGATGCAGATCTACGGTGTCAGCTTCGACATGGTCGGCAAGCAGCCGATCGTGCTGCTGAAGACTGCCGACGGCAACCGCTTCCTGCCGATCTGGATCGGCCACCCCGAGGCGGCGGCGATCCTGATGAAGCTCCAGGGGGCGAGCACGCCGCGGCCGATGACCCACGACCTGATGGCCGACCTGCTCGACAACATCGACGCCAAGTGCGAGCGGATCGCGGTCACCGAGCTCCGCGACAACACCTTCTACGCGACGATCACCCTGACCGTCGACGGCAGCGAGGTCGAGATCGACTCGCGCCCCTCCGACGCCCTCGCCCTCGCGGTCCGCTGCGACGCCCCGATCTACGCCGCCGAGGAGGTCATCGAAGAGTCCTCGATCGAGTTCGAGCACGAGGTCGAGGACCAGGAGGAGGTCGTCGAGAAGTTCAAGGACTTCCTCGACGAGGTCACTCCCGAGGACTTCGCCGGCGGCGCCGACGAGCCGCCCCGCGAGCCGGACTGATGCGGATCGAGGAGTCGTTCACCGTCGGGCGTCCGCCCGAGCAGGTGTTCGACTACCTCACCGACCCGGCCACGCTCGCCGACTGGCAGACGACGAAGACGAGCGTCGAGCAGCTCACCCCGGGGCCGCCCGGCAAGGGGACGCGGTTCCGCGAGGTCACCAAGCCCCCCGGCGGAAAGGCGTTCGAGCAGATCACCGAGCTCACCGAGTTCGACCGCCCCCGCCGGGTCACCGCCCACATCGTCGAGGGGCCCTTTCCGGTCGACGGCACCTGGACGTTCGCACCGGCTGACGGCGGGACCGAGGTCCATTTCGTCGCCGAGGGCGAGCTGACCGGGCTGCTCGGCCGGCTCGGTCCGATCGCCCGGGCGCTGATGGCCCGGCAGTTCGCCGGCTACCACCGCCGCCTCCGCGAGAACCTCGAGGCGGGCTGAGCGAATGGACATCTTCACGATCGGCTTCACGCAGACGACGGCCGAGCACTTCTTCGGGCGGCTCCGCGACGCCGGGGTCGAGCGCGTCGTCGACGTCCGCCTCCGCAACGACTCGCAGCTCGCCGGGTTCGCGAAGGCCCGCGACCTGCCCTGGTTCCTCGCCGAGCTGATCGGCGCCGACTACGTCCACGAGCCGCTGCTCGCGCCGACCGCGGAGATCATGGACGCGTTCAAGAAGCGGAAGGGGAGCTGGGACGACTTCGCCCCCGACTTCCGGGCGCTGCTCGCCGAGCGATCGGTCGAGATCGAGCTCGACCGGACCGCGTTCGAGCGACCCTCGGCACTGCTCTGCAGCGAGCCGGAGGCCGAGCGTTGCCATCGCCGCCTCGTCGTCGAATACCTCGCCGAGAAGTGGGGCGGGGTGCGGGAAGTGGATCTGTAGGGCGCCGCGTTCCCGCCGGGACGGAGGTGAGTTGGCAGTGAGGGAGGTGTGTCCGGAGGCCGGCCGGCGGGCCGGAACCGCGTCGGTCGGCAGGTGAACTGCAGTTTGCTGTCCTCTAGGGGCACCGATCTGCAGTTCACCCTTCGGCAGTCGTTCCGGCACCCTGCCGCGGTCCCCTCGTTGCCCGGATTTGCGGGGGCGTTCCGGCTACTCGCCGAGGGCGAGCTCCAGCGCGCGCTCGACGAAGCTCTCGAAGGAGATGCCGGCGGCCTCGGCGGCGATCGGCAGAAGCGACGTGTCGGTGAGGCCGGGGACCGAGTTGACCTCGAGGACCTGCGGGCCGACGCCCTCGCCGCCGAGCATCACGTCGACGCGGGCGAAGCCGGCGCAGCCGAGGGCCTCCCAGGTGCGGAGGGCGACGGCGGTGACAGCGTCGGCCTCGGCGTCGTCGAGGACGGCCGGGCAGACGTAGCGGGTCCGGCCGATCTCGTAGCGGGCCTCGTAGTTGAAGAGGTCGGCCTGCTCGGGGATCGCCTCGACGATCGGCAGCGGCTCGCCGGCGAGGATCGAGACGGCGAGCTCGCGGCCGGCGACGTAGCGCTCGATCAGGACCCGGTCGTCGTAGCTGAGCGCGCCGACGATCGCGGCCGGGACCGCGCCCGCATCACCGGCGAAGCGGACGCCGAGCGCCGAGCCCTGGCCGGCCGGCTTGACGACGAGCGGCAGGCCGAAGCCGGCCTCGATCTCCTCGAACGCGTCGGCGGCGCCGAGCTCGCGGAAGGCGGTGGCGCCGAAGGCGACCCAGTCCGGCGTCGGGATTCCGACGGCGCGCATCCGGTGCTTGGCCTGGACCTTGTCCATGCAGAGGACGCTGGCGCCGATCCCCGGCCCGGTGTAGGGGATCCCGAGCAGCTCGAGCAGCGACTGGACCGTGCCGTCCTCGCCGCCCGGTCCGTGCAGGGCGATGAATGCGACGTCGGGGTCCTCCTCCTTGAGCCGGGAGACGAGGCGCTCGTCGGCGTCGATCGCGACGACGTCGTGGCCGAGCGCGGTGACCGCCTCCTCCACCCGCGCCCCCGACTGGAGCGAGACGGCCCGCTCGAGCGAGCGCCCGCCCTTGAGGACAGCGACTCTCATGCCGGCTCAGTCCCGGAGCGGCCGGCGCTGGAACGGGAGGACTTCGCCCGTCGGCGGGTCGCCGTCCGCGCCCGGACGCGAAGCGGACGACGCGGACGGGTTGTCTTCGTCCTCGGGCCGCACGACCTCGAAGCTGCCGGTCATCGTCTCGTAGAGGCCGACCTGCTCGCCGACGACGGCGCCGATCCGGCGGATCCCCTCGACGATCTCCTCCTCGGTCTGGGCCGAGAAGTTGAGCCGCATCGAGCCGCTGCCGCGGCCATCGGCGAAGGCCGCGGCGCCGGGGACGAAAGCGACGTTCTCGCGCAGCGCCTTCGCGAGCAGGTCGGTCGTGTCGATGTAGTCGGGGAGCGTTGCCCAGACGAACAGCCCGCCCTCCGGCTGCGACCAGCTCGCCTGCCGCGGGAAGTAGCTCGCGAGCGCCCGCAGCATCGCCCCGCGACGCGAGCGGTAGACGTCGCGGAGCTCATCGACGTAGTCGAGCCAGCCCCCCTCCTCGAAGTACTCGCGGACGAAGTACTGGCTCAGCGTCGAGGTGCAGAGGTCGGTCGCCGCCTTGCCGAGGACGAGCTTGGCGCGGACCGGTGGCGGCGCGCAGACCCAACCGATCCGGATCCCCGGGGAGAGGATCTTCGAGAGCGTCCCGACGTAGAGGACGTAGTCGCCGCCGTCGAGCGAGTAGAGCGTCGGCAGCGTCTCGCCGGCGTAGCGGAGCAGGCCGTAGGGGTTGTCCTCGACGATCAGGATCTCGCGCTCGCGGGCGATCTCGACGAGCCGGCGCCGGCGTTCCATCGCCAGCGTGACGCCGCCGGGGTTCTGGAAGGTCGGCACCGAGTAGATGAACTTCGGTCGCCGGCCCTCGCGGTCGAGGTCGGCGAGGAGCTCCTCGAGCAGGTCGATTCGCATCCCGTCGTCGTCCATCTCGACCTGGCGGGTGTCGGCCTCGTACGAGCAGAAGACCGGCACCGCGCCGGGGTAGGTCGGACCCTCGGCGACGACGACGTCGCCGGGATCGAGCAGCGTCTTGCAGATCAGGTCGAGCGCCTGCTGGCCGCCGGTGGTGACGACGATGTCGCCGGGGTCGGGGCGCATGTCCTCGGCCCGCATCACCTCCTCGATCACCTCGCGGGTCTCGGCGAACCCCTCGGTCGGCCCGTACTGGAGCGCCTTCGCGCTCGACTCCTGGGCGATCCGGGTCATCTGCGCGGCGAACGAGTCGGGCGGGAAGGTCGAGGTGTCGGGAAGCCCGCCGGCCAGCGAGATGACCTCGGGGCGGGAGGTGATCTCCATCAGGTCGCGCATCGCCGAGGAGCGCATCACGCTCGTCCGCTGCGCGAACAGCCCTGCGTAGCGCGCGACGTCGGCGGACGTCGTGTGCGAGCGCCTGTGCGGTCGCCCCCCGGGGCTCCGGCCGGACTCGTCCTCAGGACGGGCGGGGTCCATTCCGGAAGTCTCCTACAGCGCCGCGCGTCGCGCCACCGTCACTTGGAAGCGATGAACTAGGCTGCCCGCCCAATGGACCTGTTCATGGCGATCTGCCAGGGCCTCGGCCTGGCCCTCGCCGTCGGCATCGGCGGGCCGCTCGCGGCGCTGTTCGTCGCGATGATGGCGGCGCTCGGCTCCGGCATCCATCCCGACCGGACCGACTACGACTTCCTCGGCGCGACCTGGTTCTTGGTCACGCTGCTGGCCGTCGTCGTGATCTTCATGCTCGCCCGTGGCCGCGAGGCGCTGCGCTGGCCGACGATCGCCGTCCTCGCCGCGATCGGGGCGATCGTCTTCGCGGCCTCGCTGGCCGAGGACGCCCACACCGCCTGGCCGGGACTCGTCGCCGGGGCGCTCGCCACGGCGTTCGCGGCGGCGATCTCGTCCGAGATCCTCGCCGGTGCGATCAGCCGCGCCGAGGGCAACGAGCCGGGCAGCAAGGAGGCCGACGCCGCCAACTTCATGATCATCGCCTTCGCCGCCGCCGGGATCGTGGTCGCCGCGTTCAGCCTGTTCGTCCCGCCGGTCTCGCTGCTCGCCCTCGCCGGCCTGATCGTGCTCGCCGCTGGCCGACGCCGCCGCGCCGGCGAGAAGTACGAGGGCCTGCGGATCCTCCGCTGAGCAACGTCCGCCCGGTTCCTCCAGCCTGCTGATCTTGACATCGAACGATGTCGCATTATCCTGTGGCATCGTAAGCGGGTGAATAGCAACGCCACGGCGCGGGTAGGGCCGAGGCGGAGAGGGAAACCGAGAGCAGGGACAGAATGGTCGAACGCGGAGCGACCCCACAGGTATCGCCGATCCGTAAGCGCCTCCTGAAGAGCGCGCGGGGGCTGACGACGCCGCTCGTCCCCGACGACTACATCGCGCTGCTCAACCCGATGTGGTCGACCAAGGAGCTGCGCGGCCGGATCGAGCGGATCCAGCCGGAGACGCCGGAGGCATCGACGATCGTGATCGAGCCCGCGTTCGAATGGCCCGGCCACGAGCCCGGCCAGTACCTGCGGATCGGCGTTGAGATCGACGGCCGCCGCCATTGGCGCGCCTACTCGTTGACAAGCGACCCCGACCATCCCGAGGGCCTGCTGTCGATCACCGTCAAGCACGTTCCCGAGGGGCAGATGTCGCCCCACTTCACCCGCCGGATCAAGCCCGGCGCGATGGTCTTCCTCGGCGGTGTCGAGGGCACGTTCGGCCTCCCCGATCCGCTCCCCGACAAGCTGCTGCTGATCAGCGCCGGCAGCGGGATCACGCCGATCATGAGCATGCTCCGCGAGCTCGAACGCCGCGATGCTCTCGGCGACGTGGTCCACGTCCACAGCGAGCGCCGGCCCGAGAGCGTGATCTTCGCCGACCTCCTGAACGGGATGGCCGAGCGCCATCCCGGCTACGTCCGCCACGAGCACTTCACCGACTCGCGCGAGCGGCTCGGCGCCGCCGCGATCTGCGAGCTCTGCGACGACTGGTCCGAGCGCCACACGCTCGCATCCGGCCCGAGCGAGCTGCTCGACGCGATCACGACTCACTGGGAGGAGCACGGCGATCCCGAGCGGCTCGACATGGAGCGGTTCCAGCCGCGGATCGGCGAGGGCGCCGACGGCGAAGGCGGCACCGTCCGCTTTCGCGTCACCGGCATCGAGGCTCGCTGTGAGACCGGCGTGCCGATCCTCGCCGGCGGCGAGGAGGCCGGGGCGACGCTCCAGCACGGCTGCCGGATGGGCATCTGCCACACCTGCGTCGGCAAGCTCGCCGAGGGCCGGGTGCGGGACCTCCGCACCGGCGAGGTCCACGGCGAGCAGGGAGAAATGATCCGGATCTGCATCAACGCACCGGAGGGACACGTGGAGGTCGAGCTGTGACGAAGACGACGGAAGCCCACCAGGTCGAGAGCCCGCTGGCGCGGTTCAGCGACGCCGAGCTCGAACAGCTCGCGAAGGAGTTCGACGCGATCCACGACGAGGTCTACGACGATCTCGGCGAGGACGACGCGAAGTACATCCGCGGCGTCATCGAGTTCCACCGCCGGCTCGTCGTGCTGTCGCGGATCGTCCTGATGGCGTCGCGCTACAAGCCCGCCTGGGTGCTCGGGACCGCCGGCCTGTCGGTGGCGAAGATCCTCGAGAACATGGAGATCGGCCACAACGTGATGCACGGGCAGTGGGACTGGATGAACGACCCCGACATCAACTCCCAGACCTGGGACTGGGACACGGCCTCGCCGGCCTCCGCCTGGCGCCACTCCCACAACTACGTCCACCACACGTTCACGAACATCCGCGGCAAGGACAAGGACCTCGGCTACGAGATCATGCGGATCGACCCGCATCAGCCGTGGCACCCGGTCTACCTGCTGCAGCCGTTCTACAACGTCGTGCTGATGCTGTTCTTCGAGTGGGGCGTGGCGCTCCACGACCTCGACTTCGACGCGATCCGAAGCGGCGAGAAGCCGCTCAAGCAGGTGAAGGACGAGCTCCGCGAGATCGCCACCAAG
>DASTTY010000003.1:0-2033 GCA_035759925.1 Solirubrobacterales bacterium
TCGCCGGCCTCTACCACTGGTTCCCGAAGATGACCGGGCGGATGTACGACGAGCGACTCGGCCGCTGGCACTTCTACGGCACGCTGGTCGGGATGCTCGGCACGTTCATCCCGATGCACTGGATCGGGATGGAGGGGATGCCGCGCCGCGTCGCCGACTACGCCGCCCAGTTCGGCGACTGGACCCTGGTCATCTCGATCTTCAGCTTCGTCCTCGGCGCCGCTCAGCTGATCGTCGTCTACAACATGGTCGTGAGCTGGAAGTACGGCCCGAAGGCGGGCGACAACCCATGGCGGGCGAAGACGATCGAGTGGCTCGTCTCCTCGCCGCCGCCGGTCTTCAACTTCGACGAGATCCCGCGCGTCGTCGGCGGCCCCTACGAGTTCGGAGTGCCCGGCGCCCGCCACGCGATCATGCACAGCGGCGAGGAGGGCGCCGAAGTGTCGAAGCCGAAGCCGGCCGTTGTCGGCGCCACGGGCGGCGGCGGAGGCGGTTCGAAGTGACCGAGCCGGTCGCCAACCCCACCGAGCTGCCCGCCGACCTCGAGGGCGGCACGGTCCTCGCGTTCCTCAACGAGGTGGCGGGCGGCCGTAAGCTGCTCGGCCGGCTCCGCGAGCTGATCGACGCCGGCGCCGGCAGCATCGCGCTCGCAGCCCCGCAGAACCAGCCCGTCGCCGGCCAGATCGTCGACGTCGGCGAGGTCCGCGACGCGGCGCTGAGCCGGGTCGAGGTGACCCAGGAGGTCCTCGACGAGTTCGGCCTCAACTCGGTCGCATCGATCTTCGACCCCTCGCCGGCGCTCGCCTTCGACGACGCGGTCCGTGCCTTCGCGCCCGTCTACGTCCTCTTCTCGAGCCTCCCCGAGGCCCGCTTCGGCCTCGCCCGCAAGGACCTGATCGAGTGGGCCCGCAGCCGCACCGACGTCCCGGTCGAGCACGTCCCGGTCCGGATCGAGGACGACGCGATCCGCTGGGACGTGACCCACACGCTCGTGGTCGCCACCCAGACGGTCAACTCGCCGGAGCTGGTCGAGCACCTGATCGAGTTGCACCGTGAGCGCCCGCACCGCTACACGTTCATCGCGCCCGCCTCCGGCGAGATCTCCCGCGAGGACGTCTGCGACCGGCTGGCGTCGACGATGGCGGCCCTCTACCGGGTCGAGGCCGACGCCACCGGGCAGCCGATGGGCAGCTCGGAGCCGTTCGCCGCGGTTCGCAACGCGATCGAGCACTACCGGGTCGACGACATCCTCGTCTCGACCTTCGCCGGCCGCGAGTCGAAGTGGATCTCCGAGGGCCTGATCGACCGGATCGAGGAGATCACCGACACCCCCGTAACCCACTTCGAGGCCGGCGCCGGCAGCCGCGGCGAGCGCGCCGGGGCGGTCCCGGTCGGTGCCGCCGGCGAGGGAGGAGAGGCCTGATGGAGTCCGCATCGGTCGCCGCCGGCGCCGCCCACGAGCACCACGGCCCGCCCGAGGCGCACTCGTCGTCGCGGATCGACCGCCAGACGCTCGGCATCCTCCTCTTCATCGTCTCAGAGGCGATGCTCTTCGGCGCCTTCTTCGCCTCCTACTTCTTCCTCCGCGAGGTCTCGAACCCGGGCGGGACCTGGCCGCCCGAGGGATTCGAGCTGCCGAAGCTGGTCGCCGGCATCAACACCGCGATCCTCGTCAGCTCCTCCTTCACGGTCCACTGGGCGCTCGAGGGCGCCCGCAAGGGCAACCGCAACGCGATGAAGGCCGGCCTCGCCCTGACCTGGCTGCTCGGCGCCACCTTCCTGTTCGTCCAGATCAACGAGTACGTGCACATCGGCTTCAGCGCCCGCGACGGCGCCTTCGGCTCGATCTTCTACGGCCTCACCGGCCTCCACGGCGCCCACGTCTTCGTCGGCCTGATGCTCCTCACCTTCGCCAACATCCGCGCATGGCGCGGCCACTTCGGCACCGCCGCGAAGGACCACCTCGGCGTCGAGGTGCCGGGCATCTACTGGCACTTCGTCGACGTCATGTGGATCATCGTCTACACGACGGT
>DASTTY010000004.1:0-2735 GCA_035759925.1 Solirubrobacterales bacterium
TCCGACGTTGCCGGGGTCGGCGACGCCGTGCAGGTACACGCACGGCCCGTCCGGCGGCTCCGCCGCCGGCAGCTCCCAGACGGCGATCACGCGCGTCCCCGACCCGAGCGCCGAGGCGGCGTCGAGCAGCGCCGGCTCGACCTCGACCCCCGCGATCCCGGCGCCGGCGGCGACGAGCACCACGACCGGCGCGCGGCCGGAATCGAGTCCGGCGGCGAGCAGGTCCTCGCCTTCGGTCGCGAACAGGCCCTCGCGCTCCCGCCACTTGCGGTCGCGCAGCTTCCGGACCAGCTTCAGCTTCTCGTTGTCGCTGCTCGTGATCATTCCTGTCTGCTGTCTGCTGTCTGCTGTTCAGAACGAAAAAGGGCGGCCCAACCATGGACCGCCCGGGAGATCGTCGCTGTGCGCCGCGGCTATGCCACGGCCTCCCGGGCCACCTCGGCAAATCGGCGGAACGCCTCGGGATCGTTGACCGCGATGTCGGCCAGCATCTTCCGGTTCACCTCGACGCCGGCGGCGTTGAGGCCGTGCATGAGCTCCGAGTAGCTCATCTCGTTGCGGCGGGCGGCGGCGTTGATGCGGGTGATCCAGAGCCGCCGGAACTCGCGCTTGCGGTTGCGGCGGTCGCGGTAGGCGTACTGGCCCGACCGCATGACCTGCTCGTTCGCGAACCGGTAGCTCGAGTGCTTGCGCCCGTAATACCCCTTCGCCTGTGCGAGGGTCTTCTTGCGACGGCGGCGCCTGGCGACTGCGTTCGTTGCCCGCGGCATCGCTAGCGCTTCTTCCCGAGCAGCTTGTTGACGCGCGAGGTGTCGGCCGGGGCGATCGCGACCGGCCGCGCCATCCGCCGCTTCCGCTTCGGCGACTTCTTCTCGAGGATGTGGCTCGAGTAGGCGCGACGGCCGCGGAGCTTGCCCGTGGACGTCTTCTTGAAGCGCTTCTTGGCGCCGGAGTGGGTCTTCGTCTTCGGCATCGGATCGGGTATTGAAGCAGAGATGCGCGCGCGGACAGCCGCGCGGAGGCTGTCGACCCGCACCGGCCCGCCGGTACGCGGGCTACGCGGTTCCGGCGACCTTGCCGGGAGCGAGGACCATGTGCATGTTGCGGCCCTCCTGCTGCGGCGCCTGCTCGACGGTGGCGAGATCGCCGAGGTCCTCGTTGAGGCGGTCGAGCAGCGCCCGGCCGCGCTCGGGGTGGGCCTGCTCGCGGCCGCGGAACATGATCGTCACCTTGACCTTGTCCTTCTTGTTGAGGAAGCGCTCGACGTGGCCCTTCTTCGTCTCGTAGTCGTGGTCGGCGATCTTCGGGCGCAGCTTGATCTCGCGGACGTTGACCTGCTGCTGGTGCTTGCGGGCCTGCTTGGCCTTCTGCTCCTGCTCGTACTTGTACTTCGAGTAATCGAGCAGTCGGCAGACGGGCGGCCGCGAGTCCGGCGCGACCTCGACGAGGTCGAGATCGGCCTCGCGGGCGATCCGCCGCGCCTCGTCGGTGTCGACGACGCCGATCTGCTCGCCGTCGGCGCCGATCAGGCGCACCTTCGGAACGCGGATGCGCTCGTTGATGCGGGTCGGATCCCGGTCGGGGGGACGCCGATCGAAGCGTCGCGGGACCGGCACTAGGAGACGCGGTCGCTGACCGTCAAGCCGTCAACGCGAAGTGGTCGGGACGAGGGATGCGCAAGTGCACGGGCGCTCAGGAGCGGCGCGACGTGGTCTCGGTGACTGGCATCGCGGCGCAGTATAGACAGCGAACGGGAGATTGCCACCGGGCCCGCGTCAACCCTGCGGGGAGCCGATCCGGGCGGCGAAGGCGGCGGCGTCGATCACTCCGAGGTCGCCGTCGGCGTGCGAGCGGACGGAGGCCCCGCCGGCCTCGAGCTCGCGGTCGCCGATCACGAGCATGTAGGGCACCTTGGCGAGCTCGGCGTCGCGGATCTTCCGGCCCACCGACTCGCTGCGATCATCGAGCCGGGCCCGCACCCCGAGCTCGCCGAGACGAGCCAGCATCGCGGCGGCGGCCTCGTTGTGGCGGTCGGCGACGGGAAGGATCGCCGCCTGCGTCGGAGCCAGCCAGTCCGGGAACCGGCCCGCGTAGTGCTCGATCAGGATCCCCGCGAAGCGTTCCATCGAGCCGAGCAGGGCGCGGTGGATCAGCAGCGGCCGATGGTCCTGGTTGTCCGCCCCCTGATAGCTGAGGTCGAAGCGCTCGGGCGTGAAGAAGTCGAGCTGGCAGGTCCCGAGCTGCCACGATCGGCCGAGCGCGTCGGTCACGTGGAAGTCGATCTTCGGTCCGTAGAAGGCGCCGTCGCCGGGATTGACGCGATAGTCGCGACCGATCCGCTCGAGGGCGGTTCGCAGCATCGCCTCGGCCTCCTCCCACTCCCCGTCGCTGCCGATCGACTTCTCCGGGCGGGTCGAGAGCTCGACGTCGACATCGTCGAAGCCGAATCTCGCGTAGAGCTCGTCGATCGCGGCGACGATAGCGACGACCTCGTCGGCGGCCTGATCGCGGGCGCAGAAGACGTGCGCGTCGTCCTGGGTGAAGGCCCGAACGCGAAGCAGGCCGTGCAGCACCCCCTCGCGCTCGTAGCGGGAGACGCGGCCGAACTCGGCCATCCGCAGCGGCAGCTCCCGGTAGGAGTGGCGGCCGTTCGCGAAGACCAGGCAGGCGCCCGGACAGTTCATCGGCCGGACCGCGTAGCGGCGGGCGTGCTCGTCGCGGTCCCGCTCGGCCGG
>DASTTY010000005.1:0-17456 GCA_035759925.1 Solirubrobacterales bacterium
GCCCGCCGTCCGAGCTCAGACTCGAGCGCGTCGATCGCCTCACCGACCTCGGACGGGCGAAATCCGAACAGGGACCTGCTGAACGTCTCTCCAGCGATGCCGCGAGACTAGGCGCGGCGGCGGACGTCATCGACGGCCGCGCCGAGGTCGAGCCGCGGCGCCTCGCCCCAGAGCTGCTCGAGCCGATACAGCTCACGCGTCTCGGCCACGAAGACGTGGAAGATGCAATCGATGTAGTCGACGAGGATCCAGCGAGCCTCGGGCAGTCCCTCGACCCGCTTCGCGAGCAGCTCGTCGTCGTGCTTGAGCCGGAACTGGACCTCCTCGGCGATCGCCTTCGCCTGGCGCTCGTTGCGGGCCGTGCAGATGATCAGGTAGTCGGTGTAGCCGAGCAGGTCGGAGACGTCGAGCGCGACGATCTCGGTCGCGCCCTTGCCGTCGGCGAGCGCGGCGATCCGCCTGGCCAGCGCCTCGGAGCCGCTCATGCCGCCGCCCCGTAGAGGCCATGCTCGGCGATCAAACGGGCGACGGCGTCCGGCACCATCCAGCGGATCGGACGCCCGGCGGCGACGCGCTCGCGGACGAGCGTCGAGGAGATGCCGACCGGCGGCATCTCGATCCGCGCCGCGCCGTCGGCGGCGCCGAGCCGGCCAAGCACGTCGTCGATTGCGTCGGAATCGAACCCGGGCCGGGCGGCGACCGCCACGGCGGCCAGCTCGACCACCCGCTCGGGGCGCTTCCAGCGTTCGAGCCCGGCGGCGACGTCGGCGCCCATCACGAAGGTCAGCACGCTGCCGGGAAGCTCATCCGCAAGCAATTCAAGCGTACGGTAGGCGAACGACGGGCCGTCCCGGCCGACCTCGACGTCGGAAACGCGAAAGCCGGGAACGCCGGCGACCGCGGCAGCCGTCATCTCGAACCGGACCGCCGGACCCGGCTCCGGATCGATCCGCTTGTGCGGCGCCGTCCCGGTCGGCACCAGGATCAGCTCGTCGAGCCCGAGCGCCGCGACCGCTTCCTGCGCGAGCAGGAGATGGCCGAGATGAGGCGGGTTGAAGGCCCCGCCGAGGACGCCGACCGCCGGACTCACCCGCGCGTCTGACCGCTGCCCCGGAGGACGTACTTCGTCGAGGTCAGCTCGCGGAGGCCGATCGGCCCGCGGGCGTGCAGCTTCTGCGTCGAGTTGCCGATCTCGGCGCCCATCCCGAACTCGAAGCCGTCGGTGAAGCGGGTCGAGGCGTTGACGTACACGCAGGCGGCGTCGACGCCACCCGTGAACGCGGACGCGGCGGCGTCCGAGCCGGTGACGATCGCCTCGGAATGGCCGCTGCCGTGGCGGTTGACATGGTCGATCGCGGCGGCGACCGAGTCGACCACCGCTACTGCCATCTTCAAGCCGTGATACTCGCGGTCCCAGTCGTCGTCGCCGGCCGCGGCGATCGGCACGCCGGCGGCGGCCCGCGTGCGCTCGTCGCCGACCAGCTCGACGCCGGCGCTGTGGAGGTCACCGAGCACAACCGGGAGGAACTCCTCGGCGATCGCCTCGTGAACCAGCAGCGTCTCGGCTGCATTGCAGACGCCGGGCCGCTGAACCTTCGCGTTGTAGGCGATGCTGCGTCCCATCCCGAGATCGGCGTCGGCGTCGACGTAGACGTGGCAGTTGCCGGAAGCGGCGTAGAGGATCGGCACCTCGGCCACCTCCTCGAGCGCCGCCTTCAGCCCCTCCCCGCCGCGCGGAATGATCAGGTCGACGAGGTCGCGCTGGCGAGCCAGCTCGCCGAGCTCCTCGCGACCGCCGCCGGCGACGGCCTCGACCGAGCCCTCGGGGAGCGAAGCCTCCCCGACCGCCCGGCGGACGAGCTCGACGAGGATCGCATTCGACGCGGCCGCCGAGCTCGAACCGCGAAGGACGGCGGCGTTGCCGCTCTTCAGGCACAGCGCCGCTGCGTCGACGGTCACGTTCGGCCGCGCCTCGTAGACGATCGCGACGACGCCGATCGGGACGCGTCGGTGCTCCATCTCGATGCCGCTTTCGAGCGTCCGCCGCTCGAGCAACTCGCCGACCGGGTCCTCGAGGGCGATCACCGCCTCGACCCCGACTGCCATCGCCTCGACCCGCTCGGAGTCGAGCCGGAGCCGGTCGAGCAGGGCGTCGTCGAGCCCGGCATCGCGGCCGGAATCGAGGTCGACCCGGTTGGCCTCGAGGATCGCCGCCGTCTGCTCGCGCAGGAGCCGCGCCAGCGCCGCCAGCGCCCCGTCCTTGTCGGCGGTCGGGACGGCGGGCAAAAGCAGCGAAGCGGCGCGGGCGCGCCGGCAGACCTCGGTCACAGATTCAGCCGTGATCGCCATGGCGGCAAAGGGTACGGAATGGTCCGGTTCGTGACAGTTATCGCCCACGTGGCAACCCCGGCCCTTGTCCGAAATGCCCTGCTTGAGCTAGCTTTCGGAGGGACCAGGAAACGCCGTCCGCACGGTCCATCCCGCCGGCCGGCAAATGACCCGGTCCCGAGGACCGGGTCGACAATCGAAGGAGGCAAGCGATGCCGCGCGCGAGGTGGTAGTAGCGCCTTTCGCAGCGTGATGAAAGCCTCAAGAACCACGAACGTCCACCCGCCGACGGGTAGTAGCCGCCGACGGGCGACGCTCGAGGCGACCTCGAAGAGGTCGATTGATGCGTCTAGTCGCGCTGAGTGGCGCAACCACGCAATGACACCGCAGGGCCGGCATTCGCCGGCTCTGCGTCTTTCTCATCGGCCCTTGCCGGATTTCCTTTAGGAGCGAGAGAGCGCGACCGAACCGATGCGGACGATGATCAGAGCAGTCCACGAAGCCCGGCTCGATCGGCTGTTCGTGGCGCACGTCCAGTCGTCGCTCGGGACCGGCGCCGGCTACGTCGTCCTGCTCCTGCTCGTCTTCGAGCGCTTCGACTCGACCTGGGCGCTGACGGCGATCCTCCTCGCCGGGTTCCTCCCGTCGATGATCATCGGTCCGCTGCTCGGCGCCGCGGTCGACCGCTGGCCGCGGCGGACCTGCGCGATCGCCGCCGACCTGATCCGGGCGTCCGCCTTCGTCGGGATCGGCGCCATCGACGACCTCACCGCGATGACGGCGCTGGCCTTCGTCGCCGGGACCGGCGAATCGCTGTTCCGGCCGGCGATCCTCGCCGGGATCTCCGACTCGGTCCGCGACGAGGACGGCTCCCTCGCTCCGGTGACCTCGCTCTACACGGTGATCGAGGACCTCGGGATCACGCTCGGCCCGGCCCTGGCGGGAGTGGCGCTGATCTTCATCGACCCGGCCGGGGTCGTGCTCATCAACGGGATGACGTTCGCGATCTCGGCCCTGCTGCTGGTCGGCGTCGATCTCGACCGGCACCGTTCCGAGCGCTCCGAGGAGATCGGGCGACCGTCGCTGCTGGCCGCCACCGGCGAGAGCTTCCGGGCGCTGCGCGGCCTGCCGCGGGTGAGCGTCGTGATCGTCGCCTCGAGCCTCGCGCTCGCCTTCGCCGCGATGATCAACGTCGCCGAGGTGCCGTTCGCCACGGAGACGCTGGAGGCCGGCGACTCCGGTTACTCGGCCCTCGTCGCCATCTACGGGGTCGGGATCGTCATCGGCGCCTCGCTCGTCTCGCGGGTGAACGCCGGCGGCGAGATGCGGCTCCTGCTCGGCGGCATCCTCCTGTTCGGCGTCGCGACCCTCGGGACCGGCATGGCCGGCGCCCTCAGCGTGGCACTCGTCACCTTCACGCTCGCGGGCTGCGGCGAAGGCCTCGAGGGCGTCGCCGGCCGGCTGATCCTCCAGCGCGACGTCCCGCGCGATCTCCAGGGGCGCGTCTTCGCGGTCAAGGAGACGGCCGGATCATGGGGCTTCGGCCTCGCGTTCGTCGGCGGCGGCGCGCTGGCAAGCGCGCTCGAGCCGAATCAGGTCTTCCTGATCGCCGGCAGCGGCGCGATCGTCGTCGCCCTGGCGACGGCAATGATGCTGCGTCGGCGGCGGGCGTCGCGGGAGGCGGTCGAGGCCGTGGGCTGAACCGTCCGGCGGCTGCTCAGGTCAGCACGAAGCGATCCCGGTGGATCGCCTCCTCGGCACCGCCGGGGAGGATCTCGGCGATCTCGCTGCTGCGCTTGCCGACCAGGCGCTGGAGGATCTCGGAGGAGTGCTCGGAGATCCCCTTGCCGACGATCCCGAGGTCGTCGACGACCTCGACCGGGGCGCCGGCCGCGAAGCTCCCCTCGACGCCGATGATGCCGACCGGCAGCAGCGAAGAGCCGCGCTCGCGGAGGACGCGTCCGGCGCCGTCGTCGACGACGATCCGGCCCTGCGCCGGGGTCGCCCAACGCAGCCAGAGCTTGAAGCTCGGTGCCCGATCGTCGCGACCGCTGAACGCGGTGCCGATCCGCTCGCCGCGAGCGGCAGCGAGCAGGGTCCCGGCGGCGGTGCCGTCGCAGATCGTCACGCCGATGCCCGAGCCACTCGCCATCTGGGCCGCGACGACCTTGCTGCGCATCCCCCCGGACCCGAACTGCGAGCCGCGCGAGCCGATCTCGTAGCGGTCGAGCTCAGCGGTGTCGGTGACCTCCGCGACGAGCTCGGCGCCGGCGTCGAGCCGCGGGTCGGCGCTGAACAGCCCGGCCTGGTCGGTGAGCAGGATCAGCCTCCGCGCCTCGATCATGATCGCCACCTGGGCGGAGAGGAAGTCGTTGTCGCCGAAGGTGATCTCGTCGGTGGCGGTGGTGTCGTTCTCGTTGACGACCGGGACGACGTGCCAGGCGAGCAGCCGCTGCAGGGTCTGGCGGGCGTTCAGGTAATGGATCCGCTGGGACATGTCGAATGCGGTCAAGAGCACCTGCGCCGCCCGCACCCCGCCGGCGGCGAGCCGCTCCTCGTAGGAGCGGAACAGCGAACCCTGTCCGACCGCGGAAGCCGCCTGGAGCTCGTCGACCGCCGACGGCCGGGAGGTGAGCTCGAGCATCCGCCGGCCCCGCGCGATCGCGCCCGAGGTGACCATCACGATCTCCTCACCACCCGCGTGCAGCTCGGCCACCTGCGCGCAGACGCTGTCGAGGACGTCCTTGCGGAGGGCCCCGTCGGAGCCCGCTACGATCGACGATCCGAGCTTGACGACCAGGGTCATGACCGGCGCACCCGCTCGCAGCCGCTGACCCGGTCGACCCGGTCGACGTGGGCGCGGTCGCGGCCGCGGCCGCAGCTGACGAGCTCGGCGGCACCATCGGCCGATCGGGCGACGTCGCCTCCCCTCCCGCCGCGAATCACGTCGCTGCCGGGGCCGCCGCTGAGACGATCGGCCCCGGCGCCGCCGATCAGGCAGTCGTCGTCGGGACCCCCGCGCAGCCGGTCGTCGCCGCCGCGACCGTGGATCGACTGCGGGCCGGGACCGCCACTGAGCGCGTCCCTGCGGGAGGTGCCGCTGACGCGCTGCGAGCACGGCTCCGCCGGCGGGGGCCGATCGCCGCAGAGGGTCGGCGTCGAGTCGGCGAGACGCCAGACCTCGCCGGTGAGCGAGGCGACGTAGACCCGACCGCAGGAATCCTCGCCGAAGCTGCTCGGATTGCCGGCCTGCAGGCGCTCCGAGCGGTCACCGGCCGCGTTCGGGAGGCCTAGCGCCGTGGAGCGGATCTCGCCATTGCAGTAGTCGGCGTAGACGTAGCGTCCGGCCAACGCCTCGAGACCCGGATCGCGGACGACGTATCCGCCCGTCACCGCGCATCCTCCGGTCGAGTGCGGATACTCCAGCACCGGCTCGGTCAGCCCAGAGCTGGGACAGCCGGATGATTCGTAGGGATGCCGGCCCTCGCGGCAGTCCCAGCCGAAGTTGGCGCCGCGCCCGGCGGCCGGCTGCCGGGCGTACTCGATCTCCTCCCAGCGGTTCTCGCCGACGTCCCCGACGGTCAGCGCGCCGGTCAGGCGATCGAACGAGAACCGGTAGGGGTTGCGTAGCCCGAGACTCCAGATCTCGGGACGCCCCGTCCCACCGACGAACGGGTTGCCCGCAGGTACCGTGTAGGGCCGGGTGCCGCTCTGCCGGGGGTCGATCCGGAGGATCTTGCCGAGCAGCGAGCCTCGGTCCTGGGCGTTCTCGCCGGGGTCGCCGCCACCGCCGCCGTCGCCGGTGCTGACGTAGAGGTAGCCGTCGGGACCGAACTGGAGCTGCCCGCCGTTGTGGTTCGGGTAGGTCGGGTGAGGAATGGTGAGGACGTTGCGGAGCGTCGCCGGATCGGCCACGTCCCCGCTCGCGTGGAGCTCGGCGACGTGGATCGCCCCCGCGTCCCTGCCGGTGTAATCGACGTAGAGCAGCCCCGATTCGTCGAAGTCGGGGGCAAAGGCCATCGAGAGCAGCCCGCGCTCCTGGAACCCGCCGTCGACGAGGGCGGAGAGATCGACGAAGGTCGAGGTGCCGCCGGACGTCGTCAGCCTGATCCTCCCCGCCCGCTCGACGACGAAGAGGCGATCGGGATCGCCGGGGTCGGAGGTGACGTAGACGGGTTCGGAATAGGCGCCGACGCTCTGCAACGACACCGCTCCCGCATGCTGCGCCAGCACCCCCGCGAGCACCGCGACGAGCGCTCCCAGCCCTGTGCGCACCCTCCAGCCCATCGGCGGAACGGTAGCCGTCCAGATGGTCATCGAGACCACCTACTCGAGCTCGAAGGCCTGTTCGCCGACCCGGACCTCGTCGCCCGGCTCGAACCCGGCGTCGCGGAGCGCCTTGACGACGCCGATCTCGTGCAGGCGCCGCTCCAGGTAACCGAGCGCTTCGGGGTTCGCCAGATCGTGCCGCTCGACGAGCATCTCGACGCCGCGACCGACGACCTCGAAGACGCCGTCGTCGGCCCTGACGACGGCGAATCCCCCCGCCCCCTGCGGCCGGTAGATCCGGTGCTCGGACTCGAACTCGGGAGCGCCCGGACCACCGCCCGGGGGCGAGTCGGGGACGGCGCCGGAGGCGGCCCGGAAGACGGCTGCGAGCAGCTCGTCGATGCCGGCGCCCGTCGCGGCCGAGATCGCCATGGGCTCGCTGCCCGGGTGGCCGTCCCGCCATGCGTCGAGCTCCAGCTCGACCTCGTCGGGCGCCAGCAGGTCGCGCTTCGAGAGCACGATGATCTCCGGCAGCGCCGCGAGGCCCGCCCCATGGGCGGCCAACTCGCCGCGGACGACCGCGTAGGCCTTCTCGGGGTCGGCGCCGGGCCCGAGCTCGAGGAGGTGGACGAGCACCCGGCAGCGCTCGACGTGGGCGAGGAATTCGTGTCCGAGCCCGGCTCCCTCGGCCGCGCCTTCGATCAGCCCCGGGATGTCGGCGAGGACGAGTTGCCGATCGCCGTCGTCGATCGTGCCGAGCACCGGCGCGACCGTCGTGAAGGGGTAGTCGGCGACCTTCGGCGCCGCCCGGGTGATCCGCGCCAGCAGCGAGGACTTGCCGGCGTTCGGCATCCCGACGAGGCCGGCGTCGGCGAGCAAGCGGAGCCGCAGCTCGATCCACCCCGACCGTCCCGGCAGCCCCTTCTCGGCGAACCGCGGCGCCTGCCGGGTCGACGCCGCAAAGCGCTTGTTGCCATGGCCGCCGAGCCCGCCGGCGGCGACCGTCGCCCGCTGCCCCGGCTCGACGAGATCGAACCGCTCACCCTCGAGGCCGTCGATCGTCGTTCCCGGGGGGACCGGGACGATCAGGTCGGCACCGCGGGCACCGTGCTTGTTCGCCCCCTGGCCATGCCCGCCGCGCTCGGCCCGGAAGTGGGCGGAAACGCGCATCGCCGCGAGATCGCGGCGCGAGGCGTCGCAGACGGCCACGACGTCGCCGCCATGGCCGCCGTCGCCGCCGTCGGGACCGCCCCGCGGCACATGCGCCTCACGGCGGAAGCTGACGACGCCGTCGCCGCCGCGGCCGCCCTCGACGTATATCCGCGCGCGGTCGTGGAACATGGGCGCAAGGGTAGGCGCAGGGCGAGAGGACAGAGGACAGAGGACAGGTTCGAACGCCGACCCTGTCCTCTGTCAGCGAGCGAAGCGAGCGCTCTGTCCTCTACGTGCGAGCGGCGCAGCCGCGAGCGTGCTACTCGGTGACCGAGACCACTCGGCCCTTGCGGCCGGGCGTGAACTCGACCTTGCCGGCGCGGGTCGCGAAGATCGTGTGATCGCGGCCGAGGCCGACGCCGTCGCCGGGATGGAAGCGGGTGCCGCGCTGGCGGACGATGATCTCGCCGCCCCGGACGGCCTGGCCCGCGAACACCTTGACGCCGAGGTACTTCGGGTTGGAGTCGCGGCCGTTACGGCTCGATCCGAGTCCCTTCTTGTGAGCCATCAGTCGGTCTCCTTCTTCGCTGGGGCTGTCTTCTTGGCAGCCGGCTTCTTGGCAGCCGGCTTCTTCGTGGCGGGCTTCTTCGCCGCCGCCTTCTTCGCCGCCGCCGGCTTCTTGGCCGCAGGCTTGCTCGCTGCTTGCTGCTCGCTGCTTGCTGCCTGCTTCTTCGCCGCCGGCTTCTTCGCAGCCGCCTTGCCACTGTCCTCTGTCCTCTGTCCCCTGTCCTCTTCCTTCTTCGCCGCCGGGCGCCGCGTCAGCATCTTCACCTCGGTCACCTCGAGGCGGGTCAGCTCCGAGCGGTGGCCACGGTGCTTGCGGTACCCCTTCTTCGCCTTGTACTTGAAGACCTTGACCTTCTCGCCGCGCTCGTGTCCGGCGACCTTCGCCTCGACCTTGACCTTCTCGAGATCGGCCGGGGCGATCACGGTGTCGCCATCGCTGCGGAACATGACCGCGCGGAGCGGCACCTTGGCGCCCTCCTCCTCGGCGATCCGGTCGACGAGCAGGGACTCGCCCTTCTCGACGCGGTACTGCTTGCCGCCGCTTTCGACTATCGCGTAAGTGGACATCTCGTTTGTGCTCGCTCGATCGAGTGGGTCAGGAATCCTGGCCGGAGCTCGAACCACTCCCGGCGCGGGAACGGCGCCGTCCGCCTCTGCGGCCGCGGCGCCGAGCGTCGGATTCTAGCCCCTCGGCGGAATCCTGCCCATCAGCGCCCGCCGGCACCCCGTCGACCAGCGTCGCCAGCCCCGACGAGCGGCCGATCTCCTCGATCCGGACGAGCTTGCGCTCGCCGACCAGCGATGCCGCCCCGGTCACCGTGATCACCAGGGCATCGACCCGGGCGACGGCGTCACCGGGGTTGTACATGTGCGGCTCGTCGATCGTCAGCAGCACCTCGTCGCCGATCTGGAACGGCAGCGCCCGGCGCTCGATCTCCTCCCGGTCGCCGGACTCGGCGACCTCGAAGGTGTCGATCGGGAGCGCGTCGCCGCCCTCGAACAGGAACGTCTTGCCGGTCTCCTCCTCGAGCTCGACCAGACCGCTGTCGTGGCGCATCAGCTCACGGGCGACCTTCGGGTTGACGCGGATCAGGTGCGCCTCCTTGTCGGCCCGCTCGGCGCTCACGTCGCGGAGCTTGCGGAGCGCCTCGATCGCAACGGTCTCGGCCGAGCGGACGACCCCTTCGCCGTCGCAGGTCGGGCAGCGCGTCGTCAGGATCTCGCGGACGCCGTCGGTGACGTTCTGGCGGGTCATCTCGACCAGCCCGAGCGGCGAGACCTCGACCACGTACGTCTTCGTCCGGTCCTCGTCGAGCGCCTTGCGGAGCGTCTTCAGCACCTGATCGCGGTTCTTGGCCCGCGCCATGTCGATGAAGTCGATGACGATGATCCCGCCGATGTCGCGCAGACGAAGCTGGCGGACGACCTCGTCGGCCGCCTCGACGTTGACCTTGGTGATCGTGTCCTCGAGCCGGCCCTTGCCCTTGCCGGTGAAGCTGCCGGTGTTGATGTCGATGACGGTCAGCGCCTCGGCGTAGTCGATGATCAGATAGCCGCCCGAGGGCAGGTCGACGCGCCGCGAGAGCGTCGAGTGGAACGCCTCCTCGGCGCCGTAGCGCTCGAACAGGTGCTCGGCGTGGGAGTGCATCTCGACCGATTCGACGAGCTCCGGCGCGGTCCGCTGGAAGAACGACGTGACCCGCTCGAACTGCTTCTGGTCGTCGATCTCGGCGCCGTCGAACTCGCTGCCGAGGACGTCGCGGAGGACCCGGATCGGCAGGTCTGCCTCCTGGAAGATCAGCGACGGCGCGTCGGCGTCCTTGGAGCGCCGCTCGAGCACCTCGTGGAGCTTGTGGAGGTAGGCGATCTCGCGCTCGAAGTCCTCCTTCTTCGCGCCCTGCGCGGCGGTCCGGACGATGTAGCCGCCCTTGCCCTTGCTGGCGTCGTGGATCTTCTCGAGGTTCTTCCGCATCTGGCTGCGCTCGCCGTCCGGGAGCCGGCGGCTGACGCCGATCCCACCGCCCTGCGGCATGTAGACGAGGTAACGGCCGGCGATCGAGAGCTGCATCGAGAGGCGCGCTCCCTTCGTCTTCAGCGGGTCCTTGACGACCTGGACGACGATCTCCTGACCACGCTTGATCAGCTCGTCGATCCGGCGTCCCTGACCGCGACCGCGCTTCGGCACGGCCTTGCCGTCGGGGGTGACGATCTCGTCGACGTGCAGGAAGCCGTTGCGCTCGAGGCCGATGTCGACGAACGCCGCCTCCATTCCGGGCAGGACGTTGTCGACGACGCCCTTGTAGATGTTGCCGACGATCGACCGCGATCCGCGGCGCTCGACGTAGAGCTCGCCGACCCGCCAGTTGTCGCCGCCGGAGCGGCGCTTCTGCTGGCCGCCGCCATCGTCGTCCTTCTTGCCGCCGCGGCCGGCTCGCGCCGACCCCTTGGCTTCGAGCACGGCGACGCGGGTCTCACCGGCGTCAACCGATACGAGGATCTTCTTCTTCAAGTTGGCTCACCTCACAGAGCATTGGTGTGTCTGCCCGGTGAGGAGAGCTGCGATTGGACGTAGATGCTCTGAAGCAGGCCGATGGCCATGAACGTGACCAGCACCGAGGTGCCGCCATAGCTCATCAACGGCAAGGGGACGCCCGTGACGGGCATCAGCCCGACGTTCATCCCGACGTTGACGAAAACCTGGAAGAGCAGCATCGATGCGATACCCGCACCGACGAGGCTCCCGTACAAGTTCTTCGAGACAGTCGTTATCCGCAGCGCTCTCCAGATGAGCAGCGCGTAGAGGGATAGAAGGAGTGCAGCACCGACGAATCCCCATCGCTCCGCGATCGCGGAGAAGATGAAGTCGGTGTGGGCTTCCGGAAGGAAGTCGTTCTGCACCTGTGTCGCGTCATCGCCGCGGCCGGTCTTTCCCCCGGAGCCGATGGCGGTGAGCGCCTGATTGGTCTGATAGCTGGAATCGGCGGGATCGTCGCTCGGATTCAGGAACGACGTCAGCCGATCGAGCTGGTACCCGTGGAGCACCGGATGACCGACCGCCGGCGCGACTATCAGCACGACCGTGACCGCTGCCAGCGCGATTCCCCCGAGGGCGGCGAAATGCTGCCAGGGGGTACCGGAGATGAACAGGATCGCGAGCGTTACCACGCCGTAGACCAGTGCGGTGCCCAGATCGGGTTGCACGAACACGATCAACGCGGGCACGAACCCCAGCAGGAGCAGCCGCGCGGTGCGCTGCCACGCCGTCTGGCGCCGGGCCCGGTCGATGGAGAAGCCGGCGAGTGCGAGGACGAGCAGAAGCTTGCCCAGCTCCGACGGCTGAAACTGAAAGAACGGGAGCTCGATCCAGCGGCGGGCCCCGAGGGCGGCCACGCCGAGGACGAGGACGAGGACGATCGTGAAGATCATCGCGGAGTAGATGCCGACGCGGAGCTCCCGGAACCGCGAGTAGTCGACCCGCGCGAGCGCGAACATCAGGGCGATGCCGATCACCGCGTAGATGCTCTGGCGGATCGTGTAGTAGTAGGGATCGCCCGCGACCTCCCCCTGGGTCGTGAACCCGAGGGCGACGATGCTGCAGACGATCAGCCCGATTCCCGCGAACGCGGTCAGCGGGTCGATCTTGAGCAGGCCGGTGCGGGCGCCGAGGCCGGCGCTGCGCTCGTCGAAGGTCCGTGGTCTCGCGATCGTGGGCATCTGGGCGTCAGTCCATCTTGGCAGCGTCAGCGGTCACCGGGTCTGGCTCGTCCCCGCCACGCACTGGCTCTTGACGTCGAGGAGCACGTTGAGGACCTGACAGGCGGCGGGGGCCGCGCGTTCGGCGCCGAAGCCGCCGCGCTCGATCGTGAAGACGACGACGAACTTCGGGTTGTCGGCGGGCGCCAGCGCGGCGTACCAGGACTGGTCCTCCTGGTTGGTCTTCTCGGCGGTGCCGGTCTTGCCGGCGATATCGACCGGATAGCCGCCGAAGGTCGGGTACGAAGTGCCACCGGGCTCCATCGCCGCCTCGCGGAGCCCCTCCATGATCGTCGAGCGGGTCGTCCCGCTGAGGTCGACCTCGCGCCGCGGCGCCGGCTCGAACGCCTGCGTCTGCGCCCCGGACGGGTCCTCGGCCTCCATCCCGAGATGCGGGCGGACGACCTCGCCGCCGTTGCCGATCGCCGCGTAGGCGGTCGCGAGCTGCAGCGGCGTCGCCTGCAGGTCGCCCTGCCCGACCGCGAGGTTCATGTTGTCGCCGACGCTCCATCCGCGGTCGGTCTCGTAGCAGCCGTCGACGCCGTAGAGGACCTTCTTGCCCCCGCAGGAGTTCGGGCTGGAGGCCTCCTTGAAGAGCTTGTCGCGCCACTCCGGCGTCGGCAGCAGGCCGGCTCCCTCGCCCGGGACGTCGATGCCGGTCAACGCTCCGAAGCCGAGCTGCTTGGCCCAGTCCTGGATGATCTCCTGTCCGGTCTCGTCGTAGACGTCGTTGGCCATGCGACCGATGTCGTAGAAGAAGACGTCGGAGGAGACCCGCAGCGCCGAGACCATGTCGACGACGCCGTTCGGGGCCTCGCCGGCGTTCCGCCACGTGTAGTCGCCGAACTCGAACGAGCCGGTGTCGTTGAAAGTGTGCTCGGGCGTGACCAGCCCGGCCTCGAGCGCCGCCGACCCGGTGACCGCCTTGAACGTCGAGCCGGTCGGGTAGCCGGCCTGGATCGCGCGGTCGAGCAGCGGGTTCTCCTCGTCGTTGGCCAGGTTCTCGATCACGTCCGTCTTGACCGGCGGCGTGAAGACGCTCGGATCGAAGGTCGGCGCGGAGCCGAGGCCGAGGATCGATCCGTCGCGGACGTTCATCGCGACGAACGCGCCCGGCAGCCCGCTGCTCGCGAGCGCCGATTCCCCGGTCGCCTGGACCTTCTTGTCGAGGGTCAGCTTCAGGTTGTCGCCGGCCTCGGGCTCGATCCGCGAGAGCTCGCGGCCGCTCGGCTTGCCGGATGCATCGACCTGGACGCGGATCGCGCCGTTGCGGCCACGGAGGATCGGGTCGTACTGCGCCTCGAGGCCGGTGGCGCCGATCCGATCGCCCGGCTCGAGCCCCTCGTAGGCCGGCTCCTTGAGCTGGTCGGGGCCGATCTCGGAGACGTAGCCGAACAGCTGCGCCCCGAGCGTCCCGTTCGGGTAGTCGCGGACGTAGACCTGGGAGGCGGTGACGCCGGGGAACTCGTCCTGGCGCTCGCGCAGGTAGTAGACGAGGTCCTTGTCGACGTCCTGCTGGAGCGTCACCGGGTTGGCGGGAAGCTCCTTGGTCTGCTGGCGGATCTCCTGCTTGATCTTGTCGTAGGGCATGTTCGCGACCCCGGCCAGCTTCTTGAGCTCCTTGTTGCGAGCCTGCTTGTCGTGCGGCAGCTCGTCGGCACGGACCTGCAGGGACAGGACCGTCTTGTTGTCGACGAGGACGCGGCCGGCGCGGTCGAGGATCTCGCCGCGCGGCGCCTGGATCTTGATCTCGCGGACGCGGTTGGCGTTCGCCTCCTTCAGGTAGGCCTCGCCGGAGAGGACCTCGAGGAACCAGAGGCGGAAGAAGATCGCCGCGAAGGCGACGATCCCGATGCCGCCGAGGATCGCCACCCGCATCGCGAACTGGGCGTGCGTCGGGGCGGCGTTTTCGTCGTGGCGGAACATCAGACGCTTCCCTGCCCCCTCATCATCCCGAACGTGCCGCCGCGACGGCCGATGCTCCCGGCGCGGCCGGGCGCACGCGAACGGGCGCGGCCGGCGTCGTCGACGAGGGCGGGACGGACGGCGCGGCGGACCAGCGGGAAGACCGGGATCGCGAGGAGGATCCCGAGCAGCCCCTGGACGAGCACCTCGCGGAGCGCGAGGATGCTGACCGGGGCGTCGACGCCGAGCGTCAGCGTCAGCAGGCCGTAGGCGAGCGCCGTCAGCGCCGTCAGCGCACCGGCGAGCAGCGGCGGGACCAGCGAGCTGACGATGTCGTAGCCCTCCCGCCAGCGCCCGGCGAGGTAGCCGGCGGCCATCAGCGACAGCGAGGCGACCCCGAGCGTGCCGCCGATCAGGACGTCGATCAAGAGACCGGTGACGAAGCCGATCACCGAGCCGGTCACGGCGCCGCCGAGCAGGCCGAGGGAGACGACGACGACGGGGAGCAGGTTGGCGACCGAGCCGAGGATCGGCACCTGCGAGAAGAAGCCGAACTGGAGCAGGACCGTGACGAGCACGATCAGCGCGAGCCGGACGACGATCTGCGGGGTGACGATCACTCGCCGCCCCCGGTCAGGACCGTGACCTGGCTGAGGTCGGCGAGGTCGGCGAACGGCTCGACGTTGACCTGCTCGCGCTGCTGCTGCTCGGCCGGGATCGTCTCGACGACCTGGCCGATCGGGATGTCGGCCGGATAGCGCGAGGAGAGGCCGCTCTCGGAGGTGAAGCCGGCGGTGACGAGGCGGTCGCCGTCCTTGACCTCCTTGTCGCCCTGGATCAGCCCGAAGTCGAGCCTGCCGGGGGCGCCGACGACGCCGCTGACCAGCCCCTCCGGGCCACTGCCGACGACCCGCGCGGTGACGGCCCCGCTGGATGAGTCGGTGATCAGCGTCACCTCGGAGGTGCCGCCGGTGACCTCCGAGACCCGTCCGATCAAGCCGTCCTCGGTGATGACCGCATCGTTGCGGGAGACGCCGTCGGAATTGCCGGCGCTGATCTTGATCGTCCCGTACCAGAGGCTGAACGAGCGGCCGATCACGGTCGCGTCGACCGGCGTGTATCCGGTCAGGTCGCTCCCCTTCATCAGCTCGTCGAGCTTGTCGGCGTAACCGGCCTGCTCGGCGGCCTTCTCGGTGGCGAGCAACTCGGCGCGAAGCTTCGCGACCTGATCTTTCAGATCGTCGTTCTCGCCGCGCGCCTTCCAGGTCTCGTCGAACCAGTCGACCAGGTCGCGGGCCGGCTTCAGAGCACGGCTGGCACCCTCGGCGACCGGCGACAGCACGGTCGAGACGCCACGCTGAATCGAGTGCAGCGGACCGCTGTCGGCCTCGCTGATCGAGATGCTGATCAGCATCAGGCAGGCGACGACGAGGACGACGAGAATCGCGCGGCGCCTGCGTACCTGCTTCCGGTACATCGGCGGCCCCGCTCAGCGCCGCCGGCGGCGGCCGTTGCTGGCGTTGATCCGGTGGATCGTCTCGAACTCCTCGAGCGACCGGCCGGAGCCGACGGCGACGCAGGTCAAAGGTGAGTCGGCGAGCTGTGCCGGCATCTGGCACTCGTCGCGAAGCCGGGCGTCGAAGCCCTGCAGGAGCGAGCCGCCGCCGGCCAGGGTGATGCCGCGGTCCATGATGTCGCCGGCGAGCTCGGGTGGCGTCCGGTCGAGCGTCTCCTTGACGGCGTTGACGATCGCATCGACGGGATCGCGGAGCGCCTCGCGGACCTCCTCGGAGCTGAGCATCACGGTCTTCGGCAGACCGGAGACGATGTCGCGGCCGCGGATCTCGGTCCGGATCTCCTCGTGGAGGTCGGTCGCCGAGCCGGCCTCGAGCTTGACCTCCTCGGCCGTCTGCTGGCCGATCATCAGCTTGTGGTGGGTCTTGCACCAGTTGACGATCCCATCGTCCATCTCGTCGCCACCGACCCGGATCGACTGCGAGACGACGATCCCGCCCAGCGAGATCACCGCGACCTCGCTGGTGCCGCCGCCGATGTCGACGACCATCGATCCGGTCGGCTCGCCGACCGGCAGGCCGGCGCCGATCGCCGCCGCCATCGGCTCCTCGATCAGGTAGGCCTGACGGGCGCCGGCGGCCAGGCAGGCCTCCTCGACCGCCCGCTTCTCGACGCCGGTGACGCCGGAGGGCACGCAGACGACGACGCGGGGATGGGCGAAGCGGTTCTGGTGGACCTTCTGGATGAAGTGGCGGAGCATCTCCTCGGTGATGTCGAAGTCCGCGATGACGCCGTCCTTGAGCGGCCGGATCGCCTGGATCGTGCCGGGTGTGCGTCCGAGCATCCGCTTCGCGTCCATGCCGACGGCGTGGACCTCGGCGGAGCGGGTGTCGACTGCGACGACGCTCGGCTCGGAGAGGACGATGCCGCGGCCGCGGACGTAGACGAGCGTGTTGGCGGTGCCGAGGTCGACGGCCATGTCGCGGCCGCCGAAGCCGGTCAGGTAGCTGAGGATGCCCATGGATTGAAAGTGTCGATGTGGGGTCGAGGTTGTCCGGGTTCCGGCTCGGTGGCTGCGGTTCCCAGGGGTCGAGCCGTACTCGAGGGTTGTGAGGCGTGGGCTGCGTCAGCCGCTCGGCGTTCGATTCCGAAGCGGCGCGCAGAGCGGTGCGAGTCTAGCGAAAGAGACCCGCGCCGACCAATTTGTTAGCGACTCCCAACACGATGCCAATGTTTCCTTAGCGGGGCTGCAACTCGTCGATCATCCGAACGACGGCCGGGATCGGCAATCCGATCACGTTCGACAGATCTCCCTCGATCCGCTCGACGAGCGCCGAGCCGAGTCCCTGGACCGCATACCCCCCGGCTCGGTCCCGCCACTCGCCGGAGGCGACGTAGGCTTCGATCTCGCGATCGTCGAGGGCGCGGAACGTGACCGCGGTGCGGACGAGCTCGCGCTCCTCACGGCCGCCGGCGATCAGCGCGACCCCGCTCAGCACCTCGTGGGTCCGTCCCGCCAGCGCCCGCAGGCGCGCCGTCGCATCGCCGTCGTCGCCCGGCTTGCCGAGCAGCCGGCCGCCGCAGACGACATCGGTGTCGACCCCGAGGACGACCGCGCCGGGACGGGCGCCGGCGACCGCGCGGGCCTTGCGGAGGGCGTTCTCGACGACGATCACGGGCGGGTCGCCGTCGGTGATCTCGGCGACGCCGGCCGGGACCACCTCGAACTCGAGGCCGAGCAGGCCGAGCAGCTCCCGCCGCCGGGGCGAGGCCGAGGCGAGGACGAGCTTCACGGCTGTCCCGGCCGCGACCGCCCCGGGCTCAGGCGAGCTCCGGGAACCAGATCCCGATCTCGCGCTCGGCCGACTCGTCGGAATCGGAGCCGTGGACGAGGTTGAAGGTCACCTCGGTTCCGAAGTCGCCGCGAATCGAGCCGGTCGCCGCCTCGATCGGGTTCGTCGCCCCGA
>DASTTY010000006.1:0-4068 GCA_035759925.1 Solirubrobacterales bacterium
CATTCAAGCTTGCGTCCGGGCAGGCCCTCGACCTCGAATCCGACCAGCAGGCGACGGTCGCGGTCGGTCGCTTCGCCGACTCGCCTAACGTCTCGGTCGGCATCCTCCAGCCCGGGCAGGCGATGACGCTCGCCGTGCCCGCTGACACCACCCCGGACCCATGGGTCGTCTCCTCATCGGCACCTACTCGCGCATGCATCGCCCGATGACGGCCGACGCCACACGAAGCCGCCCTTCGAACGAGGTCAAGTTCGAGACCCGAAACCCCGTCGTCCAGCGGATGATCGGTGGGTTCTTCGACGTGCTCCGCGACGTGGTTGGCCCGCTCAACCCGCGGAGCACGCTCGATGCCGGCTGCGGGGAGGGGGAGACGATCGAACGGCTCGCCCCGCTGCTCGGCGACCGGGTGAGCGCGATCGACATCTCGTCCTACTCGGTCGATCGCGCCGCCGAGCGCCTGCCGGAGGTCGATGTCAGCAGAGGCAGCGTCACGGAGCTTCCATTCCCCGACGACAGCTTCGATCTCGTCCTCTGCCTCGAGGTTATCGAGCACCTCGACGATCCCCGGCGGGCGGTCCGCGAGCTGGCGCGGGTCGCGCGACGCGACATCGTCGTCTCCGTTCCCTACGAGCCCTGGTTTCGGCTCGGAAGCCTCGCCCGAGGTAAGTACTTGAGGTCCTTCGGCAACCACCCGGAGCACGTCAACCACTTCAATCGCCGCACGCTCGTCGCGCTGCTCGAACCGACGCTCGAGATCAGCGCGGTCGAGGTCGCCTTCCCGTGGCTGATCGCTCATGGGCGGGTGCGGTCCGATCCGGCCGATGCCGCAGCGCGTTAGGTTCCCGGCATGCGCAAGCTCCAGAGCCAGGGCCTCCATCACGTGACGATCACCGGGACCGATCGGCAGACGTCGATCGACTTCTGGGAGGGCCTGCTGGGGATGCCGTTCGTGTTCGAGCAGCCGAACCTCGACAACGAAGCCGAGAGCCATCTCTACTTCGACCCCGGCGACGGGCGGCTGATCACGGTCTTCACGAACGAGGAGCGCGCGGGCGACGGGGCGCGGACGCCGACCGATCCCGGCTGCGTACACCATCTCGCCTTCGCGCTCTCGCAGGCGACGTTCCGCCAGGCGGTCGAGCGGCTCGACGAGCGCGGCATCGAGCACAGCGGCGTCAAGGACCGCGGCTTCATGGACTCGATCTACTTCAAGGATCCGCTCGGCCTCCTGATCGAGCTCGCCTCCTACCGGTTCGAGCCTCCGGCGGGCCACAGCCATGCGGATGTCCTGCTCGAGGCGCACCGTCTCCGGGTCGAGCGCGACGACTACAACATCGCCGAGGTCCATCTCGCCGATGCGATCGAGACCCTCGTCACCAGATCGCAGGGGACGCTCTCCGACGATCGCTCGCCGCGCGATCCGTACGCGCGCTGACAGCCGACCTTCAGGGGGACGCTGGATTCGCGCATCTGTTTGCTTTAGGTTCTGCCCGTAGGCAGACGAGGAGAGCCGCCCGATGGAAGCTCGATATCGGGACCACCTACCGCCTCTCGACGGGGAGTTGTTCCTGACCGACGGCGGGCTCGAGACCTACCTGATCTTCCAGCGCGGCATCGACCTCCCGGAGTTCGCGGCCTTCGACCTGATCAAGGACGACGCCGGCCGGGCGGAGTTGAGCGATTACTACCGGCCGTACCTCGATCTCGCCGGTCGCTACGGCGCCGGCTTCATCATCGAGACGCCCACCTGGCGCGCCAACCCGGGCTGGGGGGCGGCGGTCGGCTACGACGAGCCCGGGCTCGCCCGCGTCAACGCGGCGGCCGTCGAGCTCGTCGAGCCGCTGCGGAACGCCGCCGACGGCGACGGATCCCCGGTCCTGATCAGTGGCTGCCTCGGTCCCCTCGACGACGGTTACTCGCCCGGCGAGATGCTCGGCGCCGATGAGGCGCAGGCTCGCCACTCGGCGCAGGTCGAGACGTTCGCCCGGACCTCCGCCGACGCCGTCACGGCGATGACGATCACCTACGTCGAGGAGGGGATCGGGGTCGCCCGGGCCGCCGCCGGGGCGGGGATGCCGTCGGTCATCTCGTTCACCGTCGAGACCGACGGACGGCTGCCAAGCGGTCAGCCGCTCGGCGAAGCCGTCGAGGAGGTCGATTCCGATCCCGGCACCGACGTCGCCTATTTCATGATCAACTGCGCTCATCCCACCCATTTCGCCTCGGTCACCAGCGGCGGCGGCGCCTGGCTGGAGCGCATCCAGGGCATTCGCGCCAATGCCTCGCGGATGAGCCACGCCGAGCTCGACGAGGCGACCGAGCTCGACGACGGCGATCCCGACGATCTCGCCGCCCACTACTTCGTCCTCCACGAGAGCCTGCCGCGGCTGAACGTGCTCGGCGGCTGCTGCGGGACCGATCACCGCCACGTGAGCAGCATCTGCTCGGCCGTGATCGGGGATGCGCTCGTCTGAACCGTCTGACGCCGACCCGGGCGACCGGCGGCGACGGTGCGGCTTGGATAGCCTGAGTCGCAGCATCCGCAAGGATCGCCCAAAGAGCGAGAGAAACCGTTCGACGCGCACGAGGAGAGCATGAGATGAGCAACTACGCAGTCGTCAACCCGGCAACCGGCGACAAGGTCAAGGAGTACCCGGACATCAGCGACGACGAGCTCGACGCGGCGATCGGGAAGTCCTGGGACGCGCACCGGGAGTGGTCGCTCTCGAAGACGCCGGCGGAGCGCGCGGCGCTGATCCAGCGGGTCGCCGACCTCCACATCGAGCGGCGTGACGCGCTGGCCGAGATCGCCGTCCGCGAGATGGGGAAGCCGACCGAGCAGGCCCTCGGCGAGATCGACTTCTGCGGCGACATCTACGGCTACTACGCCGAGCGGGCGGAGCAGTTCCTCGCCGACGAGCCGATCGACCTGCTCGCCGGCGAAGGCACGGCGGTGATCCGGAAGAGCGCGATGGGCCCGCTGATCGGGATCATGCCCTGGAACTTCCCCTACTACCAGGTGGCCCGTTTCGCCGGCCCGAACCTGATCGTCGGCAACACGATCCTGCTGAAGCCGGCGCCGCAGTGCCCGGAGTCCGCCGCGGCGATCCAGGAGATCTACGACGACGCCGGCTTCCCGGCCGGGGCGTACCAGACGATTCTCGCCTCGAACGAGCAGATCGCCGAGGCGATCGCCGACCCGCGGGTCCGCGGGGTCTCGGTGACCGGCTCCGAGCGGGCCGGCTCGGCGGTCGCCGAGGTCGCCGGTCGCAACCTCAAGAAGGTCGTTCTCGAGATGGGCGGGTCCGACCCGTTCATCCTGCTCGCGACGCAGGACCTCGACGAGGCGGTGGAGGCGGCGACGAACGCGCGCCTCGACAACACCGGCCAGTCCTGCAACGCCGCGAAGCGGTTCATCGTCGCGGACGACCTCTACGACGACTTCCTCGCGAAGTTCACGGAGAAGATGAAGTCGATGGAGCCCGGCGACCCGACCGAAGACCCCGCGATGGGGCCGCTCTCGTCGGATACCGCCGCCGAGCGCCTCCATGACCAGCTCGAGCGGGCGAAGGCCCAGGGCGCGGAGGTCGTTCTCGAGGGCGGCCGGAACGGCAACTTCTTCCAGTCGACCGTTCTCACCGGGATCACCGAGGACAACGACGCCTACCGCGAGGAGTTCTTCGGGCCGGTCGCGAGCGTCTACAGGGTCGGCTCCGAGGAGGAGGCGGTCGAGATCGCCAACGACACGCCGTTCGGGCTCGGCTCCTACGTGTTCACCGACGACCCCGATCAGGCCCAGCGCGTGGCGAACCATCTCGACACCGGGATGGTCTTCGTCAACGGCGTCCTCGCCGACGGCGCCGAGCTGCCGTTCGGCGGCGTCAAGCGCTCCGGCTTCGGCCGCGAGCTCGGCCCCTACGGGATGGACGAGTTCGTCAACAAGAAGCTGATCCGCGTCATCAAGTAGCCGGTCGACTAACGGTCCGTTCGGCCCGGGAGCTCGGGCGGGGCGGACCGGTAGCGGGGCGGCGTCTCCGAGAGCCCGATCGGGCTTCGCGTCAGGCCGAC
>DASTTY010000007.1:0-8878 GCA_035759925.1 Solirubrobacterales bacterium
CCCCCCCCCCGGGGGTGGCGGCGCCGTAGGAGGTCCCGCGCTCAGCCGCGGCGGCGACCGCGGCGACGACGACGGGATCGGCATGGCCGAGGATCAGCGGCCCCCAGGAGCCGACCCAGTCGACGTACTCGTTGCCGTCGACGTCCCAGACGCGGTTGCCTTCGCCCCTGGCGAGGAAGATCGGATCGCGCCCGATCGACCCCATTGCCCGGACCGGGGAGTTGACCCCGCCGGGCATCACGTTCACGGCCTCCCGGTAGAGCTGCGCGGACCTCTCGGTGTTCAAGGACCGGCTCTGTCCTCTGTCCTCTGTCCTCTGTCCTCTTCCGAGCCGAAAGCCTCCGGCGCGTGCTCCCGCTCCCAGGCCTCGTAGTCGGGCGTGAAGTAGTGGAGGCGGATCTTCTTGAACTCGGTCGAGCTGTAGAGGACGGCGCGGTCGTCGCCGTGGAGGTCGTGCTCGTCGGCGATCGACTGCAGGACCGCGTCGCATTCCTCCTTCGAGCGGCCGTGGGCCATCGTGAAGACCGAGTAGGGCCAGTCCTCGTAGGTCGGGCGCTCGTAGCAGTGCGAGATGCCGCGGACCGCGGCCATCCGGCCGCCGACCTCGGCGACGTCCTCGGGGGCGACCCTCCAGACCCCCATCCCGTTCGCCGAGAAGCCGGCGCGGCGGTGGAAGAGGATCGCGGCGACGCGGCGGAGGATCTTCCGCTCGGCAAGGCCTTCGAGGTGGGCGAGGAAGTCGCCGGTCTCGAGCCCGACCGCGGCGGCGGCGTCGTCGTAGGGGCGCTCGGTCACCTCCATCGGGCCCTGCAGCGCCCGGATCACGGCGATGTCGAAGTCGTCGTAGGGCTGCGGCTCGAGCTCGCGCGGCGGTACCGCCTCGACCTTGGCGGCGAGCGCATCGGTGTCGCCCTCCATCTCGAGGTTCATGTTGATCTTGAACATCGTCAGCGTCGGCAGCTGGCGGATCGACTCGGCACCGGTCAGCCGCTGGAGGACCTCGAGGGTGCCCTCGAGGCCGAGCCGCGAGTCCGGGGGAGTCGCGATCGTGAACCAGAGGTTGAACTCGTGGTCGCGCAGGTAGTTGTGGGAGACGCCGGGGTGGGAGTTGATGATCGTCGCCGGCCGGTGCGGATACTCGTGATCGACCTTGGCGGCGACGAGCATCGACGAGTAGCCGAGCGCGCGGGTGTCGAAGATCGGCGTGATCTCGCGGATGATCCGACCGTCGAGGAGGCGCCGGGTGCGCTCCATGAACTCATCGACCGGCAGATCCGCGGCCGCGGCGAGCTTCGCGTAGGGCTCCGGATCGAGCGGGAACTCCGACTGCATCAGGTTCATCAGCCGGCGGTCGGTGTCGTCGAGTGGGATCGCGGCGCCGTGCTTGCGGGAGCGCAGCTTCGGGCCGCCCTGCCCGCGCGGCCTGGTCTCGGTGTCGGTCTCGGTCAGCTCAGTCATGAAGCCAGTCCGCTGCGTCCTTCGCGTAGTAGGTGATGATCGCGTCCGCGCCGGCCCGCCGCAGCGCCGTCAGCGCCTCGAGGACCGCGGCCCTCTCGTCGAGCCAGCCCGCCTCGGCCGCGGCCTTCAGCATCGAGTACTCGCCGGAGACATGGTAGGCGGCGAGCGGTGCCCCGGTGGCCTGCTTGACGCGGTGGATCACGTCGAGGTAGGGCAGCGCCGGCTTGACCATCAGCATGTCGGCGCCCTCGTCGAGGTCGAGCTGCGACTCGCGGATCGCCTCGAGCACGTTCGCCGGGTCCATCTGGTAGCCGCGGCGATCGCCCATCGCCGGGGTCGAGTCGGCGGCGTCGCGGAACGGGCCGTAGTAGGCGGAGGCGTACTTGGCCGAGTAGCTGATGATCGGCGTCCCGCTGTAGCCCTCGCCGTCGAGCTGCGAGCGGATCGCGCCGATCCGGCCGTCCATCATGTCGGAGGGGGCGACCGCGTCGGCGCCGGCGGCGGCCTGCGAGAGCGCCGTCTTGGCGAGCAGCTCGAGCGAGAGGTCGTTGTCGACGGTGCCGTCGTCGGCTACCCAGCCGCAGTGGCCGTGCGAGGTGTACTCGCACATGCAGGTGTCGGCGATCACGGTCAGCTCCGGATCGGCCTCCTTGAGCGCCCGGATCGCCATCTGGACGATCCCCTCGTCGTCGAACGCGCCCGAGCCCATCGCGTCCTTGTCGGCCGGGATCCCGAACAGCAGGACCGAGTCGATCCCGGCGGCGCGGACGGCCGCGGCCTCCTCGACGAGGGCGGCGATCGAGAGCCGCTGGACGCCGGGCATCGAGGGAACGTCCTCGCGGACGTCGGAGCCGGCGGTGACGAACAGCGGCTGGATCAGGTGCGAGGCGGTCAACTCCGTCTCGCGGGTGAGGCCGCGGAGGACGCCGGTCCGCCGCAGCCTCCGCATCCGTGTCGCCGGAAATGCCATCGGCCCGGAGTCTAGGAGGCCGACGATGCGAGCCGGGGCTGCCGGATACTCCCTGACGAATCGCACCCTGCCGCGTTCCCAACTGTGAGGGGCCGATGGACGTGGGCGTTTGGAAACGGGGAGCGGGTTGCCGCATAATCGTTGCCGATGGCGACGCAGGGGCAGGGCGCCGACGCGGACTTCGTGGCAGTTCCCAGAACGGCCGGCGATCGTTTGCAAGCGCTGCGGCTGGGCCGGCGCGCCAAGCGCGGCGAGCGCTCGGCCTTCGCGGAGATCTTCCGCACCCACCACCAGGAGCTCTACCGCTACTGCCTGGCGATCCTCCGCGACCGCGACGACGCCGAGGACGCGCTGCAGGCGACGATGGCGGCGGCGCTGCGATCGCTGCCCGGCGAGAGCCGGCGGATCGAGGTCCGGCCGTGGCTGTTCCGGGTCGCTCACAACGAGTCGATCTCGATCCTCCGTCGCCGCCGCGACGAAGCCGGCGAGGACGAGCTCGCCGATCGGGCCGCGCTGCCACACGATGCCGAGATCGCAACGCGCGAGCGGCTGCGGAGCCTCGTCGCCGACCTCGGCGAGCTGCCGGAGCGGCAGCGTTCGGCGATCGTCATGCGCGAGCTGAGCGGTCTCTCCTACGGCGAGATCGCGATGGCGCTCTCCTGTACCGAGGGGGGCGCCCGGCAGGCCGTCTACGAGGCGCGAACGGCGCTCCGCGACCGCGAGGAGGGGCGCGAGATGGAATGTGAGCAGGTCCGGCTCGTGCTCTCCGACCGCGACGGCCGCCGGCTGCGCTCGCGGCGGCTGCGTGCGCACCTGAAGGGCTGCGACGGCTGCCGCGGGTTCGCCGCCTCGATCTCGCGCCGCCGCGTCGATCTCGACGCGCTCTTCCCGCCGCTGCCGGCGGCCGCCGCGGGGGCGATGCTGTCGGGCCTGATCGGCGGCGGGGCGGGCGGCGCCGCAGCTGGAGGCACCGCTGCGGCCGCGGCGGGAAGCGGGCTCGCCGCCTCGGCGGCCGTCAAGGGCGCGTCGCTCGCCGCCGCCGTCGCGCTGGCGGCGGGCGCAGCAGACGTCGGCGGGCTGATCGACCTTCCGAGCCCGGGCGGCGGCGGGGCGGACGGTGCGAGGTCCGCGCCGGCCGGTTCGAGCGCGCCCGCCTCCAATCAGCGGCCGGCGAGCGACCTCGACCGAACCGTGACCGGCGGTGGCGGATCAGACGCACGACGGGGCGACGGGTCCGGCCGGGATGGCTCCGGGCCCGGCAATGGCGACGGCCGAGCGGGCGGGGGCCGCCAGGCCGACGGCGACGGCACCGGCAACGGGTCGCCGGCAGGCGGCTCCGGCTCAGGCGATCCCGGCAACTCCGGCACGGCGCCGGGCAATCAGGCGAGCCCCGGCAGCTCCGGGACGGCGCCGGGGCAGACCGGCACGAGCCCGGGCGGCGGCACCGGGACCGCTCCCGGGCAGACCGGGACGATGCCCGGCAACGCGAGCGACGCGCCGGGCAATCCCGGCGGCGCTTCCGGTCAGGCCGGCAACTCCGCCTCGGCTCCGGGCCAGACGGGCACGACGCCGTCTGCGGACGGGACCGCCGGTGCGAACGGGTCCAGAGCCAACGCTGGACCGAAGGTCGATAGATCCCCGGCCGGCTCCAGTCGATCCTCGGATCCGACGAGATAGGCCCTGACAAGCCGGTCGGGGCTCCGTTTCAGCACGGAACCCACCAATCGACCGCGTCCCGTGGGTCGCGGCTCTGAGGAGGAATCAAGTTGAAGAAGATGATCACCGTCGGTGTCGCGGCCCTGGCCGTGGCTCTCCCCGTCGCTTCGGCGACCGCCGGCAGCAAGCCCGACCATCCGGCTTCGGCGAAGGACGCTGCCGCCAAGCAGTGCAAGGCGGAGAAGAAGGCCGACAAGGCGGCTTTCAAGGCGACCTACGGCAAGCACGCGATGCGGGCCTGTATCAAGGGCGAGACTCCCGAGGCCGTCACCGAGCTGAAGAACGCCGCCAAGGAGTGCAAGGCGGCGCGTTCCGACGACCCGGATGCGTTCGCGACCGCCTGGGGCGACGGCAAGAACGCCTACGGCAAGTGCGTCTCCGGCACCGTCCGGGCCGAGAACAAGTCCGACGTCAAGGAGTTCAAGAACGCCGCCAAGGAGTGCAAGGGCGCGCGTTCCGACGACCCGGATGCGTTCGCCGCGGCCTGGGGCGACGGCAAGAACGCCTACGGCAAGTGCGTTTCGGCCACCGCCAAGGCCGCCGACGAGGAGTCGTGATCGAAGCCTGACCGCTCGCTGAGCGGTTTGGAAACGGCAGGGAACGACCGGCGGCGCAGGATGCGCCGCCGGTCGTCTTCTTTTCGGCCTCAGACGAAGCGGCGAACCGCGAAGCGGGCGAGGACGCCGTAGGCGACGGCGAGAATCGCGAGGTGGAGGATCGCGATTCCGATCGCCGGGCCGGCGGCATCGAGGGCGCCGGTCAGCGCCCGCAGCGCCGGGTCGAACGGGAACAGCGCCGTGATCACGCTGATCACGTCGAAGAGGCCCGGTGCGACCGTCCCGGACGGGATCAGCGACAGGAACGCGACCGGGAGGCTGATCATGAAGGCGAGCAGCGACGCGGCCCGGACCTCCTTCGCGGCACCGCCGATCGCGGCGCCGAAGGCGGCGAAGCCGGCGCCGCCGGCGACGATCGCGGGGATCCAGAGCGCGAACCGCCCCCAGTCGAGATCGACGAAGAGACCGAGGCCGGCGAGCATCAGGAGCGTGACGACGACGGCGACGACGACGCCGAGCAGGACCTTCTCGCCGAGCAGCGCCGACTTCGAGACGAGCCCGCGGGTCAGCCTCGCGAAAGCGTTCTCCTCGCGCTCGAGGGCGAGCGAGCCGGCGACGAGCAGGACGGTCACGAACATCAGCGTGATCGTCGCGGCGACGGCGATCGCGAACGTATCGAGGCTCGGGGTGCCGCCGGAGACGACCTCCTTGTCGACCTTGATCGGCTGCGAGACCGAGTTCAGCAGGTCGCCGGCGGCGCCGAGGTTCTCGGCGGCGAGGTGGCTGAAGCGGATCACCGAGTCGAGCTCGTCGAGGTCGGGGCTGTCGGCGGGTAGCTGTCCGCGGATCCCGCGGAGGATCTGCTCGGAGCGCTTCAGCCCGAGCACCTGGATTCCCTGGCCGAGGAAGCTGAAGTCGCCCCCGTTGAGGAGGATCTGCAGGTAGCTGTTCGAGACGTTCGAGACCTCCTGGGAGATCCGCAGGTTGGCCTCGGCCAGGAGCGAGTTGATCCGGTCGTCGACGAGGCCGGCCTTGACCGGGTCCTCCTCGTTGACGAGGACCTTGACGGTCGGGCTCTCCGGGGTCAGCCCGGCGAGCGTCTGCAACTTGTCGACGAGGTCGGCGGGCAGGATCAGGGCGCCGAGGACGTCGCCGGACTCGACCTTCTGGCGGGCCTCCTCCTCGCTCGAGACCGGCACGCAATCGATCCGGTCGCAGAGCTCGCTCTTGGCGCCGGCGAGGTCGAAGGACTCGCCGCCGACCTCGAGCGGGGTGTCCGGCGGGACCTCGTTGAGGAACGCGACCCGGGGCTTCTCGGGGCCGCGGCTGAGGGCGAAGCCGATCAGCACCGCGATGACGATCGGATAGGCGACGAGCAGAGCCGTGACCAGCGGCGAGCGCCGCATGATCTGAAGGTCCTTGAGCAACAGCCAGCGCATCTCGTGCCTCGTTCCCGCCCGGTTCCCCTTATCTAGTGCCCGTGCTCGGCGAGGAAGCGGACGAACGCCGACTCGAAGTCGCCGGCCGCGGCCTCGCCGGCGGCGGTCGGAGCGGCGGCGTGGAAGGCCTCGATCGAGCCGTCGAAGAGGCCCTGGCCGTCGGCGAGGACGAGGATCCGCTCCGCGTAGCGCTCCGCCTCGGCGATGTTGTGGGTCGAGAAGATCACCGTCGTGCCGCGGCCGGCGAGCCCGAGGACGAACTCCCAGAGGCGGCTGCGCTGGCGCGGGTCGAGGCCGGTCGAGGGCTCGTCGAGGAGGAGGACGGCCGGGTCGGAGAGGAGGCCGATCGCGATGTTGATCCGCTGCTGGTTGCCCCCCGAGAGCGTCCCGGCCTGATCGTCGCGGCGATCGGCGAGGTCGGTCTGGACGAGCATCCGCTCGACCGACGCCTCGACGTCGTCGACCTCCTCGAGGCGGGCGAACAGGCGCAGGTTCTCGGCGACCGTGAGGCGCCGGTAGAGCGCCGCCTGCTGGGGGACGAAACCGACCTCGCCGCGGGGGAGGTGGATCGTGCCGGCGTCGGGCGCGCGGATCCCGGCGAGGAGCGAGAGCAGGGTCGTCTTGCCGGCGCCGTTCGGGCCGATCACCGCGAGCAGCTCGCCGGCGGTCGCGGCGAAGCCGACCTCGCGGAGCGCGACGCGGTCGCCGAAGCGCTTCGTCAGCCCGGTCGCCTCGATCGCCTCATCGGAGGCCGGCGCTGTGGACGGTGCTTCCACGGCCGCGAAACCTAATGGCTACGAGTGCTCGGCCCGCCAGATCCGCCGTCGTGGCGGCGGCATCTAGGCTGGTCCGGTGCGGATCCTGTTCATCGGCGACATCGTCGGCGGTCCCGGCCGGCGCGGGCTCGCGAAGCTGCTGCCGGGGCTACGCGAGGAGCTCGAGCCGGATCTGACGATCGCCAACGGCGAGAACGCGGCCGGCGGCGTCGGGATCACCGAGCGCACGGCGGAGGAGATCTTCGCGGCCGGCGTCGATCTGATCACGACCGGCAACCACGTCTACCGCCACCGCGACGCCTACGGCTTCATCGACGACTGCGAGCGGCTGATCCGGCCGGCGAACTACCCGCGCGGCAACCCCGGCCGGGGTGCCGCGATCGTGCCGGCGGCCGGCCGCAACGTCGGCGTCCTCAACCTCAGCGGCCAGCTTCAGCTCGCCGTCGCCCGCTCGCCCTTTCCCGCCGCCGACGCCGAGCTCGCCGAGCTCGAGCGGCGTGGCGCCGACGTCCTGTTCGTCGACTTCCACGCCGAGGTGACGAGCGAGAAGGTGGCGATGGGATGGCACCTCGACGGTCGCGTCGCCGCCGTCGTCGGCACCCACACCCACGTCCCGACCGCCGACGCGCGGGTGCTGCGCGGCGGGACCGCGTTCATCGCCGACGTCGGCATGACCGGCGCCCGGCAGAGTGTCCTCGGCGTCGAGATCGAGGATGCGGTCGGGCGCTTCGTGACGCAGATGCCGGCCCGCTTCCGGACCGCCGAGGAGGACATCTGGGTCAACGCGGTCGTCGTTGACGTCGGCGAGGACGGGCGGGCGACGGCGATCGAGCAGGTGCTGCGCTCGGCCGACTGAGCTGCGCCGGTCCGACCCCGGCTATGCAATTCGTCATTCATCCATTCGTGAGCGGGCGCCGATAGGTACCACCATGGAAGGGGGTTCGAGCTGGCTCATATCGCGCGATCAGGACCGGGCGCGGATGCTCGAGATGGATCGGCTGCTCCAGAACGTCCGGCTGCTCACGTTCGGGGTCCTCGCCGTCGCGTTCATCGCCTGCGGGCCGTGGATCGGCTGGCAGACCCTGCCGCTGCTCTTCTTCGCCGGGATCTTCTTCGCCCTCGCCGACGGCCGGGCCGAGAAGGTGAAGCGGCCCGAGTACTGGATCTTCGGCGCCTGGGTCGGCGCCCAGCTGATGATCGCCGCAGCCGTGGTCCTCACCGACGCGCCCGAGCTCGTCTCGGTGATCTGGTTCGCGCTGCCGGTCGTGACCCTGAGCACGCGCTTCTCCACCCGGGGCGTCGTCGCCGGCGTCCTGATCACGCTGGTGCTCCTGTTCGCCGTGATGCTCGGCTCCGATGCTGCCAGCGTCGGCGCCTACCCGCCGCGGCTGATCATGCCTACCGCGCTGATTGTCGGCGTCGCGATCCTCTCGACGGTGTTGATGAACTCCGACATCAAGTACCGCGGCGAGTCCGTGATCGATCCGCTGACCGGCCTACTCAACCGCAAGGCCCTCGACAACCGGATCGCCGAGCTCAGCGAGCAGTCGCTGCGGGCCGACGCCCCGGTCGGCCTCGTCCTGGCTGATCTCGACCACTTCAAGAAGGTCAACGACACGCTCGGCCACCCCTGCGGCGACGACGTCCTCGTCCGTGCCGCCGACATCATCCGCAGCCAGCTCCGCGCCTTCGAGCTCGCCTACCGCGTCGGCGGCGAGGAGTTTCTGATCGTCCTCCCCGGGCTCGGCGTCGCCGAGACGACCGAGCTCGCCGAGCGGATTCGCGCCGCCGTCTCCCGCCACCCGTTCCCGCACGGGACCACGCTCACCGTGAGCTGCGGCGTCGCCGCCTCCGGGCCCGACACGCGCTTCGACTTCACGACGCTGTGGACCGCCGTCGACGAGGCGCTCTACGCCGCCAAGCACGGCGGCCGCAACCGCGTCAACGTCGCCGAGGGAATGG
>DASTTY010000008.1:0-2486 GCA_035759925.1 Solirubrobacterales bacterium
GACGTAGCCGCTACCGCCGACGACGGCGAAGTGGAAGAGCTGGACCCAGTTGCCCGGCTGCCTCGTGCCGAGGTGGACGCGGCGGATCATCCGCCACGTCCATGCGGCGGCCGCCTCCCAGCGTCCGGCGGGCGGGCGCACGGCGGCTCCCTCTCCTGTCTGGAGGTCGGTCGGCACCGCCGGAATCCTAGTTGGCGGGGGCCGGCGAGACCGCTACTCGTCCAGACCGAAGTGCCCCGCTACGAGGTCGGCGACATCGCTGATCGCCCACTGCAGGCGCTCGGGCCGCTTGCCGTCGAGACCGACCGTGAGCAGCGCGCCGAGCGAGTCGGTCGCGAGCAGCGAGCCGTGGCTGCCGCCGGGGACGTGGTCGGCGCCGCCCCAGTCGACGCACTCCCAGCCGGGCGCGAGGCTGACGAGGATATCGCCGGCGTTCGGGTTCGCGAGCGCCGCCCAGAGGCGGCCGAGAGCGTCCGGGTAGTCGTCGCTGACGAAGCGGCCGGCGTCGACCCGGGCGCTCAGCGCCGCCGGGTCGCCGTCGAGCTCCCAACCGCGGCCGCGCGTGTCGCGGACCTGCTGACCGGGCCGGAAGCGGAGCTCGATGCCGCTGCCGCTGACCGCCGCCCAGCGGTTCTGCGTCTCGCCCTCGGGAGTGAGCCAGGCGAGCAGGTCGATTCCCTCGACGTCGTGTTCGAGGTGGGCGGAGACCTCGGCGCCGAGCCGGGCCCGCTCGTCGGCGTCGTCGGGGAGCAGCCAGATCCCGGCGCCGCGCCCGCTCGGGCCGACCGCGAGCTGATCGTCGTCGGTCAGCTCGCCGTTCGGCCGCAGGACCCGCCAGCGCTCGGCGAGCACCGCCTGGAGCTCGAGCCGGTGCTCGACGTAGCTCTGGGCGTGGTCGGCGACGACGACCACAGCGTTGTCGGCGAGGAAGGCATCGAGGCCGCCATGGGCGCCGACGAGCTCCGCCATAGCGTCGTCGGCGAGCGCGATCGAGACCTCGGTCCCCTTGGGCCCGTCGCGGTGCGAGTAGTAGTCGTTGTCGGGGAGCGAGAAGAGCAGGAAGTCGTAGCGGTCGTGCTCGACGAGGTCGCGGGCGACGCAGGCCGAGTAGGCATCGCGGGTCGCCGGCCGGGCCAGGGTCGGACGGCAATCGACCTTCCGGGACGAGTAGAGCTCGCCGTAGAAGAGCTCCTCCGGGCCCCAGACCGCGTGATGGAAGCGGGCCGCGTTGGCGAACGCCTTCAAGAGCCCCTCGAGGCCGACCTCGTGACGGGTCCGGCCGCGATAGATCAGGAACGGGGTGCAGGCGGTCCGCAGGCCGGCGTCGGCGAGGCGCTCGAACAGGGTCGGGGTCTCGAAGTTGAGGTGCCCCATGTTGAGGTTGTAGACGGTGTCGTAGAGCGAGCGGAAGAGGCCGAAGGCACGCGTCGCCTCGAACGACGAGCCGTACTCGACGTAGCGCTGCTCGGCCCGGTGGTACCAGTTCATACCCGGGATCAGGTGGCGGTCGGGGCGGACGCCGGTGGTGATCTCCGACGTGCAGACCGGGGTCACCGACGGGAACGAGGAGACGCAGTCGCCGACCAGCTCGCCGCGCTCGATCAGCCGCTTGAAAGTCGGCGCGTCGCCCGCCTCGACCGTCTTCAGGAGCATGTCGGCGCGGAGCGAGTCGACGACGACGAGCACCAGCTTCCGTTGTCCCTGCGCGCCAGCCATCCGGGGCTCAGCAGGTTCGCAGAACCCCGGCCGGCCGGTTCACGCCCGCCGCCGGCTGACTATGGGAACGGGGTCAGGGCGCCCTCGGCGGTGCTACGGTCGACCTCGCCGTTGCGCCGCGGGTGCGGCTCCGGCGGCCGCTCCGGCTCCCGCCACGCCCCCGGCTTCGGCCGCTCCTTGCCGCCCGGGAAGGCGAGCCGGAGGATCGTCCGCTGGACCGTCCCCCACTGCTTGCGGAGCGGTCCGGTGTTGTACGGCAGGCCCCACTTCTCGCAGATCTTCCGCACCTTCGGCGCGATCTGCCCGTAGCGCGAGGACGGCATGTCCGGGTAGAGGTGGTGCTCGACCTGGTAGCCGAGGTTGCCGCTCATCACGTGGAAGAGCGGGCCGCCCTCGATGTTCGCCGCCCCGGTGAGCTGGCGGACGTACCAGCCGCCGCGCGACTCGTCGGCGGTCTCCTCCTCGGTGAACGTGTAGGTCTGATCCGGGAAGTGACCGCAGAAGATGATCGCGTTCGACCAGACGTTGCGGATCAGGTTCGCGGTGAAGTTCGCGTACAGGGTCTTCTTCCACTCGCGGCCGCTCAGCGCCGGGAAGAAGACGTAGTCCTTGAGCGCCTGACGGACGCCCTTGGTGGCGATCTCGCGGAGCTCGTCCTTCACCTGCTTGAGCGGCTTCTCGCCGCTTCGGATCGCGTCGAAGTCGAGGTCGTGGAGCGCCACGCCCCACTCGAAGAACAGCATCAGCACGACGTTGTAGAACGGCTGCAG
>DASTTY010000009.1:0-18400 GCA_035759925.1 Solirubrobacterales bacterium
TCATCGAGGGCGAGCCGCGCCGGGCGGAGCGGCCGGCGCGGCGTCCGCACCCGGAAGCGGACGATCATCGCGATCATCCGCAGGCCGATCAAGATCGCCGCCAGCTTGCTCCCGGTCGCCGACGAGGTTCCCACCCGGGGCAGGTAGTTGACCGGGATCTCGACGAACCGCGCGCCCGAGCTGATCGCGATCAGCATCATCTCCGGCCCGGCGTGATTGCCCCCGACCCGCATCTGCTCGGCCACCTGCCGCGCCACCGGTTTCGTGAACAGCTTGTAGGTGCAGCCGACGTCGCTGAGATGGCTGGTGTTGAAGAGCAGCTCGATGCCCTTCGCGACCGCCCAGTTCCCCCACTTCAGGAACCACTCCATGTTCGCGCCGTGCCAGATCAGCTCCCGGGTCGTCCGGGTGCCGAAGACCGCGTCGCACTCCTCGCTGAAGACGAGCAGCTTCTGGATGTCGGAGGGCAGGAAGGTCCCGTCGGGCTCGGCGAGGACGATCAGGTCGCCGGTCGCCTCGCGGAGCCCGCGCCGGCTGGCATTCCCGTAGCCCTGCTTCGGCTCGAACACCTCACGAGCGGGCGTCCGGGCGACCTCCTCGCTCGTCCCCGGCTCGGCGTTGTTGTTGACGACGACGACCTCGTCGACGCAGCCGGTCGCGAGGAAGCCTTCGATGACCTCGCGGATCGAATACCGCTCCGCATAGGTCATCAACACCACCGAAACGTGCTTCTCGCCCCACATTCGCCTACCGACCCTATCCCGCTCGCGCTCAGCCGTTCGACCCGGCGGGCGGCTCGAGCTCGCGCACGACATGCTCGGCGAGGTCGGCCGCCGACGCGACCGTCGGCCAGCAGATGTTCTCCGGCGTGTCGGTCATCCGGTGGTAGTTGGAGAGCGCCTTGTAGCGGTTGATCGCGACCACGGTCGCGGTCGGCACGCCCATCCGGCTCGGGACGACGCTGTCGGTGCTGGTCCGCGACCGCATCCCCCGCCGCAGCGGGATCCCCTCGCGCTCGGCGACGCGGCCGATCAGGTCGCGAAACGGGCGGTCGAAGTAGTCCTCCATGACTACGCATCCCTCGCCCTCGAGCAGGGCGAGCGACGGTCCGCCGACGGTCTCGACGTTGAGGAAGAAGGTGCGCTCGCGGTCGAAGCCGGCGAGATGGTCCTCGCAGTAGCCGTAGATGCCGCCCTGCAGCACCTCCTCGGCACCGACCGAAACGAGCTGGACCCGGAGGCCGCGGACGGGGTTCGCCGCCAGTGCCTCGGCGAGGGCGACGATCACGGCGACGGCGGTCAGGTTGTCGTTGGCGCCGGGAACGGTCGGACTGCGCTGGATGTCGGCCATCGTCGCCGCGGCACCGGCGCTGATCACGCCGCCGGCGCCGGCAAGGGCCTTGCGGCCGCTGAGCCCGCCGGCGGCGGCGAGCAGCGGGCCGGCGACGACCGGCCACCAGAGCGGCAGCGAGGTGTCGATGCGCTCGACGACGCCGGGGAGGCGGTCGATCAGCCGCTCCTGGAAGCGCGGGTCGAAGATGAACCCGGTCTGGGCGGCGTCGTGGTGGGCGAGAACGACGACCGTTCGCTCCGCCTCCTCCTCCCCGGCCTCGGCGATCACGTTCCAGGTCGTCCGCTCCGGCCGGACCAGCTTCCGGAACGGCCGCGCCCCGTTCGAGATGTCGTCGGCGATCAGGCCGGCGGCGAGGGCGCCGGCGAGGGCGCCGAGCTTCCGGCCCCGCTTCGTCGTCGCAAGCACGCCGGCGGCCGCTCCAGCGGCGGAGAGGGCAGCGACGACGCCCGCGAAATCGCCGCGGAACCGTGCCTCCTCGACCCGCGCGGGCGCGCCCGCCGCCGTCAGCCGGTCGGCGATCCAGAGCGCCGCCCGGCGCTCCCCCTCCGAGCCCGCGGCCCGCTCGATCGGGGCCAGCGCGCCGATCACCTCGCGCAGCGTCGCCTCGGGCGTGCGCGGCGCGGTCTTCGTCAACTCGGAGTTCGTCGTCACGGATCGGGAAGGCTAGTCGCGGCCGGAGCGCGCCTGCTCGCCGACCGCGGTCAGCTGCCGGTTCAGCTGCCGCATCACGAATCGGTATGCGGGCGGACAGAACGACTGCAGCGCGAACAGGATGCGGGTGTCGTGCGAGGTGAACACCAGGTAACGGCCGCGTTCGACGGCGTCGAGGACGATCTCGCCGACCCGCTCGGCAGAGACTGCGCGGCGGCGGAACCGCTCGGTCAGCTTGCCGACGGCGGGATGGCTGCGATCGACATCGACGATCTCGACCGTCCCGACGAGCGGGGTGTCGACGGCGCCCGGGCAGACGAGGCTGACGCCGATGTCGTACGGCTCGAGGTCGAACCGGAGGACCTCGGAGACGCCGCGAAGGCCGAACTTGGCGGCGCTGTAGGCGGCGTGCCAGGGCAGTCCGAGCAGGCCGGCCGCGGAGGAGACGTTGACGAGGTGGCCGCCGCGCCCGGCTTCCATCATCGGCGGGACGAATGCCTCGATGACGTTGATCGGCGCCATCAGGTCGACCTCGACCATCTTCCGCCAGTGCTCGTCGGTGAGCCTGTCGACGGACCCCCAGATCGAGGTCCCGGCGACGTTCATGACCACGTCGAGGCTGCCGTGATCGGCGTGGACCGCCGCCGCAAGGCGCTGGACGCCGTCGCGATCGGTCAGGTCGAGCGGTTCGGTGTGGAGGACCCGCCCGCCGCGCTTGCCGATCTCGGTGGCGGTCGCGGCCAGCGGCTCGGCTTGGATGTCGGTCAGGACGAGCGCCGCGCCGCGCCGCGCCGCCTCGAGCGCGCAGGCGCGTCCGATCCCACCGGCGGCGCCGGTGACGAAGACGGTCTTGCCGGCGACCGGGCCACTCACCGGTGCACGTCCGACTGGATCCGCAGCGAATTGATCAGTCCCGCGAGCATCGAGTAGTGGCCGGCGAGCATGCAGAGCTCGACGATGTCGCGATCGGAGAGCTCGCTCTCGAGCGCGGCGAACGTTTCCTCGCCGATCTCGTCGCCGTCGTGCAGCTCGTCGACCGCGCGCAGCAGCAGGAGCTGGCGGGGGGAGAACGGCCCGGCGCCCGGGTCGTCTCCGGCGATCGCGTCGATCTGCTCGGCGCTGAGCCCGGCGGCGCGGCCCATGGGGCGGTGATGGACCGCCTCGTATTCAGCCCCGGTCCGGTGCGAGACGCGAAGGATGACCAGCTCGGTGTCGCGACGGGGAAGCCCGCCGCGCGGCATCAGGGTCCCGGCGAAGAGCAGCCAGAGCCGGAACATCCGCCGGTTGCGGCCGATCGTCGTGAACAGGTTCGGCGGCGCCGTGGTCTTGGCGACCCGGCCGGCGATCCGGACGAGCAGCGCGTTGACGGGCCCGAGCTCCTCCCGGGAGGCGGGGCCGATCCGGGGAGCATCGCGCCGGTCGCTCATCTGCTCAGCCGTTCCAGCAGGAACACGAAGGACTCGTAGCTGCGGCCGGTCCGTCGCGTCATCCCGATCTCACAGGTCCGGTTCGAGCAGAGGTGGGCGTCGCCGTCCGCGGCGATTGCCTCGGCACCCTCGACGGCGGTGGCTGCGGCGGTCAGCTCCGGATGCAGGAAGCCACGGTCGCCCGCGAACCCGCAGCAGGCCGCCGACTTCGGGACGACGACCTCCTCTGCCAAGGCGGCGGCGAGCGCGGCGAGGTCGTCGTTGACGCCGAGGTGGGCGCCCGAGCAGGTCGGATGGACGACCGCGGTGCCCACCCGCTCGCCGATCGTCAGCTCGCCGACGAGGTCGCGTGCCCAGGAGATCGAGTCGACGATCCGCATGGCCGCGAGGCGCTCGGCGTCCGCCTCGCCGAGGAGCGGCGCCGCTTCGCTGAGGCCCTGCGTGCAGGAGGTCGCGTCGACGACGATCGGGAGCCGCCCGCCGTCCGACCAGCGCCAGAGGTCGCCGACCGTCTTCGCGGCCATCCACTCGGCACCGCGCCGGTAGCCCTTCGAGACCCACGGGGTCGCGCAGCAGTCACCGTCGACCCCGGTCGGGATCCAGAGCGGCAGCCCGGCCCGCAGCGACACGGCGACGAGCGCTGCCGGCAGCGACGGCGGCGCGGCCGGATCGGCATCGGCATCGGCAGCCGCCGGGTCGCGGCCGAACATCCGGTTGACGCAGGCCGGCAGGTAGACGGCCGCCGCTCCGGCGCGGACCGTGGGCGGTGGCGCCGAGTCGGCGGGCGGGGGCATCGGGTCCTCCCAGCCGGGGACCAGCTCGGGCCCGATCAGACTCCGGGCGGCGCCGGCGGCCCGTTCCATGGCCGGCTCCCCGAGCGCCCGCGAGAGCGCCGCTCCCCAGGCGAGGCCGGAGCGGGCGCCGGCCTCGACGCGGTCCCAGCGCTGCGCGGCCCTCAGCGCCGCCCGTTCCTCGCGCTCGCCGTGCTCGGCGGCGCGGAGCCCCTTGACGAGGGCGCCGGTGTCGATCCCGAGCGGGCACGTCGTCGCACACATCCCGTCGGCCGCGCAGGTCTCGAGACCGTCGTACTCGTACTCCTCGATCAGCTTCGCGAGCAGCGGCGAGCCGGGCGGCTGGCGGGCCATCTCGCGGCGGAGGACGATCCGCTGGCGGGGCGTCGTCGTCAAATCGCGACTCGGGCAGACGGGCTCGCAGAAGCCGCACTCGACGCAGGTCGTCGCCACCTCCTCGATCGGCGGCGTCGTCTTCAGGGCCTCGAGGTGGCAGCCCGGATCGCGGTTGAGAACCACCCCCGGCCCGAGGACGCCGGCCGGGTCGGCGAGCTCCTTGATCCGCCACATCATCTCCGTCGCGGTACTCCCCCACTCGCGCTCGACGAACGGCGCCATGTTGACGCCGGTGCCGTGCTCGGCCTTGAGCGAGCCGTCGTAGCCGTCGAGGACGAGGTCGACGAGCGCGGCCATGAACCGCTCATAGCGTTCGCGATCCTCCGGCTTGGCGAAGTCCGGGGTGAGCATGAAGTGCAGATTTCCCGCCGAAGCGTGGCCGGCGACGCCGCTGAGGAAGCCGTGCTCGCCGAGCAGCGCTCGGATCTCGTCGGCGGCGGCGGCGATCCGCGGCGGCGGCACGCAGACGTCCTCGACGATCAGCGCCGTCCCGGGCGGCCGCAGCCGCCCGACGAGTCCGTGGAGGCCCTCCCGCACCCGCCAGTAGAGCTCGATCGTCTCCTCGTCGTGGGTGAACTCGGGTCCCCGGAACGGGGTCGGGTCGAGCCCGGCGAGGATCTGCTCGGTCGCCGTCTCGCCCGCCTCCAGCGCCGCCTCGTCCTCGCCCCCGAACTCGACGAGCAGGGCCGCTGACTCGAGCGGTAGCTCCTTCCAGTGCTCCGGCGTCCGCGGGATCGAGTTCGCGGCGACCATCAGCGCCGGCGCGACCATCAGCTCGACCGCGGTCGCGCCGGCGGCGACGAGGTCGGGAACGGGCGCGGTCGCTGCTGCGATCGAGTCGAAGTGGATCCAGCTCAGGGTCGTCCGGGCGGGCAGCGGCACCGTCTCGTAGACGGCTTCGGCGATGAAGGCGAGGGTTCCCTCGGAGCCGATCAGGAGGCGCCGGAAGATCTCGAGCGGCTCGTCTGCGTCGAGGAACGCCGAGAGGCGGTAGCCGGTCGTGTTCTTGATCTCGAACTTGCGAGCGATCCGGCTCCGCAGGTCGGCGTCGGAGCGGATCTGGTCGCGGATCGCCTCGAGCCCGGCGGCGAGCTCGGGCTCGGCGGCGGAGAACCGTGCCGCCGCATCGGGCGCCGCGGTGTCGATCACCGTCCCCGACGGCAGCGCGAACGTCAGCGAGCGCACCGTCCGGTAGGAGTCGGCGGTGACGCCGCAGCGCATCCCGCCGGAGTTGTTGGCGATGACGCCGCCGACGGTCGCGATGTCGGTCGATGCCGGGTCGGGCCCGAGCCGGCGACCGTACGGCGCGAGGACGCGGTTGACATGGCCGAGGACGGTGCCGGGGCCGACGCGGACCCGGGCGCCGCCGTCGAGGATCTCGATGCCGCCCCAATGGCGGCGAACGTCGACGAGGACGCCGTCGGTCTGCGACTGGCCGTTCAGGCTGGTGCCGCCTGCGCGGAAGACGAGCGGCGTGCCGAGCCGCTGCGACCACCGCATCAGTCCGACCACCTCGGTGACGGTGCGCGGCTGGACGACCGCCGCCGGGATCCGCCGGTACGGGCTCGCGTCGGACGCGTAGCGGATCAGGTCGCTGGCCCGGCCGAGGACCGCACCAGCGCCGACGATCGCGGCGAGCTCGGCGGCGAGCCGCCCGCCGGTCCCGTCCGCGATTGCGGCGGGGGCGCGATCGGCGGGCGGCTGTCCGGGCGGAGCCGGTGCGATCCGCTCGGTCGCCGGCGAAAGCAGCGGCGTCACGGTCAGGCGAGCCACATCCCGGGGGCGACGCCGACCTCGACGAGCCCCGGCTTGCCGGAGCCGATCGCCGCGGCGACGGCGCTCTCGAGCTCCTCGCCGCTCTCGACCCGCTGGGCGGGAACGCCGTAGCCGGCGGCGACGGCGGCGACGTCGAGCGCCGGCAGGTCGAGCCCAGGGGCGTTCTCGACTCCCTCGGCGAGCGAGAACCACTTGAGGATCGCGTACTCGGAGTTGCGGAGGACGAGGAACGTGACCGGCGCGTCGTAGGCGACGGCGCTCCAGAAGGCGGTGATCGCGTACTGGGCGGAGCCCTCGCCGACGATGCAGACGACCGGCCGGTCGGGCTGCGCGATCTGGACGCCGACCGCCGCTGAGAGGCCGAAGCCGAGTCCGCCGCCAGCGCCGAAGTAGTAGCTGCCGGGGCGCGAGATCCGCAGCTGGTTGCGGAGCGCGAGCGTCGCCGACGGCGCCTCGAGGACGGCGATCCCGTCCTCGGGGAAGGCGCGAGCGAGCGCGGCCATCGCCTCGGTGCCGCTGATCGGCGGGCCTGGCTCGACGCCCATCTCAGCCGCGGTCATCGGCGCTTCGCGGGGCTCCGGCGCACCGCGGTCCGGCACCGAGTCGCCGAGCTCGGCGAGCAGCGCCCGGATGGTCAGCGCGACGTCGGCGACGATCGCCTCGCCCATCGGGGCGCGCGCCGCCTCGTCGGGGTCGGAGGTGACGACGACGAGCTCCGCCCCCTCGGGCAGCAGGTCGCCGGGGACGTAGGGGTAGTAGGCGAAGACCGAGGCGCCGGCGACGAGGATCAGGTCGTGGCCGGCGAGCGTCTCCGCGATCGGGCCGATCGCCGGCGGCAGGATGCCGCGGAAGTTGTCGTGGCCCTCCGGGAAGCCGAGCCGGCCGCCGCCGGTCGCGGGGATCGCCCAGACCGGCAGGCGCCCCCGCTCGGCGAGCGCCACGGCGTCGTCCCAGCCGCCCGACGCGTCGATGTCGGGGCCGGCGACGAGCACCGGGTTGCTCGCGGCAGCGAGCCGCCGGGCGAGTGCCGCGACGGCGGCGGGCGCCGCGGCTGCGCGGCCGTCGACCGATCGCGCGATCGCCTGCCGCGAACCCTCGGCGTCTGCCTCGGCGGCCCAGTCGTCCATCGGGATCGAGACGAATGCCGGTCCCTTCGGCGGCAGCGCCGCGGTGTGGATCGCGCGCCCGATCGCCGCCGGGACGTCGGCGGCGCGAGGCACCTCGTAGGACCACTTGACGAGGGGGTGCGGCATCCGCGCCGCGTCCCGATTGGTCAGGTTCGCCTGCATCGTCATCACCGGCCTGACCTGCTGGCCGGCCGTGATCAACAGCGGCGCGTGGTTGGCCTGGGCGTTGAAGATCGCCCCCATCGCGTTGCCGACGCCCGGCGCCGTGTGGAGGTTGACGTGGCCGACGCTCCCGGACGCCTGCGCGTAGCCGTCCGCCATCCCGACCACGACCGCCTCCTGGAGGCCGAGCACATAGCGGAAGTCCTCCGGGAAGTCACCGAGCATCGGCAGCTCGGTCGAGCCCGGGTTGCCGAAGATCGTCGTCATCCCCCGCGCCCGCAGAAGCTCGAAGGTGGCTTCCCGAACCGTGCTCATCTCATCCTCTCTGTCGCCGCCGCCTCGGCCGCTGACCCTATCGCGCGTGAGTTGGCACGGGTATGGCACCAGACGTCACTTTCAGGCTGTCACACGCGCGACCGGTGCTGTCAGCGTCGTTGGATGACCGTCTCGAGCCGCCCGGCCGTCCTCCTGAACCCGATCGCCTCCCGGATTCGGGAGGAATCGACCACAGCAGCGAGGGTTGCGGCGATTGCAGAGCGCCAGCACGGCGTTGTTGCCAGACAGCAGCTGCTCAGCGCCGGCGTCAGTAGCTCGACCGCCGCGCGTTGGCTGCAGGCAGGACATTTGCACCGGCTCCACCGCGGCGTCTACGCGGTCGGTCACCGCAGCGTCACCCGCTGGGGGCGGTGGCTCGCGGCGGTGCTCGCCTGCGGACCGGCGGCCGCGCTGGCGGGGACCAGCGCTACTCACTTGCTGGGGCTCGTTCGCCCCTGGCGGATCGACCCCGTCCACGTCTGCGTCACCGACCTCTCGAAACGCTCCCCCCGGGGCATCATCGTCCACCGGCCGCGATCGCTCGATCCCCGAGACCTGACCCGGTGCCGGGGCATTCCGGTCACGACGGCGACGAGGACGCTCTTCGACCTCGCTTCGATGGTGACCCCGCGGGAGCTTCGGGAGGCATTCGAGCAGGGCGAGTACCTCGAGCTGATCGACCGTCCCCGGCTGACCGTCCTGCTCGACGGAGCGAGCGGCCGGCGCGGGCTCGGCGAGCTCCGGAGGCTGGCCGCATTCGAGGCGATCCCGCTCAACCGGACCCGCTCGAGGCTCGAGCGTCTCGCTCTCTCGATCTGCCGCAACAACGGGCTGCCGATTCCCGGAGTCAACGTTCCGTTGCTCGACTTCGAGGTCGACCTCCATTGGCCGCAGGCGCGATTCGTCGTCGAGGCCGACGGTGGCCGCCACGTCGGCGAGCGCCGCGACCGCGACAACGCCCGCGACGTCGCCCTTGCCCGCGCCGGCAATCTGGTCCGCCGCTACACCGATCAAGCGTTGCGCGACGAGGAAGCGGTCGCCGCCGAGATCCTCGGGATCCTTCGCGAACGGCTCGCAGCCTTCCACTGAACCCGATCTCCTCCCGGATCCGAGACGAAACCGCCCTCAGCGGGCGGACGCGACGGACGGAGGGGTGGACCACGCCCCTGATTGGCAGAATGCCAATGTTCGCTAGCATCCGGTCTCTCGATGGCCACCCGGTCCGCCTCCCCAGAACCGGTCACCGCCCGCCCCGACGGCGACGAGCGGCGCCGGCGGATCCTCGCCGCCGCCCGGGCGCTCTTCTCCGAGCGCGGCTACAGCGACGTCTCGACGACCGAGATCGCCGCCGCGGCAGGCGTCGCCCGCGGGCTCATCAACCACTACTTCGGGACCAAGCGCGCGCTCTACGTCGAGGTCGTTCGCGAGATGGTCCGCTTCCGCTCCCAGCCGGTCCCCGAGTACGTCGACGGCACGACGCCGCAGGCGCGGCTCGACGAGTCGATCGAGCGCTGGCTCGACATGGTCGAGCGCAACCGTGAGGCGTGGCTGGCCGCGATCGGCGCTGAGGGGCTCGGCCACGACCCCGAGATCGAAGCGGTCCTCGACGCGGCCCGCGAGGAGGCGACGACGCGGCTGATCCAGGTGCTCGGCCTCGGCCCGGCCGCCGACGCCCCGCCGGAGCTCCACGCGGTCCTACGCGCCTACGGCGGGATGGCGGAAGCGGCGACGCGGGAGTGGCTCGAGCGCGAGCGCTGGAGCCGCGAGCAGGTCGCCGCGTTCCTGAAGGCAGCGCTGCCGGAGCTGGTCGGCGGCGCCTACGAGGCGATTCCGAGAAAGCAAGCAGCAAGCAGCAAGCAGCAAGCAGCAACAGGAGGTTCGAAGCGATGAGCAAGAGGACGTTCGTGATCGGCGTCGGCATGACGAAGTTCGACAAGCCGGGCAGCAAGGAAGGCGACTATCCCGACTGGGCGAAGGAGGCGGGCGAGAAGGCGCTCGCCGACGCCGGCATCCCCTACGAGGACGTCGAGGAGGCCTTCGCCGGCTACTGCTACGGCGACTCGACCTACGGGCAGCGCGCGATCTACCAGCTCGGGCTGACCGGGATCCCGGTCGTCAACGTCAACAACAACTGCTCGACCGGCTCCTCGGCGCTGTACCTGGCGCGGCGGGCGGTCAAGGGCGGCCTCGTCGACTGCGCGCTCGCGGTCGGCTTCGAGAAGATGGAGAAGGGCTCGCTCGGGATGAAGTACACCGACCGGACCCCGGCCCTCGACAAGCACATGGGCCGCATGTTCGAGGTTCGCGACCCGGAGGAGTCGCCGTTCGCGCCGCAGATGTTCGGCAACGCCGGCCGCGACCACATGGACAAGTACGGCTCCAAGCCCGAGCACTTCGCCTGGATCGGCTGGAAGAACCACAAGCACTCGGTCAACAACCCCTACGCCCAGTTCCAGGACGAGTACTCGCTCGACGAGATCAAGGAGGCGAGGATGATCCACGAGCCGCTGACGAAGCTGCAGTGCTCGCCGACCTCCGACGGCGCCGCCGCGGTCATCGTCGCCTCCGAGAGCTACGTCGACGAGCACGACCTCTGGGAGCAGGCGGTCGAGATCGCCGGCCAGTCGATGGTCACCGACCTCTCGTCGAGCTTCGACGAGACCGCCGATTGCATCTCGATCGTCGGCTTCGACATGTCGAAGGAGGCCGCCCGCCAGGCCTACGAGGAGGCCGGGATCAGCGCCGAGGAAGTCGACGTCTGCGAGCTCCACGACTGCTTCAGCGCCAACGAGCTGATCACTTACGAGGCGCTCGGCTTCGCCGAGGAGGGCCACGGGCACGAGCTCGTCGAGGCGGAGGCGACGACCTACGGCGGCGACGGTCCTGTCGTCAACCCCTCCGGCGGGCTGATCAGCAAGGGCCATCCGCTCGGGGCGACCGGGCTCGCCCAGTGCTCGGAGCTCACCTGGCAGCTCCGCGGTCAGGCCGACAAGCGCCAGGTCGAGGGAGCGAAGGTGGCGCTCCAGCACAACATCGGGCTCGGCGGCGCCGCCGTCGTCTCGGTCTACAAGCCGGCCACGAAGACCCCGGTCGGGGCCTGACGGAAGGAGCGATCCGGATGAGCACGATCACAGCGAGCCCGATCAGCGGGCTGACCGACGAGCAGCGCGACTTCCAGGCTGCGATCCGCGACTTCGCCGAGCGCGAGTGCGGGACCGCGGAGCAGCGCGAACGGCTGACCGACGGCTACAGCGAGCTCCACAGCCAGCCGATCTACGAGCAGCTCGCCGAGCTCGGCTGGCTCGGCGTCTCGATCGACGAGGAGTACGGGGGCGCCGGCGGCGGCATGGTCGACGCCTGCATCTTCCTCGAGGAGACGATGCGCGGCCTCGTCCCGATGGCCGGCTACGGCGTCAGCCTGATCGTCGCCGGCGCCTACGAGCGCTTCGGGAGCGAGGAGCAGAAGCAGGAGATCCTCTCCGGGATCTGCCGCGGCCGCGTCGAGGCGATCGCGATGTCGGAGCCGGAAGCGGGCTCCGACGTCGGCAACCTCTCCTGCAAGGCGGTCGCCGACAACGGCGACTACGTGCTGAACGGCCAGAAGACCTGGATCAGCGCCGCCCACCTCGCCGACCACGTCCTCGTCGTCGCCCGCTCCGACAGCAGCGGCTCCAAGCACGACGGGCTGACGATGGTCTCGGTCCCGACCGACGCCGAGGGGATCGAGATCCGCGGCATCGAGACGCTCGGCGGCAAGGAGGTCAACGACGTCTTCCTGACCGACTGCCGGATCCCCGCCGACCGCGTCCTCGGCGAGGCCGGCGGCGGCTGGATGCAGCTGATGGCCGGGCTCAACGTCGAGCGGCTGATCCTCGCGGCGACGGCGCTCGGGATTGCCCAGCGGGCGTTCGACGACGTCCTCGACTACATCAAGGAGCGCAAGCAGTTCGGGCGCCCGATCGGCTCCTTCCAGGTGCTCAAGCACCGGATCGCCGACCTCGCCACCGAGCTCGAGTCGACCCGCCTGCTCGTCTACGACGTCGCCCGCAAGGTCGACGAGGACCCGAGCCGGATGCTCCCCCGCGAGGCCTCGATGGCGAAGCTGAAGGCGACCGAGCTCGCCAAGCGCTGCGCCCTCGAGGGGATGCAGATGATGGGCGGCTACGGCTACGCCTCCGAGTACGACATGGAGCGCCACGTCCGCGCGACGCTGGTGATGTCGATCTACGGCGGCACCAACGAGATCCAGCGCGAGATCGTCTCGAAGACGTACGGGCTCTAGCAGCGGCCTCATAGACTGGGCGTCGCTTTGGCGGGCGAGCGATCTCACCACCGGCCACCGGGATTCCTGCGGGCGCTGCTCACCGAGCAGGCCCGGATCCTGCGGATCGAGCCGCAGCCGCCGCTGGCGCTGCGGCTCCGGGTCCTCCGCTGGTGGACCTCGACGGTCCTCCGCGAGTCGGCGCCGCAGCTGATCGCGATCGGAGCGGTCGCGCTGGCGGCGATCCGCGTCCTCCGCTTCCCGGCGCGGGTCTCGGGCGCGTTGCGAGCGCTGATCGCGATCGGAGTCCTCTGGGAGGTCCGAAACGGCATCCTCGCCCACCGCAGCGTCGCCCGGATCGACGCGGCGCTCGAGGACCTCGAGCCGCCGGGTCGCGACGAGCCGCGCGTCCCGCGCAGCCACCTCGCGATCCCGCCGCTGATGTTCGTCACCCGTGACGTCAAGCGCGAGCGGGGACTCCCCTACGCCGAGGTCGACGGCGCCCGCCTGCGCCTCGACATCTACCGCAACGCCGCCGACGATCCCGGCGACGAGCCGCGGCCGGCGGTGATCCAGGTCCACGGGGGCGGCTGGTTCGCCGGCTCCCGCTACGAGCAGGGGGTCCCGCTGCTCAACCACCTCGCGCAGATCGGCTGGACCGGCTTCAACATCGACTACCGGCTCAGCCCCGAGGCGACGTTCCCCGACCAGATCATCGACGTCAAGCGCGCGATCGCGTGGGTCCGCGACAACGCCGGGGAGCTCCGGGTGGATCCGGAGATGATCTGCATAACCGGCGGCTCGGCGGGCGGGCACCTGACGGCGCTCGCCGGACTGACGGAGAACGCGCCCGAGTACCAGCCCGGCTTCGAGGACGCCGACACCTCGCTGGCCGCCGCCGTCCCCTTCTACGGCCTCTACGACCTGACGAACGCGAACGGCTTCTACTACCCGGGGATGCGCGACTGGGTGCTCGAGAAGGTCGTCCTGAAACGTCGCTGGGCGGACGATCCGGAAGCCTTCCGATCCGCCTCTCCGAGCTTCCGCGTCCACGCCGACGCGCCACCGTTCCTGGTCATCCACGGCGAGCGCGACACGCTCGTCCCGGTCGCCGACGCCCGCGACTTCGTGGCCCGCCTCGGCTCCGTCTCGAAGCAGCCGGTCCGCTATGTCGAGCTGCCGGCGGCCGAGCACGCGTTCGATCTCTGGCCGTCCGAGCGGACCGCCGGGATCGCGGAGGGGATCGGCCGCTTCCTGACCGCGGTCGCACGCGGCGGCGCGCGCGGCGCCGACGCACAGCATCCGCACCCCGACCCGGTCGCGGAAGCGATCGATTAGCTTCCCGGCCGATGTCGCTTCACATCGACGTTCCGACCCGCTCCGAGGTCGTCGCGCTGCTCGAGGCCAAGCGCCCGGGTTGCGTCTCGATCTACATGCCGACGACGCCGGTCACATCCGACGTCGAGGCCGAGCGGATCGAGTTCAAGAACGCGATCGGCGAGGCGATGGATCGGGTCGAAACGATGGATCTCGAACGCGGCGAAGCCGACCGGATCCGCGAGCCGCTCGAGGACCTGCACGACGACGACGGGTTCTGGGCCTACCAGGCGAACAGCCTCGCCGCGTTCGCGACCCCCGGCGGACTCCGGACCTTCCGGCTTCCCAATCACCTCGAGCGCTCCGTGACCGTCGCCGATCGCTTCTACGTAAAGCCGCTGCTGCGGGCGGTCACGTTCCCGCAGGCGGCGTTCGTGCTGGCGCTCTCGCAGGGGGCGGTCCGCCTGCTCGGAATCTCGGCGCGCGCGCCGGTGCACGAGATCGCGGTACCCGACCTCCCCACCGATGCCGCCAGCGCGGTCGGCAAGTCGACCATCACCGATCGCAGCCCCCGCGGCGCGATCCAGGGATCGGAGGGCCAGAAGGTGCGGATGCGCCAGTACGCGCGGATGGTCGACGGCGCTTTGCGCTCGGTCCTGACCGGCCATGAGCTGCCGCTGATCCTCGCCGCGACGCAGCCGCTCGACGCGATCTACCGCTCCGTCAACTCCTATCCCCACCTCGCGGCCGCGAGCCTGCACGGAAATCCGGATGCCGTTTCGGACGGCGAGCTGGCCGACGAGGCACGCACGGTCCTCGACGGCATCTACGCGACCGACCTGGCGGAGCTCGGCGAGCTTTTCGAGACACGCCGCGCGCACGGTCGCGGCGCCACCGAGATCGGCGACGTCGCCCGGGCGGCCACGTTCGGTGCCGTCGAGACGGCGATCGTCGACATCGACTCGAAGCTCGCCGGGACGATCGACGAGGAGACCGGCATGGTCACCTTCGTCGAGGACGGGGACGAGGGCGGGGTGATCGACGAGATCGCCCGTCGCGTGATCCTCTCCGGCGGCCGCGTCGTCGCCGTCCGCGAGCCCGACGTGCCGCATGGCGGCCCGGTCGCCGCGATCCTCCGCTTCCCGGTCTGAGCCCCGATGGACGCCGGCACGATCCGGATCGGCGATCCTGGGCCGCGACCGGCGTTCCCGGGCCCGTGGGCGCTTCCCGCCGACGTCCTCGAGGAATACCGGGCGCGGCGCCGGGGCCCGTTTCCGCGCGGCGCGAACCGTCCCAGCCTCCGCAACACGTGGCGCTTCCGCCACGACGTCCTCGAGCTCCTGCTCGAGTCCTACATGCGCTACGGCCCGATCTTCGGGATCCGGATCGTCTTCGGTTACAACCTCGCGCTGATCGGTCCCGAGGCGAACCATTTCGTGCTCGTTTCCGGCCGCGAGAACTTCGGCTGGCGCACGGGCCGGATGGGCGATCTGCTGACGCTGATCGGCGATGGTCTGCTGACCACCGACGGCGACTACCACGACGCCTCGCGGGCGATCATGATGCCCGCCTTCCATCGCGACCGGATCGCCGCCGCGGCGACGACGATGCGGGACGAGGCCGCGCGGGCCGTCGAGGCGCTCCCGGTCGAGGAGACCACCGACGTCTACGAGTGGGCGCGGACCCTGGCGATGCGGATCGCGATGAGAGCGCTGTTCGGCTTCGACCCCGACTCCGGTCACGCCGCCGAGATCGCCGCCCGCTTCGAGAGCGGGCTCGGCTTCCACGCACGCGAGTACCCGATGCAGATGCTGTTCGGCCCCGGGACGCCGCTCGCGAAGCTGCGCCGCGACCGGGCGGCGCTCGAGTCGCTGGTCGGCGCCGAGATCGCCCGTCGCCGCAGGCGCGGCGCCGACGGCGGCGACATCCTCTCGGCGCTGCTCGCGGCGACCGACGGAGAGGGGCACTCGCTCAGCGACCGCCAGGTCCTCGACCACGTCCTCACCCTGCTCTTCGCCGGCCACGACACGGCGACCTCGACGCTCAGCTTCCTCGTCTACGAGCTGGCTCGAAGCCCGGAGTGGGCGGACCGGCTCGCCGCCGAGCTCCGCGACGTCTGCGGCGATCGCGATCCCGGTGCGGAGGAGCTGTTCGAAGGCCTGCCGCTGCTGACCCGGTCCATCGACGAGACCCTGCGCCTCTACCCACCGGCCTGGATCGGTCCGCGGCGGTCGGTCCGCGACTTCGAGTTCGCGGGCGTCCGGGCGCCGGCCGGGCTGCCCTGCTTCTACAGCTCCTGGGTCAGCCACCGGCTGCCCGAGGTGTTCCCGGATCCGCACCGCTTCGACCCGGACCGGTTCATCCCCGAACGCCGTGCCCGCTGGCCGCGCGGCGCCTACGTCCCGTTCGGGATGGGCCCGCGCGTCTGCATCGGCAAGCGGTTCGGCTACACCGAGGTGCACGCGGTCGGCGCGGCGCTGCTCCGCCGGTTCCGCTTCGAGCTGCCGATCGGCCACGAGCTCGAGATTCACCAGGCGCCGACTCTGTCGCCGGCCGGCGGGCTGCCGATCCGCTTGACGGCGCGCTGAGCCCCGGCATAAGCTCGAACGCGGAGGGGTTCCACGGCGCCGAGGAGGTCGGATGAGCGGATTCGAGGAGATCAAGGAACGGCAGCGGCAGATGTGGACGGTCGGCGACTTCCCCGATCTTGCGAAGCGGACGGTGCCGGCTGCCGAGACGGTCATCGGGCGGCTCGGGATCGAGGCGGGCGAGAGGGTGCTCGACGTTGCCACCGGCTCCGGCAACGGCGCCCTGCTGGCGGCCGAGCGCGGCGCCACGGTCAGCGGCCTCGACCTGACGCCGAAGCTGCTCGCGGTCGCCGCCCAGCGCGCCGAGGCGGCCGGCGTCGAGATCGACTTCACCGAGGGCGATGCCGAGGCACTGCCGTACGAGGACGACTCGTTCGACGCTGTGAGCTCGATGTACGGCGTGATGTTCGCTCCGAACCAGCAGCAGGCAGCCGACGAGCTCGTCCGCGTCTGTCGGCCCGGCGGCCGGATCGGCGTCGCGGCGTGGACGCCGACGGGCTCCGTCGGCCGGCTCTTCATGCTGCTCGTCCCGTACCTGCCGCCGCCGCCGGAGGGGTTCCAGCCCCCGATCCTCTGGGGCGTCGAGGACCACGTCCGCGAGCTCTTCGCAGCGAGCGGCGCGACGATCACCTGCTCGCTGGAGCGGGCCCGGTTCGAGGCCGACTCGGTCGAGGACATGGTCGCCGAGGACGAGGAGAAGCTCGGCCCGGTCATCCTCGCCAAGGAGGCGCTCGAGGCCGAGGGGCGATGGGAGGAAGCCCGGGGCAAGCTCGCCGAGCTGACCGCCGCGGAGAACCGCGCCACCGACGGCAGGGTGGTCCTCGAGCCCGAGTACCTGCTCTCGGTGATCCAGCTTCCCGGCTGAGTCCCCGGCTTCATTCCGCCCGGCCGCTAACGTTGGCGCCGTGAACCCCCCGGCCGCCGCCAGCGCCGAGACGAGCGAACGCGAGCACAAGACCCGCTCGCGTTCGCGGCCCGGCGGGATCGCGATCGAGAAGGTCCAGGGCCGTCCCTTCCGGGAGCGCAAGCCGGGCTGGCTGAAGGTGCCGGCGCCGGGCGGGCCGCGCTACCGCGAGCTCAAGTCGCAGATCAAGGCCGAGGGCCTGCACACCGTCTGCGCCGAGGCGAACTGCCCGAACATCGGCGAGTGCTGGGAGCGCGGCACGGCCACGTTCATGATCCTCGGTGACACCTGCACCCGCCGCTGCGGATTCTGCAACGTCAATACGGGCAAGCCGACCTGGAACGACCCGCTCGAGCCGGCCCGGGTGGCGCGCTCGGTCGCCCAGATGGGCCTCGAGCACGCGGTGATCACGTCGGTCGACCGCGACGATCTCCCCGACTACGGGGCCAGCGCCTTCGTCGGCGTAATCCGCTCGATCCGGATCCAGGCACCGGGCTGCAAGGTCGAGGTGCTGACGCCCGACTTCCGCGGCCAGGAGATGCCGCTCGCCAAGGTGATCGCCGAGCGCCCCGACGTCTTCAACCACAACGTCGAGGTCGTGCCGCGCCTCTACCCGATCGCGCGGCGTGGCTCGCGGTTCGAGCGCTCGGCCCGGGTCCTGAGGATGGCGAAGGAGATGGGCGGTGACGAGGTCATCACCAAGTCGGGGCTGATGGTCGGCCTCGGCGAGAGCCATGAAGAGATGGTGGAGGCGTTCGGGATCCTCCGCGAGCATCGCGTCCAGGTGCTGACCGTCGGCCAGTATCTGCGGCCGACCGAGCGGCACCTGCCGGTCGTCCGCTATTGGGAGCCGGAGGAGTTCGACGCGCTTGCCGCCGCGGCCCGGGAGATCGGCTTCGAGTCGGTGGCCGCGGGGCCGCTCGTCCGCTCCAGCTACCACGCCGACGAGAGCGCCCGCGAGGCACTCGCCGCCCGCCGCGTCGCCTGACAGCGCGGCGGCCTCACGCATTGCGGTCCGCGTCCGCCGGGTCCTGATCGCCCGCGCGGCGCCGATCGGCCAACCTATGGGGACGTGATCCCGCTCAAGGACAGCCGCACCCAGGGCCCGCTGCCGCGGGTGACGATCGTGCTGATCGTCCTCAACATGCTGGTCCTCGGCTGGCAGCTGACGCTCTCGGGCGAGGACGCGTCGAGCGCCAAGCTCGCCGCCGAGCACGTCTCGAAGCGCGACCAGGCGGCGATCGAGCTCGGCGCGATCCCGTTCCGCCTCACCCATCCCGGCAGCCAGTGCGGCGTCGGATCGGAGGGGATCGTCTGCGGCGAGGACGGCCT
>DASTTY010000010.1:0-11663 GCA_035759925.1 Solirubrobacterales bacterium
GTCGCCGTAGAGGCCGCGGGCGGCGAGGATGATCTCGCCGGCGCTCGCGTCGAGAAGGCCGAGCTGGGGCGCGTGGAAGAGCGGCTTTTCCCAGATCCGCTCGACCTCCTCGGCCTCCGGGTCGAACCCGCCGAACCGCAGAACCTTGAACCCAACCGGCGGCGAGTGGTCAGCGGCGCCGAGGTGGAGGTAGGCGAAGTCGTCGCTGAGGGCGGCCCAGCGCTCGGCGGGCTGGCCGTCGTCGACGCGTCCGAACTCGATCGCGCTGAGGAAGTCGTGGTCGGGGTCGTGGCTGATGTAGAGGCGGGGTAGCTCGGCCATAGGAGGAATGTCGCTCCCGGGCGGGCCGATCTGACGCTGCGGGCCGATCAGGCCGAAGGCAAGGAATGCGGCCGGGATGGGCGGCCCGGGATCAGGCCCACTTCCCCCACGGGCCGACCCCGGACCCCCATCCCGGCCGCCCTGGCGGGGAAGGTTGCCATTGCGACCAGCCTCCCATCAGCGGCCGCCGATCTCGTCAGTACTGACTGCCGATCGCCATCCGTGCCGACGGCGGGCGAGCGTCAGGAACTCGCCGCCGGCGTCGACCGATCCCCGATGGCCCCGGCGGTGACCGCGAAGCGCCGCGAGCTGCGCCGCGACTGGCGGGCGGGTCGCCACTACGGCTACCCGGTCTGCTGCATCGGGATGTATCTCTGGGATCGCCTCTGGTCGCTGCCGCCGTCGCTGACCCGGACCTGCTCGCAGCGCGTCCAGCCGCCGGATTCGACGCTCGATCACGTCTGCTGCGGTGTCATTCACGGCGACGGCTCGCCTGATCCGTGGCATCGGCGCGTCCGCCGGATCATGCGGTTCTGGATGCCGATCCTGACGCCGTCGGCGCCGACCTGGCGACGCCGACCGACCGACCGGTCGATCCCGCGGCCGCCCTGGGTCTCGATGGCCCCGCAGGTCGAGTTCCCCTGGGGTGAGGCACGACCGCTCGAGGACGCGCTGGCCGAGGTCGACTGCATCGGCGTCGATCCTGATCTCGTCTGGCGCTAGCCGGGCTCCGATTGTGGCTCGCCGCCGGCGAGCAGGGCATCAACCTCGTCCGGGCTCAGGCCGAGATCGTTCTCGCGGCACCACGGCGCGATCGCCGCCGGCCCCTCCAGCCCGACCACGCGCGCCCGGTGAGCGATCGCGAGGTCGGTGACGAAGCGACCGTAGTCGGAGTCGCGGCCGGCGCCGATCAACAGCAGGATCGCCGGCCGCGCGTACTGGGCGCGGAAGCCCTCGCGGTGGACGTGGATCGTCCCCCAGGCCTCGACGACTCCGACGACGTCGAGGTTCCGCCCGGAGGCGACCGGCGCGTACGCGCCGCTGCCTGCGAACGCGTCCGGGTGCAGGGCGTAGAGGCCGCAGCTACAGCCTCCCGCCGGAGCCGCGGCGGCCGCGGGATGAGGCTCCCGCCGGTGTCCGCAGCGGGCCCAGGTCGTCTTGCCGGCGGACAGCCATTGGCTGTGCATGGCGACGCTGGCCAGCCGGATCTCACCGCCGCCGCCGAGCGCGGGCCGCCATGTCCTGACGCCGTGGACGGATCCGCGCCGACGGGCGATCGGGCCGCACGACGCGCGGCCCTCCCAGGGCCGCACCGCCCTCATCGCTTCGCCGGGGCCTTCTCGGGCGGCGGCTCGGGCTTCGACCGGCGCGGCCGCCTCGGCTCCCGCGCGGGCTCGCGCGGGGGGTGCTCGGGCTCCCGCCTCGGCTCGACGACGATCGTCCGGTACGGGTCGCTGAACTTGGTCAACTCGCTCACCTCCATCGACTCCGGCGTTAGCACCGTGCCTGCACCCGGAGGTGGCGGCCGGTTGCTGCGACGTCATCGGGCCGGATCCCTCTGCCGCTCTTGATGGACGTGACAACTGTACGGGCGCCGTCAAGCGACCCGCGGCGTGCGAATCGGCACGCCTCCGTCACTGATTGGCACGAACGAGGTGCCACAAGGTGCGCCCCGCTGCGCCATCGTTACCGCGAACGGAAACGGGGAGGAGCCGGAGATGGCGAAACGCAAGCGCAAGCAGGACGGGCCGACCGGCACGGAGCGGCAGGAGGCGATCGTCGAGCTGATCCGGTCGGTGCCCGAGGGGTTCGTGACGACGTACGGCGACCTCTGCCCGGAGGCGCCGCGGCTGCCCGGCCGGGTTCTCGCGACGACGACCGAGAAGCTGCCCTGGCACCGGATCGTCCGCGCCGACGGGACATTCGCGAAGGGCGATCGCCAGCGCCGGCTGCTCCGCAAGGAGGGGATCCCGCTGATCGGCAAGCGGGTCGACATGGACAAGGCGCACATCCCGCGCGAGGCGCTGCTCGCGAACCGCTGAGCACTACCCCGCAAGACACAGGGAGGGGGCGGCGTCTGGTCCCCCGGCCGCCCCGCTCCCCGCGATCCTGCGGCGCCGCCTTCGTGGCGGTCAGCCGTTCAGTCGTGGGGCGGCGGGGGTTCCTGACGGCGCCGGCTCAGACGCCGTTGCGGGCGTCGATGATCCGCAGCAGCGCGTCGACCACCTCGGGGTCGAACTGCGCCCCGGCGCCGGAGCGCAGCTCCCGGCGGGCGTCCTCGTCGCGCATCGCGCTCCGGTAGGGGCGGTCGGTCGTCATCGCGTCGTAGGCGTCGCAGGCGAAGACGATCCGGGCGCCGAGCGGGATGTCGCCGCCGCTGAGGCCGTCCGGGTAGCCGCTTCCGTCCCAGCGCTCGTGCGCGTGGCGGACGACTGGGCGGATCGGGGCGAGGAACTCGATCGGGTCGATGATCCGCTCGCCGATCAGCGTGTGCTCCTGGACCTCGCGCTGCTCGTCGGGATCGAGCGGCGCCGGCTTGTTGAGGATCTCTCGCGGGATGCCGATCTTGCCGATGTCGTGAAGGGCGGCGGCGTAGCGGAGCATCCGCAGGTCCTCGCCTTCGAGCCCGAGCTGGGCTCCGACCGCGACGGCGTTGTCGGCGATCGCGCGGGAGTGCTCGGCGGTGTAGGTGTCCTTCGACTCGAGCGCCGCCGAAAGCGCCTCGGCGGTCCCGAGGTAGGCGCCGTCGAGGCTCTCGTAGAGGTCGATCGCGTTCAGCATCGTGCCGAGCACGGCGGCATAGGCGGCGAGCAGCGAAGCGTCGTCGCGGTCGAAGGCGGCGACCTCGGTGTCCTCGAGATTGATCACGCCCCAGGTGCCCTTCGCGGTCCGGATCGGAGCGATCAGCTCGCTGCGGATCCCGCGGCTCTGCAGCGTCGCCCGGTAGCTCGGCTCGCGCGAGACGTCCTCGCTCAGCACCGGTGCGTCCTCGATCAGGGCGCGGCCGATCAGCCCCGCCTGCGCCGACTGGGTCCAGCCCACCGGCGTCGCCTCCGGCGCCCGCTCGGCGCGGAGGACGATCCGATCGCCGACGACGCTGATGATCTGCACCACCGGGCACCCGAACGCGTCGCGGAGCTGCTCGACCGATCCCTCGCAGAGCTGCTCCTCGTCCATCGCCTCGGTCAGCCGCGTCGGCAGCGCCAGCGCCAGATCCAGCGCCCGGGTGAACCCGCGCCCCGCGGTCCGGGTGCTGCCGTTGTGGCGCTGCGGCGAGACCGCCGCCCGCGCCGCGAGGCGAAGCGGCGCGTCGAGCTCCTCGAACGGCGCCTCGCCGAGGTCGGAGTAGATCTCGATCAGGTAGACGCCGTCGCCATCGCCGACGGCGACGCCGATGACGCCCTGAAAGCCGTCGCGGACGAGCAGGTCGCGCTCGGCCGGGTCGCTCGCCTCATCGTCGAGCCTGGCGATGAACGAGCCGCCGCCGGCGCGGACGACCGCCTCGGTCGCCGGGTAGTCGCTGAGCTCGTAGGACTCGTACTCGAGGTCGCTCGGAGCGACCCGGACCCCGGTCCGCCGCCGGTCGCGGTTGTCGCCGAGGGCTGCGTCGCGGAGCCGGGACTCGCCGGCCGGACAGTGCGAGATCGCCCAGCGGGCGAGATCGCCGGCGGCCGTGAACGCGGTCGCGACGACCTCGAGGCGGTCCAGGGTCGTCGCCTCGGCGAGCTCGCTGTCGAGGGTCCGCGCGATCTCCTCCGCCGTCTCCCAGAAGCGCGGCCGAAAGCCGCCGTCGGGGATCGGCACCCACTCGCCCTCGCTCTCGGCGGCGACCTGGGCGGCGGTGCAGACGCGATTGCCGCCGCGGCGCTTGGCCAGGTACTGGGCGGCGTCGGCGGCGGCGAGGAGCTGCGAGGGGGTCGCCATGTCCGGCGCCGCCATCGCGACCCCGCAGGAGACCGAAAGCGGATCGTCGGTTCCCTGCGAGAGCAGGCGCTGGGCGCCGTTGGCGAGCTCGGCGATCGCCGGGTGCGCGCCCTCGACCCGATCGCCCGGACGGCCCTCGAGCAGGATCCCGAACTCGTCGCCGCTGATCCGGCTCACGAACGCGCCGGGGAAGGCGGCCGCGGAGCGGACGAGGGCGCTGGCGACCCGCCGCAGCGCGACGTCCCCGGCGGCGTGGCCGTTGGTGTCGTTGATCATCTTCAGGCGGTCGAGGTCGCAGAGCATGATCGAGAGCTCCGCCGCCCCGGCCGCGTAGCGCTGGGTCGCGCGCTCGAGGCGCTCCTCGAAGGCGCGGCGGTTGGCGAGCCCGGTGAGCGGGTCCTCGTAGGCCATCCGCGAGACCCGCGAGAACATCTCCGAGCGGCTGACGACGGCAGCGATCTGGGCCGCGATCGCCTCCAGGAAGCGGACGTCGGCGGCGCGGAAAGGTGGATCGCCGGCGGCGGTCGAGGCCCAGATGCCGCCCCAGCGACGACCTTCGACCTCGATCGGCACGCTCATGTCCGAGGTCTTCTCGAACTGGATGAGGATCTCCAGCGACGTCGGGTCGATGTCGGGGTCGTCGACCGAGGAGAAGTGTGGGCGGCCGGTCTCCGCCATCTCCCGCAGCCGCGGGTAGGAGGAGACCTCGTAGACCTCGTTGACCGGGAACTTCTCCTCGCCGGGCCCGAGGTCGCCGACGTTTATCAGGACCCGGTAGCGGGTCTGCTCGTTCTCGAAGCGGCTGATCGACAGCGACGCCGCGCCAACCGCCTGCCGCGATTCGGTCGCCGTCAACTCGAGGATCGAGTCGAGATCGTTGGCGGCCAGGGCCGCGGTGACGACGCGCAGAAGCGCCTCCCGTTCCTCTGCTCGGAGCACCGTTCCGGTTGTCACGTTCCCCCTATCGGCACCAACATTCCCGACTGTTAGTGGGTGGGTGCCTGCCGGGCTCTCCCTACCGGCGTTGCCGCGGAGCCACAACCTCCTACCGCTCCCCTCCCTGCGCCGGGACGAGGTCGAACTCGGTCCCGAGCCGCAGCTCGCTGAAACGTCGCGCCCAGTCGTCGTTGATCCCATCCGACTGGCGGCGCATCTGCGGCTCCGGCGCGAAATCGGGAGGCGGCTCGAGCCCGAGCCGGTCGAGGATGTTCAACGTGCTGGCCGCGTAGTCGGCATAGAAGTTCTCGTAGAGGACGAGGATCGGCCTGATCCGCGTGTGCTCGAAGAAGGCGTCCCAGTTCGCCTCGGCGGCGAGGATCTGGTCGAGCAGGTGGCTGATCGCCCGGTAGTGGAAGCGGAGCTGCGGCTTCATCTCCTCGAGGTAGGCGCGATATGGGGCCTCGTCGCTCGGGGGCTGCTCGCCGCCGCGGTCGCTCCAGCTCGCCGTCTGCACGGCCTTCCAGAGGGAGACCGCCTGGCGGATCTTGTTGGCGCGGACGACCCGAACGAAGGTCAGCTGCGGGAAGGCGGCCGGGAGGATCTCGGTCAGCGGCAGGCCGCGATAGTCGGGGATGCCGCGGAGCAGCCCGACGAAGTCGCCGAGGTACTGCCACATCAGCTTCGCCCCGAAGACGCCGTTCGCGGTCGTCCCCTGCTCCATCGCCCACTCGAGGTAGCGGTCGTAGGCGTTGCGGCTCCAGGCCGCCGGCGGCTGGCCGCCGTCCTCGGGCTCGCCGAGCTCGTCGAAGATCGAGCGGTCGTCGACGCCGGCGAAGTACTCCTCGGGACGGCGCGGCCGGCCGGTGCTGCGGAGCGCCTCGAAGTACTCCTCGGGACGGCCGGCGACGCCGGTGTCGCGGAGCGCCTTGCAGACCAGCGTGCTCCCCGATCGCGGCGTCGAGCAGACGAGGTAGGAGCGCTCCGGCTTCATCGCACCGCTCCGCTCGGCTCCGCCGGGGTCCAGCCCGGCATGGCGGGCTCGGCGGGGGAGACCTGGTCCTGGCGATTGACGATCGCCCCCGGCGGCGGCTCGACCGGCCCGGTGAGGAGCGGGTCGTCGGTCGCCTCCATCCACTCCTCGAGCCGGCCGGCGAGCTCGGCGCGGACGCCGCGGTGGGCCGGGTCGTCGGCGAGGTTCCGGCCCTCGTTGGGGTCGAGCACGAGGTCGTGGAGCTCCTCGCGCGGGACGATCTGATCGCCCCAGCCGGCCGACACGAGGAGGTCCTTGGTGGCGCTGTCGTCGCAGTTGGCGAGCACCGGCCGGTCGTAGCCGTCGAAGCGGCGGATGTACTTCCAGCGATCGGTCCGGATCGCGCGCTGCGGCTCGTAGGCGGCGTGGAAGGTCATCTCGGTGAAGACTGCGTCGTGGATCGCGTCAGCTTCGCCGGTGACGAGCGGCAGCAGCGACTCCCCCTGCGCGAACGCCGGTGTCGGCACCCCGGCGAGCTCGCAGAGCGTCGGGTAGATGTCGAGGTGGTTGACCATCGACTCGATCACCTTGCCGCCGAGAAAGCCACCGGGTCCGCGCATGATCATCATCACCCCGGTCCCGCGGTCGAACAGCGTCGCCTTCGCGCGCGGGAAGGCGAGGCCGTGATCGGTCGTGCAGACGATCAGCGTGTTCTCATCGCGGCCGGCGCGGTGGAGCTCGTTCAGCACCGAGCCGATCCCCTCGTCGAGCGAACGGGCGCTCGCCTTGAAGGCCGCCATGTCCTCGCGGGTCGCGAGCGTGTCGGGGAGGTTCGGCGCCGGCTGCGCGTAGAGCGCGTCGCGGACCGAGCTCGGCAGCTCGAACTCGCGGTGGGTCTCGAAGAAGCCGACCGACATGAAGAAGGGCTCGGTCGCCTCCCGCACCATCAGGTTCGCGGCCGGCGCGATCTCGGCCGCGTGATGGGTGTCGACCTCGACGACGTGGTCGTAGCCGATCACCTCCGGGTCGGTGGAGATGTGCTGCTCGCCGACCAGGATCGAGTGGTAGCCGGCCTCGCGGAGCGGATGGATCAGATGCTGGCCGTAGTCGTTCAGCGTCCAGCCCCGATGGGCGAGCCCGAGCATCCCGTTGTTGTGGCACTGCTGGCCGGTCAGCAGCGCCGCACGGGAGCCCGAGCAGGTCGGCGATCCGCAGAACGCGTTCCGGAAGAGGACGCCCTGCTCGGCCAGCATCTGCAGGTGCGGCGTGCGCACCCAGTACCCGTACGGCTGGACGTGGCGGCCCGTGTCGTGCGAGTGGATGTAGAGGATGTTCGGTGGTCGCGAGATCGTCGTCTGACTTCTACCCGGTTTGTCGCGGGATCACCTGATGGAGGCGGCGGCCCATCGCCGCCCCCGAGCACTTGAAGATCGCGCAGAGCGCCGGGAAGTTGCCGCCGGTGCGCTCGTAGTGGACCCGGATCAGCTCCGCCGGCATCAGGATCGACGCCGCGAACCAGTTCGCCTGCTCCTCGATCGGGTCGATCGGGGGGCGGTCCTTCTCGTCCTCGGGATCGACCGACCCGTGCCGGCAGAAGAGCGCCGTCTGCTCGTCCTGGTGGAGCGCCCAGTGGCCGAGCTCGTGACCGATCGTGAAGCGCCGCCGCGGCGGCCACTGCTTCGCCTCGTCGGCGTTGACCCAGATCTCGCCGCGGCTCGGCAGCAGCAGCCCCGAGATCGTCTGATCGTCCCCGAGCGGCGGACAGCCGGGCGCGGCCGTCATGTCGTCGACGTCGCGGACCAGCAGTCCGCAGTGGCTGTCGGCGATGTCCTCGATCGGCACCGGCAGCGAGCGCCCGTCCCAGATCCATTCCGGGACCTCGGCGAGCAGCTCCTCGGCGCGGTCGATCACCCCCTCCATGGAGGCGATCCTAGCCAGCGCGAGGGCGGCGGTTGCCGCCGGTCAGCCGTCGAGGAAGAGGGCGTCGATCTCGTCGCGCTCGGCCGGCGCCGGGGCGATCTCGTCGGCGTCGGCGTCGAGCAGCGGCTCCTCGGCGAACTCGGCGTTCGGCGTCGCGGTCCGGGCGAACGTCGGCTGCGGTCCGCCCGGCGCGGCATCGGTCCGGGCGCCGGCGGCTCGGAGCCGTTCGACGCCGGTATCGAGGATCGTTGCCAGCGCCTCGGTCACCTTCGCGGCGACGCCGCTCGCCGGAAGCTGGCCGTGTTCCATCCGGTTGTAGTAGTCGCTGACCTTCGCGACCTCGGGGCCGGAGTCGAAGCCGAGCGCCCGGGCGAGCCGCTCGACCAGCTCCTGACGCTTGATCTGCGCCCGGTTGCGGAGGTCGGGCAGGAGCACCTGCCAGGTGACGTTCACCTCCTCGAGCGACTCGTAGACGCGATCGACGGCGCGCTGCGCCGGCGAGCCCTCGTATGCCTCGGGGTCCCACTTTCGGGGTGGCGCCGTCATGAGGTAGCTGTCGAGCCGCGCGGCCAGCTCCTGACGTTCGTCCGGCCCGGCGCGTTCGAGCAGTGCAGCCGGATCGACGGCGCGGCCGGCCTCGTAATCGGCGGCGAACTCCTCGATCAGTCGGTCGATCTCACTCATCGGAGGCCTCCACATCCTCCCCCGCTGACAGCTCCGCATCGACGTCGACCTTGAAGCGACGCCAGATCTGCTGCACGTTCGCCTCGCTGACCGTCTCCCCGTGGTCGCTGTTCATCCGCTTGGCGACCTCCTTCGCAGGAAGGTCCTCGCCGCCGATCGGCTCCGGGCCGTAGAGCAGGATCACCTTGCGGTGGAAGTCGCTGCGGGTTGCCAGGACCCTGTCGATCGCGTCCCTTGCAGCGACCAGGCCGGTCTCGTCCTCGACCGACTCCTCGGGGCCGTAGGAGTCCTCCTCGCCGACGTGCTCGCCGCTGAGCGGAAGCTGCTCGGGATCGCCTTCGCGGTCGCGGTGGAAGTCGGCGATCCGGCGCTGGACGATCCTCGCGACGAAGGCGCGGGCGGAGTGGATCACCTTGCCGCGGAACACCGACTTCACGAACGACTCGAGAGCGTTCATCACGACGTCATCGCAGTGGTTGGTGGGGACCCTCGCCACCACCCGCGCCCGGACGAGCGGCTCCAGCCGCCAGGTCACGATCCCGGCGGCTCGGCGCCCGGCCTCGTAATCGCCTGCCGAGAACGCGTCGACGACGTAGGCGACGAGCTCCTCGTCGCTCTTCCGGTCGAGGCGCTGGTCATCGAGTGGTTCGAACCCGCTCAAGGCATCGGGGAACCTAGCGACCAGATGGGCGCCGGGGCTCTACGATTCGGAGAGGTCCGGGGGAAACATCGCCGGGCCGTGTACGAAGAAATGTGTGCTTGAGGACGAGGACCACTGCCACGCAGTGCTTTTCATCGGGCCGCAGAACAAACGGCATTGGAGGCAATGCGAAATGGCAAGTGGAACCGTCAAGTGGTTCAACGGCGAGAAGGGCTACGGCTTCATCGCGCCTGACGAGGGTGGCGACAAGGACGCCTTCGTCCACATCAGCAACATCGTCGGCGGTGCTCGCATCGACGAGGGTGACCGGGTCAACTTCGACATGGAGGACTCCGCGAAGGGCCCGCAGGCGGTCAACGTCACCAAGGCGTAGAACCACCTACACGAGCGCCGGCTCCCCACGGAGCCGGAGCCAGCGCCACCCTGAATCGGGTGGCGCTTCGCTTTTGCGGGCGCCTCAGCGGCCCTCGAGGATCTGATCGCGCTCGGCGAGCCGGTTCGCCCGGCGGACCTCGGCTTCGCGCTGGCGCCGCTGCTCCACATCGCTCTCGGCGATCAGCTTCGGGGCCGGCACCGGCCGGCCCTCGTCGAGGGCGACCATCGTCAGATAGGCGGTCGAGGTGTGGCGGGCCTCGCCGGTGAACGGATTCTCGGCCTCGACCCGCACCCCGACCTCCATCGACGTCCGCCAGACGGCGTTGACCGATGCCGTGCAGCGCAGCAGCTCGCCGACGAACACCGGCGTGTTGAAGGTCATCCGGTCCATCCCGGCGGTCACGACCCGGCGCCCGGAATGCTTGATCGCGGCCAGACCGGCTGCCTCGTCGACGAGGCGCATCACCGTCCCGCCGTGGATGAACCCGCCCGAGTTCGCATCGCCGATCGACATCCAGCGGACCAGCAGCGAAACGGAGTCGGCCACCCGCCGCGCCTCGTCGGCCCCGGACCCGCTCTCAGGCTCGGGCCGCTCCGGTGGCTCGATCGCTTCCGCCATTCGACAACCCTAGATGACCGATCTCGACTCGCAGCGCGTACAGCTCCCGCATCCGGCCGGCAGCGCGCGCCGGTTCCTCGGCCACCACGCGGCGGACGAAGCGGTGGCATGCCCAACCGGCTAGGGCGAGCGCCTGATCGCGCTCGCGGTCGCGCTCGGCCTGCTCCCAGTCGCCGTGGAAGCGCTGGCTGTCGAGCTCGATCGCCAGCCGGATCTCGGGCCAGACGAGATCGACGACGAGCGGCCGCGCCTGCGTCGGGACCTCGACGGGATGGTTCAGGCGCGGCCGCGGCAGTCCCGCCATCCGGCAGACCGGCAGCAGCAGCACTTCGGGACGCGATCGCACTTCGATCGGATCGAGCCTGAGCAGACCGGCAAGCCTCGCCATCCCCGGCCGTCCGGCCCGCTCGGCCACGAGCTCTCCGAGACGACCGCGCTTGATCAGGCCGAGCGACTCGGCGGCGACGAGCAGCACCTCGAGCTCCGGCTCCTCGTAGCGCGGTGCGAGATCGACGAGGATCCGGTCCGCCGAGGTGCACGGGATCGCTCCGACCTTCCTGCGATCGCGGGGATCGACAGAGCCGCAGTGGACGACGATCCCGGGCCGATCCCGGCCTCGTCCGCTGGGCTCGGTGACGTGAGGTAGCAGTGGCCGCTCCTCGAGAAAGCCCTGGACGATCGCTGCCGGTTCATCGCTGAGCAGCGCTTTGGGGCCGCAGGCGAGGACGGCGGCGAGCCAGAGCTCGTCGCGGGTATGCGGCTGGGAATGTGTCGAGTAGACGCCGCGATGAATGGGATGGAGACGCCGACGCTTCAGCCACGACTCGATCGTCTTGCGGTTCACGCCCGCGGCGAGAAGCTGCGAGGAGGTGACCAGGTGAAGCTGACGGCCCGAGACGAGCTCGACTCGCTGCTCGGATGCGGCTTTCCCCTCCATACGAGGGTATTTCCGCATCCGACGTTCCATCGGAACCACGTTGGCAGCGAAAACCGCGCGTGTGGCGCTGCTCCCTCCCCTCTCTGCCGATAAAGCGTGCCGAACCGCCAACGCCGCCCGGCTACGCCACCATGCGGCCGCCGCTACGCCGTCAGCGCCACCGGGCGGCTTTCCATTCCCTCGGCGACGTTGACGCGGTTGCGGCCGCCGTGCTTGGCGGCGTAGAGCGCCTCGTCGACGGCGGTCCACAGCGTCGTGAAGTCGAAGCGCGTGTCGGGCCCGGAGGCGGCGACGCCGCAGCTCACGGTGAGCG
>DASTTY010000011.1:0-17386 GCA_035759925.1 Solirubrobacterales bacterium
TCGACCACCGCCCGCAGGTCGTCGAGGGCCTTGGTGACCTCGGCCTTCGCGGACTCGTCGATCTGCTCGCCGAGATCGGCGAGCTGCTTGTCGCCCTGATAGACCGCCTGCTCGGCGACGTTGCGGGCCTCGGCCAGCTCCTTGGCCTTGCGGTCCTCGTCGGCGTGCGACTCGGCGTCGGAGACCATCGCCTGGACCTCCTCATCGGAGAGCCCGGAGCCGCCCTTGATCTCGATCGTCTGCTCCTTGCCGGTCCCGAGGTCCTTGGCCGAGACGTTGAGGATGCCGTTGGCGTCGATGTCGAACGTGACCTCGATCTGCGGCATGCCGCGCGGCGCCGGCGGGATGCCGGTGAGCTGGAACTTGCCCAGCGACTTGTTGCCGGATGCCATCTCGCGCTCGCCCTGGAGGACGTGGACCTCGACCTGGGTCTGGTTGTCGTCGGCGGTCGAGAACGTCTCCGAGCGCTTCGACGGGATCGTCGTGTTGCGCTCGATGAGCTTCGTCATCACGCCGCCCTTGGTCTCGATTCCGAGCGTCAGCGGCGTCACGTCGAGGAGCAGGACGTCCTTGACGTCACCGGCGAGCACGCCGGCCTGGATCGCGGCGCCGACCGCGACGACCTCGTCCGGGTTGACGCCCTTGTGCGGCTCCTTTCCGGTCAGCTCCTTGACCTTCTCCTGGACGGCTGGCATGCGGGTCATGCCGCCGACCATGACGACGTGGTCGATGTCGGAGCCGGCGTCGCCGAGCGCCTGCTTGACGGGCGCGACGACGCGCTCGAGCAGATCGCCGGTCAGCTCGTTCAGCTTCGACCGCGACAGCTTCATGTCGAGGTGCTTCGGCTGCCCTTCGACGGCCGTGATGAACGGAATGTTGATCTGGGTCTCCTGGGTGGAGGAGAGCTCGATCTTCGCCTTCTCGGCGCTCTCGTAGAGCCGCTGCAGCGAGTTCTTGTCGGCCGAGAGATCGACTCCCTGGTCCTTCTTGAACTCCGCGACGAGCCAGTCGACGATCGCCTTGTCCCAGTTGTCACCGCCGAGATGGTTGTCGCCGGCGGTCGACTTCACCTCGAAGACGCCGTCCCCGATCTCGAGCACCGACACGTCGAACGTGCCGCCGCCGAGGTCGAAGACGAGGATCGTCTGATCATCGCCCTCCTTGTCGAGGCCGTAGGCGAGCGACGCGGCGGTCGGCTCGTTGATGATCCGCTTGACGTCGAGGCCGGCGATCTTGCCGGCGTCCTTGGTCGCCTGCCGCTGATCGTCGTTGAAGTAGGCGGGGACCGTGATCACCGCCGAGTCGACGGGCTCGCCGAGCTTCGCCTCCGCGTCGGCCTTGATCTTCTGGAGGATCATCGCCGAGATCTCGGGCGGCGGGTACTGCTTGTCGCCGATGTTGATCCGGACGTCGCCGTTCGGGCCGGCGGACACGGAGTAGGGGACCATCGTCTCCTCCTCCTTGACCTCGGCTTCCTTGCGACCCATGAAGCGCTTGATCGAGAAGATCGTCCGCTCCGGATTCACTACGGCCTGGCGCTTCGCGACGGTGCCGACGAGTCGCTCGTCGCCTTCGGTGAACGCGACGACCGAGGGGGTCGTGCGACCGCCCTCGCTGTTCTCGAGGACGGTCGGCTCGCCGCCCTCCATGACCGCGAAGCACGAGTTCGTCGTGCCGAGGTCGATTCCGATGGTCTTGGCCATTTCTGCTGCCTTTCTGCGTGGGTTCGGTCGGCGGGCCGGGCGCTCTGGGGCCGGCCTGCTTGGCTTTCTAAGTGAAAATCTGAGTCGGAAGGTAGCAGATATTTTGCCCGCCTCCAAGCCCGCGGCCGCGCGGTTCCCGGTGGCGGTTCCGGATCACCGTGGTTAGGATCGTCCAACTGTCGCTGTCGGGATGGAGGAGGACCGTTCCCGTGGCCTGCAACCGATGGGAGAGGATCCAATGAGCCGTCGCCGTCCGCGCGTTGTCCCGTTCGTGATCGCCGCGCTCGCCGCTGCGCTGGTGCTGCCCGCAGCGGGCGAAGCCGCTCCGCCGGCCGCGCCGCCGAACGGCTCGGTCGTCACGGTGATGAGCCGCAACCTCTATCTCGGCGCCGATCTCAGCCCGGCAATCAACGCCCCGGACGTCTGCGCGGCGATCGATGCCGGCGGCAAGATCCTCAACGACGTCGACGCGTCGAACTTCCCGGCGCGAGCGAAGCTGCTCGCCGCCGAGATCGCCAACGCGAAGCCCGATCTCGTCGGGCTCCAGGAGGTCGCGCTGTGGCGCTTTCAGGCGCAGTCCGACTTCACGGCCACCCCGGCAACCGACGTTCGCTACGACTTCCTGCAGCTGCTCCAGGACCAGCTTCGTGCCCGCGGCGCCGATTACAGCGTCGCCGTCAGCCAGGACGAGTTCGATCAGGAGCTGCCCGCCGATCGCGACGGCAGCGACGCGACGAACGACTTCATCTGCGGCGCCGACGAGGACGGCCGGCTGACGATGCGGGACGTGATCCTCGTCCGCAACGACAAGGACATCCAGGTCTCGAACCCGCAGGGCGGCCACTTCTCGAACCTCTTCCGGGTGGTCCTCGGCGGCGCGATCCCGATCGACGTCGAGCGCGGCTGGGTCTCGGTCGACGCGACCGTGAAGAAGTCGAGCTTCCACTTCGTCAACACCCATCTCGAGGCGTTCGGTGACCCCGCGATCCGCGAGGCCCAGGCACGGGAGCTGTTCGCACCCGGTGGGCCGCTCGTGACCGACCAGCAGCTCGTCTTCGTCGGCGACATCAACTCGGGCGGGCCGGCCGATCGGGTCGGCACCGGGTTCACGACTCCCGGCGACGAAGGCGCCTACAACGCCCTGACCGGCGACTTCGGGCTGACCAACCTCGGCACGCGGCAGACCTGCTGCTACCCCGACGTGTTCCGCTCGGCGATCGGTGACTACCGCTTCGACCACACGGTCGACCACGTGATGACGAAGCCGGCCGTCAACCAGATCCAGGCCTACGTCACCGGCGCCGACCCGAACGTGACCGGGCCCGGCGGGGTGGTCGCCTCCGACCACGGCGGCCTGGTCAGCAAGCTCAAGCTCAGCCGCTGAGGCAGGCGCTGCCAGCCCGACCGGACCGGACGCGAAGCGGAGGATCCGGTCGGAGTTGTCTGCCTACTGGCCGGCGACGCGGGCGACGAAGTTGGCGACGGTCGTCGCGTTCGAGCCCTCGAGGATGCCGGCCGGCATCGCGCCGTTGCCGACGCCCTGCTCGATCGCGGTCATGACCCGCGACTGGGTCGCCTCGATCGCGGACTGCTCGGTCGCCGGGCCGGCGGCGGCGAGGCGCTCGTCGAGGTTCGGCCCGACGACGCCATCGGTGCCGGCGCGGGCGAGCGTATGGCAGCTTCCGCAGTTGGTCTGAAAGAGCTGGCGGGCGGCGTCGTCGGAAGCGGCGACCTTCTCCGGCGACGAGGACTCGGAGCCGTCCTTGTCGAACGCCCAGAGCGGGATGACGATCACCAGCAGCAGGGCGACGAGGCCGAATGAGATGAAGGTCTTCTTGTTCATGGTCTGGGCGGCCGCGACGGTTCGGTCCCGTCCGGGCGCGGATACTACCCGCTGAAGTGGAGTCGATCGGGGCTCGGCGCGTCAGGCGACCGGGTCGACGAGACCGGCCCGGCGGGCCACGCACATCCGCGCCAGCGCGCACTCTCCGCAGCGCGGACGTGGCCGGCAGATGCGGCGTCCGTGGGTGATCAGGTTCATGTGCAACTCGTAGGCATCGTCGCGATCGGTGATCGCGAGCATCTCGTCGTGGGCGCCGTCGAGCGATATCCCCGTCGGGAACAGACCGAGCCGCCCGCCGACCCGGTGGACGTGGGTGTCGACCGGGATCTCCGGCCGGTCGAGGGCGAAGATCATCACGCAGGCCGCGGTCTTGCGGCCGACCCCGGGCAGCGACGTCAGGTAGTCGACCGCCTCTCCGCGCGGCGCTTCGCGGAGCCAGTCGAGATCGGCTTCGGGACCGAGCTCGCGGAGGACCTGCTGGATCCGCGGGCCCTTGATGTTGGCCAGGCCCCCGGGCCTGATCGCCTCGATCACGTCCTCGACCGGAGCGTCGCGGATCGACTCCCAGTCGCCGAAGCGGTCGCGGAGCCGCCGGTAGGCGACGTCGCGGTTGCCGTCGCTGGTGTTCTGGGAGAGGATCGTCAGGACGAGCTCGTGGACCGGATCGCCGTGGGGGTCGTTGCGGCGCGACCCGTAGAGCTCGCGGAGCCGGTCACGGATCGCCCGGACGCGCTTCCGGGACGGGCGCCTCCAGCCGCGGGGAACCGGGAGGCGAGGCCGGCGGTCGAGGTCGATGCCTTGCTCGCCGCTCGCCGCGGTGCCGGCGCCCCGCGCATAGCCGCGCTCGCCGCCGCCACTCATGCCGACGAGGATAGGTTCTCGCCGATGAGCGCGCCGATCGCAGAGCGTTTCGTGGAGATCGAGGGGATCCGGATCTTCCTCCGCGAGCGGGGCGGTGCCGGGCCGCCGACGATCTGGGTGCACGGCAACCCGGGCGACTCGGCTGACTGGCTGCCGTTCCTGGCGGCCACCGAAGGCGCGGCGATCGCGCTGGATCTGCCCGGCTTCGGCCGCTCGACGCGGCCGGACCCCGGCGAGTTCGACTGTACCGTCGGCTCCTACGGCCGGCTGCTCGCAAGCGCGATCGCCGAGCTCGCTCCCGATGGCTACAGCCTCGTCGTCCACGACTGGGGAGTGCTCGGACTCGTCGCCGCGCAGGTGCGTCCCGAGGCCGTCCGCAGGCTCGTCGTCATCAACGCCGTGCCGCTCAGCGCCGCCTATCGCTGGCATTGGCTGGCGCGCTGCTGGCGCTGCCGCGGGCTCGGCGAGCTCCTCGCGAGGCCACGCTCGCGAACGCTCACCGACCTGCTTCTCCGCAGCGCCCGCGCCGGACGCCGCCCGATGCCGCCCGAGCTGGTCGACCGGATCCTCGAACACTGGGACGGCGGGATGGCGAGGGCGGTCCTGGCTCTGTATCGCTCCGCCGATCGCGGCGTCCTCGCCGCTGCCGGCGAACGGCTCGGGGAGATCGACTGCCCGGCGTTGATCCTCTGGGGCGCCGACGACCCCTACATCGGCGCCGCGGACGGCCGCTCGTTCGAGCGCCGGCTCCCGAACGCGCGGTTCCGGCTCGTCGAGGGGGCCGGTCACTGGCCGTGGATCGACCGCCCCGAGCTCGTCGCTGCGGTCGCCGACTTCCTCGCCGCCGATCCCGCCGCCATGCCGATCCAGAATTAGCGTCCTACAATCGGAGGCCTCGTGCCTGGACCGCTAGCCGCCATCGGGCGAAGGCTGCCGCGGGGTTGGTCCGACCTCCTGCTGCAGTTCGCCCTCTTCTTCATCGCCTATCAGGGCTATCAGCTCGTCCGCGGGCTGATCGACGGCAAGAGCGACGTCGCCTTCGCCAACGCCGAGCGGATCGTCGACCTCGAGCGGTCGCTGGGGACGTTCTTCGAGCCCGGTCTCCAGCAGGCCCTGATCGGCCACACCTGGCTGATCGACTTCGCCAACTGGATGTACGTGAACTCGCACTTCACGGTCAGCGTGGTCTTCCTCGCCTGGCTCTACCTGTTCCGCAACGACAACTTCTACTTCGTGCGCAACATGTTCATGGTCGCGATGGGGATCGCCCTGGTCGGCTACGCGCTGTTCCCGACGGCGCCGCCGCGGATGCTGCCCGGCGACGGGTTCACCGACACGATCGCGAGCTTCACCTCCGTCGATCAGGACAGCAACGCCGTCAGCCTCCTCGTCAACAAGTACGCCGCCGTCCCGAGCATGCACATCGGGTTCTCGTCGATGATCGCGGGGACGGCGGTGATGCTCGTCCGCAATCCGCTCGGCCGCTTCCTCTGGGCGCTCTACCCGTTGCTGGTCTTCTGGGTGATCGTCGTCACCGCCAACCACTACTGGCTCGATGCCGCTGCCGGGCTGCTCGTCGCCATCGTCTCGGCGCTGGTCGCGAGCCGGGTCCTCGCGCCGGTCCGTCCCGCCCAGTGGGCATTCCGGCCGGCGGTTCCCGAGGAAGCCGCCGCTTAGATGGCCGGTCCTCGGGCCGGGCGCCCGGAACGACCTGAACGCCCGGAACGACCTTTGGGCGAGTTCCGGGAGATCGCCCGGAACCGCTTGATCGAGTCGCGGTTGACGCCGAACGCGATCTCGATGACCGGCCTCGTCCTCAATCTCGCGGCAGCGGTCCTGATCCTCGAGGACCTGTTCGTGCTCGGCGCGTTCGCATTCATCATCGGCTCGGTCATGGACACCCTCGACGGCCGCTACTCGCGGATGTCGGGCAAGGGCACCCAGTTCGGCGCGTTCCTCGACTCGACGCTCGACCGGATCGAGGAGGGGATCGTCCTCGGCGCGGTCTGCTGGCAGTTCGCCTCCGACGGCGATCAGGCGCTGGCGGCGGCGTGTCTGCTCGTCGTCCTCGGCTCGCTGATGGTCTCCTACACGCGGGCCCGGGCCGAGGCTCTCGGCGTCGAGTGCAAGGTCGGGATCGCGACCCGGCCGGTTCGCGTGGTGATCCTCTCGGCCGGCCTGATGTTCGCCGACGAGGAGCTGATCGGCGGCGTCGACCTGCTTCCGGCGGCGATCTGGGTGATGGTCGCGCTGACCGCGTTCACCGTTGTCCAGCGCGTCTGGCACGTCCGCCGGCAGCTGCTCGCGCTCGACGCCGGCCCCTGAGCGATCCCGCCCGAGATTGATCATCTGGCCGGCGCGCCGGGTTCGTGTAACCGAACCGGGGGTATGGTGTTTGCCAAAGCCCCGGAGCCGAGCAAGCCCGCTCCCAGCCCCATCCGGCCGGTGCGGAGAGTGCGATCGACGAGATCCGGCCAGCTACCAATCAGGAGGCTTTCGCTTACCCATGAGCACCAGCAACGGAGGGCAGACCGGAAACGGCGGCCGCACCGACGACGGCAAGGTCCGCGTCGCGATCGTCGGCGTCGGCAACTGCGCCAACTCGTTCATCCAGGGCGTCGAGTACTACAAGGACGCTGACCCGTCCGAGCAGGTACCGGGCCTCATGCACGTCGATCTCGGCGGCTACCACGTTTCCGACATCGAGTTCACGGCGGCCTTCGACATCGACGTCGAGAAGGTCGGCAAGGACCTCGGCGAGGCGATCTGGTCGGGTCAGAACGACACGATCAAGTTCGCCGACGTCCCGAAGCTCGGCGTCACCGTCCATCGCGGCATGACCCATGACGGCCTCGGCAAGTATCTGAAGCAGAAGATCACCAAGGCTCCCGGCGAGACGGCCGACATCGTCAAGATCCTCCAGGAGACGAAGACGGACGTCCTCGTCTGTTACCTGCCGGTCGGCTCCGAGCAGGCGACCAAGTGGTATGTCGAGCAGGCGCTCAAGGCCGGCGTCGGCTTCGTCAACTGCCTGCCGGTCTTCATCGCCCGCGAGGACTACTGGGACAAGCGCTTCGAGGACGCGGGGCTGCCGATCATCGGCGACGACATCAAGTCGCAGGTCGGCGCGACGATCGTCCATCGCCAGCTCGCCCGCCTCTTCCACGAGCGCGGCGTCGAGATGCAGCACACCAGCCAGCTCAACGTCGGCGGCAACATGGACTTCTTCAACATGCTCGAGCGCGAGCGGCTCGACTCGAAGAAGATCTCGAAGACGAACGCCGTCACGTCGATCATGGGCACCGAGCTCGAGGACAAGGACGTCCACGTCGGCCCTTCCGATTACGTGCCGTGGCTGACCGACCGCAAGTGGGCGCACATCCGCCTCGAGGGCAAGAGCTTCGGCGACGTACCGCTCAACGTCGAGCTCAAGCTCGAGGTCTGGGACTCACCGAACTCGGCAGGCGTCGTGATCGATGCGGTCCGGCTGATCAAGCTGGCGCTCAACAACGGCATCTCCGGCCAGCTCGACGGCCCGTCGAGCTACCTGATGAAGTCGCCGCACACGCAGCGCCCCGATGCCGACGCCCGCGAGCAGACCGAGGAGTTCATCGCCGCGAACGCCCGCACCGCCGCCGCCGCGCGCGCCAAGGACGACGTCGACTCCGGCGCCGCTGCCGAGGCGCCGGCCAAGAGCTAGCGGTCAGGACCTTCGCGACTCAGGCGGCCGCGCCGACAGCCGGTGCGGCCGCGTCGCGGAGCGGCGCTTGGCCGAGGATCAGGTCGGCGCCCTTCTCGGCGATCATGATCGTCGGCGCGTTCGTGTTGCCGTGGGTGATCGTCGGCATCACCGAGGCATCGACGACGCGGACGCCGTCGATGCCGCGGACACGCAGCTCGGGGTCGACGACCGAGTCGCTGTCTGAGCCCATCCGGCAGGTCCCAACCGGGTGGTAGAGGAGCTCGAGGCGGCGACGCACGTCGGCGGCGATCGCCTCGTCGTCGTCGCCGACGCCGGGTCCCGGGTAGATCTCGCGACCGACGGCGCCGGCGAGCGGCGGCGTCGCAGCGAGCTCGCGGGCGATCCTGACGCCGCTGACGAGCGCGTCGACGTCGGCCTGATCGGTGAGGTGGTTGCCGAGGATCGCCGGCTTCGCGGCCGGATCGGCTGAGGCGAGCGTCACCTCGCCGCGCGCCCGCGGGGCGATCAGGACCGGGCCCATGGTCAACGCGTGGCCGTCGTACTCCTCGAAGCCGTTGTCGGCGAAGTAGGCGGGGGCGAGGTGGAACTGGAGATCGGGTGGACCGTCGCCGCCGTCGGATCGGGTGAACAGGAACGCTTCGGCGACGGTCGAGGTGAGCGGGCCGCGGCGCCGGAGCAGGAAGTCGAGCAGCGCTGCAGGCTTCTCGGCGTCGGCGAGGGAGGCGCCGATCGTCGAGTCCCAGATCCCGACGACGTAGGGATGGTCCTGGAGGTTCGTGCCGACCGCCGGCAGCGGTGCGACCACGTCGATGCCGAGGCCGGCGAGCTTGTCGGGGTCGCCGATCCCGGAGAGCATCAGCAGCTGCGGAGAGCCGATCGCACCGGCGGCGAGGATCACCTCGCGCCGGGCCCGGGCGACGGCCATGTCCGTCTTCCCGCTCAGCTCGACCCCGCGGACGCGCCCGGAGGCGATGTCGAGGCCGTGGGCGAACGCGCCGGTCAGGACCGTCAGGTTCGGCCGGCCGGCAGCGGGACGCAGGAAGGCGTCGGCACAGCTCCAGCGCCTGCCGCGCTTCTGGGTCACCTCGACCGGGGCGACGCCGTCCGGTTCGCCGTCGTTGTAGTCGCGATCGGCGGGATGGCCGCGCCGGCGGGCGGCGGCGATCATCAGCTCGGTCAGCGCCCGCGGGCTGCGCGGCGGCGCGACGTTGAGCAGGCCGCCATAGCCGTGATCGGGCCCGGCTCCGGCCTCGTGATGCTCGGAGCGGATGAAATAGGGGTGAACGTCGCCCCAGCCCCAGCCCTCGCAGCCGGCTTCGTCACGCCAGCCGTCGTAGTCGCTGCGGTGGCCGCGGACGTAGAGCATCGCGTTCATCGAGCTGGAGCCGCCGAGCGCGCGGCCGCGCGGCACGTAGAGGTTGCGGCCCTCGCAACCCGGCTCGGGCCCGCTCGCGTAGTCCCAGTCGAGCTTCGTCTGAAACTGCTGGGCGAACGCAGCCGGGATCTTGATCTTCGCCGAGCGGTCGCGGCCGCCGGCCTCGACGAGGAGGACCTCGGCCCCGGAGTCGCTGAGCCGGTTGGCGAGCACGCAACCGGCCGATCCGGCGCCGACGATCACGTAGTCGTAGTCGCTCATGCTCGCTCCTCTCGGTTCGTCCCGGCCGGGCGATCCTAACGCCGGGCGCGCCGCCGCGGGCCCGCCCGCCATGGCCCGCCCGCATCTATCCTGCAGCGGTGCCCCCCAGCAACGGCCTGACGATCGCCCAGGTGTCGCCCTATTCGTGGGAGGGGCATCACGAGGTCAACGCCTACGTCGCCGGCGCCGCCGCCGAGCTGAACGCGCGCGGCCACCGCGTCGTCGTCGCCGCTCCCGGCGGGACCCGCGAGGAGACGCGCCTCACCCAGCGGACGATCGAGCGAACCCGAAGCGACGGCGCTGCCGTCTTCGGTGCGGGGTGGGAGGGCCGGCGGATCGGCGATGACGGCCCGGCGGTCCTGCGCGTCGGAGCGGCGCTGAAGCTGCCGGCCGGCGCTCGGCCGCGGCCGGCGCCGGTCCCTGTCGACATCTCGCGCTCGCTCGAGGGCCTGCTGAGCGCGATCGACTTCGACGTCGTCCACGTCCACGAGCCGTTCGCGCCGAGCGCCGCCTCCGCCGCGCTGCGGCACTCGCGCGCCCTCAACGCGGCCACGTTCCACCTGCCGACCGAGCGCGTCCTCTCGACCCAGGTGGCGCGGCCGCTCGTCGAGATCTTCTTCGGGCGCCTCGACGCGCGAATGGTCACGGGGCGAAGCACCGGCGAGCTCGTCGAGCGGTTCTTCCCGGGCAGCTACGAGATCGTCCGACCGGCGGCCGAGGTCGGCAGCGCCGAGCCGGTGCCGGGCGGGCCGGTGCGGATCGTCTACTGCCAGCGGGAGGAGCGCGGGGCGCTGCGGATCTTCCTGCGGGCGCTCCGGAAGCTGCCGCTCGACCTCGACTGGGAGGCCGACATCTGGATCGGCGACGCCGCAATCCAGACGCCGCGGCTGAACAGCCGCCTCCGCGAACGGGTCCGGATCCTCCGCCCGGCGCAGATCGACGCGGAGGACGTGGTCGCGGGCGCGGCGATCGCGGTGGCGGCATCGGGCGGACCGCAGCCGGCGCCGAGCCTCGTTTATGCGGCCTTCGCGGCCGGCGCGGTGCCGGTCGCGGCGCAGATCGACGCCTACGAGGAGCTCGTCGACGACGAGGACGGCGAGCGCGGCCTCGTCTTCCCGGCCGGTGACTCGCTGACGCTGGCCGGCCAGCTCGAACGGCTGATCCGCGATGCGGGGCTGCGCGAGCGGCTCGCTGCCGCCGGCGCCGGGGCGGCCCGCTCGTTCGCCGACGTCGCCGACCAGCTCGAGTCGGTCTACGAGCGGATCACGTCGCGCCGCCACGACCCGGTCGGCAACCCGGAGGTGCGGCGGCGGATCGAGCGGCGGCGGACGATCGACTGTGACCTTCACATGCACACCGATCACTCGAACGACTGCGCGACCCCGGTCGACGTCCTGCTCGAGACCGCCAAGGATCGCGGCATGGGGGCGATCGCGATCACCGATCACAACGAGATCTCCGGAGCGCTCGCCGCCCGCGAGGCCGCCGAGCGGATCGGCGGCATCAAGGTGATCGTCGGCGAGGAGGTGAAGACGGCCGAGCAGGGCGAGGTCATCGGCCTCTTCCTCGAGGAGAAGATCGAGCGGGGGATGTCGATGGCGGAGACGGTCGCCGAGATCCGCCGCCAGGGCGGGCTCGTCTACGTACCGCACCCGTTCGACCGCCTCCACTCGGTCCCCGACTACGAGCACCTGCTCGGGATGGTCGAGGAGATCGACATCCTCGAGGTCTTCAATCCGCGGGTCGCCTTCAGCGCCTTCAACGAGGAGGCGGAGCGGTTCGCCGCCAAGTACCGGATCGTCCCCGGCGCCGGCTCCGATGGACATGTCGCCCAAGCGCTCGGCAGCGTTCGGATCCGCCTCCACGACTTCGACGGGCCGGAGGAGTTCCTCGAGGCGATGCGCAGCGCCGACATCGTCCGCAAGCACAAGAACCTCGTCTACGTGCAGGCGCTGAAGTGGATGCAGGCCGCGAGTGGGCAGGCAGGCGGGCGCAAGGACGTGATCGATGCGCGGCCCGTCAAGGGCGGCCAGCGGGCGGTCCGCCGCCGCCGGGCCGCCGCCGCGCGCGGCAAGAGTTGATTCAGGGGGCATAACGGCGTGCAACCCGAAGGAGAGGAACGGGGGCCGTCAAAAGAGTCGCCTGCCGTGCCGATCACCGAGGACCAGATCAAGGAGAAGTACCTGGAGCGCGCGATCCGCGAGCTCAACCAGCTCACCCACGAGCTCCAGGACTGCGAGGACTGCCCGCGCGGCAACCTGATGCCGGTCCTCGGCTCCGGTCATCCTCAGGCCGACGTGATGCTGCTCAAGCACGCGCCGAGCGTCGCGGAGATCGAGGAGGGCGTCGCCTTCTACGGCCGCGCCGGCACGGCGGTGATGAAGTCGCTGAAGCGGCTCGGCATCGATCCGCTCGTCGTCTACGGGACCCTCTGCGTCAAATGCCCGCTCTCGGACCCGGCGCTGGCCTCGCCGAATTGCATCGCCCGCCTCGTCCGCGAGGTCGCGATCGTCGAGCCGCGCTGCATCGTCGTCATGGGCGAGCCCGCCCTCGAGTGCCTCAACGACGTTCAGATCCCGCTTGCGGTTCCGGTCGAGGCGCGGCCGGGGGAGATCCAGGCGCTGACTCCGACGATCGACGTCATCTACACGCCCGACATCGACGCCTCGCTCGACGCCGAGGGGCCGAAGCGCGAGTTCTGGCGCGCCTTCCGGGCGGTCGGCGGCTGGTACGAGGACCTGCCGCCCTACTGATCGGCTCGATCGGGCCGGAACGCCTGCGGCCCGCCGCTACATTTCGCTGCCCATGCGCGTGCTCGGCCAGCTCATCACCTTCGTCGCGACCGTCGTCGCGGCGGCGATCATCGGCTTCGGCGTTCCGCTCGGCTGGGTCTGGATCGGCTCGCAGCTGCAGACCGGCTCGGGCGCGAGCACGGTCAACTTCTCGGTCGCGATGGTGATCCTGTTCGGGATCATCCTCACCTACGTCCTGCTGCTCTACCTGGCGGGGATCGTGATGGCGTTCTTCGGCCCCCGCGAGGGCCCGGGCGGTGGACCACCGCGCGCGCGGGCGCCGTGGATGCGCGGCATGACCGACACCCGGGAGCTCAAGCGGGGCTCGGCGATGGGCGGGATCGAGCGCCTGTTCGTCGTCACGACGATGCTGGTCACCGTCGCTTTCTGGCTCTGGTTCGCGTTCAAGGCCGGCAGCCCGCTGCCCAACCAGTAGATAGATAACCCCGACCGGATCCTCCGCTTCGCGTCCGGTCCGGCCGGCTGCGGTAGCGAAACCGCGGCGGCGCTCAGATCACGGCGCCCCTGGCGGGGCGCCGGAAACACTGCGCCGCCTATCGATGGATCAGCCGGCTATCTACTGCGGCGCCGCTGCCGTTGCGACGCGGTCCATAGTCTCCAGCTTGGCGCTGGCGAGGCCGCGGACGACGACGGTGTCGAGAGCCGCGTAGGCGGCGAGCATGCCGTCGGCGTCGTCGGGGTTCTCGGCCGCGACGCCGACCGTTCCCGGCGGCTGGCCGAGGCGTTCGAACTGCTTCCGATAGCCGTCGTGGAGGTCGCGATAGAAGCCCTCTTCCTTGGCGAGCCGCGTCTCGGCGTCGGCGCCGATCGACGTCCGGACGTAGCCGTAGATCCGGGGCGGCTCGCGTCCCGCCTCGGCGGCGCCGCGCTCGACGTTGCCGCGCGCCGCGGCCGCGTAGTCGGGGGTGACCCAGTTGAAGAAGGCGCCGTCGTAGGCGGCACCGGCGAGGGCTGCCATCTTCGGCCCCATCGCGGCGAGGATCAGCTTCACGCCGGGGATCCGCTCGCGCAACTCGTCATGGGCCTCGCGCATCGTCGTCAGCGGCTTCTTCGAGAAGCCGGCGCCGACCCCGATCAGAAGCCGCGAGCGGTCGAGCCCCAGCGAGTCGATCTGCTCGTCGATCGCGGCGGGGGGATGGCGGTCGAGGGCGAGGACGCCGACGCCGAGCTGCAGCGCCGCCGATCCCTCGGCGAAGGCGGCGAGAGTCTCGAGCCCGCTTGCAGCCGGGTGGTCGTTGGCCCACATCGACGTGTAGCCGAGCTCCTCGCAGCGGGCGGCGAGCGGCGTCGCGACGTCGGGATCGAGGCCGGCGGCGACGCCGAAGCCGCGGGCGCTCACCGCGTCTCCCGCTCGAGCAGGGCGACGCACTCGATGTGGGGCGTCTGCGGGAACATGTCGACGGGTCGCACGCGGGCCAGCCTATAGCCGGCATCGACGATCTGCCGCGCGTTCGGGGCCATCGTCGTCGGGTTGCAGGAGACGTAGACGATTCGCTCGGCCTCGCACTCGAGGACGCGGCGGACGATCTTCGCCGAGAGCCCGGCGCGGGGCGGATCGATGACGACGACGTCGGGACGACCCGCCTCCCCGAGCAGCGGCGTGATCCCGAGCCGGGCGTCGGCGACGCGGAAGCGGGCGTTGGCGATCCCGTTCAGCTCGGCGTTCGCCTCGGCGTCCGCGATCGCCTCGGCGACGCTCTCGACCCCCCATACCTCGCCGGCGTCGGCGGCCATGCTGAGCCCGATCGTGCCGATCCCGCAGTAGAGGTCGAAGAGCCGCTCGCGGCTGCCGAGGCCGGCGTACTCGCGGGCGATCGCGTAGAGCCGCTCGGCGGTCTCAGTGTTCGTCTGCAGGAACGCGCCTGGGGAGACCCGAAGGTCGAGGCCGCCGAGGCGCTCGCGGAGATGCTCCTCGCCGAGCACTCCGGTCGGGCCGGCGGTGCCCCCCGACGGTCCGGCGATGACGGTGTGGAGGTCCACCGGCGGACGGGGGATCGCGGCGGCAGCGGTGACGAGACGGGTCTGGACCTGGCCGGTGCGCCGGCCCTCGCGGACGATCAGGTTGCGGAGCTCACCCGAGCCGGCCTCGTCGAGCGCGTGCAGCCCCTCCGAGCGCGCCCACTGGCGGACGGCATTGCGGGCGTCGTTGTTACGCCGCGAGGCGAGCAGGCAGTCGTCGACATCGACGATCCGGTCCCAGCGGCCGCGGGCGTGGAAGCCGAGGAGGGGGTCGGCGCCGCCGTCCTCGCCGGGAGCGCCGAACGAGTACTCGAGCTTGTTGCGGTAGCGCCACGGCTCCTCGGCGGCGACGATCGGCTCGAGCTCGATGCCGGCGAAGGACCCGAGCCGCTCGAGCGCTTCCGCCACCTGTGCCTGCTTCTCGGCGATCTGACGCTCGTACGGAAGGCCCTGCCAGGCGGCTCCCGGGCAGGGATCGCCGCCGTGAACGCAGCGGTCGGGGATCCGCTCCGAGCTCGGCGCGAGCAGCTCGGCGATCGTCGCCTCCGCCCACGACTTCTTCGACTTGCCGACGCGGACCCGGACGCGATCGCCGGGCAGGCCGCCGGGTACGAAGACGACGAAGCCCTCGCCGGTTCGGGCGACGCCGCGACCGCCCTGGGCGAGCGAGTCGACGCGGAGCTCGAGCTCCTCCCCGCGGCGGGGTCGGTTTCGGCTCGGCGGCGCGCTCAGGCGAGCGCCCTGTCGATCTTGTCGAGGATGCTCTTGCGGCCCTTGCCGTTCTTCTCGTGCGTGCGCACCTTGCGCAGCTCCGGCTTGCTGAGATCGCCGAGCCGGCGCCCGATCTGGGCGGCGGTCAGCTCGTCGTAGCCGGTGATCGGGAAGCTCGGGCCGACTCCGGCGCGCCGGCGCGCGGCATCGGCGCGGGCAAGCGGCTCCTCGGTGGCGTCACGGACTCCTCGCGCCGCCTTGCCGGCGGCCGCCTTGACCTGGCGCTGCGCCTTCGTCGTCTCCTTCTCGACGCGCCGGCGTGCCTTGGTCGTGCGACGCTGGGCCTCCCGGGTCCGCTTCTCGACGCCCTTTCGCGCCTGCTCGAGCAGCGCCTCGAGCTCCTTGACGAGCTCCTTCGACTCCTTGCGGCTGCGGGCGACGAGCTTCGAGACGAGCTCGTTCGCATCGTCGCGGGTCATCCGGCCGCGCTTGACGGCATCGTCGACGACCTCCTGGATCCGCTCGCGCGACAGCGTGACGCTGCGCTCGAGAGCGTTGCGGAACTCCTCGACGCTCTTGTCGGGGCGATCGGCGGCTCGCGACGACTGCGGCCGACGGGTCGTCTTCCGGCTCGACGCCTTCGTGGCCGACGCCTTCCCGGCACCGGTCGTCTTGCGGCGGGTGCCGGTCGTCTTCTTGCGGGTGCTCGCCATCGGTTCGCCCTTCGTCGCTGTCGGGATGCGGGAAATATCGCATCGCCGGCCGACCGCTGCCTCCGCGACGACTACGGGGACGCGGCTTGCACGCCCGGCGTCGCGAACAGCGCCTCGACCGGAGCGTGGTCGGAGAGGCGGATCGGGAGCGCGCGTCGGTCCCCGCCACCGGTCGGATCGGGGATCTCGCGACGCTCCGGTGCCCACTGAGCCGGCGGCTCGACGATCTCGAGTCCGGCGACGAGCAGATGGTCGATGACCCGATCCCCGGTCGGCGCGCGGAGGCCGAACTCGGCGGCGAGGCGCGCGAAGACGTGAGGGCTGAGCGCCGGACGCAGGTTGAAGTCGCCGCCGAGCAGAAGCGACGTTCCCGCCGCCCAGTCGCGGGCGGTCCGGGCCGCCTCGATCAGCTCCTCCTCGGCCGCCGGACGGGCTGCGCTCGCATGGAGGTTGGCGACGCAGAGGCCCTCGCCGAGCCGGGTGAACGCCATCATCCGCCGCTCCGGCCGGGTCGCGAGACGAAAGCTGCGGCGCTCGGTGATCGCGCCGGCGCGACGGACCAGCGTCAGGTTCGAGCCGCCCTCCCAGGAGGCGATCAGGTCGGGATTGCGATCGGCGATCAGGGCCTGGGCGCGTGCCAGGCCGGGCAGGTTGCGGCTCGTCGGGACGAGGTGCGGGTCGGCGTAGCAGGCGGTGGCGAGGCGCTCCGCCCAGCGCGGCGGGCATTCCTGGAGCAGCGCGACATCCCAGGCCGCGTCCGCGAGCACCGACTCGAACGCGGGAAGCAGATCGACGTTGACCTGCGCGTGGGCCGTCCCGCGCTCGGTCGTCCCGAGCAGTCGGGAGCGCCACGTGAGGAGCTCCGGCTCGGGCGGATGGTCGCGGCCGTGGAACAGGTTCCAGCTCAGCGCGCGAACCTCCATCGGCGGCGATTATCGGCCCGCCCGCGGCGGCACGCGCCGTTCGGCCTCGGCCGTTGCCGTCGCGCTTGCGGAGAACGGTCAAGCGGCCTTTTCTCGACGTTTGCGCGGCGGACCGTCGAGCCACTCCGGGCACTCGATCCCGGCGTATTCCTGAATCGCGCCGTATATGTCTTGGATGATCCGAGTGCTCTTGGTCACACGGATCGTGCAGACGCCGTTCGGAAGCTTGTTCCGCTTCGTGCCGCTGCTCGACGTCGGGAAGTGGTTGGTCATGTGCTTCCGTGCGGACGAACGTGGCAGCTCAAGGAGCTCGAGCCAGAAGGCTTCGATCTCATCGATCGACCGGCCGTTGTTGGTGTAGACGTTGATCGAGAACGTCAGCCGGTCGGACGAGACCGCGAAGCATTCGCGCATGAAGCGGCAGAAGAGGGCGCACATGGCGGGGTCGGAGTTGGAGAAGCGCGCAGCATTTCGGGCCTTCGCTCCTTCCGCCCAGTAGAGCATGCAGCCAGCGACGTGCA
>DASTTY010000012.1:0-10209 GCA_035759925.1 Solirubrobacterales bacterium
GACAAGGTCGCCGAGGTGGCGCTGAAGGCGACCGAGGCGGACGTGCCGATGCGGATCGGCGTCAACTCCGGCTCGCTCCCCAAGCACCTGCACGCGCTCGAGCGCGAGGCGCCGGTCGAGGCCCTCGTCGCCGCCGCGGTCGAGTTCGTCGAGCTCATGGAGGGGCTCGACTTCACGAACTTCAAGGTCTCGATCAAGTCGACGAACGTGCCGAACACGATCGCCGCCAACCGCCTCCTCGCCGAGAAGATCCCCTACCCGATCCACCTCGGGATCACCGAGGCGGGGACGAAGTGGTCGGGCGCCCTGAAGTCCTCGGTCGGCCTCGGGACTTTGCTCGCCGACGGCGTCGGCGACACGATCCGGATCAGCCTGTCGACGTTCCACGCCGAGGAGGAGGTAAAGGTGGCCTGGGAGATCCTCAAGGCCCTGCAGCTCCGCGAGCGCGGGCCGGTGCTGATCGCCTGCCCGACCTGCGGGCGCCTCCAGTTCGACATGGACACGGTCGTCGCCGAGATCGAGCAGCGGCTCGAGTCCTACACCGAGCCGATCGAGGTCGCCGTCCTCGGCTGCGCCGTCAACGGCATCGGCGAGGCCTCCCATGCCGACTTCGGGATCACCGGCGCCAAGGACGAGGGCCTGATCTTCGCTCACGGCAAGCCGCTGCGGAAGATCCCGCAGGAGCAGCTCGTCGACGTCCTCTTCGAGGAGATCGACAAGTCGCTCGGCCGCGACGGCCGCGTCGAGGTCGATGCCGGCGAGGCCGCCGAGGGCGCCGAATGGCTGCGCCGGATCGAGGAGGAGAACGCCGGCGATCTGACCCCGGAGAAGCTCGCGGCGATGGAGAAGGCCGCCGCCGAGAACGGCGAGGACATCACGGCGCCGGGCGAGCCCTACCTGAAGCCGGTCAAGGCCGGCAAGGTCGAGCTCGGCGAGGATGCCTCGCCGACGAGCGGCCGCCGCTTCACCCGCGCATAGCCGGACGCCTGCCGCGCGGCGCATCTCGGGGTCATCGTCGGCTCACGGCCGGAGGCCGCTTCGCCTCCTGCTTCCCCCGATCTGCTTGGCGTCAGACGCCCGGAGGGCTGGCGCGGAGAGCCAGCTGGAGCTCGAAGCGGGCCTCGGGGTCGTCGAGGGAGGTGCCGAACAGCTCGCGGAGGCGAGCGACCCGGTAGCGGACGGTTTGCGGGTGGACATCGAGGGCGGCGGCGGTGGGGGAGACCGCGCCCATCTCGGCGAGCCAGACGGCGAGGGTCGCGGAGAGGCGCGTGCGGCTGGCGTCGGTCTCGGCGTCGAGCGGCGCGAGGGTGCGAGTCGCCAGGCGCGCGAGCAGGCCTGATGAGGTGGCGAGGATGAGGTCGGCGAGATGCTCGTCGCTGCGAAGGAGGCCCTCCGGGGCGAGCGCGCCGCGAGCGCGGGCGGCATGCGCATCGGCCGCCTCCGACCACGATGCCGCGGCATCCGCGACCGGACCGGCCGGCCCGACGGTCAGCGCCCCGGCGCCGGCGCCGTGGCGGAGCGCGTCGTCGCGGCCGGGCCCGTCGGGGTCGGCGATCAGCAGGCAGCCGAGATCGCCGATCGTCGCCGTGAGGGTCTCGGGCCCGAGGCGTCGCGCGATCGCGCCGGTCGCATCAGGCTCGCAGGCGGCGGCCGCGAGCGTCGCCGGTGGGCTCCAGGCCGCCTCGGCGGCGAGGCGGTCGACCTCCGCCGGTGGGCGCCCTGCGACGATCGCCGTCAGCAGTTGCGAGCGCCGCAGCTCCCGCTCGCCCTCGCGCCGCGATTGCTCGGCCGCGTAGCCCTCGACCGACTCGGCCGAGAGCTCTTCGATGTAGGCGAAGATCGCGTCGGCGAGCTCGAAGACGCGCTCAGGCGGGTGGCCGGCCCGGGCCGCCGACTCACTGGTCCGGCGCCAGGCGACGCGGGCGCCGATCCGGTAGGCGGCCTGGAGCGAGTCGAGGCTGCGGCCCTGGCGGAGCTCGCCGCGGCCGAGCCCGACGTAGACGTCGCGGCTCGCGGCCCGGTCGGCGCCGGGCTCGCGGACGAGGGCGGCGAATTGGCGCAGCGCCTCGTCGACGCCGACCCGGATGCCGCGTCCGAACGAGCCCTCGAGCGGACGGGCGTACTCGGGGACCTCGCGGGCGATCGTGGCCAGGATCTCCTCGGCGAGGTCGGGGAGGACGGCCTCGATCGCCGGTGCGAGTGCAGGGTTGACGCGCCATCCCGGCAGCGGGTTATCAGCCATTGACAAGATTCTGCCAGCAATCCTTGCCGAGGGGGCAAGAAACTGACGCCTGGCTACATCTAACTTCAGGCCGCATGGAAGCAAGCGCTCAGCCCGACGCGGCGGCAAACGCCCCGCGGGCATCGATGAAGTCGATCGAGAGGTACCTGAACCTGGGAGCGGTGATCCTCCCGTTCGTGGCGACGATCGCGGCGATCGTGCTGTTCTGGAACGAGATCGTCAGCACGACCGATCTCGTCATCTTCGCGGTCATGTACCTGCTGACCGCGACGGGCGTCACGGTCGGCTACCACCGACTGTTGACCCACCGCTCCTTTCAGACCTATCCGGCGATCAGCTATCTGCTCGCCGGACTCGGCGAGATGGCGGTTCAGGGGTCGGTGATCGCCTGGGTCGCCGACCACCGAAAGCACCACGCCCACACCGATGCCGAAGGTGACCCGCACTCTCCGCACGTCGGCCACGGCCGCGGCATCGGCGCTGTCCTGCGCGGGCTCTGGCACGCCCACACGGGCTGGCTGCTCGTCTCCCACGGCCGTGCCGACTGGCGGCGTTACGCACGCGATCTCTGTGACGACCGCGGGATGAGGCTGCTGACGCGCTGGTTCCCGGGATTCGTGCTCGCCGGGCTGCTGATCCCGGCCCTCGCCGGCTTCCTCGTCAGCGGCACGCTCGCCGGGGCGGCGACCGGGCTGCTCTGGGGCGGCCTCGTCCGCGTCTTCTTCGTCCACCACGTCACCTGGAGCGTCAACTCCGTCTGCCACTTCTTCGGCACGCGCCGATTCGCCACCGACGACCGCTCGACGAACGTCTTCTGGCTGGCGATCCCCTCGCTCGGCGAGTCGTGGCATCACAACCACCACGCGTTCCCGCGCTCGGCCACCCACGGCCTGCGCTGGTACGAGGTCGACCCGAGCTCGCTGGTGATCCGTGGGCTCGCCCGCCTCGGCCTGGCCTGGGACGTCGTCGCGATCACCCCGGAGCGCCAGCGCGAGCGGCTCGCGGCGAGCGGCGCCTGACCCGCCGCCGACGGCCTCCCCGGCATAGAGTGGGGGAGTGGGAGCGAGCGACGCGAGCGAGGTCCGGATCGATCGGGTGGGCGTGGTCGACCTCCCGGTGCTGATGCCGATGCTGCGCGCCTATTGCGACTTCTACGAGGTCGACCCGCGCGACGACCGGCTCGTCGCCCTCTGCCGGGCGCTGATCGAAGACCCGACCGAGGGCGAGCAGGCGATCGCCCGCGACGGTGAGGGCCGCCCGCTCGGGTTCGCGACCGTGTTCTGGACCTGGCAAACCCTCGACGCCGCCCGGATCGGGGTCCTCAACGACCTCTACGTCGTCCCTGACGCGCGCGGGACGGGTGTCGGCCGGCGGCTGATCGAGTACTGCCGGGCTCTCTGCCGGCAGCGCGCCGCGGCGAAGCTCGTCTGGGAGACGGCGCCGGACAACGAGACCGCACAGCGCCTCTACGATGGCATCGGCGCCGAGCGCTCGACCTGGCTGACGTACGAGATCGACGCCTGGTAGCGCCTCGAGCTGCCGATCGACGCGATGACCCGACTCTCCGCCTACCTGCTGCCGACGCTCAAGGACGCGCCTGCCGACGCCGAGGCGCTCTCCCACAAGCTGATGGTCCGAGCCGGGCTCGTCCGCCAGCTCGGCGCCGGCATCTGGACCTGGATGCCGGCCGGCTACCGCTCCGTTCGCAAGGTCGAGCAGATCATCCGCGAGGAGATGGACCGGATCGGCGCCCACGAGATGCTGATGCCGATCCTGCAGCCGGCGGAGCCCTGGAAGCGGACCGGCCGCTACGCGATCGACGAGCTCTTCAAGCTCCGCGACCGCCGTGACGCCGAGATGGTGCTGGCGATGACCCATGAGGAGGCGATCACCTCGCACATCGCCAAGGACGTCCGCTCCTACCGCGACCTGCCGCTGATGCTCTACCACCTGCAGACGAAGGAGCGCGACGAGCCGCGACCCCGGGCCGGGATCCTCAGGACCCGCGAGTTCACGATGAAGGACGCCTACTCCTTCGATCGCGACGAGGCCGGCCTGGCGCACAGCTACGAGCTCCAATCGGGTGCCTACGAGCGGATCTTCGAGCGCTGCGGCCTCCGCTTCTACGCTGTCGAGTCCGACGTCGGGATGATGGGCGGTTCCGGCGCCCACGAGTTCATGGCGCCCTGCGAGGCCGGCGAGAACGAGGTCGCGCTCGCGCCCGGATACGCCGCCAACGTCGAGGTGGCGACCGCGGTGCCGAAGCCGGTCGAGCTGCCGCCGCCGCTCGACGAGCCCCGCGAGGCACCGACGCCGGGTCTGACCACCGTCGATGCAGTCGCCGCGGCGCTCGGAGTCCAGCCGGGGGCGCTGATCAAGGCGATGCCGGTCGTCGTCGAGGACGCCGGCCTCGTCCTCGTCCTCGTGCGCGGCGACCACCGCCTGAACGAGATCAAGCTCGCCAACCACCTCGGCGCGCCGTCGCGTCAGGCGACCGCCGAGGAGATCGAGGCGGCGATCGGGCCGGTCGGCTTCATCGGGCCGGTCGGTGTCGACCTGCGGATCCTCATGGACCGCGCGATCAGCGGCGCCGGCCTCGTCACCGGGGCGAACCGCTCGGATCTGCATCTGATCGGCATCGAGCCGGGCCGCGACTTCACCTACGAGACCTGCGACGTCCGCATGGTCGAGCCCGGCGACACGACGCCGAGCGGCGATCCGATCGAGATCGAGACGGCGATCGAGGTCGGCAACATCTTCAAGCTCGGGACGCGTTACTCGGAGCCGCTCGGGGCGACCTACCTCGACCCCGAAGGTGCCGAGCGCCCGATCGCGATGGGCAGCTACGGGATCGGTCCGGCGCGGATCGTCGCCGCGTCGGTCGAGCAGCGGGCCGACGAGCTCGGGATCGTCTGGCCGCGCGCGATCGCCCCCTGGCAGGTTCACGTCTGCGCGCTCGGCAAAGGGGGCGACGACGTCGCCGGCGCTGCCGAGGCCCTCTACGAGGCGCTCGAGGGAGCCGGCGTCGAGACGCTGCTGGACGACCGCACCGAGGCGGGCACGGGGGAGAAGCTGACCGACGCGGAGCTGATCGGCTGTCCGCTGCGGATCACCGTCGGCAAGCGCGGCCTCGCCGATGGCGTCTTCGAGGCACGGATCCGCTCCACCGGCGAGGACGAACGGATCCCGATCGCCGACGCGCCGGACCGCGTGGGGGCGATCCTCGAGGGCATCGACGAGAGGGGATAGCGGTGCCCGCCGACGGGAAGCGACGGCCGCTCTCGCGACGGCGCCTGTTCGGCATCGACCGCTCCGGGCCGGAGCCGCCACAGACCCGCGCCGGGCAGCCGCTGCGCCCGTTCACGGCACCGAACCTGATCGGCTACGTTCGGCTCGCCGCGATCCCGGTCTTCCTGGTCGTCGCGCTCAACTCCGGCGACGGCCGCGATGCGGTCGCCTCGCTGATCTTCCTGGCGATCGCGCTCGGTGACCTGCTTGACGGCCTCGTCGCCCGCGCGACCGGCCAGTACAGCCGCATGGGCGCGTTGCTGGACCCGGTCGTCGACCGGCTGACGATCCTCTCCGGGGCGGTCGTCTGCTGGCACTTCGAGCTGTTGCCGCGGGTGGCGATCGCGCTGCTCGCCGTCCGTGAGGTGGCGACGCTCGTCCTCGCCCGCTACGGGCTGCGCCACGGCGCCGACCTCGAGATCACCTGGGTCGGCCGGATCGCCGTCTTCCTGATCATGGGCGGGATCTTCTGGTCGATGGTCGTCGACTGGACGATCATCGAGGTCGGCTTCTGCGTCGGCGTCGCCCTCTCGATCCTCGCGACCGTGCTCTACGTGCGTGCAGCGCAGCGAAGGGCGCGGGCCTTCGCCACCGCACAGGGCTCGGTGCAGCCTCCCGTTCAACCTTCAAGTTCTGATTGACCCTTCGGGTCACCCGCCTATAATCGGCAGGGAGCCGGAAAGCAGCCCGGCTCCTGCCACAAACGTCTACGGAAAGCCTGGGTGAGTGATGGACGAGACCTTCCCCGACATCGGCGCGATGAGCGACGAGGAGCTGAAGGAAACGATCGACGAGCTCACCCGCGAGGAGCGTGAGGTCTCCTATCGGCGGCGGATGCTGCACGGCAAGATCGACATCCTCCGCGCCGAGCTGGTCAACCGGCTGAAGACCGATCGCGAGGCCGGCGAGACCCTGATCACCGGCGACGACGTCGACAAGCTCACCGACATCCTCGCCGGGCGAGTCCGTGGCGACGAAGAGGCGGTCTAGCGACGAATGGCCCTGCACTGCCACGAATGCGGCTTCGTCAACGACGAAGGCGCCAACTACTGCCAGAAGTGCGGTGCCTACCTGGGCCGCTCCGAGGGCACCGAGGAACCGTCGACGCTGACCTACAAGATCGCCGAGACCGGTGACTTCCAGCCGATCGACATCGACCGCGTCGTCGAGGAGGAGGGCGCCGCGCTCGTGATCCGCTCCGGCGGCGGCCGCGCCGGTGAGAGCTTCGTGGTCGACCAGGACCGGATGAGCATCGGCCGCACGCCCGACGCGCCGATCTTCCTCGACGACGTCACCGTCTCGCGTAATCACGCGCTCCTCGTGCGCCGCCGCGACGGCCTCTACATCGACGACCTCGGCTCACTCAACGGCACCTATGTGAACCGACACCGGATCGAGTCCCACCTGCTCGATGACGGCGACGAGATCCAGATCGGCAAGTTCAAGCTCAGCTACCTGGAGCGCTGATCGATGGAACCAGCGACGAAGCCGGTGGTGCGTTCGGATTCCCGTCCCCGCAAGGCGCTGACGATCGGCGCCGTCTGCAAGGTCCTCGGCCAGGAGTTCGACGACATCTCGATCTCGAAGATCCGCTACCTCGAGGACCAGAAGCTGCTGACGCCACGGCGGACCCGCGGCGGCTATCGCCTCTACAGCCAGGCCGACGTCGAGCAGCTCCGCGCGATCCTGCGGATGCAGCGTGACGAGTTCCTGCCGCTCCGGGTGATTCGCCAGGAGCTCGCGGCCGGCAAGATCGGCGGCGAACGCGATCGCGGCGTCCGTGCCGCGGCGAGCCGGCGGGCGATGACGCTCGAGGAGCCCGACGAGTGGATCGGCATCGACGAGGTGATCGAGCAGACCGGGGCGACCACTGAGCTGATCCGCGAGCTCGAGGACTACGGGATCGTCCAGCCCGAGCAGCGCAACGGCGGCAAGCAGTTCGACGAGACCGACGTCGAGATCGTCCGGGCGGCGACGGAGCTGTCGCGGTTCGGCGTCGGCGGGCGCAACCTGCGGGTCTTCCGGACCTCGGCCGACCGCGAGGCGGCGCTGCTCGAGCAGCTGATGGCGCCCGGCCTCAGGTCGCGCAGCCAGGCACGCCGCAAGGAGGCCATCGAGAGCCTCGAAGGGCTCGCGGCGACCTGCACGCAGCTCAAGCACCTGCTGCTCGTCCGCGATCTCAGGCGCCTGCGCGGCTAGTGGTCTAGACCCGATGCCCACGGTCGTTCGCAGCCGCGTGATCGGCGCGAGCGCCGAGCGTGTCTGGTCGCTCGTCGCCGACCCGCACAACCTGCCGCGCTGGTGGCCGGAGACCCGCCGCGTCGAGGACGTCGCCGGGGCAGCCGGCGCCCGCCGCAGCAGCTTCACCCAGGTGATGACGACGAGCAAGGGCAGGACCGTCCGCGCCGACCACCGCTGCACGGCGGCGACGGCCGGGCAGCGGATCGTCTGGGAGCAGCTGCTCGACGGCACGCCGTTCGAGGGCTTCCTTCGAAGCGCCGAGCTGGAGGTCCGGCTCGACGCGGCCGGCGAGGCGACAGAGGTGACGATCGAGGCCCGAAGGCGCCTCCGCGGCATGTCCCGGCTAGGCTCGTTGCTGATGAGGCGCGCAACCGGTCGCACCCTCGAGCAGGCCCTCGACGGGATCGAGCTGTCGGTCGGCCCGGCGGGCTTGGGGGACTCGGGGGGAGCGGGGAGATGACCCCGACCCGGGAGCTGCTTCGGCGCGACGCCGCCTACGACCGTTGGGGCGCGGCCGACCCCGGCGAGGGGCTCGGCGCCGCCGCCGAGGCGATGCTGCGGGCCGAGCTCGGCGAGTCCGAGCCGCTCGCCGGCGTTCCGCTCGATGCGGTGCGGACCGCGCCGGCGGAGCCGATCCCCGACGCCGTGATCGCGGCCGCCGGCGGCGAGGATGCGGTCAGCATCGATGACGAGGACCGGATCCGCCACGCCGCCGGGAAGGGCTATCCGGACCTGATCCGGATGCGGAGCGGCGCTGTCGAGTCGGCCCCCGACGCAGTCCTGGCGCCGCCGGACGGCGAGCATGTCGCCGCGGTGCTCGAGGCCTGCGCGGCGGCCGGCGTAGCCGTGGTCCCGTTTGGCGGCGGCACCAGCGTCGTCGGTGGCGTCGAGCCCGAACGGGGGACCTTCGAGCGCCTCGTCGCACTCGATCTGACCGCCTTGCGCAGCGGCGAGATCGACCCGGTCTCGATGACGGCGCGGCTCGGGCCCGGCCTCCGCGGGCCCGAGGCCGAGGCGCTGCTCAACACGGCGGGCTTCACCCTCGGGCACTTCCCACAGTCCTACCGCTACGCGACGGTCGGCGGCTTCGCCGCAACGCGTTCGGCCGGGCAGGCCTCGAGCGGTTATGGGCGCTTCGATGCGCTCGTCACCGAGATCGAGCTGACCAGCCCGGCGGGGGTCCTGCGAACGCTCGAGACCCCGCACACGGCCGCCGGACCGTCGCTGCGCGAGGTCGCGATCGGATCCGAGGGAGCGTTCGGGGTGATCACCGACGTCGGCGTCCGCGTCCGGCCGGCTCCCGAACGGCGCCACTACGAGGGCTGGTTCGCACCCGGCTTCCCGGATGGGATCGAGATCGCCCGCAGCCTCGCGCAGGGCGGGGCGCTCCCGGACGTCGTCCGCCTCTCCGATCGCGAGGAGACGCGCGTCTCGCTGGCGATGTCGGGGCTCGCCGGCGTCAAGCGCAGCGGCCTCGACGCATACCTGCGCATCCGCCGGCGCAGCGAGGGCTGCATGTTGATCGTCGGCTGGGAGGGCGAGCGCGAGGACGTCGAGCGTCGCCGCCAGCTCTCACGGCGGCTGCTCCGTTCCGGCGGCGCCGTGCCGGTCGGCGCGACGCCGGGCACCTCCTGGTCGCGGGGTCGCTACGAGGGGCCGCATCTCCGTGATCTCCTGATCGATCGGGGGATCCTCGTCGAGACGCTCGAGACCGCTCACACCTACACGCGGATCGGTGAGCTCTACGCGGGTGTCAGTGCCGCCCTCCGCAGCGCGATCGAGGCCGATGGTCGGCGGGGGATCGTGATGTGCCACGTATCGCACGTCTATCGCGACGGCGCCAGCCTCTACTTCACCTTCCTGACCCCGGCCCGCCGCGGCGCCGAGATCGAGCAGTGGCGGGAGCTCAAGGCGGCGGCCTGCGGGGCGATCGTCAGCGCCGGCGGGACGATCACCCATCACCACGCGGTCGGTCGCGACCATGCGCCCTACATGCGCTCCGAGGTCGGCGAGCTCGGCATCGACGTCCTCGGTGCGGTCAAGGAGGAGCTCGACCCGACCGGGATCATGAACCCGGGGAAGCTGCTCAGTTAACTCCGGCGGAATGCTCCGCGGCGCGTCCGCTTCCGCCGGCTCCCTGGCGGGATCCCCGGAATGCCGCTGACCTCCGGGCTAGCGCACTGATCGGGATTCGGTGTCGTATAGGCCCCAAATCCCGATCGCTGGGGAGCGAGAGAGCGGGCTCGTCGCCGGCCCCCTTCTTCATCGCTCTCAGCCTAGTTGCCGGCCTGGCCGCCCCCGCCGCCCTGGCCCTGGGGCGTGCGGACGAGCGGGATGTCGCCGCTGGCGAGCTCGTCGCCGGTGAAGGGGAGGATCGGGACCTTCTGCTTCGTCGCCTGCTTGATCTCGGCCTGAAGCTGGTTGATAGGCGTCGCCGA
>DASTTY010000013.1:0-12713 GCA_035759925.1 Solirubrobacterales bacterium
ATCGAGCCGACGGTGTTGGTGATCGCGAAGTTGAGCGCTCCGGCCAGAGACTCTTCATGGCGCGAGCGGAAGCCGGTCAGCGCGAACGCCGAGACGCTCATCAACTCGAAGAAGACGAACATGTCGAAGAGGTCGCCGGAGAAGACGAAGCCGATCATCCCGGCGCAGAAGACGAGGATCAGCGCCTGCAGGTGAGGCGGGTCGGTCTCCCGGTAGTGGGCGAGCATGACCAGCGCGAGCACGGTCAGCACGGCGATGAACGCTGCGAGCCCGGCGCTGAGGTCGTCGACCGCGAAGTCGATCCCGATCGGAACCCCGTTGCGCGGCTCCCAGCCCCCGAACCAGGTCACGATCGGAGCCGTCCCGGGGTGGAGGAGGATGACGAGGCAGATCACGGTGACCGCCACCGCGGCGGCGGCCGCGAACAGGTTCGCGGCGGTCCGGTTGACGTGCGTCCCGCCCGCGGTGAGCAGCGCCGCCGAGAGCACAGGGATCGCGACGGCGAGGGGCAGCAGCGCGCTCATCCGCGCATCGGCGCCAGCTCGTCGGGATCGAGCGTCCCGAAGCGGCCGTGGGCGCGGACCGCGAGCGCAAGCAGGAGCGCCGTGACGGTGGCCTCGACGACCACGTCGGTCAGCGTCATCGCCTGGACGACCGGATCGACCAGCTCGGCGCCGGCCGGGATCCCGCTGCGGATCGGTGCGGCCGCGCCGTCACGGAACCCGATCGCGAGCAGCAGCACGTAGGTGCTCGATTGACAGACGCTGAGGCAGACGACGAGCTGGATCAGGTTGCGGCTGCGGACGATGCCGGCGAGGCCGACGAGCAGCAACCAGCCCGCAACGGCATACGCGAGCGCCGTCATTCGCCGTCCTCCTCGGACGTCAGCAGCGCCTGATCGAGGAGCTCGCCGAGGATCACGAGCACCGCGCCGGCGACCTCGAGGCCGACGGCGATGTAGAGCGGCATGTAGGTGCCGGCCGAGAGCAGGTCTCCGGAGACGCCGAGCGGCAGGAAGTTCTCGAGGAACGAGGCAGCGAAGATCAGTCCGCCGATCGCGATCGCGACGAACCCGGCCGCACCGACGCCCTCGCCCAGCTCCATCGCGTTGATCGGCTTGATCCGTCCGTGCCGGATCGTCGCTCCGGCCAGATAGACGAGGAGGAGGGCGGCGGCAAGGACGACCCCGCCCTGAAAGCCGCCGCCGGGCGTCAGGTGGCCGTGCAGGATGACGTAGATCGCGAGCACCGCCGCGGGACCGGCCAGCGCGGCGCTGACTCGGGCGACCGAGCGGCTGCCCGCCGTCGGCGTCATCTCATCGGGGTCGGCCGCGACCGTCTCTTCGCTGCGCGCGAGGCGGAGCAGCGCGAGCACGCCGACGGCGGCGGCGAAGAGGATGAACTCCTCGCCGAGCGTGTCGAAGCCGCGGAAGTCGAGGGTCACCGCGGTGACGACGTTGGTCGCGTGGCGCTCGGGCACGGCGATCGACGAGATCAGCTCGCCCATCCGGCCGTCGAACGTCCCGAAGTCCGGCAGGCCGGCGAACCCCCAGGCGAGCAGCGCCGCGAGGCCGGTGGCGCCGACGGCGAAGATCGCAAGTCGCCCACCCCGCGTCACTCGTCGTCGCTCTCGGACGGCGCCTCGGCCTCGGCGCGCTCGCGCCGCCGCACCTTCGAGATCGTCAAGAGGATCATCGCCGGCAACGCGACGCCGCCGACCGCGATCTGCGAGAGGGCGACGTCCGGCGCCTGGAAGGAGAAGAAGAGGATCGCGAGGCTGAGCCCGAACACGCTCGAGGCGAGCGCTTGGCGCTGCACGTCCTCGAGGGCGACGACGACCGTGCCGGCGGCAGCGACGAGGACGAGCGAGATCGTCTGCACTGCCGTCACCGCGCCCGCTCCACGGTCTCGTCCTCGCCCGCTCGCCAGTCGCCACGCTCGGCGATCCGGGCGGCGCGCGCCAGCGCGTGGGTCACGAGCGGCGATCCGACGATCACGATCGCCGCCGTCGCGACTCCCTTCCAGCCGATCAGCGACGGCCCCTCACGGGCCCAGAGCGCAGCGACGATCAGGATCGTGCCGAGGGTCGCCGGAGCGCTGAAGTGAAGGCGGTCGAAGAAGTCGCGGGCGAGGACGAGCCCCGCGCAGGCGACGAGCAGGGATGCCGCCCCGAGCCCGATCAGGAGGTAGACGAAGGCGTCGCCGACGCTCATCGCCGGTCGTCGCCGCCGCGCCCGCCTGGTCCGCCAGGGACCCGCTCGACGAAGCGGGCGAGGATCAACGAGCCGACGACCGAGACCAGGGCGAGGACGATCGCCAGGTCCCCGAACGGCGGTCGGTCAACCGCCTCCGCAAACGAGAGCACGCCGAGTGAGGCGAGCACCCCCGCGAGCTGGAGCGCGACGATGCCGTCGAGAAACCCGCGACGGAGGATCACCCAGCCGCAGGCAGCGATGCCGGCGAGGAGCGCGCAAGTGAGCCAGTACCACTCGTTCACGTCTCGTCCCCGGCCGAGAGCTCGTGGACGAGGGCGAGGCCGGAATCCTCATCGACGCCGATCACGTACCGGCACGGCGCCAGCGAGTCCCACCACTCGCCGACCAGGCCGGGACCCGACGGAGGCTCGATCCGCAGCCGCCCGGCGACCGGCCGGCCGCCGAACAGCCGCCGAGCGAGCAGCGCCGCCAGCGAGCAGGTGTCGGGGACGAGCCTCCGGAGTGGCTGGAGCACCGCCGCCGCGGGGGGAAACCGGAAACGCCCGGTCGGCGGACGCTCGACCATCGCCGCAGCCGTTGCGACCAGGGCGGCGACGATCGCCGCGGCGAGCAGCTCCTGACGGACGACCGTGTCGGTCAGCAGCAGCCAGACGGCCACGCCGGCGACCCAGCGGACCGCCCATCGCGCCGCGCCTGCCCGGGGAGCGGATGGCATCGGCCAAGGATCGCAACGGATGCGGACGCTCCGGGCCGGACCTGCGCATCGCCGGCGAGGCGGGCGATAGTCTCCCCGCCGGCATTGACAGGCATGACGGAGGAGGAGAGATGCCGTTGACCGCGAGGCTCGTTCACGTCGCGATCGCCGCGATCGCAGCAGCCGCCGTCGCGGCCGCGTTCGCCGCGCCGGCCCCGGCCTACAAGGTGAAGATCCGCGAGACCAGCTACGGCATCCCGCACATCAAGGCCAACAATTACGGCTCGGCCGGCTACGGGGTCGGGTTCGCGTTCGCGAAGCAGAACATCTGCACCTTCGCGGACAACAACGTCACGACCTCGGCGCGCCGCTCCAAGTTCTTCGGCCCCGACGGTGAGAGCCCGGCGAGCGCCGCCGGGCCGGTCAACAACCTCGACTCGGACTTCTTCTGGCAGTCGGTGATCGATTCCGGACGGATCGAGGGCCTGCTGAAGGCGAAGGGGGTCCAGAGCCCCTCGAAGAACGCCAAAGCGGCGATCCGCGGCTACGCCGCCGGCTACAACGCGTACCTGAAGAAGGTCGGGGTCGACGGCATTCCCGACCCCCGCTGTCGCGGCGAGAAGTGGGTCAAGCCGATCAAGCCGATCGACGTCTGGCGGCGGATCTACCAGGCCGACCTGCTCGCCAGCGCCCAGAACTTCATCTCCGACTTCGTCGCCGCGCAGCCGCCGACCTCGACCACGTCCGCCCCCGAGCTATCGCCCGACGAGGCCGCCGAGGCGCTCCGCGGCTCCGAGTTCGACGTCCAGCGCAACGACGCCGACACCGCCAGGATGGGCTCGAACGCGCTCGGCGTCGGCTCCGAGGACTCGCAGAACGGCCACGGGCTCGTCCTCGCCAATCCGCACTTCCCGTGGCAGGGCATCGACCGCTTCTGGGATCTCCACATCCAGATCCCCGGCGAGCTGAACGTGATCGGCTCGAGCCTGATGGGCTTCCCGGCGGTCAACGTCGGTCACAACCGCCACGTCGCCTGGAGCCACACGGTCTCGACCGCGCAGCGGTTCACCCTGTTCGAGCTCGAGCTCGATCCCTCCGACCCGACCAGCTACATCTACGACGGCAAGTCGACGCCGATGACGAGCCGCGAGGTCACGGTTCCCGTCAAGGGCGGGGGCACCGAGTCGACGACGCTCTGGTACTCGCGCTTCGGCCCGATCCTCGCCCGTCCGAGCGTCGGGCTGAGTTGGACCGACACGACGGTGTTCGCGCTCGGCGACGCCAACGATCAGATCCGCAGCGCCGACACCTGGCTGAACATGGACAAGGCGAAGAGCGCCAAGGACCTCGTCAAGGCGCAGTCGAAGTACCAGGGCGACCCGTGGGTGAACACGATCGGCGCCGACGACAAGGGCCGCGCGTTCTACGCGGACAACTCGGTCGTGCCTAACGTCACCGCGGAGAAGATCGACACCTGCATCAAGCCGGGGATCTCGACGCTGATCCATCAGGTCGCCGGCCTGATCCCGCTCGACGGCTCGACGTCGGCCTGCAACTGGGGCAACGATCCCGACGCCGCCGTCAAGGGCATCTTCGGGCCGTCGAACCTGCCGATCGAGTTCCGCGACGACTACGTCCTCAACGCCAACGACTCGTACTGGCAGACCAACGCCAAGCAGCCGCTGACCGGCTTCAGCCCGATCATCGGCTGCGAGGGCTGCGAGCAAGGTCTGCGGACCCGGCTCGGCCACGAGATGGTCGAGCAGCGCATGGCGGCGCACGACGGGCTCGGTTCCGAGCCCGGGTTCACGCTCAAGAACATGACGAAGATGTGGCTCGGCGACCGCAGCCTCGCCGCCGAGATGACCAGCGACAGCCTCGCGCAGATCTGCAACGACAACCCGACGATCGACGGCGTCGACGTCACCGAGGCCTGCCCGATCATCGGCGCTTACAACGACACCGGGCTGCTCGACTCTCCCGGGGGCTGGCTGTTCAACATCTGGTGGCAGAAGGCCGGGAGCGGCACGTTCTGGAACAACCCCTTCGACGTCAACGAGCCCCTGACGACGCCGAATACGCTCAACCAGAGCAACCCGGCGACGATCGCCGCGCTCGGCGCGGCCGTCAAGGAGCTTCGCGACCGCGGGATCCCGCTCGATGCGAGCTACGGCGACGTCCAGTTCGCGGCCGGCCGCAACGGCAAGCGGATTCCGATCCACGGTTGCACGACGGGCTGCTGGCAGGCGATCTCCAGCGCCACCAGCGACTCCGACCCAGGCGTTTCCTACGGCCAGGTCAACTACGGCTCCAGCACCGTGCAGATGACCGAGCTGCGGCCGAAGGGGCCGAAGGGGCACTGGCTGCTCACCTACTCGCAGTCGGCCGACCCGGAGAGCAAGCACTACGACGATCAGACGAAGCTGTTCTCGAAGAGCGAGTTCGTGCCGATGCTCTACACGAACAAGGAGATCCGCAGCGATCCGAAGCTGAAGATCACTCAGCTGAAGGAGAAAACGAAGAAGAAGTAGAGGTGGTGGCCCGGCCGGGGACGGCCCCGCCGGCGCAACTCGCTTCGCTCGTGCTGACTGCCGTCGGGACCGTCCCCGGCCGGGCCAGTGTCACTGGTCGGGCCTCAGCGGCGGACGGTGATCACGGCTCCGGGGGCTACCCGGTGGCGGATCCGCAGGACGCGATCGGTGCGGTCGTAGCTCCAGCCGCCGCGGAGGCGCCTGCCGTCGACGCGGACGATTCGGGGCCGAAACGGGCCCTCGAGCGTGGTCAGCGAAGCCTCGAGGTCGAGGCGGGTCGGGCCCGGTGAGTCGATCCGGAGGCGCCAGCCGCGCCGCGTCTCGGTCGAGCGCAGGCGCCCGCCGGTCCCGAAGCGGGCCGTGCTGCTCCCGCGCGGGAAGGCGATCACGTGAAGGCGGCCGCGGCGGTCGTCGAGGCCGACGTGGCCGCGATCGGCGTAGGGCGCCAGGGTCTCGACATCGGCGGGGAGCAGCGGCAGCAGCGTGCCCGCCCGCGCGTAGACGGGAATCTCGTCGAGTGGGGCGGCGGCGGTGACCTGACGCCGGCCGTCACGGACCTTCGCGCGGGCGGCGATCCGGAACGCTCCCGGACCGGGCCGGAAGCCGACCGCGTCCCAGAGATCGATCCACTCCCCACGTGGCAGATAGACCCGCTGCGAGGTGGCGCCGGGGGCGAGGACCGGCGCGACGAGCAGGTCGGGGCCGAACAGGTATTGGCCGTCGCGGCCGGTGGCGCGCAGGTCGCGGGGGTAGGCGAGCGCGAGCTGCCGCATGATCGGCATGCCGCTGCGAGCGTAGGCCCGGTCGGCGGCGACGAGATAGGGATAGAGCTGGGTGCGGAGCTTCGCGTAGCGGCGATAGACCGGCAGCGTCGGCTCGTCCCAGACCTGCGGCCGCGCCGACTTCGGCAGCGGGATGCCCTGCGCCTTCGTCCGCATAACTCCCGAGAAGGCGCCGAACTCGACCCAGCGGGCGAGCAGCTCGGGATCGAGAGTCTGACCCGAGAGCGTGAAGAAGCCGCCGATGTCCGATCCCCACAGGGAGACTCCCGACAGCCCCATCGTCAGCGCCTCGCGGGCCGCGGAGCGGAGCCCGTCGAATCCCCAGCCCGTCGTCGGATCGCCCCCCCAGACGATCTGCGAGAAGCGGGCGGCGCCGGTGTAGCCGGAGCGGTTGAAGCGGATGATCGGCCGCCGCTTCGACTCCGCATAGCGGAGGCCCTCGCGGTGATAGAGGACCGGGTAGCGATTGTGCATACGCTTGCCGGGCATGCCGTTCTCGGCGACCGAATCGGGCGGGGCGTACTCGCCGTAGTCCTCCATCCATCCGTCGTAGCCGGCGCGGTAGGCGCGGTCGAGGATCGAGCGGTAGATCGGGGCCGCATCGCGGTCGGTGAAGTCGAACATCCCGACCTGGGTGACGCCGGAGCCGACGAACGCGTCGAACGTGTAGGGGCTGCCGTCGCCGTGCTCGAGGAAGGCGTTGCGTGCGACGGCGCGGTCGTACGGCTCGGTGTAGCCGGCGCAGATCGCCTCGCGCGTGTAGGTCAGCGCCGCCGCGCCGGTTGCGTGAAGGGCGGCGGTGCGCTCACGCTCCGCCGCCTCCTGGCCGACGTCGGAGCCGCACGGCATGTAGCGCATGTGGGTCTCGACGGCGGAGTAGGGGGCGTCGGCGTCGCGGAGCTTGGCGAGGTCGGTGAGCTCGTCGGGCTCGGTGTTCGAGTGCCCGGTCTGGACCCACGGCCCGAACAGCCACGGGGCCGCCGGACGCGGCTGGCGGCCGATCGCGGCGGTCAGACGCCGGAGCACGTCCTTCGGCCGCGGGCCGGCGAAGAGCTCGAGCTCGAGCCTTCGCGCGTCGACCTCGACGCTCCACTGCCCGGCCGACTCGGTCCCGAGCCGGAACCGGCTCGTCTCGAGGTTGCGGGCCAGCACCCCGTAGCCGCGGGTCGAGAGCAGCCAGGGCATCGGGAAGTAGGAGGCGTCGGAACGCTGCCTGATCCCCCACGGCGGGATCGTCGCGCTGATGATCGGGTACTCGCTGGCCTGGAACGGGCCTTCGCCGACGTAGCTCTCGACGACGTTGCCGCGCTGGTCGACGTGGTCGGAGCGCTCCCCGAAGCCGAGCATCCGCTCGCGGGCGCCGCTTCGGAAGCCGATCCCGACGGCGCGGACGGGGTCGGAACCCGCGCCGGCGACCTCGACGTCGAGCGCTTGGTTGCCGCCGCGGCGAGCCCCGATCGTGACGATCAGGCGGCGGCCGTCGGGATCGTCGCTGGCGAGGACCAGGCGGCGGCGGTCGCCGGTGGGCCGCGATCGCAGCAGCTCGGTCGCGTGGTGCCACGATCCGCCGGCGAGGAAGCCGACCCGGCCGCCCGGACCGTCGCCGGCGTTGGCAGCCTCGCGGAGCGGCCCGTTGCCGAGCCCGCGGATCGCGATCCGGCCGGTATCGGGATCGACGGAGACGGCCGCGGTTGCGGCGCCGGGCACCGCGAGGCAGGCGAGGAGGATGAACGGAGCGAGCAGGACCCTGGCGTCGATGCGGCGCACGGCCCGATTATCACCGGGAATGAACCGGAACATGCCTGTACCGGCGGTGATAGCGTCCGCTCACCGCGCCGCCCGGAGGCGGCTCGCGCCCAGACCAGATGGAGGAGAGAACGTCTTGATCAGGATGTCCCGGCTGCTGATTGCCCTGCTTGCCCTCGCGCTCTGCGCCGGCCTCGCCGCCACCGCGTCGGCCGACACCGTTGCCACCGCCAAGGGCAAGAAGAAGGTCTCCTTGAAGATCGTCAGCGACAGCCAGGCGGGGATCCTCCAAAGCGGCGTCGAGGTCAAGGTCAAGGCGAAGGGCAAGCTCGCCAAGAAGGCCCGCCGCGGGAAGCGGCCGAAGGTCAAGGTCAAGCTCAGCTCCTCGACGTTCGACACCGCGAAGGCCGGTCAGCTCGCCAAGCCGGAGAAGCTGCGGCTGTCGAAGCGCGGCAAGGGCTTCGCCGAGATCGAGCTGTCCAAGGACGGCCGCTCGCAGGTCGCGAGCTGTGAGGCGCGCACGCTCGTCGCGAGCGCCCGCGGCGCGACCGCGAAGCGCGACCTCGTCCGCGACACCGCCGACTGCAAGCCGAAGCCGATCGACCTGAGCCGCGCCGACGCCTGCGACTTCATCGGCGCCCAGGACACCTCCCGCTGCATGCTGCCGTTCCCTGACGACTACTACACGAGCGAGGACGCGAGCACGGAAACGGGCAAGCGGATCGACTTCAAGCCGGACGCGGCGCCGGCGAACACCAGCGACGTCCATCTCGACCCTGCCGACTACGCCGGAAACGACGGCTTCAGCCCCGGCCAGACGATCGTCGTCCGGGTGCCCGGCCTCGACACCCCGGAGGCGCTCGATCAGACGAACCCGGTCGGGCTGCGGAAGCTCGGCAAGTACTCGAAGAAGGGCGCGCCGGTCGTCGTCATCGACGCGACCACCGGCGAGCGGCAGCCGATCTGGGTCGAGATCGACTCGAACGCCACCTCGCCCGACGAGACGGCGCTGCTGATCCACCCGGCGAAGAACTTCACCGGCGGCCACCGCTACATCGTCGCGCTCCGCAAGCTCGAGGACGCCGACGGCAGCACGCTCGCCGCCCCCGAGGGCTTCCGCTACTACCGCGACGACCTGCCTTCGAGCAAGGGCCCGATCAATGACCAGCGGGACCGCTTCGAGAGCATCTTCGAGACGCTGAAGGGCGCTGACATCAAGCGCCGCAACCTCTACCTGGCCTGGGACTTCACGGTGGCCAGCAACGAGAACGTCGCCAAGAACATCCTTGCGATGCGCGACGACGCGTTCGCCGACCTCGGCGACACCGACCTCGGAGACGGCGCGGTCCAGGGGAATGCCCCGTCGTTCCAGGTGACCTCGGTGCAGAACTACGAGCCGACCGACACCAGCCCGCTGCCGGAGGACGCCGACATGGCGCGGCGCGTTCAGGGCACCTTCACGGTTCCCTGCTACATGACCGACCCCGACGGGCCGGGCGGCGAGCCGCCGTGCTCGCCGGGCTCGCGGCTGAACCTCGACAGCAGCGGCGTGCCGGAGCAGAACGGCACCTGGACGGCGAACTTCAACTGCATGATCCCCTACGCGGCGCTCAACGATCCGGCGCGGCCGACGATCTACGGCCACGGGCTGCTCGGCAGCGCGAGCGAGGGCACCTCGTCGCCGCAGAAGACGCTCGGCAACACCCACGGGATCATGGACTGCGCCACCGACGAGATCGGGATGTCGAACAGCGACATCGGCAACACGATCGGGATTCTCCAGAACATGAGCGACTTCCCGGAGCTGGCCGACCGGCTCCAGCAGGGGATGCTCGACGGGCTGTTCCTGGGCCGGCTGCTGATTCACCCGCAGGGCTTCATCAGCGATCCCGCCTTCCGGGTCGATGACACCCAGCCGGTGAGCGGCGCCAACCCGCCGGTGATCGACACGTCGAACCTCTACTACAACGGCAACAGCCAGGGCGCGATCTTCGGTGGCGCGCTGACCGCCGTCGCCCCCGACTTCACCCGGGCGTCGCTCGGCGTCGGCGGCATGAACTACTCGGTGCTCCTGAACCGCTCGGTCGACTTCGACACATACGCGGCGTTCCTCGATCCGGCCTACCCGGACGAGCTCTCGCAGCAGCTCCTGCTCTCGATGGTGCAGATGCTCTGGGACCGGGGCGAGTCGAACGGCTACGCGAACGTCGTCACCGATGACCCGCTGCCGAACACGCCCGCGCACGAGCTGCTGATGAACATCGGCGTCGGCGACCACCAGGTCACCAACTACTCGGCGGAGACGATGGCGCGGACGGTCGGCGCCGGGATCCACACGCCGATCGTCTACCCGGGCCGGTGGCCCGGCGTGAACGTCGGCTGGGGCCTGCCCGCGATGACCTTCCCCTGGACCGACTCGGCGCTGGTCTACTGGGACCCGGGTCCGGTCCGCGACGATCCGGCGTCGTCGGATCCCGCGGACGTCCTCGGCACCGACGTGCCGCCGATCGAGAACCTCCCGAACCGGACCGGGGTGGACCCGCACGAAAACCCGCGGCGGACCCCCGCCGAGCAGCAGATGGTCTCGGACTTCCTGATGCCGAACGCGGCCAGCAAGATCACCGACACCTGCAACGGCAGCCCCTGCTACGACTACCTGTTCAGCGGCCCCTGAGCAGGCCGCAGCAGGGCTGAGACCCGGGCGGCCGGCGCGGTGCATCCGCCCGGCCGTTTCGTTTTGCAGGCGGTTTGCTGCTACCGTTCCCGGCGTCGGGTTGCCCCCACAGTCATTCTGGGCGCCCGAGAGGTTCAAGTTTCTCGCTGCCTTCGGCTGATGTCGAGCGTTTTCGGGGCCGACGAATCTCCGAACACAACGCTCAAAGGAGCAGCACAGAATGTCCAAGAGCTTCGCCGATCTCGGCGTGTCCAAGGCCGTGGTCGGCGCCCTCGCCGATCGCGGCATCGAATCCCCGTTCCCGGTCCAGCGCCTCGTCGTCGAGGACGTGCTGGCGGGCCGCGACGTCCTCGTCCAGTCGCCGACCGGCTCCGGCAAGACGCTCGCCTTCGGCGTGCCGCTCGTCGACCGGATCGCCGCCGACTCGCGACGCCCGGCGGCACTGATCCTCGCCCCGACCCGCGAGCTGGCCCGCCAGATCGTCGATGAGCTCGAGGCGATCGCCCAGGCGCGGGCGCTCAAGGTCGAGGTCGTCTACGGCGGCGTCGGCATGGAGCCGCAGATCCGCAAGGCGCCGAAGGCGCACATCCTCGTCGCCACACCCGGGCGCCTCGAGGACCTGATCCAGCGCGGCGCGCTGACCCTCGAGAACATCCAGACGCTCGTCCTCGACGAGGCCGACCGGATGCTCGACATGGGCTTCAAGCCGGCCGTCGACCGGATCGTCGCGATGGTCCCGAAGCGCCGCCAGACCCTGTTCTTCTCCGCGACCCTCGAGGGTGCCGCCGGCGAGCTCGCCGCGAGCTACACCCTCGACCCACGCCGTCACGTCCACGCTCCGAAGCCGGAGGGTGGGCGTGCGGCGATCAGCCATCGCTTCGTCGGATCGCCGAGCCAGGCCGCCAAGGTCGACCTGCTCGCCGGCGAGCTCGACGCCCGCGATCGTGGCCGGACGCTGGTCTTCGTCCGCACCAAGCGCGGCGCCGATCGGCTCGTCAAGAAGCTCCGCGCCCGCGACGTCGTCGCGGTCGCGATGCACGGCGACAAGTCGCAGTCGCAGCGCCAGAAGGCGCTCGCCCGCTTCGAGCGCGGCGACGTCACCGTCCTGATCGCGACCGACGTCGCCGCCCGCGGCATCGACGTCCCCGACGTCACCCACGTGATCAACTTCGACGCCCCCGAGGACGGCGACGCCTACACGCACCGGGTCGGCCGCACGGGCCGCGCCGGCGCCACCGGCTCCGGCGTCACCTTCGTGCTCGCCGATCAGGTCCACGACGTGCGCGCGGTCGCCCGCCGCCTCGGCCTCGCCGCCGAGTTCGACCGTCGCGAGGGAGCCGACATCAAGGCGGCGCCCGCCCACAAAGCCGGCAAGCAGCGCTCGCATCCGCCTCGCGGTCACCGCCAGGGCGGCGGCGGATCGACCCACCCGAAGCGCCGCCGCCGGCGCCGCCGCAAGCCGGTCCGCGACTAGCGACCTTCAGCCACCCGTAGTGGCTAGCGGCGCTTGACCAGCTTGACGGTGACCTTCTCGGTCGCCGGCTTGCCGCCGGCGGGCGTGAAGGTGACGACGGCCTTCGCCTTCGCCTTGCCGCGCTTGCGCAGCTTCCGCTTCAGCTTGCCCTTCGGCCGCACCTTCAGCTTCTTCGTCGCCGCCTTGCGGGCCCGGGCATCGACCGTCCGCAGTGACTTGCCGCGGAGCTCGATCGCGCCGGCGCCGGAGACGCGGACCGGGAGCGTGGCGTTGCCCTTCCGCTTGTTCGCCTTCGCCTTGCGGAGCTTGAACTTGGTCAACCAGACCGGGCTCGAGTACGCCTCGATGAAGTCGGTCCCGCCACTGGAGCGCGTCACCTCGATCGAGTAGCGGCCGGCCTGCTTCCAGGCGGGGAAGTCGGCGTTCGTTCCGTCGCCGGTGAACGGGACGGTCTCGACCGGTACGCCATCCTGCAGCAGCACGAGGCTCCAGTCGCCAGGACGCCCGCCCGCGGCGGCACCGCTCACCGATGCCTTCAGGTCCAGCATCCCACCGGCGACCGTGTCGCCGATGATCCCCTTGCTCCCGGCGTCGGTC
>DASTTY010000014.1:0-22609 GCA_035759925.1 Solirubrobacterales bacterium
AGTCGGCCGGATCGATCGGCGCCGGGCGCAGCTCGGCGCGGAGCTCCCACTCGCCGAAGCGGGCGACGCCGGGGACGCTGAGGCGGACCGCGTCGGGAACCGGCGCCGATCCGGTCGCGAAGCGCACCGTCCCCGTCTCGCAGATGGCGCTGAGCCCACCGCCGATCTCGACCTCGCCGCCCTGCGGACGCCCCGCGAGGGCGACGATCCGGGCGGCGTGGCCGCGGTTCAGAGGGACCCGCCGGCCGGCGGCGCGCTCGGCGAGCTCGCGGAGACAGAGGCGGCGCAGGGCGGCCGGCATCGCCTCGAGCTCGGTCGCGGCGATCGCCGTCGCGTCGCCGCCGGCGCCGGCCGCGTCGAGCGCGTCGGCGACGACCGAAGCGAGCAGCGCCGCCTCCTCGTGGAGCTCGGCGTGGGTGGCGGCGATGTTGCGCTCGACCTCGGGGCCGATCTCGGCGAGCCGCGGCAGGATCTCGTTGCGGATCCGGTTGCGCGCGTAGCGCGGCGAGGCGTTGCTCGGGTCGTCGACGAACGGCAGCGCCGCCTCGACGGCGACCGCGCGGGTCTCCTCGCGCGCGATCGCGTGCAGCGGGCGGACGACGTCGCCGCTGCGCGGGGCGAGCCCGAGCAGCGGCCGGGTCCCGGGCGAGACCGCGAGCCGGTAGAGGAACGTCTCGGCGACGTCGCTGCGGGTGTGGCCGGTCGCGACCCAGTCGTAGCCGAGCTTGCGACGGAGCCGCTCCGCGGCCGCGTAGCGCGCCTCCCGCGCCCGCGCCTGGACGTTGCCGCGGCCGAGGTCGGGGCGCTCGACGTGGAGGTCGATGCGGAGCTTCGCGCAGAGCGCGCGCGCCGCCCGCTCGTCCTCGCCGGAGTCGTCGCGGAGCCCGTAGTTGACGTGGACCGCCGAGATCGACGCCGGCCCGCAGAGCGCGACGAGGGCGGCGGCCGCGCAGGCCGAGTCCGGCCCGCCGGAGACGAGCACGACGCCGCCCGACCGCCGGTCGATCAGCCCTCCGGCCTCGACCGCGTCGGCCAGCGCCTCGATCGCCGGCGAGCTCTGCACGCCGCCAGGGTAGGTGCCGGATCGGCGGGAATCCGCATCCTGATGCCGTTCGCCGGCCCGGCCGCCGGTCCGCTCGCTCATCGCATCCGGACGTTCGCCGCGGTCGCGACGAACAGCTCCGTCGGCTCGGGCAGACCCTTCAGCGCGAGCTCCCCGATCGGCTCGAGGCTGAGGTAGTCGGTCTCGCCGATCCCGTCCACGACCGGCTTGGTGACGAGCACCTCGCCGGCCAACGCCCGGGTGACGATCCGGTGGGTGAGGTTGACGTCGCTTCCGAAGTAGTCGCCGTCGCGGTAGACGGCGGCGCCGCAATGGATCGCGACGCGGGGCCGCGGGCGCTCGTCGAACATGGTCAGGAAGCCGACTGCCCACTCGGTCAGCATCCGCGGCTCCGAGGAGACGATCATCACCTCGTCGCCGATCGTCTTGACGATCGTCGCGTCGGCGGGAAGCGTCGCCTCGACCGTCTCGGTGAACCGCTCGACGAGGTCGAGAGCCTCCTCGTCCCCTTCCTCCTCGGTGAACCGGGTGAAGCCGGTCAGGTCGACGAAGCAGAACGCCATCGAGACGCGGTCGGGATGCGGGCGGGTCAGCGGCAGGTCGGCCTCCATGTGGCCGACCACGTCCTGCTCCATGTAGAAGCGCAGGTAGCGGCCATGGATGTACTCGAGCACCGGCGAGACCGTCGGCAACAGCTCCGAGGCCATCCGCTCCATGTTCTCGGCCATCTCGAGCGGCGGCACCCCGTCGCGGATCATCGGCTCGTGGACGAACAGGTGGAAGAGCCGCACCTCCGCCTCGGCGATCTTGCGGCCCGCCTGCGCGTAGACGCGGACGAGCTGGAGCAGCGCGATCAGCGGGAAGCCGTTGCGGAGCGCGCCCGCCATCCGCTCGAGCGCGGTGATGTCCTCGTCGCTGATCCGGTCGGCCAGGGCCATCGGCGTGCCGAGCAGCGCCATCACCCGCTCGATCAGATCCTCCTCGATGCCGATGATCGCCGCCGCCTCGGCGCGGGAGTGGCTCCGCGTCGGCGCCGGCAGCAGGTCCTCGACGGAGCCGAAGGCGAGGCGGCCGTCGCGGACTGCGCCGCGGATCTCGCGCAGGGTGTGGCCGCGCTCGCGCATCCGGGCGACGATCCGCGCCTGGGCGGCCGCCCCCGCGGTCCACTCGCCGCCCTCGAGCTCGAGGATCCTCTCGTTCGCCCAGCGCTTCAGGGTCGACGCCGGGACCCCGGATCGGCGCGAGGCCTCGCTGAGCGAGATCGGCTCGTCGGTGGACATCTCTGCGACAACCTTTACAGAGGCCGCGCCGCGGCTCAGACGAATGCGGAGCCGCGCTTGACGAGGTTCTCGTAGAGCTTCTGCTGGATCGTCTCGCGGACCTGCTCGGAGATCTCGAAGACGAGCTGGCGGTCGTCCGCCGCCTCGGGACCGAGATCGCCGATCTGGATCGGCTCGCAGAACTCGATCCGCCACTTCGAGGGCAGCGGGACGAGCCCGAGCAGCCCGAGCCACGGGAAGGTCGGCGTGATCGGCGCGTAGGGAGCGCCGATCAGGCGCGCCAGCCAGGAGCTGTCGGCGATCTTCGGGTAGATCTCCTCGGAGCCGACGACCGCCACCGGGACGATCGGCGAGCCGGTCCGGAGCGCGACCTCGACGAACCCGCCGCGGCCGAAGCGCTGCAGCCGATAGCGCTCGGCGAACGGCTTGCCGGTCCCCTTCACCCCCTCCGGGAAGACCATCATCAGCCCGTCGTCGCGAAGGATCCTGGTCGCGTTGTGCGGGCTCGCCGGGACGCCGCCGACCTTGCGCATGAAGGCGGAGAGGAACGGCAGCGAGAAGGCCCAGTCGAGGACCATGAACCGCGGCCAGCGCGGCAGCGGGTGCTCCTTCATGATCGCGCCGGTGATCATCGACGCGTCGAACGGGAACAGCGACCCGGCGTGGTTGGAGACCAGCATCGCCCGCCCGTGTGCCGGGACGTTGCCGACGCCGGCGGCATCGACCCGCCACCACTGGTCGTAGAGCAGCTCGAAGAACGGATAGGCGGCCTCCGCGAACTCCTCGTCGAAGCCCCATTCGTCCTCGTGGTACTCACCGCGCAGCCGCCGCGACATCCGCTCGACGGCATCGCGAAGCGCCTTCGGGAGGTCGGCGGAGGCGGCCTCGGCGGCGGCGACCGGATCGAGGCCGCCGTCGACGGCGGTGCGGACGCTGCGCAGGAAGCGCACCCCGTAATCGGGGAACGAGGCGGCCGGGGCGCCGGCGCTCACCGCGTTCCCGCGATCCGGTCGAGGACGGAGCCGACGCCGATCGACGGGACGAGCCGGAGGCCGCGGTCGGCGGCGGCGAAGTCGCGGATCGCCGCGACGGCGTCGAAGCGCGGCTCGTAGCCGAGCTCGGTCCGGAGCCGCGCGTTGTCGACGCCGCGGCCGTAGCGAAGCAGACGGACCGCGTCGCCGTAGAGGCTGCCGGCGCCGAGCCGATCGCCGAGCCGGGCCATCGCCGGGCCGAACAGCGGATGCGGGATCGGCATCTGCGGGCGTTCGATCAGTCGCAGCGCCCGCGACAGCGAGATCGATCCGCTCGGCGCGACGTTGACCGCACCGCGGATCGGGTTCATCGTCGCCGCGTGCAGGGCGCCGGTCGCATCCTCGGCGTGAACGAGCTGCAGGCGCGGGTCGAATCCGAGCTGGGTCGGGACGACCGGCAGCGACAGGTAATGCGCGATCGGGGCGTCGAGCCCGGGGCCGATCTCGGGCTGGTAGCGGAGCATGCAGCAGGTCAGGCGGCTGTGGCGGCGGGCGAAGTTCGCGAAATAGCCCTCGAGCTCGCCGATGTCGCGCTGGAACCGGGTCCGGAGCGGGAAGTCGTTGGCCATCGACTCGGTGAAGAACGAGGGGCCGGTCGGCTCGCAGCCGTAGATCGCCGCCGAGCCGCGGAGCACGACCCGCTCCAGCGACGCCGTCCGCTCGCAGGCGGCGAGGAGCTGGAGGGTGCCGATCACGTTGATGTCGTGGAGGGCGCGCTGCGGCTTCCCCGGCTCCGGGTACCAGAGGATGCCGGTGTGGACGAGCGTGTCGGCGCCCGTCGACGGCAACAGGCGGGCCAGCAGCGGGTTGCGGATGTCGGCCTCGAGGAACTCGGTCCGCTCGAGCTGGGCGAGCGGCGGGGTCGTGTCGAGGCCGATCACCTGCTCGACGTCGGGATCACGCTCGAGACGGAGCGCGAGCTCGGTTCCCCAATGGGTTCCGACGCCGGCGATCAGTATCCGACGCCCGCCACCCACTAGATCGAGGATTCCGCGGGGAGATTCATCTAGTCCCTTGGATCCCCTTGCTCATCAGGTTCCAGAGGGCTAGCCTCAGTCTCAGGTAGAGGCCTAGAGCCAGCCCCGGTCGCCTCCAGGGCAGCGATTCGGCGCTCGATTCCGGCCAGCCGCTCCTCGATCCGCTCGAGGCTCTCCCGATCGGCGATGCGGAGCTCGCCGATCGCCTCGGCGAGGCGGGCGGTCGCCGTCTCGCGGCGCCTCGTGACCTCCTCGCGGGCGCTCTGGCCGCGGCGGACGACGTCGTCGAGGAGCTCCTGGGCCCGATCGCGCGTCCCGGTCGCCGACTCGGCCGTCGCCGCGAGGGTCTTCTCGACCGCGCTTCGCAGCGCTTCCCCGACCGCTTCCGGCGCGGACGCGGACGACTCTCTGCCGGTTTCGCTCACGCCCCAAGCTTAGGACCTCGCTGATGGGGCCGGGGGCGTCGCGGCCGCGGCCTACCCCGCGGCCGACCATTATCTTCGCGCCGCCATGCCTTTCTACCTGCGACCGAGCGCCCCGACCGCGACCGACGCTCTGGTCTGCGGCGACCCCGCGCGGGCGCTCGCGATAGCCCAGCACATCCTCGTCCAGCCGCGGATGAGCAACCACAATCGCGGGCTCTGGGGCTACCACGGGGAGACCCCACGAGGTCGCGAGCTGACGGTTCAGGCAACCGGCATCGGTGCCCCGAGCGCGGTGGCGGTCCTCGCCGAGTCGATCGAGCTCGGCGTCCGGCGGCTGATCCGGATCGGCACCTGCGCAGGCACCGGCACCGCGCACGCGCTCGGCGCCACCGTCGTCGCTTCGGCCGCGACCGCCGCCGACGGGACCAGCCGGCTGCTCGGCGCTGGGGCCGAGACCCGTCCCGACCCGGTCCTCACCGCCGCGCTGGCCGAGGCGGGGGCGATCGGGACGGCGCCGGTCAGGAGCTCCGATCTGATCCCCGGCCGCGACGGGCTCGGCGGCAACGCGTTGCCCGGGCTTCACGACCTGCAGACGGCGGCGGTCTTCGCCCTTGCCGCCCAGCGGGGCGTCCCGGCCGCCGCCGCGCTCGTCGTCCGCAGCCGCGACGGCCACCGGCTGGAGGACGAGCCGCTCGACGCGGCGCTGCTCCGGCTCGCCGACGCCGCCGTCGCCGTGCTCGCCGCCACCTCTACCTGAGGTGGAGGTAGAGCCCAGCCCGAACGGGGAAGGTTGGCGGCCTGGTCGAGGGTTTTGGGGACCCGGACTCGTTCGGGCCGGGTCAGTCCGAGGGGTGCCGGCGCCGCAGCCGGTCGACCTCGTCCTCGAGCGCCTCGACCCGGTCGGACAGCGCCCGGACACGCCGCGTCAGCCGCTCGAGGTCGCCGGCGCTGGAGACGTCGATCGCGTGCAGCGCGGCCCGCTGGGCGCCGGCCGCGCGCTCGCCGGCGCCGAGGGCCTTGCCGAGGGCCTGGCTGAAGAGCGGATTCTCGAGCAGGCTCTGGGCGAGATCGCCGATCACCTCCTCGCCGCGGGAGCGAAACCCGCCCCCACCTTCGGCGGCGTCGCTCATCGCCGGTTCCCGCTGCTTCGGCTCATTGCCGCACGGTAGCCGATCGGCACTCGGGAAGCGGCTTGCAGCGCGACTCTCAGGCTCGAATGGGATACTGCCGATGGGTTCCAGGTGATGGGGCGGAGCAAAGACCAGGAGACCCCGCCGGGGCTCTCCGTTGCGGGCGTTCGTTGTCCGTTGCATTCCGCTGCCGAGATGGTTAGTTTTTTCCCTGCTCTTGGAGAGGTCGGCTTCCAGCAGGCAGGGCTGAGCGAGTCTCAAGGCAAGGGTGCATGGGAATGAGGAACCGCCTCGTAATCACACTGGTGCTCGGAACGCTTCTCGCGGTGCTCGCGGCGGGCGCCGTCGGCGCGCAGTCGACCGGGGTTTCCGTCGACCTCCCGGGCGGCGGCACCGTCGACCCCGGCCAGGCCCTGCCGGCGTGCTCGAACCTTCGCGACGACGACGGTGACGGCCTCGTCGACCTCGGCGACCCGGGCTGCTCGAACCCTCTAGACGGGGATGAGACCAACGCGGCGCCGCCGACGACCACGACCACCACCCCGCCGACGACGACGACCCCGCCGAGCACCACGACCACCCCGCCCTCCTCCTCGACGACCGACTCGACGACCTCGACCACCGACGACGTCCCGCCGCCCCGGGACGACCCCTCCGACCTTCCCGGCAAGGATCCGTTCAAGGGCGGCGACAAGGGTGGCCGCTCGTTCTCGGTCGGGAACCCGGACGGCGGCAAGGGCGGCGGCGGCAAGGGCGGATCCGACGAGTCGGACGACCCGAGCTCGATCCCGACCCCGGAGATCCGCCGGCCCGACGGGGCGCCGACCAACTCCAACCCGACGGTGACGATCGGCGACACCGGCGCCGCCCCGATCGGAGTCCCCAACTTCGTGATCGAGCAGTTCTCGATCCCGCCATTCCTGCTCCCGATCTACCAGGCCTGCGGCACCCAGTACGGGGTCCCGTGGGAGGTCCTCGCCTCGATCAACCGGATCGAGACCGCGTTCGGGACGAACCTCAACGTCTCGACCGCCGGCGCCCTCGGCTGGATGCAGTTCATGCCCGCGACCTGGGACATGTACGGCGTCGACGCCAACAACGACGGCCGCAAGGACCCCTACAACCCGGTCGACGCGATCTGCGCCGCGGCCCGCTACCTGAAGGCCGCCGGGGCCGAGGACGACCTCTACCAGGCGATCTTCGCCTACAACCACGCCGACTGGTACGTCGACGAGGTCCTCCTCTACGCGAAGCAGTACGGGAACCTCCCCAGCGGCCTGGTCGATTCGCTCGTCGGGCTCACCGAGGGCGCCCACTTCCCGGTCGCCGCGAAGTCCCGCTACGCCGACGACATCTCCGAGCGCGACGCGATCAAGCGCGCCGCCCCGAGCCCGGCCACGAGCGGCAACGCCGCCGACGTGATCAGCGACTCGCCGACGCGGCGCGGCATCGACATCTACTCGAAGGACGGCGCCCCGGTCGTCGCGGTCAACGACGGGATCATCACCAAGGTCGGCCAGAGCAAGCAGCTCGGCCGCTTCATCGTCCTCCGCGACGCCTACGGCAACAAGTACACCTACGCCGGCCTCGGCAAGATCGCGAAGGCGATCCCGGTCCCCAAGCAGCACTCGCTGACCGCCAAGGACTTCGACCTGATCACGCCCGGCCAGGGCGACAAGAAGCCGAAGGTGTCGGCCTCGGAGACGACGCGCCAGCAAACGATCCACAACGAGGCCGAGACCGGTCCCGGCGCCGGGAACGGCAAGGGCGAGGGCAAGGGCGGCGGTGACGAGAAGCAGCGCCGCGGCGGCTCCGGCGGCTCGGCCCCGTCCGGCTCCGGCGGCGTGAGCGACGCCGGCGGCGCCGACAGCACCGAGACGGCCAACACGAACACCGAGGACAGCCGCGACCGTCTCTTCGCGCTGCCCAGTCGCAAGGAGAACGGCGGCAACGGCGGCGGCGCCAAGGGCCTCGGCGCCGAGGTCGACGACCTGCTCGGCCGCGGGATGCCCGGCTACGAGACCTTCAAGTCCTACTTCTCGGGCGTCCTCCAGTTCGACTCGAAGACGATGGACACCGCTCCGCTCCGCAAGGGCTCGAAGGTCGTCGGCGGCACGATCATCGGCGAGGTCGGGCAGACCGATCCGGATGTCGCCCCCCACCTCCACTTCGAGATCACCCCGACCGGCCGCGGCGCCCACACGATCGACCCGAAGCCGATCCTCGACGGCTGGAAGCTGCTCGAGGCGACCGCGATCTACCGCGCGGCCGGCAAGAACCCGTTCGACGATCAGGCTTCGGTCGGGCAGGTGCTGCTCGCCTCGAAGTCGCAGCTGCAGCGCCAGGTGCTCTCCGATCCGCGCCTCGAGATCTACTCGTGCGGCCGCCAGGACATCGCCACCGGCCAGATCGACCGTCGCGTCCTCGCGGTGCTCGAGTATCTGGTGGCGCGCGGCTACCGGCTGACGATCACCTCGCTCAAATGCGGCCACAGCATCATGACCACGTCCGGGAACGTCAGCGCCCACTCGACCGGCGACGCCGTCGACATCGCGATGGTCAACGGGATCCCGATCTACGGCAACCAGGGCAAGGGCTCGATCACCGAGGCCGTGATCAACGACCTCCTGAAGCTGCAGGGCTCGATGGAGCCGGCCCAGATCATCTCGCTGATGGAGATGGGCGGGCCAACGTTCGCGATGAGCGATCACGACGACCACATCCACGTCGGCTACACCCCGGACGGCACCGACAACGCCGGCAAGCCGCTGAGCATGCTGAAGCCCGGCCAGTGGGACAAGCTCCTCAACCGGATCTCCGAGCTCGACCAGCCGACGGTGCCCGTCAAGCCGTCGCAGTACTCGCTGCCCGCCAAGAAGGGCAACAAGGCGAGCAACGCTCACATCGGCGAGTAACGACCGGGTCGCCGCCCTGGCCGCTCCGCCCCTTCTCCCCTTCGCCCAGCTAGATCTGCCCGGCAGGCTCGGTCCCGGCGACGGCCGCTACCTCGTCCGTCCGCCCGGCGACGAGGACGCCGAGCCCGACGTGCTCGTCCTGACGACCCTCGGCGCGCCCCGGTCCGCCCCGCGCCTGCGCCGCGGCAAGCCGCAGCCCCTGCCCGACGTGCCCGGCGCCCCTCCCCTCCCGCTGACCCGGGTCACGCTGATCCGGCCGCGGCCATTCGCCGACGAGGACGCCGCCGCCCGCTGGCTCCGCGACGTCGGCGCCGACCGCGACGTCTGGAGCCGGCTCGCCCGCGAGGCGGCCGCGGAGCTGAACCGGCTGCTGCACGCCTACCGGACCGCGGCGGGCGATCCGCACGTCGCCGACGTCGATCCCGCCCGCGCGGTTGCGATCCGGTTCGGCTACGGCAGCGGCGACGAGGTGGCCGACGGCCGCTGGAGCGCCGCCAGCGAGCTCCCCGATCAGGAGCGGCAGCGGCTGATCCAGCGCGACTACGAGGCCCTGCGGCCGGAGGAGCGGGTGGCGGCGGTGCTCGGCGGCCGCGAGTCGGTGGCCGCCTGGGAGGTGCTCGTCGTCCGCGCCCGCGGGGACCTCGACGCCGGCAGGACGGGTGCCGCGGCGCTCGGCCTGAACGCGGCGCTGCGGGCGCTGGCCGCCTCCGGCGCCGACGTCGGAGCGGCAGCCGAAGCCGCGGCGGCGGGCGAGCGCGAGGTCCTCGCCGGCCGCGAGCCCGACCGGGCCGGCATCGAGGCCGCCCTCCGCGACGCGGAGAGGGAGATCAGAAGCCGCGCACGCGGCTGATCCGCTCCCATCGTGAGAGCACCGAACGGGGGGACTGACCTCGCTCAGCCCAGCGCCGCGCGCACCGCGGTCAGCTCCTCGGCCACGTCGCCGTCGAGCTTTACGGTCGCCTCGCGGTCGTAGGGCGTCGGGCCCTTGGTGACGATCGCGACGTCGCCGCCGTTGGCGAGGGTCAGCTCGGGCAGGCCGGCGGCCGGGAAGACCTCGAGCGAGGAGCCGATGCAGATCATCAGCTCGGCGCCGGCCGCGAGCTCGCGAGCCCGCTCGATCGCGGCAACCGGGAGCATCTCGCCGAACAGGACGACGTCGGGTTTGACGAGACCTGGGCAGACGTCGCAGACGGCGATCCCGCGGCCGTCGAAGAGCGCTTCGACCTCGTCGAGCCCGTAGCTGCGTCCGCAGGTGATGCAGCTCGAGGTCGCGATCGAGCCGTGGACCTCGATCAGCTCGCGGGTCCCGGCGGCCCGATGGAGGCGGTCGATGTTCTGGGTGACCACCGCAGCGAGGAGGCCTCGCTCCTCGAGCGTCGCCAGCGCCTCGTGCGCCGGGTTCGGCCGCTTGTCGGCGAGCATCCCGAACCGGGGACGGTAGAACTGCCAGAACCGCTGCGGGTCGCGGCGGAAGGCTTCGATCGAGGCGACCTCGCAGGGATCGACGTCCGACCAGATCCCCTCTCCGGGGGTCCGGAAGTCGGGGATCCCCGACGGCACGCTGACCCCCGCGCCGGTCAGCGCGACGGTCGAAGCACTGCGGCCGATCAGCTCCGCCAGGCGCTCGACGCCCGTTGCAACGCTCGAGCCTCTCATGGCCGCCGAGCGCATGCTCACTTGCCGCTCCACTTCGGCGTCCGCTTGCCGAGGAAGGCGCCGATGCCCTCCTTGGCGTCCTCGCTGAAGAACGCCGCAGCGAAGCCGGCCTTCTCGGCCTCGATGCCTGCGTCGAGGTCGCCCTTGTGGGAGACCTTCTTGATCTGCGCGACCGCGATCGGCGCCTGCCCGGCGAGCTTGCGCGCGAAGGCGAGCGCCGTGTCGAACATCTCGTGATCGGGCGCGATGTGGTTGACGAGGCCGACCTCGTAGGCCTCGCCGGCGGTGATCGCGTCGCCGATCATGTTCATCTCGAGCGCCTTCTGCGGCCCCACCAGTCGCGGCAGCCGCTGGGTGCCGCCGAAGCCGGGGATGATCCCGAGCTTCACCTCGGGCTGCCCGAACACGGCCGACTCGGCGGCGATCCGGACGTCGCAAGCCATCGCCAGCTCGCAGCCGCCGCCGAAAGCCAGCGAGTTGACCGCGGCGATCGTCGCGATCCCCTCGGTGCCGAACTCGCGGAGCAGCGCGTGGCCGTCCTCGATCAGCTCGGCGCCGGAGCTCTCGTCCATCTTCGTGAACGCCTTGATGTCGGCGCCGGCTGAGTAGACGAGCGGGATCGACGAGGCGATCACCATCGCGTGGATCGAGTCGTCGGCCTTGAGCTTCTCCCAGACCGTGCGCAGGTCGACGATCACCTGCGGGCTGATCGAGTTCATCGGCAGGTTCGCGAGCCAGGCGATCGCGACGCCGCCGTCGCGGGTCTCGAGCTTGATCGTCTCGGTCTGATCGCCTTCGTCCGCCTGCGGGTAGGCGTAGAAGCCCTGGCCGCTCTTGGCGCCGAGCCGGCCCTGGGCGACGAGGCGCTTCAGGGTCACCGGGACCGTGAACCGGTCCGGATGCTGCTCGGCGAGGTTCTCGAGCTTCTCGAGGATGACGTCGAGGCCTTCGACGTCGGCCTTCCAGAACGGCGGCAGCAGCCCGCGGCGCGGGTCGAGGCCGGCGCCGGCCATCATCCCGACGTCGATCTCGCGGACCGTGCAGACGTCCTCCTCGAGGATCAGGCAGGCCTCGACGAGCGCCTTCAGCGAGAACATCTCGACGAGCGCGTCGACGTCGGGCTCGGCGTCGCCCTCGATGTTCGGCTCGCCGTCCTTGTAAGAGCCCTCGCCGCCGCTCTTCGCGCCGAACTTGCCCTCGGCGACGAGCTTCTCCATGCCCGGGTGGACGTAGAAGCGGTCGCCGTAGGACTCGCGGAGGTGCTCGGCGACGTGCAGGACGGTGTCGAGACCGAGGAAGTCGGTGAGGATGAACGGTCCCATCGGCGCCGCGTTGGCGGCGGCGATGCCCTCGTCGATGCTCTTGATCGACAGGCCCTTCTCGTGCTGCTCGCGCCAGACCTCGGCGACCGAGGAGTTGAGGATCCGGTTGACGACGAAGCCGGGGACCTCGTCGCAGACGATCGGCTGCTTCTTGATCGCCTGGGCGAAGTTGAACGCCGTTGCAACCGTCTCGTCGGAGGTCTCCTCGCCGCGGACGATCTCGAGCAGCGGCATGATCGAGGCCGGGTAGAAGAAGTGGAAGCCGACGACCTTGTCGGGTCGCAGCGTCGCGTCGCCCATCTCGGTGATCGAGAGCGAGGACGTGTTCGAGCTGATCACCGCGTGGCCGGGCGTCACGGCGTCGAGCTCGGCGAAGACCGACTGCTTGATCTCCATCCGCTCCGGGGCGGCCTCGATGACGAAGTCGACGTCGCCGAACGACGAGTAGTCGGTCGTCCCCTCGATCCGGCCCATGACCTCCTCGAGGCGGGCGTCGGCCTGTTCCTGGGTCAGCTTCTCCTTGCCGACGAGCTTGTCGAGCTGGCCCTTGGTGACCTCGCGGGCCTTGTCGAGCCCGTGATCGACGAACTTCTGGTCGATGTCCTTGAGGACGACGTCGATGTCGGCCGCGGCGATCGACTGGGCGATCTCACCGCCCATCGTGCCGGCGCCGACGACTGCAGCCTTGAAGACGAACATTCCGCTCCTAACGTGGGTCTGGGGGTCCGCAAGGCTACCCGTTCGACTCGAGCCGAAGGGCGTCGAGCGAGCGCTCCAGCGACCGCCGCATCTGGCTGCGGATGAAGAGCAGATCGGTGACCGGGGAGAGGATGCCGCCGCCGCTGATCTCGTACTCGAGACGCTGGGTGACGCTCGTCAGGCGCTCGTCGCCGCCGGGCACGATCGCGAACTCCGTCGCGAGGCGGCCGCGCGATTCCGGGTCCTCGTACTCGATCCGGTGCAGCGAGCGCGGCTCGTGGTCGAGGACGCGCTCGCGGACCTGCCCGCGCCCGGCCGCGGTCGATCGCCAGACGAGCTCCCCGCCCGGCTTCGGATAGCCGGCCGCGGAGACGACCGCGGCGAAGCCGTCCACCCAGGCCGGCCAGCGATCGCGGTCGAAGTAGAGGTCCCAGACCTCGGCGAGGGCGGCCGGTATCTCGACCGACGCCTCAACCTTCGCCATAGATCTCGCGCTGGATCAGGGTGACGGTGCGGATCATCGACTCGAGGAAGGGAGCGAGCTCCTCGCGGAGCCGGTCGTACTCCTCGCGGCCGGCATCGGTGATCGAGTAGAAGCGTCTGGTCCTGCGGTCGGGATGCTCCCAGCGCCCGGCGATCATCCCGCGCTTCTCGAGCTGGCGGAGGAGCGGGTACATCGTGTTCGGGTTGACGGTGATCACGCCCTGCGTGATCGCCTCGATGTCCTCGATCAGGCGGTTCCCGAACGTCGGCTCGCGGCCGACGAGGTGGAGGACGAGGAGCGGAAAGACGTCGCGGCGGCGCAGCTCGCCGCCGAAGACGTCGGAGGCGCGGCCCGCCGCCCGCCGCCGCTTGCGGCCGCGCTCGGTCGCCCTCGTCGCCTCGGCGACCGCTTCGGCCATCGGCTTCGAATGACCATCGGCCATCGGGGCGACTATAGGCATTGGATGGTGGCGCGCCGCTTGCAAGCCCGTCCACGGACCCTCCCGGGGCTCAAGCTCCGCGGCCCGGAGCCCGATACCGGCGGGTGCAGAGGTCGGTGGATCGCCCGTAGGGCGCGCGCCAGAGAAGGAGCGTGACCAGGGCCAGCGAGGGCCCCGGGTGAGCGGTGAGACAAGACGTCGGGCCGGCCCACCGGTCGAATCCCCGGCCTCTGCATTTCGCTCGCGGCTTCGCCGGTCGCTCGAGTGCGCTCGCCTACGGCTCGCTGACAGGCCGCTCGCGGCTTCGCCGCTCGCTCACAGAGGACAGGCTCCTGTCCTCTGTCCTCTGTCCCCCAAACAAAAGGGCCGAGCATATGCTCGGCCCTTCATAGTCGGTGACGTCCGCTGTCCTACGCGGCGACGACCTCCTCGACGCCCTTGTCGTCGTCCTCCTCGACCGCCTCGGGGATGCGCTCGTCGACGTTGCGGCCCATCAGGACCTCCTTCGCGATCACGAGGCGCTGGATCTGCGAGGTGCCCTCGTAGAGCTGCATGATCTTCGCGTCGCGCATGATCTTCTCGACCGGGTACTCCTTGATGAACCCGTAGCCGCCGTAGACCTGGACGGCGTCGGTCGCGACCTCCATAGCCGAGTCGGCGGCGAAGCGCTTCGCGTGCGAGGCCTCGAGCGTGTTGCGGAGGCCGTTGTCGAGACGGGCGGCGGACTGCCAGGTGAGCAGGCGGCCGGCCTCGATTTTCGTCGCCATGTCGGCGATCATGAATGCGACCGCCTGGTGCATGGCGATCGGCACGCCGAACTGCTGCCGCTCCTTCGAGTACTCGCAGGCGAACTCGAACGCCGAGCGGGCGATGCCGACGGCCATCGCGGCGACGCCGGGACGGGTCCGATCGAGCGTCATCATCGCCAGCTTGAACCCCTTGTTCTCCTCGCCGAGCAGGTTGCCCGCAGGGATCTCGGTCTCGTTGAACGTGACCGTGGCGGTGTTCGACGCGCGCTGGCCGAGCTTGTCCTCCTTCTTGTCGATCACGATCGTGTCGTCACGGGGAACGACGAAGGCGGAGATGCCGCGGTGACCGGCGTCCTTGTCGGTCTTCGCGTAGACCGTGTACCAGTCGGCGTACTGGCCGTTGGTGATGAAGCACTTGGAGCCGTTGATGACCCACTTGTCGCCCTTCTTCGTGGCGGTCGTCTTCATCCCCGAGACGTCGGAGCCGGCGTCGGGCTCGGTCAGGCAGAAGCTGGCGAGCTTCGGTCCCTCGGTCAGCATCCCGAGGAACTCCGACTTGATCTCCTCGCTGCCGCCGAGCGCGACCGGCGCCGAGGCGAGGCCGTTGGCGGCCAGCGAGGTGCCGATCCCCGAGCAGCCCCAACCGAGCTCCTCCTCGATCAGACAGCCCGACAGGTAGTCGAGCCCCGGCCCGCCGTACTTCTCGGGCGTGTGGGTGTTCATCAAGCCGACCTCCCAGGCCTTCTCGATGATCTCCTGCGGCCAGGTGCCGTCCTTGTCGTAATCCCAGGCGACCTTGCGCATCTCCTTCTCGGCGAAGTTGTGCGCCATCTCCCGCAGGTCCTTCTGCTCGTCGGTCAAGGTGAAGTCAACCACCGTGGATGCTCCTTGTAAGTCGTGTTTGAGGGCTGACGGGGCCGGGACCGGAGCGCTCTACCAGTGGCAACGACGCTCATCCGGGCTCGGGGGCCGAAAACCGATTGACCAATCAGTCAACCACGGAAAGGATAGCCACTGGCCGGGACGGGCGCAATCCGAGCCGGCCGCTCCCGCCGAGTCGATGCGAGGATGGCGGCGATGGCCACAGCCGCCGAAGCTGCAGCTCTGATCAGGCCCGACGACACCCTCGGGCTGCCGCTCGGTCCGGGCCAGCCTCCGAGCTTCCTGGCGGCGCTCGGCGAGCGCGACGACTGGGAGGACCTCCGCGTGTACGGCGCCCTGCTCGGCGTCGGGACCGAACTGTTCAGCCGCTCCGGGGTCAACCTGCTCTCCGGCTTCTACGGGCCCTTCGAGCGGGCGCTCCGCGACGCCGGGGCCGCGATCAGCTTCGCTCCGGCCGACTTCCGCCGCTTCGGTCCGCTTTACGAGCGCCAGCGCCCGCGGGTCATGTGCACGGTCGTTGCCGCCCCCGACGCCGATGGATGGTGCTCGCTCTCGCTCCACGCCGGCGGCTCGATCGGCGAGATCCACCGCGCCGCCGAGGACCCCGACCGGCTGCTCGTCGTCGAGGCCGCGTCGGGCTATCCGCGGACCGCGGGGCTGCCGCCCGAGCATCCGCACCGGATCCACGTCGACGAGGCCGACGTGCTGATCGAGACCGATGCCAGCCCGCTCGAGCTGCCGGGGGCCGAGCCGGGCGAGGTCGACCGGGCGATCGCGGCGAACGCCGCGGCGTTCATCGATTCGGGCTCGACCATCCAGACGGGGATCGGCGCCGTCCCGTCGATGATCGCGACGATCCTCGCCGAGGGCGACTACGGCGACCTCGGGATCCACTCGGAGATGCTCACAGACGGGCTCATGAGGCTCCACCTCGCCGGCGCGGTCACGAACCGCAAGGGGGTCTTCGACGGCGTCTCGGTCGCGACGTTCGCGTTCGGGTCGAAACGGCTCTACGAGTGGCTCGACGGCAACGAGGATGTCGCCTTCCTGCCGGTCGAGGTCGTCAACTCGCCGGACGTGATCCGCCGCAACCGGCGGATGGTCTCGATCAACGCCGCGCTCGCGGTCGACGTCCACGGCCAGGTCGTCGCCGACACGATCAACGGCCGCCAGTACTCGGGGATCGGCGGCGCCGAGGACTTCGCCGCCGGCTCCGGGCTCGAGGTCGAGGATCGCTCGCTGCAGTGCCTGCCCTCGACCGTCGAGCTCGACGGCGAGCTCCGCTCCCGGATCGTCCCCGCCTTCGACGCCGGCGCGGTCATCACGACCCCGCGCCATCAGGTCGACGTGATCGTCACCGAGTACGGCGCCGCCGAGCTCGAGGGAAAGACGATCCACCAGCGCGGCCTCGAGCTGGCGCGGATCGCCCATCCCGACTTCCGCGACGAGCTCGCCGCCGCCGCCGAGCGCGCCTCCGGCGGCAACTCGCCGCTCGCTTAGACCCGCTGGCCGAGGACGGTCGCGGCGGCGGCGTGGCCGCTGCGGATCGCGCCCTCCATCAGCGCGCTCATCTCGCCGGCGAGGTGCTCGCCGGCGAAGGCGAGCCGACCGTGAGGGCGGCCGAGCGTGACGGCCGCGGCGTCCGGGGTCGCCACCGAGTAGGCGGCGCCGACCCACTCGTCGTCGTCCCAGGTCGAGAGCACCGCCCGGGCGGGATCGATCTCGAGGTCGGGGCGCAGCGCCGCGAGCCGCTCCGCCCACGGCCGCGGGCCCGACTCGACCGCGAGCCGCTCCAGCGCTGCCGCCGAACCCGCGAAGGCGCTGACCACCGGCTGCGAGACGCCCTCCTCGTCGCCGCTGGCCGTCCACGCCCAGTAGCGATCGTGCACCGCGAGCGTGGCGCTCGGCGCAACCGGGCCGGGGAGCGGCACGAACAGCTTCGCGGCGTGGCCGTAGGCAATCGAGGCGAGCGCATCGTTCACGTCCGGAAGCGCGGGACGGAGCTCGATCCGCCCGAGCACCGTCGCCGGCACAGCGATCACGCAGCGATCGGCCCTGAACGAGCCGGCGTCGGCCGCGATCATGAGGCCGTCGCCCTCGTCGGCGATCGCCCGCACCGGCTCACCGAGCTTGATCCGCTCGCGTCCGATCGCATCGGCGAGCGCCTCGGCGAGGCGCTGGTTGCCGCCGGCGATGCCCGGCGAGGGCTGGTCGCTGATCCGGGCCAGCAGCCCGAGCTCGTCGGCGGGGACGAGCTCGCCCGGGGCGGCCGCGGAGACTTCGGCGCGGGCGATGATCGCCGCGCGGGCGCCGGGGTCGATGTCGAGCCCGGACAGCAGGGCGGGAACGCTCTGCCCCGCGCCGCCGCCGGCCGCGAGCGCCGCCCCGATCGCCTCGACCGCCGCCTCCATGGCGCCGTCCGGCACCTCGACGCCGCGCGGCTCGCGGCGGCCGTAGCGCATGCCCTTGTCCCAGAGGCCGAGCCCGAAGCGATCCGCGAGCCCGACCACCTCGGTGCAGCCGGGAAGGATGAACTCGGCGCCCATCTCGACGACGGCACCGTTGTCGAGCGTTCGCGAGTGGACCCTCCCGCCGACCCGCTCGCGCGCCTCGAGGACCACCGGCTCGTGCCCGGCGGCGGCGATCGCGTCCGCCGCCGCGAGCCCGGCGAGGCCGGCCCCGACGACCGCTACCCGCACGCCGCAGTCATCGCAGGACGAGGCAGTTGTCGGGGTGCCAGCCGACGCGGATCTCCATCCCCTCCTCCCAGCGGTCGTCGGCGCGGGCCCGGTAGGTGGCCTGCTCGAGCGCGACGATGTGAGCGCCGTCGCCGAGCGCGACGGTGACCTGGGTGCTGACGCCGAGGTAGACCCGGCCCACGACCCGGCCGGTCAGCGAGACCATCTGCTCGTCGATGTCCTCGTCCACGGCGATCTTCTCGGGCCGGACCGAGAGGTGGACGGTCGCACCGGTCTCGCAATCGTCGGGGAGCGGCGCCGGCAGTACCTCGCCGGAGCGGATCCGGACCCGGTCGCGGTCCGCGACCGTTCCTTCGATCAGGTTCGAGATTCCGATGAAGCCGGCGACGAACTCGCCGCCGGGGCGCTCGTAAACGTCCTCGGGCTCACCGCACTGCTTGACGATGCCCGACTCCATCACCGCGATCCGGTCCGACATCGAGAGAGCTTCCTCCTGGTCGTGGGTCACGTAGACGAACGTGATCCCGACCTCGCGCTGGATCTGCTTGAGCTCGATCTGCATCTGCTTGCGGAGCTTCAGGTCGAGCGCCCCGAGCGGCTCGTCGAGGAGCAGCACCGCCGGCCGGTTGACGAGCGCCCTGGCGAGGGCCACCCGCTGCTTCTGTCCGCCCGAGAGCTCGTTCGGCTTCGCGTCGGAGCGGGTCGGGAGCTGAACGAGCTCGAGCGCCTCGTTGACCCGGGTGCGAATCTCGTCCTTCGGCACCTTCTGCCGCTTCAGCCCGAATGAGACGTTCTCGAAGACGTCGAGGTTCTCGAACAGCGCGTAGCTCTGGAAGACGGTGTTGACGTTGCGCCGGTACGGAGGCACCGACTCGACCGACTCCCCCTCGAGATGGATCGTCCCGGCGCTCGGCTGCTCGAACCCGGCGACCATCCTCAGCGTCGTCGTCTTGCCGCACCCCGACGGGCCGAGCAGCGAGAAGAACTCCCCCTGCCGGATCGTCAGGGTCATGTCGTCGACGGCGGTCATCTCGCCGAATCGCTTCGTCACCCCATCGAAGCGGATCGCCTCGCCGGCTTCACTCATACAGCGTCCTTTCCGATCAGAACGGTCTGGCCTCGTCGTCCGAGAATCCGCGGCAGCGCCAGCGCCAGCGCGATCGTGCTGACCGAGACGAGCAGCATCAGCGTCCCGATCGCGTTGATCGTCGGCGTCACCCCGAAGCGGATCGACGAATAGATCCGCACCGGCAACGGCTGCACCTCCTCACCGGTGGTGAAGAAGGAGAGCACGAAGTCGTCGAAGCTGAGCGCGAAGGTGAGCAGGCCCGCGGCGAGGATCGCCGGCCACAGGGCCGGGAGGAGGACCAGACGCAGGGTCTGGAACCGGGTCGCGCCGAGGTCCATGGCCGCCTCCTCGACCTCGCGGTTCAATGCGGCGAGCCGGCCGCGGACGATCACCGTCACGTAGGAGATCGAGAACGTGATGTGGGCGAGGATGATCGTCGTCAGCGAGAGCTTCATCCCGATCTGCGTGAACAGCAGCAGCGCCGTCACACCGGCGACGATCTCCGGGACGACCAGCGGGATCAGCATCATCACGTTCGTCACCGGGCTGAGGCGGTTCCGCGAGCGGACGAGCCCGAACGCGAGCAGCGACCCGAGCAGGGTCGCGACGACCATCGTCACGAGCGCGATCTCGAGGCTGGCGACGAGCGAGTCGCGCAACTGCTGGTCCCCGAAGAAGTCGCTGTACCACTGGGTGCTGAAGCCTTCGAAGTTCTGCAGCGACTTGCCGGAGTTGAACGAGAACAGCACCACGATCGCGATCGGGGCGAACGTCCAGAGCAGGAACAGCCCCATCAGGACATGCAGGAACCGCGGCCGGTCGAACGGCTTCGCGGGCTTCTCGCCGCCGCGGCTGCGGGTCAGGCGGCGGCCGATCGCGCTCATGCCCGCGCCTCCGCGGCCGCCTTGCTCGCCGAGCGCAGGTAGAAGACCATGAAGATCAGCAGGAACGCCATCAGGACGGTCGTCAGAGCGGCGCCGAACGGGAAGTTGTTGGCCTCGAAGAACTGCTGCTGGATCAGGTTCCCGACCATGTAGGTGTCGGGCCCGCCGAGCAGCTGGGCGCTGATGAAGTCGCCGACGGCGGGCAGGAAGACGAGCACGGCGCCGGCGAGCACGCCCTGGAACGTGGCCGGCCAGGTGACGTGGCGGAAGGTCTGCCAGCCGTTCGCGTAGAGGTCCTTGCCGGCCTCGATCAGGGACGGGCTCATGCGATCGAGCGCCGCGTAGACCGGGAGGATCATGAACGCCATGTAGCCGTAGACGAGACCGCCGATCACCGCGTAGGGGGTGTTGAGGAAGCGGATGCCGTCGGTCGTCAGCCCGAGGTCGCCGAGCACCCCGTTGACGAGGCCCTCGTCGGAGAGGATCGCGACCCACGCGTAGACCCGGATCAGGTAGTTGACGAGGAACGGCAGCACGACCAGCGCGATCAGCAGGTACTTGTAGCGACCGCCGAACCGGGCGATGTAGTAGGCGATCGGGTAGCCGATCAACAGGCACAGGGTCACGGTCGCGAACGCGTAGCCGACCGAGCGGAGCAGGACCGGCGCGAACAGCGGGTCGAAGACGCGGCTGTAGTTCTCCGGGTTCCACCCGTAGAGGGCGTTGCCGAGCTCGTCGGTGGTGCCGAACGAGATCGCCAGCGTGATCGCCAGCGGCACCAGGAACAGGAGGACCAGCCATACCGCTCCCGGCAGCAGCGTCAGGCTCGCGAAGCGTCGCTCGCTCAAATCACCCTCGATCGGGTCATCGGGGCTCGGTGCCGCCGGTCAGGCGGCCTTGACCTCGGTCCAGGTCCGATCCCATGCCTCCCGGTCCGCGCCCTCGAGGTTGGCGAACTGCTGGCCCTTCTCGAGGTCCTCGATCGTCACCTGCAGCTCCGGCTCGTTCCTGGTCAGCTCCGCGTACGGCTTCGCCGAGCTGTGTGTCGGCATCGGATAGCCGGTCCAGCCCGCGTTCTTCGCCGAGTTCTCGAGGATGAAGTCGATGAACATCAGCGCGGTCCCAGGGTGCTCGGCGTCGGTCGGAATCGCGAAGACGTCGCTGCCGACCGGCCACCCCTCCTCGTTCTTCTGGAACTGGATCGTGTCCGGGTCGTCGACCCGGTAGCGGATGTTGATGACGTCGCCGTTCCAGAGGTGCTGGATCCAGGCGTTCCCGGACGACATGTTCGTGATCGTGTCGGTGCTGAACCCGCGCAGGTGTGGCTTCAGGCCGACCAGGTAGTCCTGGGCCTCGTCGAGCTGGTCCTGCTCGACCGCGTTCAGGTCGTAGCCGTTGACCAGGTTCGCCATCCCGATCCCCTCCTGGAAGTCGTCGAGGACGAACGAGCGGCCGTCGGCCTGGGGGTTGATGATGTCGCGCCAGGAGCCCGTCATCGTGTCGATCTTGTCGGCCCGGTAGCCGAGGCCGGTCAGATAAAGGGAGTAGGGCAGCGTGTGCGCCGAGCCCGGGTCATACCAGGGGTCGTCGTAGTAGGGGTAGATGTCGGCGGCGGCCGGGATCTTGTCGCGCGGGATCTGCAGGAGCCGGTTCGCCTTGATCAGCTTGTCGGCGAACTCGGCGCTCGGGAAGACCAGGTCGTAGTGGTTGCCGGAGCCGAGCTTCGCCATCATCGCCGGCATCGAGTCGTAGTACGACTCGCGCACCTGGATCCCGTGCTTCTGCTCGAACTGCTTGACCAGGCTCGGGTTGATGTACTGCGCATAGTTGAAGTAGACGAGATCGCCGTCGATCTTCGGCTCGATCTTCACCTCCGTGGCGCTCTCCGAGGAGGTGCCGGCGCCGTTGCCGACCCCGCAGGCGCTGAGCCCGGCGGCGACCGCGAAGCCGCCCCCGACCTTGAACGCGTCGCGCCGCGTCATCCGATTCGCCACCCAGAGGCGGTCGATGTTCCTGCCCGTCATCCTCATCCTCCTTCGGCGAGCACACCGTGCCCGCGATCGTCGATTTCATCGTCGAGCTCCGGCAGCTCCGCTCCGAGGAACCGCTCGACGGCCTCGATCGTCAGCTTGTGAAGTCGGTCCGGCCCGACCTCGGGGTCGCCGAGCGTCGCCTGCAGCGCCAACCCGTCGAGCAGCGAGGCCAGCAGCAGGGCCACCTCGCCGGGATCACGGGTCGAGTCGAACTCCCCGGAGGCCTGGCCTTCCCTGACGTGCCCGGCGATCTCCTGGCGCCACCGATCGTCGAGCCGGCGGCGGGTGTCCTGCGCCTTGTCGTCGCGCAGCGCCCGCGTCCAGAGCTCCATCCACAGGGTCCAGTCGGGGTCGGCGACCGACGCCTCGAACAGCAGGCGCAGGCGCTTGCCGGGAGTTCCGAGCTCGGAGAGGCGGACGGTCACCGAGTCGTAGAAGCGATCCTCGGAGAACCCGAGCGCCTCGTTGATGAGCTCGTCGCGGTCCTCGAACCAGTAGAGCACCGCCGGCGGGCTGGTCCCCGCCCGCGAGGCGACGTCGGCGATTCGCGTCGCCGCCATTCCGCGCTCGCCGATCACCTCGCCCGCGGCGGCGAGGATCTGCGGCTTGCGGATGTGCTCGAGGTTCGGGCGCGGGCTGATGGCCGCTCCTTCCGCGGTTCTCTCCAAAACTGAACCGTCGTTCAGATTACTCGACGCTGCCGTCGGCGTGCAAGGACCAACGGGCGGTGGCTCAACCGGCCGGAAGCGAGAGCAGCGCCTGCGGCTCGACCCCGAGCGGCTCGGCGAGCGTAGTCGCGACGAGAGCCCGGGCCGCCTCGACGTCCATCTCCGGGTCGCCGAGCAAGGCCCTGACCCCGGCGCCGTCGAGCA
>DASTTY010000015.1:0-16336 GCA_035759925.1 Solirubrobacterales bacterium
CGAAGCCGCGATCCTCGACCGTCGCCCCGACGACGACCTCGCCGCTCGCCCGCGGGACGATGTAGACGCGTTCGGCGGCGATGATCCGCTCGCACGGCTGCTCGCCGGGACGCGCCCGGAGCCGGACGATCTCCCCCTTCAGCGGCCGCACCGGCAGCTCCAGGCCGGGAACGTCGATCGAGCCGAGCCACGCCCCGGCCGCGAGCAGGACACGCTCGGCGGCGATCGCCGTGCCGTCGCCGAGCGCGACGCCGCGGACGCCGCCGTCGCTCAGGCGCACGCTCGCGACCGATCCCGTCCGCATGTGGACGCCGGCTCGCTCGCAGGCCGGGCGCAGCGCCGCCGTCACCTGCCGTGGGTCGACCTCGCCCTCCCCGGGCGCCACGTAGCCGCCGGCGATATCGGGGCTGAGCCCCGGCTCGAGCCGCCGGCAGGCCCGCGCGCCCATCCATTCCGACTCGAGCCCGAGCTGCCCGTGGAGCTCGTGGCGGCGGCGCAGCTCGGCCGCCTCGTCGCGGTCGAGTCCGACGTGGAGCGCGCCGCAGCGCCGGTAGCCGACGTCACTGCCGCCCTCGGCCTCGAGCCGATCGGCCCATCCCGGCCAGCGATCGGCGGAATCGAGGGCGGCGGCGAGGAGCGCCTCCTCGCCCCAGCTCGCCTCGCCGACCGGCGCGACCATGCCCGCCGCCACCGCCGACGCGCGGCCTTCCGCGCCGGGATCGACGACGAGCACGTCGAGGCCGGAGCCGGCAGCCTCGAGGGCGCAGGCGAGCCCGATCAGGCCGCCGCCGGCGATCACGAGGTCGGCCCCGTTCGCTCCGCTCTCGTTCTCGCCGGCCATGCTTCGCCTCGCCTCCAAGTGGATTGCCGGGGGGCGGGATCGTCCATCCCTGCGCCGGCACGACCCGGATCAGGTTCGGACGGTCGGCGGCGCCAGCCGCCCTCTCAGCCGGTCGCTTCCGGCTCCCGTTGACGACCTGATCGTAGCGCCGGCCCCGCGCCGCGCCCGGCGCCGTTATCTACGCTTCCGGCCGATGCCCGAGCCGAAGCCGAAGCCAGCGGTCCTTCCGACGCCCCGCGAGCGGCTGGCCCGGTCGCGCCTCTACCTCGTCACCGAGGCAGGCACCGACCCGGACGGGCTCGACGACCTGCTCGATGCGGCGCTTCGCGGCGGCGTTGACCTGATCCAGCTTCGCGACAAGGACGCCGACGAGGAGGCCCTGCTCGCCGCCGCCCCCGCCTTTCGCGCCGCGGCCGACCGCCACGGGGCGCTCTTTCTGATCAACGACCGGCCCGACCTCGTCGCGGCGTGCGGCGCCGACGGCGTCCACGTCGGCCAGGACGACACGCCGGTCGAGATCGCCCGCGGGCAGGCCGGTCCGGACGCGATCGTCGGGCTCTCGACCCATTCCCCGCCCCAGCTCGACGCCGCCCATGCCGCCGGCGCCGGCCGGCCCGACTACGTCAGCGTCGGTCCCATCTGGGAGACGCCGACGAAGGCCGGGCGACCCGCGGCCGGGCTCGAGTACGTCGGCTACGCCGCCGAGCACGCGGCGCTGCCGTGGTTCGCGATCGGCGGGATCGACCCCGGCAACGTCGCTGACGTCGCCGCCGCCGGGGCCGAACGGATCGTCGTCGTCCGCGCGATCCGCGACGCCGCCGAGCCCGCGGCTGCCGCCGCAGCGCTTCGGGCCGGCATCGATCCGGCCGGCGGGGAGCAGCGGTGAGCAGCCGCGAGCGCAAGCGCGCCGAGCGCCGCAAGCGCAAGGGCCGGGCGACGCCGCCTTCGGGAGCCGGCGGCAAGCCGGAGGCCGGCGTTGACGGGGATGCCGACGGCTCCTCCGCGACCGATCTCGCGGCGGCGGCCGAGTCGGAGGGCGTCAGCCGCTCCGAGCTCAAGAACCAGGCCGCCCGCGAGCGGCTCGAACCGCTCGAGGAGGGCGAGCGGCCGCTCGTCGTCACGGTGGGAGCCGTCCTCTCGCTCGCGATCGCGGTCAGCATCGTCGTCGCCTGGCTGGCCGGCGTCGAGGTCCAGGTCGGCAACACCGACATCGAGGAGCGGCCGAGCGCATTCCAGGTCTTCCCGCCGGCGATCCTCTTCGCGGTGATGGGGATCGGGATGCTCCGAGCGCGCTACTGGGCCGTGCTCGGCTTTCAGGCGATCATGGCGATCATCATGATCGGCGCCTTCATCACGCTGATCGCGGCTACCTCGATCTTCCAGGCGGTCTCCACCTTCCTCGTCCTCACGATCGCCGGGACGCTCTTCTGGTTCACGGTCAAGGCGCTCGCGCGGATCCAGATGCCTTCGCCGGGTGAGCGCACGCGAGGCCGGTAGCGCCGAGCGGATCATCCGGGTGCGTGGGGGTTTGGGATCAATCATCTAGAGTCGCCGCCATGGCAGATTCCCCGCAATATGACGTGATCGTTGTCGGCTCCGGACCGGGCGGCTATCACGCCGCGATCCGCGCCGCCCAGCTCGGCCTGAAGGCGGCCGTCGTCGAGAAGGACGAGACCGGCGGCCGCTGCCTCAACTACGCCTGCATCCCGGCGAAGACGCTGCTTCGCACCGCCGAGATCTACGCGGAGGCCAGAAACGGCGAGTCGATCGGGATCGTCGCCACCGACATCTCGCTCGACTGGACGAAGCTGCACGAGCGTCGCGAGGAGGTCCGCAAGGGGCTGACCGGCGGCGTCGCCGGCCTCTTCAAGAACCACAAGGTCGACCTGATCGAGGGCGAGGGGAAGCTGACCGCCGAGGGCAACGTCACGGTCGGCGATCAGACCTACGAGGCGGCGAACGTGATCCTCGCGACCGGCTCGGTCGCGCTACCGATCCCCGGGACCGAGTTCGGCGGCCGGATCCTCGACACCTGGGGCGCCTGGTCGCTGCCCGAGCTGCCGGCGAGCCTGGCCGTCGTCGGGGCCGGCGCCTCGGGCTCCGAGATCGCCTCCGCCTACGCCCGCTTCGGCACCGAGGTGACGCTGCTCGAGATGCTCGGTCAGATCCTCCCCGCCGAGGACAAGGACATGGCCCGCGTCCTCGAGCGCGCCTTCAAGAAGGAGGGGATCGAGGTCGTCACCGGCGCCCGGGTCGAGAACGTCGAGGCCGGGTCCGACTCGGTCAAGTTCAGCTACGGCGACGAGACGAAGACCGTCGACTACCTCGTGATCGCCGGCGGTCGCGGCGCCGACGTCGCCGCGCTCGGCCTCGACGCGGTCGGGCTGAAGCTCGACGACGACGGCCGGATCGACGTCGACGAAGCCCAGAAGACGTCAGTGGACGGCATCTACGCGATCGGCGATCTCACGCCCGGCCCGGCGCTCGCCCACAAGGCGCAGGAGGAGGGCATCGTCGCCGCCGAGGCGATCGCCGGCCAGGAGCTCCACCCGCTCGACCGCGACGCGATCCCCGGCGCGACCTTCACCCATCCCCAGGTCGCCAGCGTCGGCCTCACCGAGGCGGCCGCCAAGGAAGCCGGTCACGACGTCAAGACCGCCAAGTTCAAGCTCGGCGGGGTCGGCGGCGGCTCCGTCTACGACGACCGCGACGGAATGGTCAAGCTGGTCGTCGACTCCGCCTACGGCGAGATCCTCGGCGCCCACATCGTCGGCAACCGCGCCTGCGACATGATCGCCGAGCTGGTCGCGGTCAAGGACCTCGAGGGCGGCTACCAGGAGCTCGCCCGGATCGTCCATCCCCACCCGACGATCTCGGAGGCGATCCCCGAGGCCGCGAGGGCGATCGACAAGTGGGCGATCCACGCATAGATGATCGATCCCGAACCCCCACGCACGCGGATGAACCACCTGACGCTGCGCATCTCGTCGTCCTCGTCGGCTCACGGCCTTTCAGGCCGCTTCGCCTCCTGCGTCCTCGATCTGCTTGGTCCGGCGGTCCCCCGCGCACGCGGGGATTCAGAATCAACCATCTAGACGACAACCGGCGGCTGCTGCGGGCGCGCGATCTGATCGATCGCTGCTACGCCGACGCTCTCGACATCGAGGCGATGGCCCGGTCCGTCCATCTCTCCCGGGCTCATTTCATCCGCAGCTTCCGCTCGACCTTCGGCGAGACGCCGCATCGCTACCTGCAGCGCCGCCGGATCGAGCGGGCGATGGCGTTGCTCCGCGACACCGATCGGCCGATCACCGAGATCTGCCTCGACGTCGGGTTCGTCAGCCTCGGCTCGTTCTCGAAGACGTTCACCGAGATCGTCGGCTCCAGCCCGACCGCCTACCGGGGCCGCACCGGCGGTGGCGCGCGCAGCCGCGTCCCCTCCTGCGCCGCCCGGGCGTGGGATCGGCCATCGAGCACTTTTCGAGAAGCGGAGCGGGTCGGCCGGGGCTAGCTTGACCCCATGTTCAACTCGATCTCACACGCAAGCATCTACGTAACCGACCAGGACGAGGCGCTCGACTTCTACGTCGGCAAGCTCGGACTCGAGGTCCGAGCCGACGTCGACATGGAGGTGATGCGCTGGCTGACGATCGGCGCTCCCGGGCAGGACGACTTCCAGATCCTGCTCGAGAAGCCGACGAACTCGTTCATCGACGAGGAGTCGCGGGGCCAGATCGGCAGCCTGCTCAGCAAGGGCGCGATGGGCCTCGGCTTCATCCTCTACACGGACGACTGCCGGAAGACCTTCGATGACCTCGTCGCCAAGGGCGTCGAGGCGATCGACGAGCCGACCGAGCGGTTCTACGGCGTCGATTGCGCCGTCCGCGATCCGTTCGGCAACCACATCCGGATCACCCAGCCGGTCGCCCCGGAGGATTTCAACCCCCCGAGCTGACCGGATACGGTCCGGCGCGATGCCGGACCTCGAAGTTCATCCCGGAGGCGCGTCCGGCCCGTCACCCGAGCCGGACGTCGCCTTCTATTTCGACCTCGGCTCCCCCTACGCCTACCTGAGTGCCGAGCGGATCAGCCGCCTGTTCGCCGATGCCGGGCTCGCTCAGCCGGAGTGGAAGCCGGTCCTGCTCGGCGGTCTGTTCGCCCGCTTCGAGCGCGGCTCGTGGGCGCTGACGGATGTCCGGGAGGAGGGCATGCGGGAGGTCGAGCGCCGCGCCCAGGCGCAGGCACTGCAACCGATTCGCTGGCCCGACCCGTTCCCCGCGAACACGCTGCACGCGATGCGGGTGGCAACGTATGCGAAGTCGATCGGCCGGACGATCTCGTTCACGCTCGCCGCGTTCCGGCAGGCGTTCGCCGGCGGTCGCGACCTGACCGACCCGGACAACGTCGCGATCGCCGCCGCCGCCTGCGAGCTGCATCCGAACGCGATCGCCAGGGCGGCCGCGAGCACCGGCGTCAAGGCGCGACTGCGCGAGGAGACCGACCGCGCCGGCGATCGTGGCGTCTTCGGCGTTCCCGCCGTCGTCGCCGGCGACGAGGTCTTCTGGGGCGACGACCGGCTCGAGGAGGCGGTCGCGGCGGCGGCGCGGATGCAAGGATCGGCGCCATGAGCCCCACCGAGCGGCCGCGATCGCGCGTCTCCCGCGTCCCCGACCGCGCCGACTACGACATCGCGACCGTCGCTTCGATCCTCGACGCCGCGACCGTCTGCCACGTCGGCCTCGCCGAGGGCGGCGGCTACCCGGTCGTGATCCCGATGCTCCACGCCCGTGCCGATCAAGTCCTCTACCTCCACGGCTCCTCCGCCAGCCGGCTGATCCGCCGCTCGGGCGAGAGCGAGATCTGCGTCACTGCGACGATCGTCGACGGCCTCGTGCTCGCCCGCTCGGTGTTCCACCACTCCGTCAACTACCGATCGGCGGTCCTGTTCGGCCGTCCCGACTGGATCGAGGACGAGGCCGGGAAGCTCGCCGCGCTCGAGGCGTTCACCGAGAAGCTGATCCCGGGCCGCTGGGCCGACGCCCGATCCCCGTCGCAGCAGGAGCTGAAGGGGACGGCGGTCCTGCGGATGGCGATCGACGAGGCATCGGCGAAGGTGCGCACGGGCGGCCCGGTCGACGAGCCCGAGGACTACGAGCTGCCGGTCTGGGCCGGGACGATCCCGCTGCGGACGGTCGCCGGGGAGGCGCTGCCCGACGAGCGCCTGGCCGAAGGGCTCACGGAGCCCGACTACGTCGCCGGCTACCGGCACGCCCGGTCGTGAGGCCCGAGGGCTACGCGTTAGATTGGCGCCATGATCACGAAGCTCGATTTCATCGGCGTGCCCTCGCGGGACGCCGACCGTACGCGTGCGTTCTACGTCGAGACGCTCGGTCTCCGGCCTGACCCCAAGTCCGATTACGAGTTCTGGGTCGGCGACACCTGCTTCGGCATCTGGGAGCCGGAGAAGATGGGCTTCGACTTCGCTCCGTCGCAGAACGCCCATCCGGCGCTGCACGTCGACGACGTCGCCGCCGCCCGCGCCGAGCTCGAGGCGAAGGGCATCGAGTTCCTCGGTGAGACGCTCGACACCGGCGTCTGCCACATGGCCCTCTTCAAGGACCCGGACGGCAACGACCTGATGCTCCACCACCGCTACGCGGACTAGATCCCGATCCGCTTCGGCGGGGCGCCGGGCGGGTCGACGGGCTTGGGTATGGTGCGAGAGGTTGGCTGATACGGACGACACGAGCGAAGTTCGGACGCCGGCAGGCGTTTTGAACAGCTCACGGGGCCGCGAGCTCCCCGACGCCGAGACGAGCCGCGAACTGCTCCGCCAGATGGCCCTGATCCGCCGCTTCGAGGAGGAGGCGGGCCGCCAGTACCAGCGCGCGAAGGCCGGCGGCTTCCTGCACCTGGCGATCGGCGAGGAGGCGACGATCGTCGGCACCACCTCGGTGATGGAGCCCGACGACTACCTGATCGGCACCTATCGGACCCACGGGCACGCGATCGCCCGCGGCACCGACCCGAAGAACGTGATGGCCGAGTTGTTCGGGCGCGAGGACGGCACCGCGCGTGGACGCGGCGGCTCGATGCACATCTTCGACGGTGACCGCCGCTTCATGGGCGGCTACGGGATCGTCGGCGGCAACCTCCCGATCGCCGCCGGGCTCGCCCTCGCCTCCGACTACAAGGGCACCGACGAGGTGACCGTCTGCATGTTCGGAGACGGCGCCACGAACACCGGCAACTTCGGGGAGACGATGAACCTCGCCGCCCTCTGGCGACTGCCGGTCGTCTTCCTCGTCGAGAACAACCTCTACGGGATGGGGACGGCGATCGAGCGCCACTCCGCGGTCACCGACCTCTCCCGGAAGGCCGAGGGCCTCGGCGTTCCCGGTGAGCGGGTCGACGGCCAGGATGTCGTCGCGATGCGGGAGTGCGTCGCCGACCACCTCGAGATCGCCCGCCGCGACCGCCGCCCGACCCTGGTCGAGGCCTTCACCTACCGTTACCGCGGCCACTCGGCGGCCGACCCCGAGGTCTATCGCGACAAGCAGGAGGTCGAGGAGTGGCAGCGCCGCGACCCGATCGAGATCTTCGCCCGGCGGTTGATCGACGCGGGCACGATCGCCGAGGACGACCTCGAGGCGATCCGCGAGGAGGTCCATCGCGAGGTCGTCGCCGCGGTCGAGTTCGCCGACGCCTCGCCGGAGCCGCCGCTCGACAGCCTCTACGACAACCTCTACGTGCTCGCCGGCGAGCACGAGGGCTGGTTCGCGGTCGACGAGCGGACGCCCGATGCCTTCCGCGGCGAGCGCGAGCGCGAGGCCGCCGCCGACGAGCGGGTCCGCGAGCTGCACGAGGCGGGTGCCTCCTACGGCGGCCAGAACCCGCGCTCGGGCGGCGGCTCCGGCGAGGGCCCGGTCACCGAGACCGATGCGCCGGCGGACCAGGCGCAGGCCGAGGAGGATGGCTCGATCGATGCGGACGAGGCCTCCGGGCAGTCGGAGCAGAGCCGCCAGCAGGGACCCGGGGGGATCGGCTGATGGCGACGATGCGGATGCGCGAGGCGCTCAATGCGGCGCTCCGCGAGGAGATGGAGCGGGACGAGTCGGTCCTGCTGCTCGGCGAGGACATCGGCGTCTTCGAGGGCGCCTTCAAGGTCACCGAGGGCCTGATGAAGCAGTTCGGCGAGCGCCGCGTCCGCGACATGCCGATCTCCGAGAACACGATCGTCGGCACCGGCGTCGGCGCCGCGATGGGCGGGCTGAGACCGGTCGTCGAGCTGATGACGGTCAACTTCTCGCTGCTCGCCTTCGACCAGATCATCAACCACGCCGCGGCGATCCCCTACATGTTCAACGGCCAGGTCCGGGTCCCGCTCGTGATCCGGATGCCGGGCGGGGGCGGCCACCAGCTCGGCCCGACCCATTCGCACAGCTTCGAGGCGATGTTCCTGCAGATCCCCGGCCTGCTCGTCGCCTGCCCGTCGACGGCCGCCGACGGCAAGGCCCTCCTGAAAGCGGCGATCCGTGACGACAACCCGGTCGTCTTCATCGAGCACGAGACGCTCTACGGGATGCGCGGCGAGGTCCCCGAGGACGACGACCACGTCATCGATTTCGGCATCGCGGCGGTCCGGCGCGAGGGCGCCGACGCGACGATCGTCGGCATCCTGAAGATGGCCCACGAAGCGGAGCGGGCGGCGGAGACGCTCGCCGAGGAGCACGGGATCGAGGCGGAGGTGATCGACCCGCGAACGCTGCGCCCGCTGGACCTCGACACGATTCTCGAATCGGTCCGGAAGACCAACCGGGTGGTGATCGTCGAGGAGGGCTGGCCGCACGGCGGCGTCGGCGCCAACCTTGCGGCGCTGATCCAGGAGCAGGCCTTCGACCACCTCGACGCACCGGTCCAGCGGGTGACCGGCGCCGACGTGCCGATGCCGTACTCGAAGCGGCTCGAGCAGAGCGCGATCCCCCACCCCGAGCACATCGTCAGCGCGGTCCTGCAGACGACGGAGGGGGCGGTATGAGAGCGAGCAGCGAGCAGCGAGCAGCGAGCAGCCGCCGCGCCGGTGCTGCGGCACGACTCGGCCACAGCTGCTTGCTGCAAGCTGCTTGCTGCAAGCGAGCCGAAGGCGAGCGTGCTCATGCCTGATGTCGTCATGCCGCGGCTCTCGGACTCGATGGAGGAGGGGACCGTGCTCGCCTGGATGAAGGCGGTCGGCGACGAGGTGGCGGTCGGCGACGAGCTCGTCGAGATCGAGACCGACAAGGCGAACATGGTCTACGAGTCCGACGTCGCCGGGACGCTGACCGAGATCGTCGCCGAGGAGGGAGCGACGCTGCCGATCGGCGAGGTGATCGCGCGGGTTGGCGAAGCAGGCAGCGAGCAGCGAGCAGCGAGCAGCGAGCAGCGCGCGGATGCGGGAGACGAGCTGCCCGCTGCGAGCGAGCGAAGCGAGCGTGCTGCAGGCCGGGCGGAGCCCGGCCGCGCTGCGAGCTCAGGGCCGGCGGAGCCCGGCCGCGCTGCGAGCTCCTCCGGCGGCGAAGCCGCCGGAGGACGGATCAAGGCCTCGCCGCTGGCCCGACGGATCGCCGGCGAGCGCGGTGTCGACCTCGCGGGCCTGAGCGGGTCCGGGCCGGGTGGGCGGATCGTCAAGGCGGACGTCGAGGCAGCGGCTTCCGGCGACGGCGCCGCGCCGGAGGCTCCGGCCGCGCCCGAGATCGCCGGCCGGCCGTCGCCGCCCGCGGCCGCGGCGGAGTCGCCGGAGACCGCGCGCGGCAGCGCCGAGCAGATCGAGCTGACCCGGCTGCAGCAGACGATCGCCCGGCGGATGGCGGAGTCGAAGGCGACCGCGCCGCACTTCTATCTGACGACCGAGATCGACATGTCGCGGGCAGTCGAGGCGCGTGCGCGGATCAAGGCCGCCGCGGGCGAGGGCGACATCGTCCCCTCGTTCAACGACATGGTCGTCAAGGCCTGCGCGCTCGCCCTCCGCGAGTTCCCGCGTGCCAACGGCGCCTACCGAGACGGCAAGGTCGAGGAGTACTCGCGGATCAATATCGGCATCGCAGTCGCCGCTCAGGACGCGCTCGTCGTGCCGACCGTCTTCGACGCCGACCGCAAGGGACTCCGCCAGATCGCCGCCGAGAGCCGCGCAGCCGCTGAGCGCGTCCGGGCCGGGACGATCACGCCGCCGGAGCTGTCCGGTGGAACCTTCACCGTGTCGAACCTGGGGATGTTCGGGATCACCAGCTTCTCGGCGGTAATCAACCCGCCGCAGGCCGCGATCCTCGCGGTCGGCTCGATCGAGCAGGTGCCGGTCGTCCGCGACGACGCGATCGTCCCCGGTCATCGGATGTCGGTCAACCTGGCCTGCGACCACCGGATCCTCTACGGCGCCGACGGGGCGAAATTTGTCGCCCGCGTGCGCGACTTGCTGGAGGAACCGGTGTTCTTGGCGATGTGAGGAGCATGATGCGGGTCAGCGAAGCGCCGCCACCGCAGGGGAAGCCGAAGCCCCGGACGATCGATGTGCCCCTCGAGGAGCTGCCGCCGATCGACGAGCACGCGATCGAGATCGAGGCGCCGGCCGAGGCGGCCTGGGACGCGCTCTTCCCGACCCTCGAGCGCTCCTTCGACAGCCCGAAATCGCGCCGTTACGCGGAGCGGGTCGGCGCCGCGGTCACCGCCGCCAGGGGCGACCTCCACCACCCCGGCGGGACGCTCCCCGGCTTCACCGTGATCCGCGCGATCGAGCCGGTGATGCTCGCGCTCGCCGGCCGTCACCGGTTCTCGCAGTACGCGGTCGTCTTCCGGATCGACCTGCTGCCGGGACAGCGCTCGCAGGTCCGGCTCGAGACGCGGGCCGAGTTCTTCGGACGCAAGGGGCGCCTCTACCGGGCCGGCGTGATCGGCACCCGCGGACACGTCCTGCTCGTCAACAGGATGCTGCGGGCGATCAAGCGCCGCGCCGAATCCGCCTGAGACGGCAGGGCTCAGGGCCCGCGGGTGCGAGACTGCGGGCATGGACGAACCGCTGCGCTCGAGCCGCCTCGGCCTGGTCCCCTACGCGGAGGCGACCGCGCTTCAGGAGCAGCTCGCGGCGGCGCGGCGGCGCGGCGAGGTCACCGACACCCTGCTCCTGCTCGAGCATCCACCGGTCCTGACGAAGGGGCGCCGGACCGACCCGCGCGAGCTCGGGATGGGCGAGGACTGGTACCGCGCGCAGGGGATCGACGTCCTCCCCACCGACCGCGGCGGCCGGGTCACCTACCACGGCCCCGGTCAGCTCGTCGCCTACCCGATCGTCGACCTGACCGCGCTCGGCGACGGTCGCACCGCCGACGTCCGCGCCTGGGTCGAGCTGCTCGAGCGGGTGATGATCGCCGCGCTCGCCGACCACGGCGTTCCCGCCCATGTCTTCAGCGGCCTGACCGGCGTCTGGACGGCGGGCCGGCCGCCGATCCCCGAGGGTGACCCGGGCCCGCAGGGAACGATCGTCGCCGCCTGCGACACGACGCTCGCCGCCGCCCCGCGCGAGGCTCGGAAGATCGGCTCGATCGGGATCCACGTCAGCCGTGGCGTCTCGACCCACGGCCTCGCCGTCAACGTCAACAACGACCTGCAGCCGTTCGACTGGGTCGTCCCCTGCGGCATCGAGGCGGCCCGGATGACCTCCGTCGCCGCCGCGCGCGGCGCCGAGCAGGACCTCGACGGCTTCGCCACCGCCGTCGAATCGGCTTTCGCGTCGGCGCTCGGGCGGCCGGTCGAGCGGGTCGAAGCCGCGGCGATCGCCCTGTCCACGCCTTAGCCGTTCGCCTCCATCCAGGCGGCCTCTTCGCGGCCGAGGTCGGTCGCGGGCTCGTCCCCGTAGATCCATTCGCAGGCGATCCGGTACCAGTTCGCCTCGGACTCGAGCTGGCCGAGGACGGCCAGGGTCAGCAGCTCGAGCCGGCGGCCGAAGAGGTGCTCCGGGACGATGTCCTGGTGCCGCGCCGTCTTGAAGTGGCTCGAGCGCACGTCCGTCGTCTGGATGAAGGCGCGGTTGACGATCGTCTGGTCGATCCGGATCGACTCGTCGGTCGTGTACCACCAGATCCCGTCGCGGACGAACTCGACCAGCTCGTCGGCGCCGATCACGTCGCTGCGCGGCAGGAAGCCGGCATCGCTCATCAACCGCTGGAGCTCCTCGGCGTCGCCGTCGATCACCGCCCGCTGGCAGGCGAGCTCGAGCGCTGCGACGTCGCGGTCGATCGACTTGAACAGGCCGAAGTCGAGGAAGGCGATCCGCCCGTCGGCGAGCCCGAGCATGTTGCCCGGATGCGGATCGCCGGAGAACCGGCGGTAGCGGTACATCGAGCCGAAGTAGAAGCGGAAGAGGATCTCGCCGATCCGGTCCCGCTCGGCGGTCGGCGCCGCCCGCATCTCGTCGAACCCGGTGCCGGTGACGAACTCGCTGACGATCACCCGCTCGCGGCAGAGCGGCGTGATCACGGCCGGGATCGAGATGAACGGGTGACCGGCGTAGATCCGCGCCATCGTCCGCTGGTTCGATGCCTCGAGCTCGTAGTCGAGCTCCTCGACGATCCGCTCGCGGATCTCGTCGCCGACCGCCTTCGTGTCGAGCTCGGGCGTGATCGAGCGCGCGAGCCTGAGCAGGACGCCGAGGTTCTTCATGTCGGCGCGGACGGCGTCGCCGATCCCCGGATACTGGACCTTGACGGCGACGTCGCGGCCGTCGTGGAGGGTCGCCCTGTAGACCTGGCCGATCGAGGCGGCCGCGATCGGCTCCGGGTCGAAGTCGGCGAAGGCGCTGTTGACGGGCTCGCCGAGGTCCTGCTCGATGACCTTCCGCATCCGCTCGAACGAAACGGTCGGCGCCGCGTCACGAAGCGACGCCAGCTTCGCCTGGAAGCGCTCGCGATCGTCGGCGGGGACGATCCCGATGTCGACGAACGAGAGCACCTGGCCGAGCTTCATCGCGGCGCCCTTCATCCCGCCGAGGACGTTGACGATCTGCTCGGCGGCCTCGAGCTGGCGACGTTCGAGCGCCGCCTGTGCCTGCTCCTCGGAGCGGGTCATGTTCACTGCCCGCGTCCCGGCCTGCCGGGCGGCCTGGTGAGCGGCCGCGTAGCCGACGCGCGCCAGCCGGCCGATCCGCCCTCTCGGGACCCTGTCCGCCATCTGCTCCTACCTCTGCCCGCCGTCCACCACGGGCCCCATCGAATCAGGCGACCTCGTCGGACGTCGCCAGCCGCGCCTGCAGCTCCTCGGCGGAGCCCGGCGCGACGCGGTCCTCGGGCCGCGGCTCCGGCCGCCGGTAGATCGCGTAGAGGAGCAGGGCGAGCAGTGCCGAGCAGGCCGCGTAGCCGATCTCGACGGCGCGGAACGGATCCCCGGTCGCGACCAGGTTGATGACGACGAAGAGCGCTGCGCAGAGGATCCAGCGCGAGGCCGCGCGATGCGCCTGACCCTGGGCGAGCGCGGCCTGGTTCAGCGAAGCGGCGACGAGGTAGAAGCCCATCCCGACGGCGACGATCGCGAGGCCGAGACGGTCGTAGTCGAAGTTGTCGCCGAAGGCGAGCTGCATGACCTGGGGGCCGACGGCGAGGACGCCGAGGGTCGTCGCGGTCGCGAAGCCGGCGATCAGCCACATCGTCTTGTGCAGCGAGTCGCGGAATGCGTCCTCCCCTTCGCGGTCGGCGCGGGCACGCTGCCTGGTCAGGTGCGGCAAGAGGCTCGCCGCGACCGCCTGGAAGAGGACGAGCGGCGCCCGGGCGACGAGGAGGATGTTGAACATGAATCCGGCCGCGGCGGCGCCCTCGGCGGCGCGGACGAACAGCGCCCCGGAGCTGACCAGGACCTGTTCGCTGAGCATCATCAGCAGCACCGCCCCGGCGAAGGCACCGCCGCTGCCGAGCGTCAGGTCGGCGCCGCCGGGGAGCTCGCCGGTCGCCGGCACCGATGGGTAGCGGCGGGCCATCAGCGGGATCATCAGCAGCCCACAGAACGGCGCGACCGCGATCCCGATCGCGATCGGCGTCGCCCCGTCGAGGATCCCGATCGCGACGAGGACGGCGAACACCAGCCGTCCGACGACCTCGCTGATCAGCAGCGCTGCGTAGATCGAGAACCGCCCCTTGCCGGCGAGATAGCCGCGGGCGAAGTAGGCGAGGGCGAACCCCGCAAGAGCGACGAGCATCGCCCAGTAGAGGTTCGGGTCGGTGCTGAACAGCCGCTCCTCGAGCGGCGCCTTCACGGCCAGCAGCACCACCAGGGTCGCCAGGCAGACGCCGAGCTGGATCCAGCCGGCCGTTCGCAGCGCGTCCCCGGTCGGCGCGCCGGCCTGGTCGCGCTCGGCGAGCGTCCGGGCGAGGAGCTGCTCGATCGGGCGGTAGAGCGTCGAGGCGACGATGAAGACGACCGACCAGAGGACGACGATCTCGCCGTACTGATCCTCGCCGAGGCTCCGCGAGGCGAGGATGAAGAAGACGTAGGTGAGGACGCCGCCGATGCCGAGGGCGACGGTCAGGCCCGCGGCCGAGCGCCCGTAGGAGCCGGTCTCGCTTCTGACGGGCGCCGGCATCTCTCGGTCAGCCCCGTTCCGCAGCCGCACCGGAATCGTCCTCGAGGCCGAGTCGGGCCGGGCGGACGATCCGTCGCGGCGTCCGTGCCCTGAACCGGAAGATCATCTCGATCATCCGCAGTCCGATCATGATCGCGGCCAGCTTGCTGCCGGTCGCCGAGGAGGTCCCGACCCGCGGCAGGTAGTTGACGGGGATCTCGACGAACCGGGCACCGGAGGTGATCGCGATCAGCATCATCTCCGGGCCGGCGTGGTTGCCGCCGACCGTCATCCGGTCGGCCACCAGACGCGCCACCGGCTTCGTGAACAGCTTGTAGGTGCAACCGACGTCGCTGAGGTGGCTGGTGTTGAAGAGGATCTCGATGCCCTTCGCGACGCCCCAGTTCCCCCACTTCAAGAACCACTCCATGTTCGCGCCGTGCCAGATCAGCTCGCGGGTCGTCCGGGTACCGAAGACGGCGTCGCAGTGCTCGCTGAAGACGAGCAGCTTCTGGATGTCGTCCGGCAGGAAGGTCCCGTCGGGCTCGGCGAGGACGATCAGATCGCCGCTCGCCTCGCGGAGGCCGCGGCGGCTCGCGTTTCCGTAGCCCTGCTCGGGCTCGAAGACCTCACGGGCCGGCGTCTGCGCGACCTCCTCGCTCGTCCCCGGCTCGGCGTTGTTGTTGACGACGACGACCTCATCGACGACCCCGGTCGCGAGGAAGCCCTCGATGACCGAGCGGATCGAATACCGCTCCGCGTAGGTCATCAGCACCACCGAAACGCGCTTGTCTCCCCACATCCCGGCCCCGAGCCTACCTTTGTCAGCCGGGTCCGGATGCAGCGGAGCCGGGGGCCAGAGCGCGGACGACCGCCTCGCTGAGGTCGGCGGCGCAGGCGACCGTCGGCCAACAGATGTTCTCCGGGACGTCGGTCATCCGGTGGTAGTTGGAGAGCGCCTTGTAGCGGTCGATCGCGGCGATCGTGGCCGTCGGGACGCCCATCCTGCTCGGGATCACGCTGTCGGTGCTCGACCGGGAGCGCATCCCGCGCCGCAGCGGCACGCCGTCGCGCGCGGCGACGCTCGCGATCAGGTCGCGCCAGGGACGATCGAAGTAGTCCTCCATCACCACGCAGCCCTCGCCCTCGATCAGCGCCAGCGACGGCCCGCCGACGGTCTCGACGTTGAGGAACCAGGTCCGCTCGCGGTCCAGCTTCGCCAGGTGGTCGGCGCAGTAGCCGTAGATCCCGCCCTGCAGCACCTCCTCGGCGCCGACCGAGACGAGCTGCACGCGGAGGCCGGAGACCGGCTCGGCGGCGAGCGCCTCGGCGAGCGCGACGATCACCGCGACCGCCGTCAGGTTGTCGTTGGCGCCCGGGACGGTCGGGCTGCGCTGGATGTCGGCCATCGTCGCCGCCGCGCCGGCGCTGATCAGCGCCCCGGCGGCGGCCAGGCCGCGACGGCCGCTGAGCCCGCCGGCGGTGGCGAGCAGCGGGCCGGCGAGCACCGGCCACCAGAGCGGCAGCGAGGTGTCGACCCGCTCGACGATGCCGGGGAAGCGGTCGATCAGCCGCTCCTGGAAGCCCGGGTCGAAGATGAATCCGGTCTGGGCCGCGTCGTGATGGGCGAGGACGACGACCGTCCGCTCCGCGTCGGCGTCGCCGGCCTCGGCGACGACGTTCCAGGTCGTCCGCTCCGGCCGCACGAGCTTGCGGAACGGGCGGGCGCCGTTGGAGATGTCGTCGGCGATCAGCGCCGCGACCGCGGCCCCGGCGACCGCCCCGGCCCGGCGGCCGCGCTTCGTCGTCGCCGCGACTGCGGCCGCGGCGCCGGCGGCGGCGAGGGTGCCGACGACCGCCGCGAAGTCGCCCCGGAACCTCGCCTCCTCGACGCGAGCGGGAGCGCCGGCGGCGGTGAG
>DASTTY010000016.1:0-75047 GCA_035759925.1 Solirubrobacterales bacterium
GATCCTCGCCGGCCAGAACACGACGATCCGCGACCTCAACGTCAACGCCGACCGGATCCTCGCGAAGCTCGCCGAGCGCCGCCGCGACGTCACCCGGTTCATCGAGGAGGCGAAGAACACCGCCGAGATCGCCAACACCCGCCGCGACGATCTCTCGCAGAACTTCGCGCTGCTCGACGACTTCCTCGCCCAGCTCGGCCCGACGATGAACGAGCTCGACAACCTCGCGGTCCAGGGAACGCCGCTCGCCGCCGATCTCCGCGGCGCCGCGCCGGGGCTGACGACGCTGTCGCGGAACCTGCCGGCCTTCAACCGCTCGGCGACGACCGGGCTGCAGGCGCTCGGGCGGGCGTCAGTGACAGGTCGCAGCGCACTCCGCAAGGGCCGCGACGAGATCAAGCAGCTCGGCAAGTCGGCGAAGAAGTCATTCGCGACCGCCGACGACCTGACGAAGTTCCTCCGCGACATCGACGACCCGAACAGAGCGGTCGAGGTCGACGCGCGGGCCGCCCGCGACAGCGGCCGCAAGGCGCCGACGGGCTACACCGGCATGGAGGGGCTCCTCAACTACCTGTACTACCAGACCCTCGCGATCAACCAGTACGACCAGGTCGGGCACCTGCTCCACTTCTCGATCTTCGAGGTCGGCACCGCCCCGTGCTCGGAATACAACGCGGGCATGTACCACGACCAGGTCGGCGTCCCGAACGCCGACGGCTCGGCGGCGACCACCGACGTCCGCCAGGCGAACCGCTGCGTCGCCTGGCTCGGCGACAGTCAGCCCGACATCAACGAGCCGCTGAACCTGCCGCCCTACGACCCCTCCGTCTGCCCGGACGGCTCGACCGACACGAGCCTCTGCGATCCCGCCGGGACGCTGACCGGCGGTGCTCGCGTCCGCAGCTCCGGAAGCGGCGGCGGCAACGGGACGGCGCCGGCCGGTGGCGCCCCCGGATCCGAGAGCGGCGGCGGCTCCGGCACCGTCCCGGACGCCCCCGACGCGCCCGGAACCCCGGATGTTCCGGTGCCGACCGTGCCGACGCCGCCCGGCGGCGCCCCCGCCGCCCCCGGGGGCGGCAACGGACCGCTCCTGCCCGACCTCGGCAACATCCTCGGCCGCAACACGGGCGGTGGCGAGCGCCGCGCCGCAGCATCCGGCAACCGTGACCTCCTCGGCTACCTGTTCGGGAACTGATGGCGGCGCGACGAAGGACAAGCCCGTTCTCGGCCATCGCCGCCTCGCCGACGATCATCGGCGCGATCACGACGCTGATCGTCGTCGTCGCCGTCTTCCTCGCCTACAACGCCAACAACGGCCTTCCGTTCGTCCCCGTCTACCGCGTTTCGGTCGTCGTGCCGAACGCCGCCCGGCTCGTCCCCAACAACGAGGTGCGGATCGGCGGCACCCGGGTCGGCGTCGTCGAGTCGATCGACGCCGTGCGACTTCCCGACAACGAGAACGCCGGGGACGACGGCAGCGACGTCACCGCGACCACCGCGACCGGTCCCGACGGCAACACCGACGGCGTCGTCGCCCGCCTCAACCTGAAGCTCGACAAGTCGGCCTCGCCGATCCCGGAGAACTCGATCTTCCGGATCCGCTACAAGTCGGCCTTCGGCCTCAAGTACCTCGAGATCACGCGCGGCGACGGCCCGGCTGCGCCCGAGGGCTTCGTCTTCAACGGGACGAACGACAACGACGATCCGGCCGACACCGACAACCAGATCCTCTCGATCGACGAGGTCGCGAAGAACCGGGGCGCCGACGACGGGACGTTCATCGCCCAGACCGAGTTCGACGAGATCGGTAACACCTTCGACCAGCCGACCAGGAACGCGATCCGCGAGAACCTCGACGGCTACGGCGACGGCTTCGCGGGCCGCGGCGCCTCGCTCAACCAGGCCTTCGAGGCGCTCAACCCGCTGCTGACGAACCTGAAGCCGGTCGCCGAGACGCTCGCCGACCCGCGCACCAACCTCGCAGCCTTCTTCCCGGCGCTCGCCCGGACGGCGGCGATCGTCGCGCCGGTCGCCGACCAGAACGCAGAGCTGTTCGGAAACCTCGCCGACACCTTCGCCGCGATCGGCGCCGATCCGGCGGCGCTGCAGGCGACGATCTCCGGCGGCCCGCCGACGCTCCAGGCCGGAATCGACCTGCTCCCCGCCCAGCGCCCGTTCCTGCGCGAGACCGCCGAGCTCGAGCGTCGCCTGCGGCCGGGCGTCCAGAGCCTCCGGGCGGCGCTGCCGAGCCTGAACAGCGCGATCCGGGTCGGCACCCCGGTCCTCGCCCGCAGCGCCGGGACGAGCCGTCGCCTCGGTGACGTCTTCACGCAGCTCGAGAACCTCGTCGAGCAGCCCGCGACGAAGAGCTCGATCGTCCGCCTCGGCGAGCTCTTCGACAGCGCCAAGCCGCTCGCCGACTTCGTGACCCCGGCGCAGACCGTCTGCAACTACTGGAACTACTTCTGGACGCTGCTGCCGGAGCACCTCACCGAGCGCGACTCGATCGGGTTCTCGCAGCGGGTCTCCCTGATCGCGACGCCGCAGGGAACGCTGACGCTGAACCTCGACCTCGACGGGGCCGGACCGCTGCCGGGCGTCCCGACGAGCGTCCCCGGCCCCGCGCAGACCGGCCTCTCGACCGCCGGCTACTCCGGCGTGCAGGCGAACGGCAAGTACGGCGCCGCGCCGACGCCGCCGCACACCGAAGGGCAGTTCGACCCGCACGAGCTGCCGATCCTGCATGCCCACGCCGCCGCCCCGACCGGTCAAAACGGCTCCGACTGCCAACCCGGTCAGACCGGCTACGCGCTCGGTCAGCTCCGCGTCGCCGGGCAGTCGCGTCAGAACCCGGCGGCGCTCGTCCCCGACCTGCCGGGCGACCGTGGCGTAACCGACGTCTTCTGGAAGCAGGACGGGACGAGGATCCTCAAGGACACGCGCGTGAAGGCGAGGCAGCCGTGAGAGGCCGGTCGGCTGAGCGGATTCCGAACTGGCTGATCGGCGTGCTGCTGATCGTCGTCCTCGCGGTCGGCTCCTACCTCGCGTTCACCAAGAACGTGCCATGGGGCGGCGGCACCGAGGTCACCGCCGTCTTCCGCTCGGCCCAGAACCTGCGGCCGAACTCGCCGGTCCGGATCGCCGGCGTCGAGGTCGGCAAGGTCACCTCGGTGGAGCCGCTGGCCGAGTCCGAGGACTCCGGCGGGGCCGGCTCGACCGGCGCGACGGCGAACGGCAGCGGCGCCGTCGTCAAGATGGAGATCGACGACGAAGGGCTGCCGCTCAAGGAGGATGCCCGCTTCGAGCTGAAGCCGCGACTCTTCCTCGAGGGCAACCTGTTCGTGAACGTCAGCCCCGGCAGTCCCTCGTCGCCGGTCGCTGACAGCGATTACGTCTTCCCGCCCCAGCAGACGTCGAACACGGTCCAGCTCGACCAGGTCCTGACCGACGCCTTCCAGGCCGACTCCCGCAGGCAGCTCCAGGTCCTCCTCGACCAGTTCGGCAACGCGCTGACGAAGTACGACGGCGCCGAGTCGCTGCGGGTGCTCAACAAGACCGCCCCCGGTGCCTTCAAGTACACCTCGCAGGTCAACCAGGCGCTGCTCGGCGAGAACCCGCACGACCTCTCGTCGCTGATCGGCAACCTCAACCGCGTCGTCCGTGGCCTCAACGGGAACGATCAGGCGCTCGCCGACCTGATCACCAACCTGCGGATCACGACCGGCAGCTTCGCGGCCCAGGACGACTCGCTCGAGCGGGCGATCGCGGAGCTGCCGCGAACGCTCGAGGCCGGCAACCGGGCGTTCGCGAGCCTCAACGCCGCCTTCCCGCCGACGCGTGCCTTCGCCCGCGAGATCCTCCCGGGGGTCCGGACCGCGCCGGCGACACTCGACGCGGCGACGCCGCTGCTCGCTCAGCTCCGCGGGCTCGCCCAGCCGGCCGAGCTGCGCGGCCTCGTCGCCGACCTGCGGCCGACCGTCCCCGACCTCGCCCGGCTGACGACGAACACGATCCCGTTCATGGAGCAGACGCGGGCGCTCTCGAGCTGCTTCAACCACACGATCCTGCCCTGGGCCGACGACGAGGTCTCCGGTGGCCCGGTTTACGACGCCAAGCACGGGCCGAACGGCAGCGTCTTCGAGGAGACCGCCTACGGGCTCGCCGGGATCAACGGCGAGAGCCGCTCCGGCGACGCCAACGGCCAGTACATCCGCGTGATCGGCGGCGGCGGCACCAACACGGTCCAGTCCCACGACCAAAGCACCGGCGAGGACCTCGCCGGCGTCACGCCGTTCCCGATCGACGGTTCGATGCCGCCGTTCGCGCCGAAGACGCCGTTCCGGCCCGGTGCGCCCTGCGAGAACCAGGACCCGCCGAACCTCTCGGCGGTCGGTGGGCCGGCCCCGCCGCAGCCGGACTCGGCACCCGCCGGCGCAGCGCCGGCTGCGGGCAGCCCGGCGGCGCCGCTCGTCGACGACGCGACGCAGACCCTCGAGGGACTCGGCGAGGCGGCGCAGGCGAAGGACGACGGCGATCGCGCCAAGGCCCGCAAGCTCCAGAAGCGGGCGATGAAGGACCTCTCCGACTTCTACTCGACCTACGGCGCGGGGGACGGCGGATGAGCGTCGCGATCCGCAAGCATCTCCGCGACTTCATCGCGATCGCGCTGCTGCTCGTCGTCGGGCTCGCCTCGGCCTACGTGATCGTCCAGAACCAGCGGCTCCGGATCCCGCTCATCGAGGAGCGGCCGTTCGAGCTCAAGGCCGAGTTCCAGACCGCGCAGGCGGTCGTCCCCGGGCAGGGCCAGACGTTGCGGGTCGCCGGCGTCAAGGTCGGCGACGTCGAGGACGTCAGCCTCGAGGACGGCGTCGCCGTCGTCACCTTCGGGGTCGATCGGGACTTCCTGCCGGTCTACCGGGACGCGACGATCCTGCTACGCCCGCAGACCGGGCTGAAGGACATGTTCTTCGAGATGGACCCGGGCACGAAGAAGGCCGGGGAGATCCAGGAGGGCGGCACCGTCCAGCTCGCCAACACCGCCCCCGACGTCAACCTCGACGAGGTCCTCGGCGCACTCGACAACGACACCCGCGCCTACCTGCGCCTGCTGCTCGTCAGCGGCGGGCAGGCATTGCACGGCCGCGACAAGGACCTCGGCCGCCTGCTCGGCTCGCTCGGGCCGCTGTCCCGCGACATCGACCGGATCAACTCGAAGGTCGCCGAGCGGAAGGCGAACCTGCGCCGGCTGATCACCAACTTCAACCTGCTGACCCGCGAGGTCGGTCGCAGCGAGCAGAGCCTGACCGACCTCGTCGAGGCCTCGAACACGTCGATCTCGGCGATCGCCGAGCAGGACCCGAGCGTCCAGCGCGCGGTGCGGCTGCTGCCCGGGACGCTCGCCCAGTCCACCGTCGCGCTCAACCACATCTCGCAGTTCGCCGACCAGCTCGGGCCGGCGCTCGGCGACCTGCGGCCGTTCGCCCGCAACCTCGCCGAGGTCAACTCCTCGACGAAGCGGCTGGCGGTGAAGACGACGCCGGTCATCAAGAGCGAGATCCGGCCGTTCGTGCGAACGGCGCGGGGACCGGTTCGCGATCTGGGCAAGGCGTCGAGCCGGCTCGCGAAGGCGACGCCGAAGCTGACCGTCGTCGCCAAGAAGATCAACGGGCTCGGCAACATGGCCGCCTACAACCCGAACGGCGCCGAGCCGCCCGACACGCCCCGCCGCGACGAGGGCTACCTCTACTGGGCCGCCTGGCTCGGCCACAACTCGAACTCGGTCTTCCAGGTCCAGGACGCCCACGGCGTCGATCGCCGCATCTATCTGACCATCGGCTGCGACGAGGCGATGTCGCTGCTCGGCGCGAGTCCGCTCGCGCCGGCGGTGACCGGCCTGCAACAGCTGTTCGCGCCGGGCGCGCCGTTCGCGGGGGGCTGCTGATGCAGAAGTCGGCTCCATCGATCGGCCGGATCCTGATCGCCGTCGGGTTCACGCTCTCGTGCTTCCTGCTGCTGCTCTTCCTCTGGATCTCGTTCGGCGGCCCGGTGCCGTTGAAGCCGGAGAGCTACCGGATCGATGCCTACTTCCCGGAGGCGACCCAGCTCGCGACCGAATCGGACGTTCGGATCGGCGGCGTTTCGGTCGGCAAGGTCAAGTCGGTCGAGCTGGCGCCGGTCGACGAGCAGATCGACGGGCAGGACACCTCGAAGGTCGAGATCGAGATCGATCCCGAGTTCGCGCCGATCTCGAGCGACGCGCGGGCGATCCTCCGCCAGAAGACGCTGCTCGGCGAGACCTACGTCGAGCTGACGTCGGGCACGAACCCGCAGAAGTCAGGCGCGCCGGTCTCGCTCGGCGCCGCCGCGTCGACCACCGATGCGTCGAGCAGCGACGTCCACTCGATCCCCGAGGGCGGCTCGCTCGGCCTCGGCCAGGTCCAGGATCAGACGCAGATCGACGAGATCTTCAACGCCCTCGACAAGGAGACGCGGACCGCGTTCCAGCAGTGGCAGCAGGGCGCAGCGATCGCGATCCGCGGCCGCGGGCTCGACCTCAACGACGCACTCGGCAACCTCGGGCCGTTCCTCGGTGACGCCTCGGACGTCCTCGCCGTCCTGCGCCGCCAGCGCACGCAGCTGCAGGGGCTGGTCCGCGACACCGGCACGGTCTTCGACGCGCTCAGCGAGCGCGACGGACAGCTCGCCGACGCAATCACCGGGACGAACTCGACCTTCGACGCGCTCGCCTCCGAGGACCAGGCGCTGCGCGAGTTCTTCCAGATCGCTCCGACGTTCGAGAACGAGACCCAGCTGACGCTGAACCGGCTCGACGAGTTCCAGGCGAACACCCGCCCGCTCGTCCAGAAGCTGCTGCCGGTCGCCAACGACATCAGCCCGACCCTCGAGAGCGTCCGGCGCCTGTCGCCGCACCTGCGATCGCTGTTCATCGACCTCGATGCGCTCAACCGGGCATCGCGGCGCGGCTTCCCGGCGCTGGCGAGCGTCCTCCGCGAGCTCCGGCCGACGCTCGCCAACCTCGACCCGTTCCTGGCCAACCTCAACCCGGTCGTCTCCTGGCTCAACTACTACCGCTCGAACATCACCGACTTCCTGTCCAACCCGCCGGCCGGGCTGTCCGGTCAGCTGACCCCGCAGCCCGGGCAGCCCGCGCCGCGCCACGTCCTCAAGCAGCTCGGCTACATCACGCAGGAGTCGCTCGCGATCTACCGCAACCGCCTGCCCGAGAACCGCGGCAACGGCTACCTGATGCCGTACAACGACCTCGTCGCCGGGGGCGGCGCGAGCCGGAACGGGATCTTCCCGAACTGGGACTGCGACAACACCGGCGGCGGCGAGCGTTTCATGGGCGACGGCAAGTCGCCGACCGTCTCGACCTATGACCAGCCGAACCCGCCGTCGGGCCTGATCCCGGGCACGGTGCGGCCGTTCGCGCCGTGCTTCGTGGCGCCCGACTACCCGAGCCGGTTCGGCGGCACCCACTTCCCGCACGTGACCAGGGATCGCTGAGGCGGGGCTGCGAATAGGATCAGCCGGTGAGCGCCGCCGGCGAGCGCGAGGACTGGGTCGCGGCCGTCAAGGCGGTCGCCGCCGACCGCGGCCTCACCTACGAGGAGGTCGGCGGCCTCAACCCGCGTGACGCTCCGCCGGCATTGTGCCCGGGCGGCTCGAACCGGCTCACCGGCGAGCTGGCGCCGGAGTTCTGGGGGTCGAGCTGCGATGCCGACGAGTTCGAGTCGGGCGGCCTCTTCCGGAAGGCGGTGCTGCCGGCGGCGGTCCTCGCCAAGGCCCACATGCCCGACCTCACGAAGGTCGTCCCGGCCTTCGACGTCGAGTCGATCGAGTCGAGTCCCGACGAGCAGCTCCGCCGCCTCAGCCGCCTCCGCGTCGAGTTCGAGAGCATCGAGTTCAACCGCCGCTTCATCGCCACGGTCCCGACCGGGCACGACCCGATCGCACTCCGCGAGCTCTTCAGCCCCGCCTTCCTCACCTGGACGACATCGATCGATCGCGAGGTCAGCTTCGGCGCCTCCGACCGCCAGCTCTACTTCCTCTGGAAGCTCCGCGAGCGCACCCGCCCCGAGCTCGAGCGCGCACTCGACGATGCCGGCAGGCTCTTCGGCCGCGTCCGCGCCGAGATGGAGGAGTCCGGCGTCGCCACCTACCCGGCCGGCCCCTGGCACGCCGGCATGGCCCCGTTCCCGGCGACCACGCCACCTTCGGGCGAGGGAGAGGGGCACTGAGGGGGAGCGTCGACGCCCGTGCCCGCCGAGACGCGACGGTTGGCGGAAAACGTCCCGCATTGGGATGCTTTCCGCCACTGACCCGAAGTCAACGGCCGGCGGACGTCATTGCCCGGCTCAGGCGCGCGCCGCGCGGACCTACGCGTCGGCGAAGCCCGGGTCGCCGGGGAGGAGGACCTCGAAGCGGTCGCGGTCGCCGCGGACCTTCGGGGTGATCGCCTCGACGTGGCGCTCGGAGCCCGCGGCGATGACGGCGTCGGCGTCGGCGAAGCCGGTCAGCTCCTCGAGGTGCTTGACGGTCGGGAAGGAGAGCTCGAGGCGGTCGGCGGCGTGCTCCTCGAGGGCGCCGGCGGGGCTCAGCCAGCGGGCCTCGTCGACCTCGGCGCAGTCCGGGACCGGTTTGCTGTGGGGCGGGGCGAGGGCGACGTAGAAGCGGGTGTCGAAGCGGATCGGGACGACCTCGGGCGTGACCCAGCGCGACCACGGGTGGAGCTCGGAGGCGGCGAGGACGAGCGCCGCCTCCTCGCCGAGCTCGCGGGCCGCGCAGACCCGGTGCGCGCACTCGTCGGACTCGACACCGAGGTCGAGATCGAGCGCCGCGTCGCGGTCCTCGCCGTCGACGGCGCCGCCCGGGAACACCCAGACGCCGGGCATGAAGCGGGCGTCCGCGCCGCGCCGCAGCATCAGCACTTCGAGGCCGCTGCTGCGGTGCCGGCCGCCGCGTCTGAGGACGATGACCGTCGCCGCAGGACGGGGGATCGCGGGCTCATCCACGGCCGCCACTCTACGTTAGGCTCCGCGCCCCATGAGCGAGACCCTCGTCAAGCAGCAGTGGATCTGCACGTCCTGCGGGTACGTCTACGACCCTGACGAGGGCGACCCCGACGGCGGCATTCCCGCCGGCACCGAGTTCGAGGACATCCCGGACAACTGGTTCTGCCCGGTCTGCGGCGCCCGCAAGGCCGACTTCGAGCCGCTCGACTGACCGGGCCGTCAGCCGTCGAGCGCGCGTTCGCGACGGCGGCGGCGGACCCGGGCCACGATCCAGCCGACGAGCGCCGCGATCAGGCCGAGCGGGACCAGCACCGCGAGGGCGACGAGCAGGACACCGGCGACGGTCCTGAGCACGTCGACCGCGTCGTCGAGCCAGTCGCCGAGGCTGCGATGGGTGCTCGCGTCGGGATTGCTCGCGACAGTCACCGCCAGGTCGGAGAGCCGCGCCTTGCGGGTGACCCGCTCGTAGGCGGCCTCGGCGCGGGCGATCTCGCGGCGGGCGTCGGCGATCTTCGCCTCGAGCGCGTCCGCCTCGGACTCCGTCGTGGCGTTGCCGAGCGCCTGGAGCAGCTCGCGCCTCCGCGCCTCGGCGTCGCGAAGCCGGTCCTTGGCGTCGATCACCGGCCGGGTGATGTCGACGGCACTCTCGTTCAGCGAGTCGACGTCGGCGAGGTCGGTCATCCGGTCGAGCGCCTGATCGAGGTTGCGGGTCGGGATCGTCAGCTGCAGCGAGGCCGAGGCCCCGTCCGGGTTCTCCGAGACCTGCGAGGAGGCGACGATGCCGCCGAGCGAGCGGGTGATCGAGATCACCTCGCCGGTGACGGACCGGACCTCGTCGGGCTGGGTCGAGAGGGCGAGCTGAGCGTCGCGATCGACCTTGCGATTCTCGGTGCCGGGAGCGATCTTGTTGCTGTCGGCGGAGGCGCCGCTCGCCCGGTAGGCGTTGTTGAAAGGCGCTGCGTCGCGCTCCATCGCGCCTGGCTGCGCACCCGGCACGACCGTCGTCGCTGTCGGCGCGCCGGCCGAGCCGGAACTCGCCGCGTTCTCGCCACTCGTGCCACCGCCCCCGTTGACGACGGCGACCACGACGACGACCAGGAGCAGGGTCGCGAGCGCCCCTGCCGGCGCCATCCAGCCGCCGCGTCGCGAGGATCGCTTCCCGCCACGACCCCCGCCGCCGCGGGGGAATCCCGCGGCGGCGCGCTCGTCGAGCCTGGCCGCCCAGCCGGGCTCGGGATCCGGCCGCTCGTCGCGAAGCAGCAGCGCCAGCTCGGCGAGGGCCGCGTCGCCGGGGTCGGTCTCGCGCCCGCCGAGGACCCGATCGATCGTCGCGAGCTCGTGCTCGACCCGGGGGTCCAGCGGCTTGTCGCTACGCGCTCTCATCGCACAGCCTCCTCAGCTCGTCGACGGCCCGGTGCAGTCTCGTGCCCGCGTTCGAGGCGCTGATCCCGAGCACCTCGGCGATCTCGGCGTGGCCGAGACCGGCGAAGAAGCGCAGCGCGACCAGCTCGCGCTCGCGCGGGTCGAGGCGGCTCATCGCCTCGCGCAGCGCCGCCCGCCGCAGCGTCGCCTCGGCGCCGTCCTCGGCGGTCGCGACGTCGGGATCGGCCGGTTCGTCGAACAGCGACACGGTCCGCCTGCGGCGGCGGAGCTCGTCGAGCGCGGCGTTGCGGGCGATCGCGAAGATCCAAGCGCGGCTGCTGCCGCGGCGGGGATCGAAGCGCCGCCGCCGCCGGTAGGCGCGCTCGAAGGCGAGGGCGGTCACGTCCTCGGCCGCGTGCCGGTCGCGGAGCAGCCCGGCGACGTAGGCGTAGACGTCATCGCGGCAGGAGCGGTAGAGGGCGTCGAATCCGAGCGTCCGCTCGGCATCGGCCTCCCGTGTCGGCGCTGTCGCCACTTGCTCCACACCCCTACTACGACGCAGCGGGCGATTCATCACAACAACTGCTGTCGGCAGATCAGGGGAGGCCCATGATCCGCCCGATCGCGCGATCCCAGAGTCGATCGGGAAGCACGCGGGAGAGCGTCGCCATGACGCGGGCGTCGCGACCGATCAGGTAACGGGCCCGAGGCCGCGAGACGACCAGCGCCTTCTCGATCACCGCCGCGGCATGGTCGGCAGGGATGCCGCGTTCGCCGGTCTCTCGGGCCGCCCGCCGCAGTCCCTTGATCGCCTTCCCGTAGAGCGTCTGCGCCTCAGCAGGCATCCGCTCCTCGGTCCGGTCGAACTGCTCGAGGCCGGAGCTCCAGATCTCGGTCGAGATGCTGCCGGGCTCGATCGCGATCGTCTCGATTCCCCACGGCCGCAGCTCGACCCGCAGGCAATCGCTGATCGCCTCGAGCGCGTACTTCGATGCGTTGTACGGGCCGAAGAACGGCGTTGCGACGATGCCACCGATCGAGGTGATGTTGACGATCCGGCCACGGGCGCGGCGGAGCGCCGGGATCAGGGCCTGGGTGATGGCGACGTGGCCGGTCACGTTGACCTCGAGCTGGTTGCGGAGCTCGTCGAGCGGAACGAACTCGAGCGGCCCCGTGTAGGCGACTCCGGCGTTGTTGACGAGCGCGCCGAGCCCGGCCGCCGACTCCGCTTCGACGCGCTCGGCCGCGGCTGCGATCGAGCCGGGGTCGGTGACGTCGATGATCAGCGGCGTCAGCCGCTCCGACCCGGCTGCGGCGAGCGAATCCGCGTCCTCCTGCCTGCGCACGCCCGCGTAGACGCTCCAGCCGGAGGCGTCGAGGCGGAGCGCGGTCGCCCGGCCGATCCCGGTCGAGCAGCCGGTGATCAGCGCGACGCGAACTTCGGTGCCGGTCATGCGGCGGCGCGGCGGTCGCCTGCCGCACCCCGCTCACGGCGGACCGCGAGCCGATCCGGCGCGCCGGCGGGGTAGGCGCCGGCGACCGCCTCGCGGATCGCTGCGGCGGTGATCGCGACGAGCCGGCCGAGGTCGCGCTTGGTGATCGCGAGCGGCGGGACGAGGACGATCGTGTCGCCGAGCGGCCGGACGATCGCACCACGTCGGCGCGCCTCGACCGTCACCCGGTGGCCGACCCTGAGGGCCGGGTCGTGGTCGCCGAGGTCGATGCCGACCATGAAACCGCGGCCGCGCACCTCGACGACCTCGTCCATCGCCGCGACACCGGCGAGGAGCTCGTGGAGCCGGGCGATCTTCGGCTGCAGGCGCTCGAGCGTGTGCTCGCGCTCGAACACGTCGAGGCTCGCGATCGCCGCCGCGCAGGCGAGCGGGTTGCCGGTGAACGTGTGGCCGTGGAAGAAGGTCCGGAGCTCCTCGTGCTCGCCGAGGAACCCCTCGTAGACGCGGTCGGTGGTCAGCGTCGCCGCCAGCGGCATGTAGCCGTTGGTCAGACCCTTGCCGAGGCAGAGGAAGTCAGGTGCGACCTGCTCTTGCTCGCAGGCGAACATCGTCCCGGTCCGCCCGAACCCGGTCGCGACCTCGTCGCAGATCAGCAGCACGTCGTGCTCGTTGCAGAGCTCGCGAACGCGGTGCAGGTAGCCGGGTGGCTGGACGAGGATCCCGCCGGCGCCCTGGACGAGCGGCTCGATGATCACGGCGGCGATCTCCTCGCCGTGGCGGTCGAGCAGCCGGCCGAGCGCGGCCGCGTCGCCGGCCGGCACCGTCCGCTTGTTGAACAGGAGCGGCTCGTAGGCGCCGTGGAAGAGGTCGATGCCGCCGACCGATACGGCTCCGATCGTGTCGCCGTGGTAGCCGTCGGCGAGACCGACGAAGCAGGTCCTCCGCGCGTGCTGGCCGCCCCGCTGCCGCCAGTACTGGAACGCCATCTTCAGCGCGATCTCGGTCGCCGTCGAGCCGGCGTCGGAGTAGAAGGCCCGGGTGAGTCCGGCCGGCGCGATCGCGGACAGCCGCGCGGCGAGCTCGGCCGCCGGGGCGTGCGTCAGCCCGAGCATCGTCGAGTGGGCGACGCGGTCGAGCTGATCGCGGATCGCGCCGTCGATCGTCGGATGGCGATGGCCGTGGACGTTGCACCACAGCGACGAGGTCCCGTCGATATAGCGGGTCCCGTCGGTCGCGATCAGATCGGTGCCCTCGCCGCGCTCGATGACGAGCGGCTGCTCCGCCTCCCAGCCGCGCTGCTGGGTGAACGGATGCCACAGATGCCGGTGGTCGAGCTCCGTGATCCGTCCGTCCATCCCGCGCAAAGCTACGTCGGCACCCGGTCGGAAGGCAGGGGTCCGGAAGGGCGCAAATTGGTGGCTGGACGATCGGCTCCGGAGGCGCGGGTCAGAGCAGGCCGAGGCGGGGCCAGCCCTCCGGCTCGGCGAGATCGATCCGCTCGAGGGTCAGGACCTCGACCCCGGTCAGCTCCGCGATCGTCTCGCGGTTCGACTGCTCGAGGCGGCCGGCCCCGCCCGGCCAGGGAGTGAGCACGACCGCACGGACCTCGAGCTCGGCCGTCCAGGCCGCTTCGATCGTCAGCAGCGTGTGGTTGATCGTCCCGAGCCCCGGCGCCGCGGCGATGACGAGCGGATGGCCGAGCGCGACGGCGAGGTTGCGGACGAGGTAGTCGGGGCGGAGCGGGACCATCAATCCGCCGACGCCCTCGCAGACGATCACGTCGGCGCCGTCTGCGGCTGCCTCCGCCGCCCGCTCGACGCGGTCGGTGTCGATCTCCTCGCCGGCCAGCTCGGCCGCGAGGTGCGGAGAGAGCGGCGGCCCGTAGCGGTAGGGGGCGATCTCGTCCTCCGTCTGGCCGCTTTCCGACGCGCGGGCGAGCAGGGCGTGGTCGGGCTCGCCGCCGTCGTCGAGGCCGGAGACCGCCGGCTTGAAGACGGCGCAGTCGAGCCCCGCCGCCGCCGCCTCGGCGGCGATGACCGCGGCGACTACGGTCTTGCCGACCTCGGTCCCGGTGCCGGTGACGAACAGGCCGGCGGGCTCCACGGAGGTGCCTCAGCCGGCCCGGGCTGTCGGCGCCCCGGCCCCGGCCTCGGCGGCGTCGTCCGCGGCGACCGCCTCGACGCGCCAGCCGTGCCGCTCGGCGCTGACCTCCCCGGGTTCCGGGTCCGGCAGATCGATCGACCAGTCGCCCGCCGCGGAGACGGCCCGGAAGGCAGCGGCGATCGTCGCGGCGGCGGCGGCGAGCTCGTCGGGCTCGTGGTCGGCGAGGACGCTGAGCCGCAGCCGCGAGGTCCCGTCGGGAACGGTCGGCGGCCGGATCGCCTGCGCGTAGACGCCGGCGTCGAGGGCGCGCCGGCAGATCGCGACGGCGCGGTCGGGGTCGCCGACCGCGACGGGCATGATCTGCGCTCCGGCGCCGCCGGGGTCGAGTCCGTTGGCGGCGAGGGCGGCGCGGAGGGTAGAGGCGTTGCTCCGGAGCCGCCCGATCCGGGCCGGATCGGATTCGACGATCGCGAGCGCGGCCGTGGCCGCCGCGACCACCCCCGGCGGCAGCGCCGTCGAGAAGATCAGCGGCCTGGCCGTGTTGACGAGCAGGTCGCGGACCTCGCGGCTCACGCAGGCGTAGGCGCCGTAGCTGCCGAGCGCCTTGCCGAGGGTCCCGATCAGGACGTCGACCTCGCCGGCGAGCCCGGCCTCGGCGACGGAGCCGCGGCCGCCCGGGCCGAGGGCTCCGACGGCGTGGGCGTCATCGACCATCAGCATCGCGCCGTGGCGGCTGGCGAGCTCGCGCAGCCAGCCGAGCTGGGCGACGTCGCCGTCCATCGAGAACAGGCCGTCGGTGACGATCAGGCCGCAGTGGCCGGGGAGCCGGCCGAGGCCCCAGGCGAGGTGCTCGAGGTCGCGGTGGCGATAGACGAACGTCTCGGCGCCGGCGAGCCGGCAGCCGTCGATGATGCTCGCGTGGTTGAGCTCGTCCGAGAAGACGACATCGCCACGGCGGGCGAGGGCGGCGATGATGCCGGTGTTGGCCAGGTAGCCGGAGCCGAACAGGAGCGCGGTCTCGGTTCCATGGAAGCCGGCGAGGCGCTGCTCGAGCTCGTCGTGCGGCGTCATGTTCCCGGAGATCAGCCGCGACGCGCCGGCCCCGGCGCCCCACCGCTCGGTCGCGGCGGCCGCTGCTGCGACCACGTCCGGGTGCGACGCGAGGTTGAGGTAGTCGTTCGAGCAGAGCAGGAGGACGTCATCGCCGTCGAGGCACACCCGCGGCCCCTGCGCCGACTCGACGGTCCGCATCCGCCGGAACAGCCCGTCCTCCTTGATGGCCATGAGCCGGTCGGAAATCGTGGGGCGCGGGACGGCGTCGGGCGCTGCCGTCATCGGAGCCCGCCGCTTCGCGGCGGGTCGGGTGGAGGCTCCGCTGCCGGCAGCGCCCGACGCCTGATCGCGGTCCGTCGTCCGGCTCACGCCGCTTCCCCTCGGTCGGGAGCGGGGTAGGCCGGTGGCTTGTGCTTCTTGGCGATCACGCGGAGCTGGGTCGACGGGTCCCAGAGGTCGGCCTCGTCCCGGGTGTCGATCAGGTCGTCTACCGGGGTGCGGGGGCTCTCGCCGTCGAGCCAGCCGCTGCGGTTGTCGGGCCGCGGGTTCGAGCCGTTGTCGGGCTGGCGGGCGACATTGAGGCCGAGGTCGGTGAACATCTCCCGGTCCTCGGCCGGCTCGGCGCCGAGCGTGGTCAGGAAGTTGCCCATCATCACTCCGTTGAGGCCGGCCTTGACTGCGAGCGGCTGCAGCTCGTGCAGGTTCTCGACCCGGCCGCCGCAGAGCCGGAAGAGGGCGTCGGGGAGGATCAGGCGGAAGATCGCGATCCACTTGACGACCTCCCAGGGATCCATCAACGGCCGGTCGCCGAACTTCGTCCCGGTCCGCGGGTTGAGCAGGTTGATCGGGACCGAGGTCGGGTCGATCGTGGCGAGCTCGAACGCCATCTCGACCCGCTGCCGGGGCGACTCGCCGAGGTTGAGGATGCCGCCGACGCAGGTCTCCATGCCGGCCTCACGGACGGCGTCGATCGTCCGGATCCGGCCCTCGTAGCGGACCGTCGTCGTCACCTCGTCGTAGTAGGAGCGCGCGGTCTCGACGTTGTGGTGGACGCGCTGGATCCCTGCCTCTGCCAGCAGCTTCGCCCGGTCGGCGGAGATGTGGCCGACCGACGCGCAGCGCTTCAGGTTCGTCTTCTCGGCGACCAGGCGGGCGCCCTCGAGGATCTTCCCGAAGTCGCGCTTCGACAGCCCCTGGCCCTGCGTGACCATGCAGAAGCGGTGCGCACCGGCCGCCTCGGCGGCGCGCGCGTGCTCGAGGATCTGCTCCGGCTCCATCATCGCGTGCATCGGCGTGTCCGCCTCGGCGTAGCGGGACTGGGCGCAGAACCCGCAGTCCTCCGCGCATCCCCCCGACTTCGCGTTGACCAGCGAGCACATGTCGGTCGAGTCGCCGAAGTTCCCGGTCCGGACCTCCCAGGCGCGCTCGACGAGCGCGGAGATCTCGTCGTGATCGGTCAGCTCCCCGAGCGCCAACGCCTCTTCGAAACTGATCAACGGTGCCAAGGACCCTCCTGCTTGCCTGGCGGGGCCCCGCGACCCCGCTGCTGACGGTGGGGGCCGATGCTAGGTACGGCGGCGGACGGCTCCCGCCGGCCGCAGCGGCGGACGCGAACGGCCGCGTTCCGGCCTCAGCCGGCGGCGTCGCGCCAGCGCTTCCCGAGCGCCCGCCGGGCACGGTCGGGATCGCGGAAGACGCGCTCGGCGGTCGCCGGGCGGACCTCGTAGCCGAGCTGCTCGGCCAGCCCCCCGAGCGCCTCCAGGCCGGGCCCCTCGGCGGCCCGCTCGGCGCTCTCCTCGGCCTCGGTCCGGGCGAGGCCCTGCGCGGAGCAGGTCAGCGCCGCCGGTGGCGCCGGGCGCGGCAGGTCCGGCACCTCGCGATCGGGATGCTCGAAGTCGAAGGCGCGGCCGATCTGCGACGCGTAGCGGTGCCGCGTGTTGAGGTGGCCGAGCCCGAACCGGTAGGAGATCAGCTTCAGGATCGACTCGTGGGTCACAGTCATGTGGCTGACGCCGCCGCGCCGGGTGAACGGCGAGATCACCGCGTTCGGGATCCGGAAGCCGGTGATCCCGAAGTCCTCGTCGAGATCGCTGGAGGCGCGGTCGTCGGGGACGCGGACGGGGGAGACGTGGTCGAAGAAGCCGCCCCATTCGTCGTAGTTGATGAACATCGCCCCGCGCCGGTACTGCGGCGACTCCATGAACGCGTGCGCCACCTCGGCCATGTAGGACTGGCCGATCCGGATGTCCCCGTGCGGGTGCTCGTCGCCGCTGAGGCCATCGCCGCCGCCACCGTCGAGGAAGGGTGGGTCCACGTAGGCGATCTGCGGCAGCTCGCCGGCCGCCGCATCGTCGTAGAACTGCTCGATCGGGCGGGTCCAGCCGATCCCGCGGCTGCCGTACAGCGCCGGGACCGGCAGGTCGACGACGTAATAGGCGGCGCTGACGCCGCGCGCGGCGGCCCGGTCGAAGATCGTCTCCCACTGATTCCCGCCGGCGACCAGCATGTTCTTCTTCTGGCCGCCCGACTGCGCCGAGAGCATGTAGTGGCGGTTCGGGTAGGTCGAGGCGAGGATCGACGAGAAGTAGCGGTCGAAGGTCATGTACTTGCGGGCGGCCGGGGCGATGAAGCCGAGGTCCTTGTTCCGGTAGTAGCCGAGCGCGTAGGTGTCGCTCGCCTCGTAGAAGCCGTCGAGGCGGCCGTTGCCGTACTGCAGGCGGCCGCCGTCCCAGCTGTGGTCGGGGTCCTCGAAGCCGCAGCCCTGGAAGTCGGGCGGCAGGTAGTGGGTCTTGTGCGAGCCGCCGCTCGCGTCGGGATAGCTGAGCCCGCGGTTGCGGCCGTCGGCGCCCGGGAACGAGCCGAAGTAGTGGTCGAAGGAGCGGTTCTCCATCATCAGCACGACGACCGTGTCGAGCGGCATGTTGCGCGCGCTCGGGAACCGGCGGCTGCGGACCTGCCGCTTCGCCGCCAGCGACATCAACGTGTCCGGCGGCAGGATGCTCGCCAGGCCGGCGACGCCGGCGACCGCCGCGGTCCGGGCAAGGAAGTCGCGGCGGCGCCAGAACTCCTCCGGTGCCTCAGCCTCGTCGCGCTCCTCGGCCTCGTTGCGCGGTCCCGGCTCGTCGCGGCTCATCTCGCCTCCTTCGTCGCGATCGTCCCGTCGGGAGTGACCACCCGCTCGCAGTCGTAGACGCCGTCTTCGACCCGGTCGACGTAGGCGACGTCGTCGCCGTGGCCGCAGTTGATCGCATCGGGACGGCCGTCGCGTGCCCGGATCACCTCGTCGCCACCACCCCGGAGTTGCGCCCCGTCGGGGGTCATGTTGAACCGGTCGCGGCCGGGGCCGCCGACGAGATTCCCGCCATCGGGCCCGCCGTGCAGGAAGTCCGCGCCGTGGCCGCCCCGGATCGTGTCGAAGCCGCGGCCACCGGAGAGCCGGTCGCCACGGGCGCGACCGACGAGCTTGTCCTCGCCGCCGCGCCCCCGGATCGTGTCCGGCCGGCGCGTCCCGACGAGTTGATCGGCCTTCTCGGTGCCGATGATCAGCCGCGCCTGGACGGCGGTCGCGGCATTGGAGGCGTGGCCGGCGACGGCGATCGCTGCGGCGGCGGCGAGGAGGACCACTGCGACCCCGCCCGCTCGTCGTGACCAAGCTCCCCTCATCACCGCGAGACACGTTATCCCCGATCCGTCCCGGCTGCGCCGGTGGGCCGCCGTCGGCGCGCGGTTCAGGGTGACTGCGGGGCGCCGCCGCCGTCGATCGGGTTGCGGGCGCCGGTCGTCCGCGTGCTCAGCTTGCAGTGGTTGAGCGCGCGCGCGTAGAAGCCGAGGTACTCGCGCCAGTTGCCGTTCCAGTAGTCGGAGTCGTGGCCGCCGGGGCCGTCGCGGACGACCGGATCGAGGCCGCTCTCACGGAGCGCGTCCTCGAATGCCTGATCGCCGGCGAGGAACGGGTCGTCGTTGCCGGCATCGATCCACAGGCGCGTCCCCCGGTAGGGGCTCGGCGAGAGCTTCGCCGCCGCGATGATGTCGTTGCGCTCGAAGTCGGCGGCATCGTCGAAGGCGCCGTCGGCGGTCTCGCCGGCGTTCTCCCAGATCGCCGGCGAGTGGCCGCCGATGGCGCAGAAGCGGTGCGGCGAGAGCCGGGCGATGTCGTAAGCGCCGAAGCCGCCCATCGAGATCCCGCCGATCGCGATCTTCCGGGGCGCGATGTCGAAGCGCCGGATCAGCCTCGGGATCAGCTCGCCGAGCACGTAGGCGGCCCACTGGCCGCTGTCGCGGTTGTGCCAGTAGGAGCTGGCGCCGCCATAGGGGAAGGCGACGACGGGTGCGCGATCGCGGAGGTCGGCGAGCGCCTCGAACATCGGGTCGACGAGGTAGCTGCGTTCGTCCTCGCCGCGGCCGTGGAGGAAGACCAGCAGTCCGCGCCCCTTGTCGGGGATCCGCCGCGGGACGACGACCCGGACCGGCATCGTCCGGTCGAGCAGCGAGCTGTCGACCTCGATGCTCTTCACCTTGGCGCCGAACGTCTCCCTGCCGTTGTCGTCATCGAGCCAGAGGCTCTGGAGCGCGAAGGCCGCTGCGGCGACGAGCAGGGCGGCGACGATGCGGAGGGCGATTGCCCGGGCCGAGTGGGGCGATTGGGGGATCGTCTCGCCGAGCTCCTCGGGGGGCGGCATGTCCTGGTCGCTCACGGAGGCGACGCTACCGAGCAGCCTGGTCGGCGGGGTCGGGCCGTTGCGTGCAGCGACCGGATCGGGCCGTGACGTCAGTAGAAAGTAGTAAGTTCTACTTCCTACTTTGCCGGTACTGGAATCCCGCATAGACACCGGCTCCGCGACCTATGCGGAGAACCGGGAGCGGATGCTCGAGCGTCTCGAGAAGCTCGATGAGGAGCAGGAGAAGGCGCGCCTCGGCGGCGGTGAGAAGCGGATCGAGCGCCACCACTCGCGGGGGCGGCTGATGCCGCGCGAGCGGATCGAGCTGCTGCTCGATCGCGACTCGCCGTTCCTCGAGATCGGGACGCTCTGCGCGTACGGCACCGAGTACGAGGTCGGCGCCTCGCAGGTGAACGGGATCGGCGTGATCGAGGGGGTCGAGTGCATGATCGGCGCCTCCGACCCGACCGTCCGCGGCGGCACCTCGAACCCGTACACGCTGCGCAAGGGCTTGCGCGCCCAGGAGATCGCGATGGCGAACCGCCTGCCGGCGATCGGCTTCGTCGAGTCCGGCGGCGCCGATCTGCCGCGCCAGAAGGAGATCTTCGTCCCCGGCGGCGCCAACTTCCGCAACCTGACCCGCAAGTCGGCGGCCGGGATCCCGACGATCGCGCTCGTCACCGGCAACTCGACGGCCGGCGGCGCCTATCTGCCCGGGATGTCCGACTACGTCGTGATGGTCCGCGAGCAGGGGCTGATCTTCCTCGGCGGGCCGCCGCTGGTGAAGATGGCGACCGGGGAGGAGGCCGAGGAGGAGGCGCTCGGCGGCGCCGAGATGCACTCCCGGCTCTCCGGCGTCTCCGAGTTCATCGCGGCCGACGAGGCCGACGCCGCCCGGATCGGACGCGAGATCGTCCGCAACCTGAACTGGCGAAAGCGCGGCCCGGAGCCGCGCGGGGCCGGGACCGAGCCGGTCCACGACCCCGAGGAGCTGCTCGGGATCGCCTCCCATGACCTCCGCGTTCCGTTCGACGCCCGCGAGGTGATCGCCCGAGTCGTCGACGGCTCGCGCTTCGACGAGTTCAAGCCCGCCTACGGCACCCAACTGGTCACCGGCTGGGCGGAGCTGCACGGCTGGCCGATCGCGATCCTCGCCAACAACGGCGTGATCTTCAATGAGGACGCCGAGAAGGCCGCCCACTTCATCCAGCTCGCCGACCAGGTCGACACGCCGCTTCTGTTCATGCAGAACACGACCGGCTACATCGTCGGCGAGGACTACGAGCAGCGCGGGATCGTCAAGGCCGGCGCGAAGATGATCAACGCGGTCGCGAACGCCGGCGTCCCGAAGCTGACCCTGATGATGGGCGGCTCCTACGGGGCCGGCAACTACGGGATGTGCGGGCGCAGCTTCGAGCCGCGGTTCATCTTCAGCTGGCCGAACCACAAGACCGCGGTGATGGGGCCCAAGCAGCTCGCCGGCGTCATGGAGATCGTCATGCGGGCCGGGGCCGAGCGGCGCGGCATCGAGGTCGACGAGGACGCGCTGGCCGCCGGCACGAAGGCCGTCGAGGATCAGATCGAGGCCGAGTCCGACGCGTTCGTCGCCAGCGGCGAGCTCTGGGACGACGGGATGATCGACCCGCGCGACACCCGGACCGTGCTCGGGATCGCGTTGTCGGCGACGATGGGCGAGGTCTGCGAGGGATCGCGGCGCTTCGGCGTCTTCAGGATGTAGCCCGTGGCGCCGCCGCTCAGCAAGGTGCTCGTCGCCAACCGCGGCGAGATCGCCCGCCGGATTTTCGCCGCCTGCCGCTCGCGCGGGATCGCAACCGTCGCCGTCCATTCCGACCCCGACGCCGCGGCGCCGTTCGTGACCGCCGCCGACGAGGCGGTCCCGCTCGGCGGCACGACCGCCGCCGAGTCCTACCTCGACATCGACGCGGTCCTCGAGGCGGCCGCCCGCACCGGCGCTGACGCGATCCACCCCGGCTACGGCTTCCTGGCCGAGAACGCGAGCTTCGCGACACGCGTCATCGCCGCCGGCCTGGTCTGGATCGGCCCGCCGCCGGAGGCGATCGAGGCGATGGGGTCGAAGGTCCGGGCCCGGAAGCTGATGGAGGCGGCGGGAGTGCCGATCGTCCCCGGCCGCGAGCTCGGCGACGGAGACGACCACGGCGCGGCGGCGGACGAGGTCGGCTACCCGCTGCTCGTCAAGGCCTCGGCGGGCGGCGGCGGCAAGGGGATGCGGCCGGTCGCCGAGCCGGCGAAGCTCGCCGACGCGGTGGCGGGCGCCCGCCGCGAGGCGGAGGCGGCCTTCGGCGACCCGACCGTCTTCCTGGAACGGCACCTGCAGCGTCCGCGTCACATCGAGATCCAGGTCCTCGCCGACGCGACCGCGACGGTCAGTCTCGGCGAGCGCGAGTGCTCGGTCCAGCGCCGTCACCAGAAGGTGCTGGAGGAGGCGCCGTCGGTCGCGGTCGACGAAGCGCTCCGCGAGCGGCTCGGCGCGGCGGCGGTCGCGGCCGCCGAGGCGGTCGGCTACGTCGGCGCCGGCACCGTCGAGTTCCTGCTCGACGCGGGCGGATCCGGTGACTTCTTCTTCCTGGAGATGAACACGCGGCTGCAGGTCGAGCACCCGGTGACGGAGATGGTCCTCGGCATCGACCTCGTCGCCGAGCAGCTCCGGATCGCCGCCGGGGAGCCGATGGGCGAGCGTGCCCGCGAGCCGCGGATCGACGGCCACGCGATCGAGGTCCGCCTCTACGCCGAGGACGCCGGGGCGGGCTTCCTGCCGCAGACCGGGACCGTGGAGCGGATCCGGGTCGCGGGCGCCGAGCCGTTCGCCGCACCCGTCGGCGGCACCAAGGCCCCGTTGCGCCTTGATTCCGGCGTCGAGGACGGCACCGTCGTCGGCCCCGAGTACGACCCGATGCTCGCGAAGCTGATCTTCTGGGCGCCCGATCGCCGCACCGCCGCGGCGCGCCTCGCCGCCGCTCTCGCCGGCGCCGAGATCGACGGCCTCGTCACCAACCGCGACTTCCTCGCCCGGCTGCTTCGCTCCGGGCCGTTCGACGCCGGCGAGACCGACACCGGCCTGCTCGACCGCGAGCCCGGGCTCGCCGAGCCGCTGGTCGATCCCGCGGCCAGCCCCGGTTATCTGGTCGCAGCGGCGCTGACCGCGATGGCAGAGCGCCGGGCCGAGGCTCCGGTACTCGGCTTCGCCCCGGCCGGTTTCCGCAACAACTTCTCGGAGCCGCAGCGGGTCGCGTTCGCGATCGCCGGAGGCGGCGACGTCGAGGTCCGGTACGCACTGCGGCGCGAGCACGTCGAGATCACGGTCGCCGGCACGCCGCTCGAGGGTGTCCGCGTCCACGGGCTCGAGCCCGGCGAGGTCGATCTCGAGCTCGCCGGCGTCCGCCGTCGTTACCGGGTCCGCCGCCGCGGCGACGCCCACCACGTCAACGGCCCCGACGGCCAGCTCGACCTCGATGAGCTGCCGCGCTATCCCGGCAGCGAGGGCGCCCTCGCCGAGGGCGCGCTGGTGGCGCCGATGCCCGGCAGGGTGATCCGCCTCGCCGTCACCGAGGGCGCCGCCGTCGAGGCCGGCTCCGTCGTCGCCGTCCTCGAGGCGATGAAGATGGAGCACGAGTTGCTCGCCCCCGCCGCCGGCACCGTCGCCGCCGTTCACGTCACCGAGGGCGATCAGGTCGACGCCGGCGCCGCGCTCGCCGTCATCGACCCCACCTGACCCCCGCGGGTCAGCGGGGGTTGGCGTGCACCGCCTCCCATAGGTAGAGGGAGGCGAGGGTGCGGTGCGGGCTCCAGCGCTCGGCGATCGCGACCGCCTCCTCCGGTGAGGGCATCTCGTCGAGCTCGTAGGCGATCTGGATCCCGCGGCGGAGGCCGAGGTCGCCGCCGCTGAAGACGTCGGGGCGGCCGAGGTCGAACATCAGGAACATCTCGGCGCTCCATCGGCCGAGTCCGCGGAGGGCGACGACGGCCTCGATCACCTCCTCGTCCGACATCGAGTCGAACGAGTCGAGGAGCAGCTCCTCGGCGACGATCGCCTCGGCGATCCCGATCGCGTAGGACGCCTTGCGGCCGCTCAGCCCGCATGCCCGTAGCCGTTCCTCCGCGTCCGGCTCGATCAGCTGCTCAGGGGTCGGCGGTCCGTCGAACGCCTCCTCGACCCGCCCCCAGATCGTCCTTGCCGCCGCCGTCGAGACCTGCTGTCCGACGATGATCCGGCAGAGGGCGACGAACCGGTCGCGGTCGCGATCGGCGGCGCGCTCGAGGATCTCCTTCGGGTCGGTCGCCTCGATCAGGCGGGCGAGCTGCGGGTCGAGCGCGGCCAGCTCGTCATGTGAATTGGGCCGGGCCATCCGCTCAGCGGCCCTTCCAGACCGGCTCGCGCTTCTCGGCGAAGGCGCGGACGCCCTCGCGGAAGTCCTCGGAGGCGAAGCACGATTCGCGCAGCGCGACCAGCTCGTCGACCTGCTTCGGGCTCAGCCGCGGGAACTGTGAGAGCGTCTCGATCGCGTGCTTGTTGCCGCGCAGGGACAGGGGCGCGTTGGCGGCGATCGCGGCGGCGAGCTCGAGCGAGCGCGCCTCGACCTCGGCCGCCGGGCAGACCTCGTGGACGAGGCCGATCTGCTCGGCCCGCTCGCCGCCGACGACCCTGCCGGTCAGGAACAGCTCCTTGGTGCGGGGGACGCCGATCGTGTCGATGAAGCGCTCGAGCCCGGTGTGCCCGTAGATCAGCCCGAGCTTCGCGGGCGGCATCCCGAGCTTGGCCTCGGCCGCGCAGACGCGCAGGTCGCAGCGGACGGCGAGCTCGAGGCCGCCGCCGAGGCAGTGGCCGTTGATCGCCGCGACGACCGGGAACGGGTGGGCGCTGATCGCATCCATCGCCGCCGTGAACGGATGGGCGACGAGCGCCTCGGCGTCGCGCTCGAACGTCTCGTCGGGGATCGCGCCGATGTCGTAGCCGGCCGAGAACGCCTTGCCGGCGCCGGTGACGACGACGCAACGGACGTCGATCCCGTGGTCGAGCAGCGGCAGCGTCGCGGCGATCGCGTCGAGCACCGCGTGCGACAGCGGGTTGCGCTTGCCGGGGTTGTCGAGCGTCAGCCGCGCGACCGCTTCGGCCGGGAAGTCGAGCACCAGCTCGCCGCCCGCCAGCTCCCTCGGCTCCCCGGTCGGTGTGGCTGCGCTCGCCATCGCGCAGGAGGGTACGTGAGGGCCGCCGGGCGAGCGCGCCGAGGCCGCCCGCCCCGGCGTCGGCATCGCGCTAACGTCCCATTCTCGAGCCGAGCCTTCAGCCGCGAACGAGGAGAGTCCTGTGGAGCCCACCGCCACGCCCGAAGCAGCCGCCACCACGAACGGGAAGGCTGCCGAAGCCGGCCGCACCGTCGAGGTCGTCAACCCCGCCACCGGCAAGCTGATCGGGACCGTGCCGGCGATGGGACCCGACGAGGTGAGCGCCGCGGTCGAACGCGGCCGCAAGGCCCAGCCCGCCTGGGAGGCCGCCGGGTTCGCCGAGCGCGGACGGATCCTCCGCCGCGCCCAGAAGTGGACGCTCGACAACGCCGAGCGGATCATCTCGACGATCGTCGCCGAGAACGGCAAGACCTACGAGGACGCGCAGCTCGCCGAAGTCTCCTACGCCGCCTCCGCCTTCGGGTTCTGGGCCAAGAACGCGCCCGAGTTCCTCGCCGACGAGAAGATCAAGTCGGCATCCCCGTTCGTGCTCGGCCGCAAGCTCAAGGTCCGCTACGCGCCGGTCGGCGTCGTCGGCGTGATCGGGCCGTGGAACTACCCGCTCACGAACTCGTTCGGCGACTGCATCCCGGCGCTCGCCGCCGGCAACGCGGTCGTCCTCAAGCCGGCGACGCTGACCCCGATGACATCGCTTCTGATGGCCGAGGGCCTGCAGGAGTGCGGGCTTCCCGAAGACGTCTTCCAGGTCGCCGTCGGCGAGGGCAGCGCGATCGGCAACGCGCTGATCGACGCCGTCGACTTCGTCATGTTCACCGGCTCGACCGAGGTCGGCAAGAAGGTGATGGCGCGCGCCGCCGAGACGCTCACGCCGACCGCTATGGAGCTCGGCGGCAAGGACCCGATGATCGTGCTGCGCGACGCGAACATCGAGCGCGCCGCCAACGCCGCCGTCCACTACTCGATGCAGAACGGCGGTCAGACCTGCATCTCGGTCGAGCGGGTCTACGTCGAGGAGCCCGTCTACGAGGACTTCGTCGGCCGCGTGACCGAGAAGATGCGGGCGCTCCGCCAGGGCGTCCCCGGCGGGCCCGCGCAGGTCGACGTCGGCGCGATGACCTCGCCCGGCCAGACCGATCTCGTCGAGGAGCAGGTCAACGACGCCGTCGAGCACGGCGCCCGGGCCGTCGTCGGCGGCCACCGCGGCGACGGTCCCGGCGACTTCTTCGAGCCGACGCTGCTGCTCGACGTCGACCACTCGATGGAGGCGATGACCGAGGAGACGTTCGGCCCGACCCTGCCGGTGATGAAGGTCAAGGACGCCGACGAGGCGATCGAGCTCGCCAACGACTCCCCCTACGGCCTGCAGGCCTCGGTCTGGACCAAGGACGTCGAGCGCGGCGAGCAGCTCGCCCGGCGGATCGAGTCGGGGGTCGTCTGCATCAACGACGCGCAGCTCAACTACGTCGCGCTCGAGCTGCCGATGGGCGGCTGGAAGGACTCCGGGGTCGGCTCGCGCCACGGCGCCGGCGGGATCCGCAAGTACACGAAGCAGCAGACCCTGCTCGTCACCCGGTTCGCGCCGACCGACAAGGACATCCACATGCTCCCCTACGACTCGCCGCGGAAGACGAAGCTCCTCGGCCGGACGTTCAAGCTGCTCTGGGGTCGCGGGAAGCGGGACTGACCGGATGGCCGAGGGGGACTTCACGAAGGTCAACCTCCGCGACGACGTTCCCGACATGGCCGGGCAGTCCGGCGTCGAGGGCCTTGCCGCCCACTTCGCCGCCGGCGCGCTCGACCTCCAGAAGTCCGGCCTCAGCTACCAGCGGATCGAGCCCGGCAAGCGGCAGCCCTGGGGGCACCGCCACGAAGAGCAGGAGGAGATCTACGTGATCGTCGCCGGCGGCGGGACCGCCAAGCTCGGCGACGAGGAGGTCCGGGTCGGCCCGCTCGACGCGATCCGCGTCGCGCCGGCGCTGGCCCGCAACTTCGAGGCCGGGCCCGACGGGCTCGACCTGCTCGCCTTCGGCGCCCCGCGCTCGCCCGACCAGCAGCCCGGCGGCGACGCCGAGATGCTGCCCGGCTGGTGGGGCGACGAGGACTTCTAGGGCTCGGCGCTGCGCTCGCCGCGGCCGTCTTGCTCGGCGGCTGCGGCAGTGATGAGGCGACGCTGACCTTCAACGGCAGCGACGAGGAGCAGATCGCCGCGACCGTGAACGCGATGACGGCCGCGATCGCGGCCGGCGAGGGCGCGGTCGCCTGCGAGCTGATGACGAAGGCGGGACAGGACGCGATGCTGCGGGTCGGACGCCAGGCCGGCGGCCCGGACGTCGCCGACTGCGCCGCCGCCGTCCCTGCTGCCGAGTCCGCCGGCTACGACCCCGGGGACTTCAGGATCACTCCGGGGGACGTCACGATCGACGGCGACGCCGCCGAGGCGAAATGCGATCTCGACGGCGCCTTCATGCTCGAGCGCACGGACGAGAGCTGGCGAGTGGGCGTGCCCTACTGCAACCACTGACCGCCTCGCAGGTGGAGGACATCCGTACCGCATAGCGGCATGGATCTCCTCCACCGCGTGGTGAAGTGGCATCCTGGGTGCGTGGAGCAACGGCTCAGCCTCGTCACGCTCGGCGTCGCCGACGTCGGCCGCGCTGTCGGCTTCTACGAGGCGCTCGGCTGGAAGCCGGACAACGACTGGCGCAAGCAGGGCGTGGCGTTCTTCCAGTGCGGGGGGATCGCGGTTGCGCTGTGGAGCCGCGATGAGCTCGCCGCCGACAGCACCGTCGACGATCCTGGTGGCTGGGGCGGGGTGACTGTCGCCTACAACGTCCGCTCGCCGGCCGAGGTCGATGCCGTGCTCGCCGAGGCCGAGGCAGCCGGGGCAACGATCGGCCGACCCGGGACGGAGACGTTCTGGGGCGGTTACTCGGGCGTCTTCGTCGATCCCGACGGCCATCCGTGGGAGGTCGCCCACAACCCGCACTGGACCATCAACGAGGACGGCACGGTCACGATCTGAGGCTCCGCCCCGATCAGGCGTGCCGACCGAGAATGCACGATCGTGGGCGCTGTACGCCCACATTCGTACGTTCTCGCCTTACTCGAGGACGACGAGGACGTCGCCCTCTGAGACCGACTGGCCCTCCTCGCAGCGGATCTCGCTGACGGTGCCGGAGTCCTCGGCCTCGACCGGCATCTCCATCTTCATCGACTCGAGGATGACGACGGTGTCGTCGAGGTCGACCTCGTCGCCGACGGCGACCTCGATCTTCCAGACCGTTCCGGTGATGTGGGCGGGGATGTCCGGCACAGGGCGGCAGAATAGTCGCCGGTGATGGCGGAGGCCGAGAGCGGACCGGGCCGGATCGCGATCGTCGCGGCGCGCGACGAGGGCGACCGGATCGGGGCGACGCTGCGCTCGCTCGCGCAGGCATCGCCTGGCATCGGCCTCTGGGTCGCCGACGACGCCTCCAGCGACGACACCCGCGCCGTCGCACTCGCGGCCGGCGCAACCGTGATCGGCCGCAACCGCCCGCACGGCAAGGGCGGCAACGTCACCGCGGCGGCGACCGCGGCGCTCGAGGGCCTCGACCCGGAGGCGGTGGTCCTCCTCTGCGACGGCGATCTCGCCGCGACCGCCGGCAAGCTGTTGGCCCTCGTCGAGGCGGTCGAGGCCGGCAGCGCCGACCTCGCGATCGCGACCTTCGAGCGCAAGGTGGGAGGGGGGCTCGGGCTCGCCAAGGGCTACGCCCGCAACGCGATCCGCAGGCTCTGCGGGCTCGAGACGACCGCGCCGATCTCCGGGCAGCGGGCGATGCGGGCGCGGGTCCTCGCCGCGCTTCTGCCTTTCGCGCCGCGCTACGGGATGGAGGTCGGGATGACCGTCGACGCCGTCCGCGCCGGCTACCGGGTCGCCGAGATCGAGCTGCCGCTCGCCCACCGGGCGACCGGCAAGAGCCTCGCCGGGTTCCTCCACCGCGGCCGCCAGCTCCGCGATTTCGCCGCGGTCTACCGCGATCGGAGGCGGGCCGCTAGATAACTGCGCGACTCGCAGCCCGCTGGGCTGCTCGACTGCGCCGGGCCGTCGGGTCACGCCCCGACGGCCCTCCCGCTAGCCTCGGCGCCGTGGTCCTCGCGATCGACCAGGGCACGACCGGGAGCACCTGCCTCGTCTTCGACGGCGACGGACGGATCACCGGCCGCTCCTACTCGGAGTTCGCGCAGTACTTCCCCCGCCCCGGCTGGGTCGAGCACGACGCGAACGAGATCTGGGAGGTGACCCGTCACGTCGGCCACGAGGCGCTCGCCGACGCCGGCATCGCCGGCACCGACCTCGACGCGATCGGGATCACCAACCAGCGCGAGACGATCGTCGCCTGGGATCGGGCCAGCGGCGAGCCGATCCACCACGCGATCGTCTGGCAGGATCGCCGGACCGCGGATCGCTGCGCGGAGCTGATCGCCGCCGGTCACACCGACCTCGTCCGCGAGCGGACCGGCCTCGTCATCGACCCCTACTTCTCGGGGACGAAGATCGAGTGGATGCTCGCCAACGTCCCAGGAGCGCGCCAGGCGCGGTTCGGGACGATCGACTCGTGGCTCGTCCACAAGCTCTGCGGGATCCACGTCACCGACCCCTCGAACGCGTCTCGGACGATGCTGCTCGACATCACGAGCGGCGAATGGGACGCCGAGCTCTGCGGGCTGCTCGGCATCGACCCGGAGACGCTGCCGGAGCTGCGCGGCTCGGCCGAGGTCTACGGGACGACGAGCGAGTTCGGCGGCGAGGTCCCGGTCGCGGGGATCGCCGGCGACCAGCAGGCGGCGCTGTTCGGGCAGGCCTGCCTCGAGCCCGGCGACGCCAAGAACACCTACGGGACCGGCAGCTTCGTCCTCCTCAACAGCGGCAACGCCGCACCGCGGCCCGGCGATGGCCTGCTCGGGACGATCGCCTGGGGCATCGATGGCGAGATCACCTACGCGCTCGAGGCGGCGGTGTTCGTGACCGGCTCGGCCGTCCAGTGGCTCCGCGACGGCCTCGGCCTGATCGAGTCGGCAGCCGAGACGGCCGCGCTCGCGGCCTCCCTCAGCGACAACGACGACGTCTACTTCGTCCCGGCCCTGACCGGGCTCGGCTCGCCCTACTGGGATCCCTACGCACGCGGGACGCTGGTCGGCCTCACCCGCGGCACCGGCCGGGCCCAGATCGCCCGCGCGGCGCTCGAGGCGATCGCCTACCAGACGGTCGACGCCGTCCGCGCCCAGGAGAAGGCGTCGGGGGAGCGGTTGAGCGCGCTGCGGGCCGACGGGGGCGCCGTCGCCAACGACTGGCTCATGCAATTCCAGGCCGACGTGCTCGGGGCGCCGGTGATCGTCCCCGAGATCACCGAGACGACCGCGCTCGGGGCCGCGTACCTGGCCGGGATCGCGGTCGGCACCTGGCAGCGAGACGAGGTCGCGGCGATGTGGCGGCAGCGGGTCGCCTACGAGCCGCGGATGGCGGCCGATCGGCGCGAAGCGCTGATCGAGCGCTGGCACGACGCGGTATCGCGCTCGCGTGGCTGGACCCGGCCGGGCGCCGGAGAGCCGGCCACGTCGTAGATTTGCCGCGATGAGCGTCCACCTCGTCACCGGATTTCCGGGCTTCATCGGCCGCCGGCTCGTCGCTGCGCTGCTCGAGCGCGAGCCGGACGACCGGGTCATCGTCCTCGTCGAGGAGCGGGTGCTCGCCGCCGCCCGGGACGCTGCGATGGCCCTCGACGGCGGGCCGCGGATCGAGGTGCTCGCCGGCGACATCACCGAGCCCCGGCTCGCCCTCGGCGAGGACCGCTACGCGCGGCTCGCCGCCGAGACCGACGTCGTCCACCATCTCGCCGCGATCTACGACCTCGCCGTTCCCGCAGCGGTCGCCCATCGCGTCAACGTCGAGGGAACCGGCAACGTCCTCGCCTTCTGCGCCGCCGCCGAAGGCCTCGAGCGGCTCAACTACGTCAGCACCGCCTACGTCTCCGGCGACCGGACCGGGGTCGTCTACGAGCACGAGCTCGACCGCGGCCAGGGCTTCAAGAACCATTACGAGTCGACCAAGTTCCAGGCCGAGGTCTGGGTCAGGAGCATGCTCGACCGGGTCCCGGCGACGATCTTCCGGCCGGCGATCGTGGTCGGCGATTCGCGGACCGGCGAGACGGCGAAGTTCGACGGCCCCTACTACGCGCTCCGGTTCATCGCCGCGACCGCGGCACGGGGGATGGCGGTCGCCAACATCGGCCGCGGCGAGACGCCGTTCAACGTCGTCCCGGTCGACTTCGTCGTCGCTGCGATGGTCGAGCTCGGGCGGCTCGGCGCGGCGACCGGCGAGACCGTCCATCTCTGCGACCCGGAGCCGCTCAGCTCGTCGCAGATGTTCGCGCTGCTGACCGAGCTCTACGGAGCGAAGCGGGCGCGCTACCGGGTGCCGCCGAGGCTGGTCGCCGCCGCCCTCCGCCTCGCCCCGGTTCGCGAGCTCTACGGCGGCACACCGGCGGAGTCGATCCGCTACCTGAACAATCCGGTCGAGTACGACACCCGGCGCGCCGGCGAGCTCCTCGCAGCCTCGGGGCTGCGCTGCCCCAACTTCGGCGAGTACGCGCCGGCGATGGTCTCCTTCTTCCGCGAGCACGAGGAGGACCCGGAGCTGAGGCCCGCCGCCGCGTCCCGGTAACCAGCCGTCGATCCGGGGGTAGGACAGATGGCGCCACGGCGCACCCGACCCATGGCCGAGATCAAGCCCCAGCGATACAAGGACGAGCGGCCCGCCGAGCTGTTCGACGAGTTCCACGACTACTCGCGCAACCACGACCCGGTCTTCGTCTACGAGCTCGTCCGTCTGATCACGACACCGATCTCGCTGAGCATCTACCGGACCCGGCAGATCGAGGTCGACAACGTCCCCGCCTCCGGCCCGGTGATCCTCGCCGCCAACCACTTCTCCAACTACGACCACTTCCTCGCCGGCGTCTGGCTGCGCCGGAAGATCCGCTTCATGGCGAAGTCGCAGATGTTCCGCCAGAACAAGATCCTCGACCTGATCTACAAGTACGGAGGCGTCTTCCCGATCCGCCGCGGCCACGCCGACGAGGCGGCGTTCGAGACCGTCCACGCGATCCTCCGGCGGGGCGGCTGCGTGATGATCTACTGCGAGGGCGGCCGGTCGCGGACCGGCAAGCTGGGCGAGCCGAAGCCCGGGGTCGGGCGGGCCGCGCTCGAGAGCGGCGTCCCGGTCGTCCCGGTCGCGATCCACGGTAGCCACGGGATCCGCGGCTGGCGGCACCTGCAGTTCCCGAAGATCACGATCCGCTACGGCAAGCCGATCAGCTTCGACGTCGTCCCCGTCCCGACGCGCGAGCAGCAGCTCGAGTGCGCCGGGGAGATCTTCTCCCACGTCCGTGAGATGTACGAGGAGCTCGACCGTGACGGCCGGGCGACCGTCATCAAGCGCGTTCGCGCGGCCGAGGGCTCGACCGCGCCGCGCTACTCGTAGCGCTTCGCGACGGTCTTCCAGCGCTCCGGGTCGTGCCCGGGAAGGATCTCGGCCCGCGGGTAGGTCCGCGCGAACTGCTGGAGCTCGCGGAGCGAGCGCTGCCAGAGGTGCATGTCGAGCGGGCGTGGCGGCGGCGGCCCGCCCTCGAGCTGGGCCTGGGTGTAGATCGCGTCGCCGGCGATCACCAGGTCGCGGTCGTGGAGGTGGGCGATGACCGAGCAGTGCCCGGCGCTGTGGCCCGGCGTGTAGACGATCCGGATGCTGCCGTCGCCGAGCAGGTCGAAGCTGCGGCCGAAGCTCGCATAGGAGGCGATCCCCGGACCGTCGAAGTCGATCGTCCGGTAGTCGAACAGGTAGTCGTAGTGGGCGGGGCGATAGCCGCGCAGGAAGGGCCGCGGGTCGGTCGTCGCGGCCTCCCATTCGGCCTTCGAGAGCACGAAGGTCGCGCTCGGATACTCGGCGATGCCGGACGCGTGGTCGAAATGGAGGTGGGTCATCACCACCGTCGCGATCTCGTCCTCGTCGATGCCGCGCTCGCGGAGCTGGGCGGGGATGTCGCGCCCGGGCTCGATCCGGGGCCGCGCGAAGCGGGCGGCGATCTTGCCGAGGTTGGCGGCCGGCTTCGCCGCCACCGATGCGTGGAAGGCGGTGTCGACGAGGATCGGACCCGCGGTCGGATGGGTGATCAGGTAGGCGGGAATCGGAACCAGCCAGCGCTTCGACTTCGGCGTGCCGATGCCGAGCATCCGCAGCGTCCGCAGCCGCTTCGCGTTGCTCTCGAAGAACTGTGGCGGCGCCAGGATCGAGCCGCCGAGGAGCGGCTCGACGACGACCGCCGTCCCCGGCTCGAAACCGCCGGGAAGCGGCTCGGTGAGCGGCTTCGTCTCTGCCTTGAGGTTGCTCATCGCGGCCAGCAGGCTACTCCGCGGCAGGTCTCGCCCCGCTGCTGCGGACGGCGCCCGCAGGACGGCTCGCAGCATCGGATATAGGCTGCCGCGGTGGTCCCGCAGCCCTCGAAGATCTTCGCGCCGGGCCTGCTCGACGGCATGGTCTGTCTGGTCTCCGGCGCCGGCTCGGGCCTCGGTCGGGAGACGTCGCTGGAGCTGGCGCGGCTCGGCGCGACGGTGATCGGCTGCGGCCGCCGGCAGGAGCCGATCGACGAGACGCGGGAGCTGATCGCCGAGCTCGGCGGCACCGCCGACGCGATCGCGACCGACATCCGCGACGAGGAGGCGGTCGCGGCGCTGGTCGACTCCGCGCTCGAGCGCCACGGCCGGCTCGACCTGCTCGTCAACAACGCCGGCGGCCAGTTCCTCGCTCCGGCGGAAACGATCTCCGCGAAGGGCTTTCGGACCGTGACCGAGCTGAACGTGCAGGGGACCTGGAACATGACCCACGCCGCCGCGACCAAGGCGTTCATCCCACAGGGCGCCGGCAAGGTCGTCAGCGTCACCCTCTCCCCGCACAACGGGATGCCCGGGATGGTCCATTCCGGGGCGGCCCGCGCCGCGGTCGAGAACATGATGCGGACCCTTTCGGTCGAGTGGTCGCGTTTCGGCATCCGCCTCTGCGCGGTCGCCCCCGGCCAGTTCGACACCGAGGTCTTCCGGACCAAGTACCCGGCCGAGGTCGTCGCGACCGTCCCCGGCACGGTGCCGCTCGGCCGGCTCGGCCGGCCCGAGGAGATGGCGTGGCTGATCGCCTTCCTCGCCTCTCCGGCGGGCGACTTCTTCAGCGGCGCGGTCCTGACGATCGACGGCGCCCGCGACAACTGGTTCGGAGGCTGGCCGCCGCGGATCCAGGCCGGCGAGGCGGGCGAGCCCCCGGCCGAGGAGCGTCACAGGTAGTCAGGAGTCCGCTCGGGACGCTTCGATTGAAGGAACTCCGCCTCGGCGACGAAAGAGGCAGGGACGAGTAGAAAATCAGCCAGGGAGGGACGTTTGGGGTCAGGGACGAACAAGAAGCTTGCGCTCGCGGCGATGATCTGCGCGGTCGCGATGACCTTCATCGACCAGACGATCGTCGCGATCGCCGTCCCCGACCTCCAGAAGGACCTCGGCCTCAGCGAGGCCGGCGTCCAGTGGGTGATCAACGGCTACCTGGTCGCCCTCGCGGCCCTGTTCGCGTTCGGCGGCCGGATCGCCGACATCGCCGGACACCGGCGGATGGTCCTGATCGGGATCTCGATCTTCGCCGTGGCATCGGCGCTCTGCGGCGCGACGCCGGACGGCGCGATCGCCGAGCCCTGGCTGATCCTCTGGCGCGTCGTTCAGGGCGCCGGCGCGGCGATCATGTTCCCGGCGGCCCTGGCGATCGTCGTCGCCGCCTACCCGCGCGATGAGCGCGGGCGCGCGATGGCCGCCTTCTTCGGAATCGCCGGCGGGCTGACCGCGATCGGCCCGCTCGCCGGCGGCTTCCTGATCGAGGTGACCTGGCGGGCGATCTTCTGGATCAACGTCCCGGTCGCGATCGCCGCGGTGATCCTGACCCTGCGCGCGAAGCCGGATGACACCCGCCGGCCGGCCCCGCTCGACTACAAGGGCGCCGTCCTCGCCGCGTTCGGGCTCGGTCTGCTCGTGCTCGGCCTCCAGCAGTCGAGCGACTGGGGCTGGGACAGCGTCGCGACCTGGGGCTCGATCGTCCTCGGACTGATCCTGATCGGCGTCTTCATCCGCGTCGAGCTCGGCACCGAGTCGCCGCTGATGCAGCTGCGGATCTTCGCCGGCAAGGCCTTCGCCACCGACAACATCGTCCTCTTCCTGATCTCGATCGCGTTCGTTCCGATGTTCCTGTTCGCGAGCATGTACTCGCAGATCTCGCTCGGCTTCGACCCCAGCAACGCCGGCCTCTACATCGGCATCTTCTTCGCCGGCTACGTGATCGCCGCCCAGTGGGGAGGGCGGATGCTCGACCGCGGCGGCGCCCGGGCGCCGGTCGTGCTCGGCTGCGCGGTCGCGGCGGTCGGCTTCTATCTGTGGGCGCGCTCGATGCCCGACATCGCCTCCGGCGAGGATTGGAACCAGTGGTGGCGGATCATGATCGCCGGCGCCGGGACCGGTCTCGTCCTCGGCCCGGTGACGACCGACGCTCTCAACCGCGCCCCGCACACGAGCTACGGCGAGGTGACCGGGATCACGCAGACGATGCGCAACGTCGGCGCCAGCGTCGGCCTCGCGATCCTCGGCACCCTGCTGATCTCCGAGAACCGCTCGAACATCGAGTCCCGCTTCGAGGACCTCGGCGCGACCAAGGACCAGGCCGACGCCGTCGCCGCCTCGCTCAGCCAGTCAGGCGGCGGCGACGCCTCGAGCCAGCTCGAGCAGGCCGGCTCGAAGGCCGAGGAGTTCTTCCGCGCCGTCCAGGACGGCTTCGCCCACTCGACCGAGACCGTCTTCTACGGCATGGCGATCGCGATGGTCCTGGCCGGCATCGTCGCCCTCGCAGGGATCCCGAGGGGCAAGCCCCCCGAGGCCGAGATCCTGGAGTAGACAATTCCGGCGGAATGCTCCGCTTCGCGTCCGCTTCCGCCAGGGGCGTTTTATGAGTACATGCCGGTGAACTGGCCGCCGGTCACGTTGATGACCTGGCCGTGGATGTAGTTGGCGTAGTCGGAGCAGAGCAGCAGGACCGGCCCGGCGGCCTCGGCGGGCTGGGCGGGGCGGCCGAGCGGGATCATCATCTTGCCCATCTCGCGCATCTGCTCGGGGATGCCGAGCTCGATCTTCTCGCCCTCGCGCTCGATCTCGCCGGCCTCCTCGCCCTTCGCCGCGGTCAGGCGGGTCTCGACGAAGCCGAACGCGATCGCGTTGCAGTTGACCTTGAACTGGCCCCACTCCTTGGCGATCGTCTTGGTCAGGCCGGTGACGCCCGCCTTCGCCGCCGAGTAGTTGGCCTGGCCGGCGTTGCCCATCGTCCCCGAGACCGAGGAGATGTTGACGATCTTCCGGAAGACCTCGCGGCCCTCGGCCTGCTCCGCCTTCGCGGCCTCGCGCCAGTGCGGAGCGAGGGCACGGATGACCCGGAACGGCACGATCGTGTGGATGTCCAGCATCGCCTGGAACTGCTCGTCGCTCATCCGGTGGATGACGCCGTCCCAGGTGTAGCCGGCGTTGTTGACGACGGCATCGACGGAGCCGAAGTCGTCGACGGCGGCGGCGACGAGCTCGTCGGCCGCGCCGGGCTTCGTCAGGTCACCGCTGAAGACGGCGGTCTCGCCGTCGATCTCGCTCGCCGCCTGCTCGGCGACGTCCCCGTCGATGTCGTTGATGAGGACCTTGGCGCCCTCGGCGGCGAACAGCTCCGCCGTCGCCCGGCCGATGCCGCGGGCCGAGCCCGTGATGATCGCCGCCTTGCCGTCGAGAAGTCCCATTTCGCTCGTCGTCTCCTTGCTGAGTGGATGAAGATCGCGCCGGACTCTATTGAGCCGGCCGAAACATCATGTAGACGTCGATGCCCTCGCCGAGCGGGCCTTCACCGATCACCTCGAAGCCACGGCGGCCGTAGAAGCCGATGTTCTCGGGCGTGTGCGTGTCGAGCGCGCAGGCGTCCCCGGCGGCGTCGCGGACCGCGAGGTCGTGGTCGAGCAGGCGGCCCCCGAGCCCCTGCCCGTGCAGTTCCGGATCGGTCGCAATCGTGTCGAGATACCAGTGCTCGGTGGTCGGCTTCAGCGACGCGATCAGCTCGTCGCCCGCGCGCATCTCGCCGGCGCGCTCGCCGTAGGTCGCGTAGTCGGACTCGCTGCGCCGGCTCGCCAGCTCGGGGACGCCGGGCGGGATCCACATCGTCGTCGCGGTTCCGGCGCCGATCGTCCAGCACTCGCCGTAGGGGATGAACCGCTCGAGCAGGTCCCAGCGGAAGCGCTCGTAGATCCGCTCCTCGCGATCGGTGGGGTCGGGCATCGCCCAATCGCCCCACGGCTCGTGCCAGGCGAACGCCCGGGCCAGGACCCGCGCCGCCCGGTCGACGTCGCCGGGCTCGAGGCGGCGCGGCTCCTCGTCGGTGTCAGAGGCCGAGGCCACGGCCGAGGATCTCCTTCATGACCTCGTCGGTGCCACCGCCGATCGGCCCGAGGCGGGCGTCGCGAAGGACGCGTTCGACCTCGTACTCGCGCATGTAGCCGTAGCCGCCGTGGATCTGGACCGTCTCGTCGGCCACCTCGACCGCGGCGCGCTGGGTGAACAGCTTCGCCTCGGTGACCTCGCGGAGGGCGTCACGGCCGGAGGCGAGCAGCCGCAGCGCCGAGTAGGTCATCGCCCGCCCCGCCTCGAGCTTCGTCGCCATCTCGGCGACCTCGTGGCGAATCGCCTGGAACTTGCCGATCGGCCGCCCGAACGCCTGCCGCTCGAGCGCGTAATCGACGGCCCGCCGCAGGCACCAGTCCATCGTCCCGACGGCGCCGAGCGCCATCAGCAGCCGCTCCCACTGGAAGTTGGCCATGATCAGCTTGAAGCCCTCGTTCTCGCCGCCGAGCAGATTCTCGTCGGGGACGAAGACGTCGCTGAACGCGAGCTCACCGGTGTCGGAGGAGTGCCAGCCGAGCTTCTCGAGCTTCCGCGAGACCTCGTAGCCGTCCATCTCGCGTTCGAGGATCAGGAACGAGATGCCGTCGTGGCCGCCCGAGGCGGTGGTCCGGACGGCGCAGACGAGGAAGTCGGCGCGGACCCCGTTGGTGATGAACGTCTTCGACCCGTTGACGAGCCAGCCGCCGTCCACGCGCTGCGCCGCGGTCCGGATCGAGGCGACGTCGGAGCCGGCGCCGGGCTCGGTGATCCCGAGCGCGGCGATCCGCTCGCCGGCGATCGCCGGGCGCAGGAAGCGCTCGTGCTGGTCCTCGGTGCCGAAGTTGAAGACGGGCGGCGTCGCGATGCCGGTGTGGGCGCCGAGCCCGGCGCCGACGCCGCCGCAGACGCCGGCGGCGGCGAGCTCCTCGGCCCAGACGGCGTCGTGGACGAGGTCGCCGCCCTGGCCGCCGAGCCGCTCGGGGTACTTGAGGCCGAGGAAGCCGAGCTCCGCGGCGCGGTCGAATAGCTCGCGCGGGAACTCGCGCCGGCGCTCCCACTCGCCCTGCTCGGGGACGATCTCACTCTCGACCCAGCGGCGGACCGTCGCCCGCAGCTCCTCGTGCTCCTCCTCGAACGGGGGTATCAGCGACCGCCGGCCGGTGTCCTTGATGACGCTCACCGCCGCCACGCTACCTGCCGCGCGCCGCGAATCAGGCGGGGAGCAGGTCGCGGAGCCGCTCGAGCAGGGCGCCGGCGTCGAACGGCTTGTCGATGAACGCAACCCGTCCCGACGTCGGGCCGAGATCGCTCGGCGGGGCGTCGTCGCTGTAGCCGGACATGAACAGGACCGGGAGCCCTGGCCGCATCGCGACCGCCCGGCGGGCGAGGTCGTCGCCGCGCATCCCGGGCATCACGACGTCGGCGAGCAGCAGGTCGTAGCGGATGTCCGAGTCGTCGAGCGCGTCGAGGGCCTCGACGCCGCCCGGGCAGGAGGTCACCCGGTAGCCGGCCGTCTCGAGGATCCGCTCGGCGACCCGCCGGACCGCCTCGTCGTCCTCGGCGATCAGCACCGATTCGCCGCGTCCCGCCGGTGCCGCCCGGGTCGGCCGTTGCGGCGCGGTCCGCGCGCTCCGGCTCGCCGGCAGGTGGATCTCGATGCTCGTCCCCCGGCCCGGCACCGAGGAGAGATCGATCAGCCCGCCGGCCTGGGTGACGATCGTGTACACGGTCGCGAGGCCGAGCCCGGTCCCATGGCCCGCGGCCTTGGTCGTGAACATCGGCTCGAACGCCCGGGAGGCGACCTCGCTGTCCATGCCGACGCCGGTATCGGAGACGAGCAGCCGGACGAACCGTCCCGGCTCGGCGCCGGGATGGGCGATCGTCTCTGCGGCGCCGAGCTCGGCGTTGCCGGTCTCGAACGTCAGCGTGCCGCCGCCGGGCATCGCGTCGCGAGCGTTGACGGCGAGGTTGATCAGGATCTGCTCGATCCGTGCCGGGTCGTCGGCGAGCGGCCAGAGGTCGGTCGCCAGCTTCCGCTCGACGACGATGTGCTCGCCGATCGTCGAGCGCAGGAAACCGTCGAGCCCCGAGATCAACTCGTTCAGGTCGAAGACGATGTTCGCTCCGCTCTCGCGGCGCGCGAGGATCATCAGCTGCCGGACCAGCCCGACCCCGCGCTCGGCGGCGCGCCGGATCTCCTCGATGTCGGCCGCCGCCGGCGAGCCGGGCGGCACCGAGCCCTGGGCGAACCGGGCGTAGTTGATGATCACGCCGAGGATGTTGTTGAAGTCGTGCGCGATCCCACCGGCGAGCTGGCCGATGACCTGAAGCGGTGACTCGGCGTCGCGATCGTCGGCGGGCGGGTCCCCATCGCCGGCGCTCACTCGAGCAGCCCCCAGCGCATCGCGGTGGCGACGGCGGCGGCGCGATCGGAGACGCCGAGCTTCTCGTAGAGGTTGTGGAGGTGGGTCTTCACGGTCGCCTCGGAGAGATGCAGCTCCTCGCCGATCCGGCCGGCTGTCCGGCCCTCGGCGAGCAGCCGCAGGACCTCGGCCTCGCGGTCGGTCAGCGCCGGCCGCTCCGAGGTCTCGCGGAGCTGGATCTCGGTCGCGATGCCGGCGGCGAACTGCGGTGCGATCACCGTCTCGCCGCGGCCGGCGGCGACGATCGACTCGCAGAGCTCGGTGTGGTCGGAGGCCTTCGACACGTATCCGGCCGCACCCTCGGCAAGCGCTTTGTAGGCGGCGCCGGAGTCCTCGTAGCCGGTCAGGAGCATCACCTTCGTGCGCAGCCCGTCGCGCTGGACGGCGCTGACGATCTTGAGGCCGTCGAGGCCGGGCATCCGGACGTCGACGACGGCGACGTCCGGCTCGAGCTCGTTGATCCGCTCGAGGGCCTGGCGGCCGTCGGCGGTCGAGCCGACGAGCTCGAGGTCGGGGCGCTCGCCGATCGCCCGCTCGAGGCCCTGGCGATAGACCGGATGATCGTCCGCGATCAGGATCGTCAGCCGTCGGGCGCTCACCGGCATGATTCTCGCACGGAGGGTGGCGGCTCCAGACGCGCCGGACCGCTCAACCGAACGGTTGGCGGCGAGTTCAACCGGCAGTTCAGCCGCGTGGCTCTCAAGCTGTCGATCGGGCCCGCCGATGGGATGTCAGACACGGTTGCACTCCCTCGCCACATGCGAGGGACGAACGGAACGGCTGAGGGCGTCGCGGCAGCGGCGCCCTCTCTCGTCGGGCCCCTCCCGTCCATCTCAGTCGATCAGCCCGAACCGCATCGCCCGGGCAACGGCAGCGGCGCGATCGGAGACGTCGAGCTTCTCGTAGGCGTGATGGAGATGCGTCTTGATCGTCGCGTCGCTGAGGTGGAGCCGGCCGGCGACGTCGGCGACCGAGCCGCCCTCGGCGGTCAGGGCGAGGACCTCGCGCTCGCGCTCGGTGAGGGCCGGACGGTCGCCGCGCTCGCGAAGGCGGATCTCGGCGGCGAGCCCCGCCTGGAAGCCGTCGTCGATCACGGTCTCGCCGCCGGCGACGGCAGCGATCGCCGTGCAGACCCGGTCCGCCTCGCTGCGCTTCGCCAGGTAGCCGCCGACGCCCAGCGACAGCGCCCGGTAGAGCGGGGCGCTGTCGGAGCCGGCGGCGAGGATCAGGACCCGGGTCGGGACGGCCGCGTTCTGCAGCGCCTCGAGGACCGCGATGCCGCCCGGATCGGGGAGGTCGAGATCGACGACGGCCACGGCGGGCGCGGCGAGCTTGATCGCCGCGATCGCCCGCTCGACGTCGGCGGCCTCGTCGGCGACCGTCATGCCGGCCTCGGTGAGGACCGCGACGATCCCGATCCGGAACAGCGGACTGCCGTCGGCGACGGTGACGACGAGGTCGTCGGGGGATTGCCCGTTCTGCCCGAGCTGCGAGTTCCGGCCCACGTCGCGATCGTGGCAGCGGCGGCGCCGATCGCAAAGCGTTTGGACGGATGATGGAGGCAGCCATCCTCCGATCGGTCCGGCCTGGTGCTGATCGGGTTGAGCCCGGGCGCGCCCGCGGTTCACCCGTTCGGACGATTGCCATTCGCGCCCGGACCCTCGATCGTGGGCGGCAGACAGGGCCTATGAGTCCCACGAACCGGCGTGGCGCCAAGTCACCGAGTCATCGGGGCGCCGCGTGCTCAGGTCCGATCCATACCCATCCCCGTCTCGGCCCGCCTCAGGCAACAGGCGGGCCGAGATATTTCCGCATCGCCCCACCTGGGCGGCGATGGACAAACCTCAAGTCGGGTGTCGGCGCTGCCGATCCTCGTTGGGTGACGTCCGTCCTCACCCAGCCGTCCGTGCGACCGTCGCTCCGGGACGAGTCCGGGATCGCGCTCCCCGTCGTCCTGATGGTCGTGGTCGTCGGCTTCGCGCTGGCGAGCATCGGCGCCCTCGCGGCGATCGGAAGCATCCGCAACGCCGGGCGCGACGAGAGCGACAAGAGCGCCTTCGCGGTCGCCGAAGCGGGCGCCCAGCAGGCGCTGTTCCGCCAGAACAACGTCCTGTCGACGCCGACCTACCCGTGCCTCGTCGAGAGTGCCGGCGGGACGCTCGTGGCGAGCAGCCCCCAGGCCGACGGCTGGTGCGCGACGCAATCCGGCACCGTCGGCGACGGCAGCTACCGCTATCGCGTCCTGCCCGATGCCGGCAGCGACAATCCGAGCGAGCGGGCGATCGCGATCGTCTCCGAAGGGACGCTGAACGGGGAGACCCGGCGGATCCAGGTCGGCGCCGCGGCCTCGACCGGGCAGCCGGCATTCGCCGGCGGCAGCGTCATCGGCCTCGACAGCCTCAACTTCAGCGGCAACGCGGCCGTTCAGGGGACGATGCGGACGAACGGCAACGTCACCGTCAGCGGCTCGGCGACCTGCAACGGCGACGCCACCGTCGGCGGCGGGATCGTCCCGAGTCCGGACGTCTGCAACGGGGAGGTCCAGCAGGGCACGACGACGCTCGGCCCGGTTGATCTCGGCAACGTCTGGAACACCAACGACAACGCGCGACTGACCGACGGCCGCGACGTCGTCCAGTCGAACCGCACCGTCTGGGACCCGAGCACCCGGACCCTGAGCCTCCGCAACAAGGACGCCGTCACGCTCGGCGGCAGCAATTACGCCATCTGCAAGCTCGACATGACCGGCGGGACGCTGATCGCCGCCCAGGGCACGCGGGTGCGGATCTACTTCGCCGGGCCCGACCTCTGCGGGGGTCAGACCACGCCGATCGACATGACCGGCGGGCGGATCGCGACGACCAGCGGCAACCCCGACGACCTGGCGCTGCTCGTCGTCGGCTCGCCGACCGTCGCGACGACGGTCAACATGCGCGGCAACGGCGCCGTCAACCAGCTGCTCCTCTACGCGCCGCGCTCGAACGCGACGCTGAACGGCACCGCCGACTTCGCCGGCGCGTTCGCCGGCAAGACGCTGACGTTCAACGGCACCGGCAACATCGGCGGCGTCAACTCCTCGCTGACGTTCACGACCCCGGTCGAGTTCCTCTTCAAGCAGACGCGCTTCGTCGAGTGCGTCGGCCCGATGACGGTGAGCAGCCCCGGCCAGGGCTGTTAGCCGACCTCGCTAGAGCCCGTAGGAGCGGCCGATGACTTCGAGCATGATCTCGTCGGTGCCGGCACCGATCCGGTTCAGGCGGACGTCGCGGTAGGCGCGCTCGATCCCGTACTCCTTCATGTAGCCGTAGCCGCCGTGGATCTGGATGCACTCGTCGGCGACCTCGCAGGCGACCCGGGAGGTGTAGAGCTTCGTCTCGGTGATCTCGCGGACCGGGTATTCGCCGTTGTTGAAGCGCCAGGCGGTCGTGTAGGTGAGCTGCTTGGCGGCCTCGATCTTCGTCGCCATCTCCGCGAACTTGTGACGGATCGCCTGGAACTTGCCGATCGGCCGGCCGAACGCCTGCCGCTCCTTCGCGTACTCGAGCGTCTTCTCGAACAGCCGCTCGGCGCCGGCGACCGAGCCGGCGGCGGCGACGAGCCGCTCCCCCTGGAGCTCCCAGGAGATGTGGTAGAAGCCCTTGCCCTCCTGGCCGAGGATGTTCTCGGCCGGCACCCGGACGTCCTCGAAGGCGAGCTCGGCCGTGTCGGAGGCGTGCATCCCCATCTTCTCGAGCGTCCGCGCCACCGTGAAGCCGGGGACGTTGTTGCCCTCGTCGTCCTTGAGGTCGACGATGAACAGCGTCACGCCGTCGTGGCCGGCGTCGGGGTCGGTCTTGGTGACGAGGAGGATGAAGTCGGCGCGGGCGCCGTTGGTGATGAACGTCTTCGCCCCGTTGATCACGTACTCGTCGCCGTCGCGGCGCGCCGTCGTCCGGATCCCGGCGACGTCGGAGCCGGCGCCCGGCTCGGTGATCCCGAGGCAGGCGATCTTCTCGCCCTTGATCCCCGGGACGAGCCAGCGCTGCTTCTGCTCCTCGGTGCCGAGCAGCTCGATCGGCGGCAGGACCATGTCGGTGTGGACGGCGAGGCCCATGCCGAGCCCCCCGGAGCCGGCGTAGGACAGGCACTCGGAGCGGATCAGCGAGTAGAAGTAGTCACCGCCCTGGCCGCCGTACTCCTCCGGGAAGCAGAGGCCGACGTAGCCGAGCTCGGCCATCCGGTGCAGGACCGAGTCGGGCCAGAGCGTCTCCTCCCACTCCTCGGCGTGCGGCGTCAGCTCCTTCAGGACCCACGACTTCATCGACTCGCGGAGGTCCTCGTGCTCGTCGGTGAAGATCAGGTGCTTGCGCGCGGACCCGTGGTCCGGCTTCAGCACGTCGCTCGCTGCTGTGGCCACCGCTGCTCCTTCGGTCGAAGACTGGTCGAAAGTAGACAGTAGCACTTACTACTTCACGCAATCACCGGGGGCCGAAAGCCCAATCCGGTGCGCGCGGGCAGCCGATTGCGGACGCGAATCGAACCAGCGCCGGCTGCCGTGCGGTGGGCTAGGCTCGGCTCGACCGTGCTCCCGTCCGGCCCGTCCAGCCCCGGTCTCTGGCAGATGCGCCAGTGGTTCCGCGAACCCGTCCGGTTCATGGAGCGCAACCGCGACCGCCACGGGCCGATCTTCACCGTCAAGCTCGGCTCCCTGAAGCGCTGCGCGTTCGTCGCCGAGCCGGAAGACGCCTGGCAGGTCCTGAGCGGCGACCCCTCCACCTTCCGGATGGGCCCGACCAACCAGATCTTCCGGCCGGTGCTCGGCGAGCAGTCGCTGTTCCTGCTCGACGGCGAGGAGCACAAGCACCACCGGCGGCTGCTGACGCCCTCCTTCCACCCGCGGGCGGTCCGCGGCTACGCGAGCCTGATCGAGGAGATCACGGCGCGCGAGATGGCGACCTGGCAGGTCGGCGAGCCGTTCCGGCTGCAGGGGCCGATGCGCCGGATCACGACCGAGTCGATCGTCCGGATCGTGATCGGCGTCTGCTCGCCGGAGCGCGACGCCGAGATCCGCAGCCTCGTCCGCGAGATGCTGGCGATCGCCGAGAACCCGCTGGCGCTGATGCCGCAGTTCCAGCGCGAGCTCGGCGGCCGCTCGCCGTTCGGCCGGGTGATGAACGTGACCCGCCGGATCGACGCGATCCTCCACGACGAGATCGGCCTCCGCCGCCTGCTTCGTCCCGACGAGCGCGGCAGCGACGTCCTCTCGGCCCTCGCCGGGCCGGAGCCGCACGAGGACGGTTTCATGACCGATCGCGAGATCCGCGACGAGCTGCTGACGATGCTGATCGCCGGCCACGAGACGACCGCGAACGCGCTCGCCTGGTCGTTCGAGCGGCTGCTTCGCCACCCCGACGTTCTCGACCGGCTGCTCGCCGAGCTCGACGCCGGCGAGAGCGACTACCTCGACGCCGTCGTCAAGGAGACGCTCCGGCAGCGGCCGATCCTGCCGATCACCGCGCGGCGGTTGACCGAGGAGCGCGAGGTCGGCGAGTTCACGTTCCCGCGCGGCTGGACGCTGATGCCGTGCATATTCCTGATCCACCAGGACCCGGAGGTCTATCCGGAGCCGGAGCGCTACCGGCCCGAGCGGTTCCTCGGCGACGCGAAGCCGAGCTCGCGAGTCTGGCTGCCGTTCGGGGCCGGCTCCCGCCACTGCGTCGGCTCGCACCTCGCGCTGATGACGATCAAGTCGGTGATCCGGATCGTCCTGACCCGCGCGGTCCTCGAGGCCGATCCGGAGCCGGAGCCGATCGTCCGCAACAACATGACGCTCGCACCGGGTCGCGGCGCGACGGCCATCCTGCGCGGCCGCCGCGGGACGCCGATCCGGCGCCAGCAGCCGAGCCGCACCCGGTAGATAGGTTGCGGATTCAGGTTCCACGCCGGTTCTGGCGATAGGAGGAGCGTAGGACCGCCGTCGATCGGGGGCGACGGCTCGACACCAGGAAGTGTTCGTAATGGGCTTGGCAGTGTTCGAGGGTGCCAATACCGGCCAGGGTGCCGGCGCGGCTGCCCTCGATCCCGGATATGGGCAGCGCGACGACAGTCGCGAGGTCGCGCCGCTCGCCCGTGCCGGCGCCTACGTCTCGCTCGCCGGGATGTTCCTCGGCGTCTTCGGCGTCCTGCTTCCGCACCCGAGCTCGTTCGACGTCTCGTCGATGCTGCTCGTGCAGGCGTCGACCGGGGTGTTCGCGCTCTCGTTCCTCGTCTTCGCCAACCGGGTGCCGATGTGGCTGGTCCGGCTCACCCCGGCGATGGGGATCCTCCAGGTCACCGCCGGCGTCTACTTCACCCACGACCCGACCAGCGCCTTCAGCCTCTTCTACCTCTGGCCCTGCTTCTACGCCTTCTACTTCCTGCCACGGCTCGATGCCATCCTCGACGTCGCGTTCATGGGCCTCTGCTACGGGGCGGCGATGATCGTGATGGCGCGCTCGCCCGACACCGTCGGGGCGGGCTCGGGGACCCTGACCTACCAGTTCGTGGTCACCTTCGGCAGCCTCTCGGTGGCCGGGTTCATGATCCACACGCTGCGAACCCGCGTGAACCGGCTCTGGGGGTCGCTGAGCTCGGCCGCACGGACCGATCTGCTGACCGGTTACGTCAACGGTCACGGGATCAACGAGATCCTCACCAACGAGATCGAGCGGGCCCGGATCAACACTCATCGCGTCGGCCTTCTCACCGTCAACCTGAACGGGCTCCGCCAGCTCAACAAGGACCTCGGCTACGAGGCCGGTGACGAGGTCCTGCGCCGCCTCGCCCGCCTGCTCGACGAGTCGACGCGCCGAATCGACACCGTCGGCCGGACCGGTGCCTCGGAGTTCGTGGTCCTCCTCCCCGAGACCGACGAGCACACCGGCTTCCTGCTCGCCGAGCAGATCCTGACCCGGATGCGCCGCACCTACCGCGAGCGCGGCTTCAAGCTCAGCGCCAGCCTCGGCGTCGCGGTCTTCCCGAAGCACGCCAGCAACGTCGACGAGCTGCTGCAGGCCTCGACCGCGGCGATGAACGCCGCCGTCACCCTCGGCTCGGATCGCGTCGTCGTCTACAGCCCCGACCTCGAGGGAGCGATCGACGGCGAGGGTGTCACCCCGCCCGGCGAGGGCCGGGTGCAGCTCGGCACCGTGCTCAGCCTCGCCGAGGTCCTCGACCTCCGCGACGAGCGCAACGCCACCCACTCGACCGCGGTCGCCGGCTACTGCGAGGCGATCGCACGCGAGCTCGGCCTACCCGAGCAGCGGATCGCCCGGCTCCGGCTCGCCGGGCTGCTTCACGACATCGGCAAGGTCGGCATCGCCGACTCGATCCTCGACAAGCCCGGGCCGCTCTCGCCCTCGGAGTGGGACCAGGTGCGCCGCCATCCCGAGATGGCGGCGCGGATCCTCGCCGCTCGCGAGCTCACCGACATCCGCGAGTGGGTGCTCGCCCGCCACGAGCAGCCCGACGGTCACGGCTACCCCCGCGGCATCAGCGGCGACGAGATCCCGCTCGAGTCGCGGATCCTCGCCGTCGCCGAGTCCTACGACGCGATGACCAGCGAGCGCCCCTACCGGCCCGCCAAGTCACCCTCGGAGGCGATCGCCGAGATGGGCCGCTACTCGGGCAGCCAGTTCGATGGCGCCGTGGTCGACGCGCTCGTCCGCAGCCTCGACCGCGCCGCGGCCGCCGTTTAGATATCCAGACATCCAGATGATCGACTCATCGAGCGCGGCGGTCGGCAAGGAGTGGCCGGCGACCTCGTACGAGGTCGGCCGCGAGAAGATCCGCGAGTACGCGGCGGCGCTGGCGATCGACGCCGGCATCCATCGTGACCACGACGCTGCCCGCGCGGCCGGCTTCCGGGCCGTCGTCGCGCCGCCGGCGTTCGCCGCCGTCTACGTCGCCCGCTCGCTGGCCGGGGCGATGTTCGACCCGGGGTCCGGCATCTTCGATCCCGCCGAGGGCCTGGCCGGCTACCGGTTCGTGCAGCGCCGCCAGGAGTTCCGCTGGCACGAGCCGGTCTGCGCCGGCGACCGGATCGAGACCGTGGCCCGCCTCGTCGCCGCCGAGGACACCGGCGGCGCCCGTTACCGCAGCTTCGAGTCGAAGTCGGTCAACGGCGACGGCGAGCTGGTCCTCGAAGGCCGCTATGAGGGCGTCGTCCCGGCGCGCGGCCGCAGCGCCGCCGATCGTCTGCCGCGGGAGGCGGGCCCGGTCGGCGAGACGATCCGCGCAGCCGGATCGGCGGCGGCTTGGGCACCGCGCGGCGCCGCGTCGGTCGGGGGCTTCGCGGCCGGTGACAGCTTCCCCGAGCTCCGGATCACCCCCGACCGCTGGGCGCCGCACCGCTACGCGGGGGCGTCGCTCGACTTCACGCCGTTCCACCTCGACGCCGACCTCGCGAAGGCGATCGGCCTGCCCGGGATCATCCTCCACGGCCTCTACACCTACGGCCAGCTCGCCCACGGGCTGCTCGCGCCGTTCGGCTCCGATCCGCGGGTACTGCGCTCGCTCGGCGCCCGCTTCCGGCGCCCGGCCGTGCCCGAGCGCGAGCTGCTCGTCACCGGGACCGTCGCTGCGGTCACCGGCGAGGGAGTCGAGATCGCCTGCGCGGTGCAGCAGGACAACCGCGAGGTGATCTCCGAGGGCGTCGCGGAGCTCGTCCCAAAGTAGGCAGCGACACTTCCCACTTCATGCGGTGGTAGGCTCGTCCGGCGGTCGTCGCGCCGCCGCCCATGGCCTACGAGCAGCTTCTCTACGACGTTTCCGACGGGGTCGCCACCGTGACCCTGAACCGGCCCGAGCAGCGCAACGCGCTCTCCAACCAGATGCTCGGCGAGCTCGTCGACGCGATGGAGCGGGCCCGCGACGACGAGGCCGTCCGCGCCGTCGTCCTCACCGGGGCGGGGGAGAAGGTCTTCTGCGCCGGCGCCGACCTCGGCGGCTTCGCGGCCGACGCACCGCTGGTCGCCAAGCACTTCTCCTCGGACCGCTTCCTCGAGTTCTTCCGGCTGATGCCGCGGCTCGGTAAGCCGTCGCTGTGCGCCGCCAACGGCCACGTCCTCGCCGGCGGGATGGGACTGGCGCTCTCCTGCGATCTCGTCATTGCCCGCGAGGGGATCACGTTCGGCACCCCCGAGATCAACATCGGCGCGTTCCCCTACATGATCATGGCGATCATCTACCGCAACGTCCCGCGCAAGAAGGTCAACGAGATGATGCTGCTGGGCGAGCGGATCAGCGCCGAGCAGGCGGTCGAGTACGGGCTCGCCAACAAGGTCGTCGCGGCGGCCGAGTTCGACGCCGCGGTCGCCGACTGGGCGCGGCGACTGGCGTCGAAGAGCCCGGTGCTGATGAGGCTCGGCCACGACGCGATGTACCGCCAGCAGGACATGGCGCTCGACGACGGCCTCGAGTTCCTGCGCAGCCAGCTCTCGCTGACGTTCACGACCGAGGACATCCAGGAGGGGGTCGAGGCCTTCTTCGAGAAGCGCGATCCGGAATGGAAGGGGCGGTAGGGCGTTGAGCCGCCTCGAGGACCCGGTGATCATCAGCTGCTCGATCAGCGGCGCGATCGCGAACCGCGATCAGTGCCCGGCGATCCCCTACACACCCGACGAGTACGCCGCCGAGGCGCGCCGCGCGATCGACGAGGGTGCCTCGCAGATCCACATCCACGCCCGCACGCCGGACGGGACGCCGTCCTACGAGATCGAGGACTTCGCCGCGATCACCGCCGCGATCCGCTCCGAGGTCGGCGACGTGATCGTCAACTACTCGACCGGCGCGATCGGGGTGCCGCTCGAGAAGCGGATCGCCTACCTGCGCGAGCTGAAGCCCGACGTCGCGGCGCTGAACATGTCGTCGATGAACTACGCCAAGTACTCGCGACGGCGCGGCGATTTCGTCTTCAAGGCGGTCTTCGAGAACAGCTTCGACACGATCATCGAGCTGATCGAGGCGATGAAGGCGGCCGGCATCCAGCCCGAGCACGAATGCTTCGACGCCGGCCACGTCGCCAACCTCGACCCGCTGCTCGACATGGGCCTGCTCGAGCCGCCGCTTCAGGTCTCGCTGGTGATGGGGGTGACCGGCGGGATCCGGCCGACGCCCCGCAACGTCGGCGTGATGGCCGATCAGGTCCCGGGCGGTCCCGAGGGCCCGAACAACTGGCAGGTGATCGGGATCTCCCGCGATCAATGGAAGCTGCTCGCGAGCGCGCTCGTGCTCGGCGGCAACGTCCGTGCCGGGCTCGAGGACAACCTCTACCTGCCGAACGGCGAGATGGCGCGCTCGAACGGCGAGCTGATCGCGAAGGCGCGGCAGATGGCCGAGGACGTCGGCCGCCGGGCGGCGACCGTCGCCGAGGCGCGGAAGCTGCTCGGGCTCAGCGAGCAGCGAGCAGCGATCAGCGAGCAGCGCGACCCGGAGGCTTGAGCGTGGCCCGGGAGGTCCCGCCCGCGGCGAGCGCGAGGACGCAGCATCGGGCGCGAGTCGTCTGGGAGCCGACCAGGGACGACCGGCGGGCACATCGCGTCGAGGTCGCCGCCGAGACGATCCGCGGCTCGACGATGCCCGAGAACGGCGGCGATCCCGATTGCGCCGATCCCGAGCAGCTCTTCGTCGGCTCGCTGTCGGCCTGCCACATGCTCTGGTTCATCGCCCTCGCCCGTGCCCGCCGGCTCCGCGTCGCCGCCTACTCCGACGAGGCCGTCGGCACGCTCGACGGGGGGCGCTTCACCGCGGTCCGGCTCGATCCCGTGATCGAGTTCGACGACGATCCGGGTCCCGGCGTCGTCGCCGAGCTCCATCGCGAAGCCCACGAGCGCTGCTATCTGGCCGCCTCGGTCAGCTTCCCGGTCGAGGTCGGCGGATGAGCGCCGGCGGCAACGGCGCCGGCGAGCCGACGATGAAGATCAGCGAGCTCGCCGATGCGGCCGGCGTGCCGGTCGCGACCGTCCGCCACTACCTCCGCGAGGGCCTGCTCCCGGAGGGGCGGAAGACGAGCCGCAACATGGCCTACTACCCGGCCGCCACGGTCGATCGGATCCGGCTCATCAAGCTCCTGCAGGAGGAGCGGTTCATGCCCCTGAAGGTGATCCGCGAGCTGCTCGAGCGCGAGGGCGGTGACCCCGATGCGGTGCGCTCGCTGCTCGCCGAGGCCGATCGCGGCATCGACCGTGCCCTCGCCCGCGAGCGCGAGCGGACGCCGGCGGCCGAGGTCAGCGAGCGCTTCGCGGTGCCGCTCGAGGTCCTCGAGCGGCTCGCCGAGGTCGGCATCCTCAGTCCCGCCGCCGAGGGATACACCCCGGCCGACGTCCGGATCGTCGAGGCGATCGCCAGGTTCCGCGCCGGCGGCTACGACGAGCGGATCGGGTTCACGGTCTACGACGCCGCCCGCTTCCTCGAGCCGCTGCAGGCGCTCGCCCGCCGCGAGGTCGAACTGCTCTCCGAGAAGCTCGTCGGGCGCTTCGAGCCCGATCGCGCCGCCGAGCTGATCGCGGCCGGGATCGATCCGCTCGCCGATCTGATCGCCGCGATGAACGCGAAGCTGATCACCGCCGAGATCGAATCGCACCGCGCGAATCCGCGCTAGATTGACTGGTCAATCAACCGCCGGCGCCCAGCCGCCGGGATTGACCAGGAGACGGCATGCGCGCCGCCGCGATACAGCTCAACTCAACCACCGACGTCGATCGCAACCTCGCGACTGCCGAGCGGCTCGTCGACGCCGCCGCCGCGGCCGGCGCCGAGCTCGTCGTCCTGCCCGAGAAGTGGAGCGCTCTCGGCCCCGGCGAGGTGCTCGTCCGGCTCGCCGAGCCGCTCGACGGACCGATCGTGACCGCGGCGCGGGAATGGGCGCGGCGGCTCGGGATCACGCTCCTCGCCGGGAGCGTCGGCGAGCGGATCGAGGGCTCGGAGCGGATCGCCAACACCTCGCTGCTGATCGCGCCCGACGGCGAGATCGAAGCGACCTACCGGAAGATCCACATGTTCGACGTCGACGTCGGCGGCGTCAGCTATCGCGAGTCCGAGCACGAGCGGGCCGGGGAGGAGGTCGTCGTCGCGTCGGCCGCCGGGACCGATCTCGGGATGACCATCTGCTACGACCTTCGCTTCCCGGAGCTGTTCCGGATCCTCGCCCTCCGCGGAGCCCGGGTGATCACCGTCCCCTCGGCGTTCACCGCGACGACGGGACGCGACCACTGGGAGGTCCTGCTGCGGGCGCGGGCGATCGAGGATCAGCTCTTCGTCGTCGCCGCCAACCAGTTCGGGACGGCGCCGCCGAGCTTCAGCTCCTGGGGCCACTCGATGATCGTCGATCCCTGGGGCCGCGTCCTCGACGTGCTCGCCGACGGTGAGGGCCACGCGATCGCCGACCTCGACCTCGGCGAGATCGAGCGGGTCCGGGCCCGGGTCCCCTCGCTGGCGAGCCGCCGTGACGGTGCCTACGCCTGGCCGGTGGAGGCCGGCGACCGTGCCTGACCAGGTCAAGGCGACGCCCGCCGACAAGCGCCGCGCGATCCTCGACGCCGCGATCCGCGTCTTCGCCCGCCAGGGCTACCACTCGACGCGCGTCGCCGACATCGCCGACGAGGCCGGGGTCGCCTACGGGCTCGTCTACCACTACTTCCGCTCCAAGGAGGCGGTGATGACCGAGCTCTTCACCGAGCGCTGGTCGCTGCTGCTCGACGCCTCCGACGCGCTCTACGAGCAGGACATCCCGGCCCGCGAGAAGCTCGCCGGGATCGCCCGCTTCATCATCGACTCCTACCGCCACGACCCGGAGTTGATGAAGGTGATCATCGTCGAGGTCACCCGCGCGGCCAACTCGTTCGGCGCCACCCACCTGCCCGAGATCCGCCGCGCCTACGACGTCGTCTCGCGGATCGTCGCCGACGGCCAGCGCGAGGGGATCTACCGGGAGGAGATCGACCCCGGTTTCGTCGGCATGTGGTTCTACGGCGCGATCGAGCAGCTCCTCTCGGGCTGGGTCTTCGGCCTGATCCCGGCGACCGACGAGGAGTTCGAGCGGGCCGGGGAGATGGTGGTCGAGACGCTCTGCTGCGGGCTCGAGCGGCGCGACGGATCCTGAGGGGATCCCGATAAGGTCGCCGCTCAGGTTTCGACCCCGAACGCCGAGGGCAGAAAGACCAGCGATGGACAACGAGATAACGAAGCGACTCGTCTGGTCGGGGCTGCTGGCCGCCTTCGGTGCGCTTGCAAGCATCGCCGCAACCCGGGTCGCCGGGATCGTCTATCGCCGCATCTTCGACGAGGATCCGCCCGACTGATGGCCGAGCAGCCAACCGAGCCGAGTGCGACCGAGCCGCCGGTGACGAAGACGCCGCCGGTGCCACCGGCGGCGCCGGTCGAGCCCGACGCGACCCGCACGGTGGGCGAGCTGGTCTTCGACGTCTCCGAGCGCGTCTCGATCCTGGTCCGCGAGGAGGTCGAGCTCGCCAAGGCGGAGATCACCGAGAAGCTGGCGACGCTCGGCCGCGGCGCCGGGATCGCCGCCGCGGCGGGAGTCTTCCTGCTCGCGGCCGGGATCATGCTGATGTTCGCCATCGCCTGGCTGATCAACGACATCCTCGGCATCGAGGGCTCGGTCTGGGTCGGGTTCGCGATCGAGGCCGGCATCCTCGTCATCCTCGCCGCCGTCGCGGGCCTCATCGCCAAGTCGCTCTTCGGCAAGGTCGAGTCCCCGACGCCGGACATGGCGATCGAGGAGCTCAAGGAGACCAAGGAGACCCTGGGGAAGACGCCATGAGCGGCGCGACCGGAACCGGCCCGACTGCGCCGCGCCCCGGCGCGCCCGGTCGCAGCGCCGCGGAGATCCGCCGCGACATCGACCTCCAGCAGGCCCAGCTCGCCGAGTCGGTCGTCGCGCTGCGCTCGAAGGTCAACGAGCTGACCGACTGGCGGGCGCAGATCAGCGAGCACCGCGAGCAGCTCATCAAGGGAGCCGCCGTCGCCGGCTTCGTGGTCGGCACGATCGTCGCCTTCCGCGCCTTCCGCCGCCGGGGCTAAGCCAGGTATCTCGCGGGGATCCCGCCGACGCCGAGCAGGCCGGGGCCGGTGTGGGCGCCGATGACCGGGCCGATCTCGGAGATGAAGAGGGGCTCGGAGCCCATCACCTCGCGGCAGCGCTCGGCGAGACGCTGGGCGTTCTCGGGGTCGCGGATGTGCTGGACGACCCAGGCGTCGTTGCCGTGGTCCTCGAGCTCCTGCGCGTACTGGACGAGACGCTCGAAGACGCGGCGGCGGGTCCGAACCCGCTCGACCGGCGTGATCTCCTCGTCGAGGGTGAGGATCGGCTTGATCTGCAGCGCCGAGCCCATCCAGGCGCGGGCGGCGCCGATCCGGCCGCCGCGACGCAGGTATTCGAGCGTGTCGATCGCGAACCACATCCGCAGCTCGCCACGTGCCGCGCCGACGCGCTCGATGACGGCCTCGGCCGGCTCGCCGGCCTCGGCCGCCGCGGCCGCGGCGAGGACGAGCATCCCCATCCCCGCGCAGCCGGTGCGGCTGTCGATCACGTGGATGCGCTCGCCGCCGCGGCCCTCGTCGATCAGCCGTTGCCGCGACTGCAACGCCGACTCGTAGGTACCGGAGATCCCGGATGCGAGATGGATCGAGACGATCGTCCGGCCGGCGTCGAGGAGCGGCCCGTAGACCTCGATGAAGTCGCCGATCGACGGTTGCGAGGTGGTCGCTCCCTCGTCGCTCGCCCGCAGCCGCTCGAAGAACGATCCGTAGTCGCCGATCTCGCGCTCCTTGCGCTGCTCGCCGGCGATCGATACGTAGAGGCTGACCTGCTGTACCCCATGCTCCTCGAGCAGCGGGTCCGGGAGGTAGGAGGTCGAGTCGCAGACGATCGCGATATCCCCTGGGGCGCTCACCGCCGACCGTTGTATCACTTGCCCGAAAAGCGACGGCCTTCGCCTCACTACCATCCGGACCGATGGCCAGGACCCTGGTAACCGGCGCAACCGGCCTGCTCGGCTCGCACCTCGTCCGGGCCCTCTCCGATCGCGGCGACGAGCTCCGGCTGCTGATCAAGCGCGGCTCCGACACGGGGGCGCTGGAGGGGATCGACTACGAGGAGGTGACCGGCGACGTCACCGACCGTCGTGCGGTCCGCCGCGCGGTCGAAGGCGTCGAGCGCGTCTTTCACGTCGCCGCCGAGAGCTCGCTCGACGACCGCGACCGCGAGCTCGTCTTCGCGGTCAACGTCGGCGGGACGAAGCTGGTCGCCGACGAGGCGCTCGCGGCCGGCGTGGACCGGCTCGTCCACACCTCCTCGGTGGCGGCGATCGGTCCCGCGGCCAAGGGCGGGCGCGCCGACGAGACGCAGCCGTTCATGATCGCCCACCTCGGGATCGCCTACGCGAACTCCAAGCACGAGGCAGAGGCGGAGGTGCTGCGCGCCGCCGCCCAGGGGCTCGACGCGGTCATCGTCAACCCGACCTTCACGCTCGGGCCGCCGATCGGCGCGACCTCGTCGATGTCGATCGAGGTCGTCCGCAGGTTCCTGGAGCGGCGCATTCCCGCCTACGTCGACGGCGGGCTCAACGTCGTCGACGTCCGCGACGTCGCCGCCGGCGAGCTGCTGGCCGACGAGAAGGGTCGTCGCGGCGAGCGCTACATCCTCGGCGGCCGCAACTTCACCCTGCAGCGGCTGTTCGCCGACCTGTCGCGGATCAGCGGCGTCCCGGTGCCGCCGCTGCGGCTGCCGCCGCGGATCGCCGTCGGCGCCGCCGAGCTCTCCGACCTCCTCCACCTCGGAGTCGGGATCGGAGTCGACGAGACCCGCAGCGCCGCGCTCTGGTGGACGTACTCGTCGGCCAAGGCCAAGCGCGAGCTCGGCTTCGCCCCCCGTCCCCACGAGGAGACGCTCGAAGCGACGCTGGAGATGACCAGGGAGCAGCTCGGCGGCCGGACCGGCGCCTCTCCCGGTCCAGCCGGCGCGCTCCTCGAGGCTGTCGCCCGCGCCGGCCGGATCGCCGGGCGGTTCCTGCCGCGATGAGCACCGGCGAACACCCCGCGGTCGTCCTCTACCGCTGCCCGACGCCGACCGATCACCTCTGCCCGTGCGGCGCGGTGGCCCGGAAGCTGCGCCGGCTCGGGGTCGAATACCGGACCGAGCGCGTCCCCTACCGGCGCCGCAGCCGCCCCGAGATCGTCGAGCTGACCGGGCAGCGGCGGGTGCCGCTGTTGATCGACGGCGACGAGGTCATCCACGACTCGAAGCGGATCCGCGAGTACCTCGACTGGCGCTACGGCGAGCGCGAGGAGCAGCCCACCGCCGCCGGTTGACGGTGACCGGACCTGCTATACAATCTGAAGCCATGGACACGCCCGACGCAGCCATCCAGATCACCGACGTCGCCGCCGGCAAGCTCAAGGACCTGCTCGCCGCACAGGATGAGGCCGATCAGGTTCTTCGCGTAGCCGTTCGCGGCGGCGGCTGCTCCGGCTTCCAGTACGCACTCGCCCTCGACAAGCGCAATGACGACGACCACGTCTTCGAGCACAACGGCGTCGCGGTCGTCGTCGACAAGGTCTCGATGCAGTTCGTCTTCGGCTCCGAGGTCGACTACGTCGAGGGCCTGCAGGGAGCGGGCTTCGCCGTCAACAACCCGAACGTCGTCGCCGCCTGCGGATGTGGATCCTCGTTCCAGGTCCGCGAGGACGCCGACGAGCACGCTCCCGCAACCGCCTAGCCCTCGACGCTGCGATGCGTCCGGGGCTGGGCATCAGCTTCCCTCTCCCGCCCGGCGGAGAGGCGCCGTCGGCCCGCAGCCGGGACCGCCTAACCTTGACCGCAGTCGAACCCAGGAGGGATAGGAGACAGATGGCCGCCAACCCCGAGCTTCGCGCCCAACTCGAGAGCGCGATCAGCGACAACAAGGTCCTGCTGCTCATGAAGGGCACCCCGGAGGCGCCGCGCTGCGGTTTCTCGATGCGCGCCGTCGGCATCCTCGACCAGATGGGCACCGAGTACGGGGCGATCGACGTCCTCCCGGTCCTGCAGCCGCTCCGCGAGGTGACCACCGAGATCGCCGACTGGCAGACCTTCCCGCAGCTCTACGTCGACGGCGAGCTGGTCGGCGGCGCCGACCTGATGGAGGAGATGCTCGAGTCGGGCGAGCTTGCCGAGGCCCTCGGCGTGCCGCAGCCCGAGGCCCCCGCGGAGCCGGCGAAACCTGAGCAGCGGGACGGGTACCAGAGCCCGCCCATGCAAATAGAAACCTGAGCGTCAGCCGTCGGCGCGAGCCGGTGCCGGGCGGCCGAACAGATAACCCTGCGCGCAGGTGACGCCGATCTCGCGGAGCGGCTCGACCAGCGCCGGGTTGTCGACTCCCTCGGCGACGGTGCGCATGTCGAGGCCGCGAGCGATGTCGACGAGCGACTCGACGATCTTCCGGTCGGCGGCGGACTCGATGACGCCGTGGACGAACTGCATGTCGATCTTCAGCTCCGTGAACGGCAGGTGCCGCAGGTAGGTCAGTGACCCGAACCCGGTCCCGACGTCGTCGAGCGACAGCCCGCAGCCGAGCTGCTCGACGCGATCGGTGAAGTCGCGCAGCGACTCGATCGCGGGCGTCGCCGCTGTCTCGGTGATCTCGAAGGTGAGCAGCGACGGGTCGGCGCCGCTCGCCGCGAGCGACGCGGCGACCTTGTCGGTGAGGGTGCGGTCGCTGATCGTTGCCGCCGAGATGTTGGCGCTGACGTGGCGGCCGGCGGCGATCAGCTCGAGCGCCTCGGAGACGACCCAGTGGTCGAGATTGCGGGCGAGCCCGAACCGCTCGGCTGTGGGCACGAACTCGCCGGCCGAGATCGTGCGCCCGCTGACGGGGTCGATCATCCGGACGAGCAGCTCCTCCGCGCAGGCGAGCCCCGACGCCATGTCGATGATCGGCTGCGAGTAGAGGGCCAGGCCCCCCTCTTCGATCGCCTGGCGGACGTGGCCGACCCACTCGAGGCGGCTGCGGTCCTCACCGGTGAAGATGACGGCGCGGTCGCGGCCGGCCTCCTTCGCCTGGTGAAGGGCGATGTCGGCGGCGGTGATCAGGTCGGTGGCACTGACGCCCATCCCGCCCTCGACGAGGGCGACGCCGGCGCTGGCGGTCAGGTTCGCGGTCCCGGTGCGGGCGCGGACCGTCTCGAGGATGCTGCCGGCGCGCTCGAGCGCCTGGGCCTCGCCGACGCCGGGGATGAGGAGGCCGAACTCGTCGCTGTCGAGCCGCGAGAGGAGCTGGTCGCCCCCGAGCTCCTCGGCGATCAGCTTCGCGATGTCGGCGACGACGCGGTCGCCGGTGCTGCGGCCGAGCGTGTCGTTGACGCGTTTGAGGTGATCGAGGTCGACGATCACCATCGCGCCGCGCTCACCGGGGAGCGTGCCCGCGGCGATCTCGCGGTCGACGGCCGACTCGAAGCTGCGGCGGTTCATGAGACCGGTCAGCTCGTCGTGCTCGGCGAGATAGCGAAGCCGGTCCTCGGCCGCCTTCTGCTCGCTGATGTCGGTGATCAGTCCCTCGACGACCATGACGCCGTCGGAGCCGACGATGCCGACCGACGCGCGGTCGCGGACCCAGATCATCTTGCCGTCCCGCCTCTGGATCCGGTAGGCGATGTCGAGCGGGGTGTCCTCGCGGGCGGCGACGCTCTCGGCCGCCAGCACCCGCTCGCGGTCGTCGGCATGGACGGCGCGCTCCCAGAGCCGCGGATCCGCCATCCACTCGTCGGTGGTGTAGCCGGTGATCTCCTCGATCTGCGGGGAGACGAAGAACCAGCGGCCGTTCGCGCCGAGGCCGGCCCGGTAGGTGACCGAGGGCAGGCGCTCGACCAGGGTCCGGACCTGGCGCTCGGCGTCGGCGAGCGAGTCGATCGCCCGCGCCCGCTCGATCGCGGCGCCGAGCGTCTGCGCGAGCGAGACGAACAGGCTGATGTCGCTGAGCTCGAAGCGGCGCAGCGTCTCGGAGGCGGCGATCAGGGAGCCGAACCCGCCCGAGGTCCCCGGGATCCGGATCGAGATCGAGCTCTGCGCGGGCCCTGCCTCCTCCGGCTTGACGTCGCTGAACCGCCCCTCGCGGCGGAAGTCCTCGACGACGATCGCCCCCTGTCCGCGAAGCAGCGTGTAGCCGGGCTGGATCGAGGTCGCGAGCGGGACGGTGAGGCCGGCGTTCTCGGCGGGCCAGCCGTGGCTCGCCCGCAGCGTCATCGTCCCGCCCTCCTCGTCGCGGCGCCAGACCTCGCAGCGATCGACGCCGAGCTCGTCGACGGTCAGCTCGACGGCGCGCCTGAGGAGCTGGTCCATCTCCATCCCCTCGAGCGCCGATTGGCCGAGGTCGAGGACGGCCGAGCGGCGTCGCGCATCGGCGTGGAGCTCGCGCTCCCGCTCGCTGCGCTCGCTGGCATCGTGGAGGTAGACGGCGAGCCAGCGGGAGCCGTCGAGATCGACCAGTTTCGTCCCGATGTCGACCGGGATCTCGCGGCCGTCGGCACGCCGGGCACCGAGCTCGAGCCGGCGCTGGGCGAGCCCTTCGCCCGGTTCGTCGACCTCGCGGGTCAGCACCGCCTGGATCGAGCTCTGCAAGTGGTCGGGGAAGACCAGCGACGCCAGCTCCTGGCCGAGGGCCCGCGAGCGCTCGAGCCCGAATTGCTGCTCGGCGGCCTCGTTCCAGTAGACGATCCGGCCGGAGCGGTCGACGATCGCGATGCCCTCGGGCGAGCCCTCCAGCAATGCGACGGCGGCATCGCCGAGGCGGTCGGCAGCCTCGGCCTCGGCAGGCCCGGGACCGGCATCGGCGAGGCGCAGGAACCGCTCGGTCCTGCGTGCCCGCTGCTGGTCCTCTGGCGCCATTCGTCAGCTCCGTGGTCGCGACGGACGCCCGGCCGGACGTCCACAGCGCTAATCGACAGCCGGCCGGGATTCCCTTAGCGGTGGGATCAGCCTGGCGGCTTCGCGGTGATCGACAGAGCGTGGATCGTCCCGTCGTCCATCCGCGACTTGACCGCTGCGCGGACGAGGCGATGCTGGTCGATCCGCGAGAGCCCCTCGAACTGCGACGCCGTGACGATCGCCCGCAGGTGGTCGCCGCCGCCCTCGTCGACGACCTCGACCTCGGCGCCGGGGAGCGCCTCCGCGATCATCCGCTCGAGCTCGCCGAGGTCAGCCATTCCGATCCTTTCTCGCCGCCGCGAGCAATTCCTCGAAGGCGGTCAGCTTGATCCGCGGCCGGCCGGCCGCGGCGCCGCGCTCCTGCTCGAGCGCATCGATCTCCTGCCAGCCGTCGTACTCGATGAAGTCGACGCCGCGCTCGGCGAGCAGCGCCGGGAGCGCGTCCGCTCCGGCGTCCCGCTCCGGCAGCACCCCGGCGGCGGCGTCCTCGAGCAGCGTCTCGATCGTCTCCTGCGCGTCCTTCTTGTTGGTGCCGATCACGCCGGTCGGACCGCGTTTGATCCAGCCGACGACGTAGTGGCCCGGGTGTGGCTTCGAGCCGCCGCCGGTCACGCGGCCACGCTCGTTCGGGATCACTCCGGCGGCGGCGTCGTAGGGAACCCCGTCGATGCCGGTGCCGAGGTAGCCGATCGACCGCAGCACCATCCCGCACTCGATCGTCTCGGTCTCGTCGGTGGCCCGGGCGCGGACCGCTCCGGAATCGTCGACCTCGAGCCGGTTGACCGCGGTGACGATCCGCTCGACCCGGTCCTCGCCCTGGATTTCCAGCGGGGTGCGCAGGAACCGAAGCTCGACGCGCTTCGGCTTGCCGCCCGGTTCCCGCTCGGAGAACTCGGTGAAGCTCTCGAGGTTCTTGCGGTTGGTCGCGTCGGCGGCGTCGGAGTCGAGGAACGCCGCCGAGGTCTCGTCGGCGGCCACTGCGGCGCGGTCGACGAAGACGTCGGCGTCGGTGAGCTCGCCGAGCTCCCGGACCTCGGGGTTCGTGAACGCGGCCTGCGCGGGGCCGCGGCGGCCGAGGATCAGGACCTCGCGGACGCTCGAGTCGGCCAGCGCGTCGATCGCGTACGGAGCAGTGTCGGTGCACTCGAGCTCGGGGCGGGGGAGGAGGAGCATCCGGGCGACGTCGGCGGCGACGTTGCCGTTGCCGATCACGACGACGCGCTCACAGCCGAGGTCGAACTCACGGTCGGCGAAGTCCGGATGGCCGTTGTACCAGGCGACGAACTCGGTCGCGGCGTGCGAGCCCGGCAGATCCTCGCCGGGGATGTCGAGCTTGCGGTCGGCGCCGGCGCCGTACGCCCAGACGACCGCGTGGTAGAGGCCGGCGAGCTCCTCGGCGCTGACGTCGCGGCCGACGGTGACGTGGCCGAAGAAGCGGTAGGCGTCGTGGCCGGCGGTCTTCTCGTAGCGCTTGATGACGCTCTTGATCTTCGGATGGTCCGGGGCGACGCCGGCGCGGACGAGGCCGAACGGCGTCGGCAGGCGGTCGATCATGTCGACCTCGATCGCCATCTCGGGATGGCCGAGAAGCGTCTCGGCGGCGTAGAAGCCCGCCGGTCCCGATCCGACGATCGCGACTCGCAGGGGCTCGCTCGGGTCACCTGGGGTCATCGAACGGGCGGTGATCAGGCGCCGACCGGCTCGAGCCGGGACGTCGCGGCGCCGTCGAGGGCGTCGAGGGCCTGGCCCACCGACATCGAGACGCAGGAGAAGATCGGGGTGTCGCGGAGCGTCCAGGAGCTCGACTCGGTCGTGCGGAGCTCCTGCACGAGGTCGAGGAAGTCGCTCGGTTCGTCGCACTCGAAGGAGACGACGAACTCCTGATCGTCGATGCCGAACGAGTACGCCGTGTTGATCGTGATCTGCGGGTAGCGGCGGCCGGTCTCGATGTGGTCGGTCATGATCCGGCGCCGCTCGTCGGCGGGCAGCCGGTACCACTCGCGCTTCTTCTCCATCGGGTAGATGAAGGCGTAGCGGTGCTTCGAGGTGAGCAGCTCGGGCCGGGTCTGCGAGTCCGAGTAAGGGGAGGGTTTCGTCATCGCCAGGTAGGAGTGAGGGATCGTTGCCCACTTGGCGAGGCCGCTCTGGGCGAGGACGACGTGGAAGGAGTGGATGTCGCGGAGGTGCGGGCTCTGGGTGACGATCAGCAGGTCGGTGTCGCCGCGGGTGCCGACCGTCGAATAGGCGCGGAGCGGCCGATCGACCGCGTAGTCCTCGCAGGCGGCGAGCATCTCGCGTTTATCCTCCGCCCTCTGTTCGCCCTCGCGCCGCTGCCAGGCCGGGTCGATCTTGAGGAACGTGAACTTGATGAACGTCCGCTCGGCCATGGTCGCGATGCTAGCGCTCGCCTTCGTCGGGCTTCTGCCCGCTGCGGCGCCCGCCGCGGCCGCCGAGCCGCGGATCACGGTGGCGATGCTGCCCCCGGGCACCGATGTCGACGAGATCGCTGCGGCCGTGCCGGGAATCGCGCCGGGCGTGATGAGCGCCGGGCTCGGCCGGGTTCCCGCCGGTCAGACCTATCTCGACATCGGCCAGGGCAACCGCATCTTCACGTCGCTCTACCCGGAGCCGCTGCCGCCGCTCTACGTCACCGGCAACCGCGTCCCCGCCGACCTCTGGGAGCGGGTCGTCGTCCGCGCCGACGGGGCGCCGGCGGACATCGAGCCGGGCCTGCTGGCGACGACGCTGGAGGAGGCCGGGATCGCGATCGCCGCCCGGCCGCTCGCCGGCTCGCCGGCGTTGATGGCCGCCGACCGCCACGGGCTGATCGAGCGCACCGACTCGTGCCGGCCGGGAATCTGCCGGGGCGTCACGATCCTCGCCGCCGGGACGGATGCGCTGCGGCGACTGGCCGACCGGCTCCGTCCCGGATCCGGGGACCTCCTGATCGCGATCGAGCGCCCGCCTCCGGAACGCGAGCTGCTCGCGGTCGGGATCGCCGGCGAGGGCTTCGACGGCAGGACGCTCACGTCCGACTCGACCCGGATGGACGGCTATGTCCTCGCCACCGACCTGCTACCGACGATCCTCGACCGCTACGGGATCGCCGTCCCCGGCGAAGCCGACGGCCAGCCGATCACCGCGACGGCCGACGCCGCCGATGTCGCATCGATCGCCGAGCGCGAGGCGCGGCTCGGGGAGGTTTCGAGCAGGCGCTGGGAGGTTCTCGCGGTCAACTTCGTGATCTGGGTCGGGGCGCTGCTCGTGCTGACGCTCATCGACCGCCGCCTCGCCGGCCCGCTGTTCGGCGTCCTTGCGACGGCGATGGCGATCGTTCCGGCGATCCTCCTGCTCGCCGCCGCGGTGACGCCGAGCGAGCTCGTCGAGCGGCTGATGGTCGGAGCGGGTGCGCCGCTTCTCGCCGGACTCGGGATCGCGGCGCTGTGGCCGCGGATCGGCAACCGCGCCCCGCACGGCGCCTTCGCGGCCGCCGCAGCGATCTCGATCGTCGCCACCGCGATCGACGTCGTGATCGGCTCGCCGCTGACGGCGCTGTCGCTGCTCGGGCCGAACCCGGCCCTCGGGGTCCGCTTCTTCGGGATCGGCAACGAGCTCGAGGCCGCGGTCGGCGCGATGCTCCTCCTCGCCGTCGGCGCAGCGGTCACGGCGCTCGGACCGCGCGACCCCCGACGTGCGGTCGCGATCGCAGTGGCGGCGGTCACCGTCGTCGCGGTGCTCGCCTTCGCGCCGGGCCGCTTCGGAGCCGATGTCGGCGCCGCGATCACGTTCCCGGCCGGCGCTGCGGCGACGATCGTCGTCGCCCTCCGGCTCGGGGCGCGTAAGGCGGCGCTGGTGATCGCGGCCCCGATCGTCGCCCTCGCAGCACTCGTCGTCTTCGACATCGTGATCCCCGGCGACTCACACCTGACCCGCTCGGTGCTGGCGGCGGGCGGCCTCGACGACCTCGGTGACGTCTTCGACCGCAGGATCACCCTGGCGGCGCGGAGCTTCCCGCGCTACCTCGGCTCGCCGTTCTTCATCGCCGCCCTCGCCGCGATCGCGATCGCGATCGTCTTCCGGCGCCAGGTGATCTCGTGGTTCGCGGGCCGCCCGGCCGCGCTGGCCGGGACGGCCGGGGCCGTCACCGCCACGATCGTCGGCACGCTCGCCAACGATTCGGCGGCGCTGCTGCTGATGATCGGCACCGGCTACGTCGCCGCCTACTGCGGGCTGACCTGGGGCAGCCGCCGGGCTCAGCGACCGGCGAGTGACCGCGACAGCGGTTAACCTCCTCCTGACAAGATGCGAATCGCCCTCGTGACTCCCTACTCGTGGACGTACGAGGGGGGCGTCAACCGGCATACCCAAGCGCTCGCCGAGCATCTGATCGGGAGGGGAAACGAAGTAAGGGTCCTCTCGCCTTGGGACCCGCCGGACCGCCTCAGTCGTACGCTCCACCGCGGCGCCGCCCCGCGCGTCCGCCCGATGCCGGATTACCTGATCGCACTCGGGCGCACGGTCGGGTTCGCGGCCAACGGCGCCGTCTCCAACCTCTCGGCGTTCCCGGACGCGATCGCGCGGATGCGCCGCGAGCTCCGCGACGGACACTTCGACGTCGTCCATGTCCAGGAGCCTCCCGCCCCGACCCTCGGCTGGGACGCGACCGGCTTCCCGGGCGCCCCGGTCGTCGGCACCTTCCACGCCTACGGGCCGAAGGCGATCCCCCAGCGGATCGCGGTCGCCCTCGGCGCCCGCCGCAGGTTCAACCAGCTCAGCGCCCGGATCGCGGTCTCCGAGGCCGCCGAATGGACGGGCCGCCGCTGGTACGGCGGCAACTACGAGATCATCCCCAACGGGGTCGACATCGAGCTCTCCGCCGAAGGTGAGGTCGATGGCGTCGACACCGCGGAGCTGCGGCTCCTATTCGTCGGCCGGGCCGAGGAGCGGAAGGGCCTGCCGGTCCTGCTGCGCGCCTTCGAGGCACTGGTCGAGCACGTCCCCGCCCGGCTCGTCGTCGTCGGCACCGCTCCCGAGGACGTCGCCCGAAACCTCGCCGACCCCGAGGCGCTCGCCCACATCGACGCGCTCGGCGGCGTCTCCCGCGACCGCCTCTGGGAGGAGCTCGCCGCCGCCGACGTGCTCTGCGCGCCGTCGCTCTCCGGCGAGAGCTTCGGGATGGTCCTGACCGAGGCCTTCGCCTCCGGGACGCCGGTCGTCGCCTCCGAGATCGCGGGCTACTCCGACGTCGTCGAGCACGGCGTCGACGGTGTCCTGATCCCGCCCGGCGATCCCCAGCGCCTCGCCGAGGAGCTGCTCCGCCTCCACGTCGAGCCGCACCGGCGCGCCGCGATGGGCGCGGCCGCTCGGGAGAGCGCCGAGCGATTCGCCTGGCCGCGGATCGCCGCCCGGGTCGAACGCGTCTACGAGCGGGCGATCGACGTCCCGCAGCCGGTCGACCGGCTGACCCGGGTCGCCCAGCGCTACGGCTTCGCCCCCGCCGACGGGCTGCCGCGGGTGCCGGCGATGCGCATCCCCTCGCCGGAGCCGATCCCGGTCGACACGACCTCGCGCCGCCGCCGGATCGCTCGCCGGATCGGCGTCGGCGCCGGAGCCGCGGTCGGCATCGTGCTGACGTTCCTGGCGGCGCGGCGGATCGGCTTCGACTCGGTCGTCGAGAGCGCCGTCCGGTCCGACTTCGCCTGGGTGCTGATCGCGACGGCCTTCATGTGCCTGTCGATGTTCTTCCGCGCCGGCGCCTGGTTCCAGGCGGCCCGCGCGGCGCTCCCGGTCGCGACGCTGCGCCGCCGTGACTTCACCTCGGCGACGATGATCGGGGTGCTGATGTCGGCGACGCTGCCGGCCCGCGTCGGCGAGCCGGCGAGGGCGATGATCATCGCCCGCCGGATCGGCCGGTTCCGCGAGACGTTCCCGATCCTGCTCGGCACCCTGGTCACGCAGACCGTCTTCAACATCATCGCCCTGATCCTGCTCGGCGTCGTCATCGTCAGCTCGACCGACCTGTTCCACCGGACCTCCGAGCACCTGTTCCTCGTCAGCCTCGCGCCGGCGATCCTGCTCATCGCTGTCGTCGCCGCGCCGGCGCTGGTCCGCCGCAACGGCACCGGACGGGTCGCTCGCCTCACCGCGATGCTGCGCGATGCGCTCGTCCGCGTCCGCACCGGCCTCGCCGTCTTCCGCGATCCGCGCCGGGCGCCGCTGGCCGCGACGATGCAGCTCTTCGCCTGGGCTATTCAGGTCGCCGCCTGTTACGCGCTCGCGGTCGCGATGGGCCTCGACGGTGCGATCGGGGTCGGCGGCGCCGCCGCGGTCCTGTTCGCCGTCAACGTCACCGCGGTCGTCCCGGCGACGCCGTCGAACATCGGCGTCTTCCAGCTCGCCGTGATCAGCGTCCTCGCAACCGGCTACGGCGTCGCCGCCGCCGACGCGCTCGCCTACGGCGTGATCCTCCAGGCCGTCGAGATCGCAACCGCCGTCGCGCTCGGCGTCCCGGCCCTCGTCCGCGAAGGGATGAGCTGGTCCGACGTCCGGCTGCGGGCGATCAGCGCCGCGCCGGTCCGCCTCCGCCCGATCACCGAGTCGGACGAGCGGATCCGCACGTAGATGATCGATCCCGAACCCCCACGCACCCGGATGAACCACCGGACGCTGGGCAGCTCTTCGTCCTCGTCGGCTCACGGCCTTCCAGGCCGCTTCGCCTCCTGCGTCCTCGATCTGCTTGGTCCGGTGGTTCCCCGCGAACGCGCGGATTCGGAATCAACCATCTAGGGCCGGGAGTGGGCACCGTCGCTATCCTTGATCACTCGACCATCAAGAGCGGCTGAGGGACCCGGACCTCGGAAGCCGCCGCAACCGGCGTCGCCAGGGGATCGGCGGGGCACGGTGCGACAGCCGGGATCGATGGAGGTACCTCCCGAATGAGCCAACCGGAACGCGACATCCTCGCCGCCGCGCGTGAGCGGATCATCGTCTACGACGGCGGCATGGGGGCGACGCTGGAGCGCTTCGACCTCTCCAGCGAGGACTACGGTGGGCTGCAGGGCAAGTGCCACGAGGCGCTCGTGCTCCATCGACCCGACGTGATCGCCGGGGTCCACGAGGCGATGCTCGACGCCGGCGCCGAGGTCGTCGAAACCGACTCCTTCCAGGGCTCGCGCCTGAAGCTGGACGAGTGGGGGCTCGGCGAGCGGACCGTCGAGATCAATCGCCGTGCCGCCGAGATCGCCCGCGAGGCGGCCGGGCCGGAGCGGTTCGTCGCCGGCTCGATCGGCCCGACCGGGTTCCTGCCGGCCAGCGACGACCCGACGCTCGGCGACATCACGTTCGCGCGGCTCGCCGAGGTCTTCGACGAGCAGGCGGGGGCGCTCGTCGATGGCGGTGCCGATCTGATCATCATCGAGACGGCCCAGGACATCCTCGAGGTGCGGGCGGCGATCGTCGGCGCCCGGACGGCGTTCGAGCGGGTCGGCCGCACGGTGCCGATCCAGGTCTCGGTCTCGTTGCTCCCGAACGGCGGCAAGATGCTGCTCGGCACCGACATCCAGGCGGTGCTCACGATCCTCGAGGGGATGCGGGTCGACATCGTCGGGCTCAACTGCTCGACCGGGCCCGAGGACATGCGGGACGCGATCCGCTATCTCGGCGAGGCTTCGCCGCTGCCGGTTCACTGCATCCCGAACGCCGGCCTGCCGATTCAGGGCCCCGACGGCGAGACGATCTTCCCGGAGACGCCCGAGCAGATCGCGAAGGTGCTCGGCGAGTTCGTCGAGCGCCACGGCGTCGGGCTGGTCGGCGGCTGCTGCGGGACGACCCCGGATCACATCGCGGCGATCGCCGAGCGCGTCCGCGGCATCGAGCCGGGCCCGCGGCCGGAGCCGGGCCCGCCGCGGGTCGCGAGCATGATGACCGCCGCCGACCTCGTCCAGGAGCCGGCGCCGACGCTGATCGGCGAGCGGGTCAACTCGCAGGGTTCGCGGAAGGCCAAGGAGCTGCTGCTCGCCGACGACTACGAGGGCCTCGTCCAGGTCGCCGAGGACCAGGTCGAGGGCGGCGCCCACGTCCTCGACGTCTGCGTCGCGCTGACCGAGCGCCAGGACGAGGACGTGCAGATGAGCGAGACCGTGAGCCGGATCTCGCTCAGCCAGCCTGCTCCGATCCAGGTCGACTCGACCGAGCCGGAGGTGATCGAGGCCGCGCTCGAGCGGATCCCCGGCCGGGCGATCGTCAACTCGGTCAACCTCGAGGCCGGTCGCGACAAGCTCGACCGGGTCGTCCCGCTGGCGATCCGCCACGGCGCAGCGCTGATCGCGCTGACGATCGACCAGCAGGGAATGGCGAAGACGGCGGAACGCAAGCTCGAGGTCGCCCGCGAGATCACCCGTCTCGCCTGCGAGGAGCACGGCCTCGACCCGGAGCTGTTGATCTTCGACGCGCTGACCTTCACGCTGACGACCGGCGACGAGGAGTGGCGGCCGTCGGCGGTCGAGACGATCGAAGGGATCCGGCGGATCAAGGCGGAGCTGCCCGGCGTGAAGACCTCGCTCGGCGTCTCGAACGTCTCGTTCGGGATCTCGCCGGCCGCGCGGGCGGTGCTGAACTCGACGTTCCTGCACCACTGCGTCGCCGCCGGGCTCGACCTCGCGATGGTCAACCCGAACCACATCACCCCGTACGGCGAGATCCCCGAGCAGGAGCGGGCGTTGGCCGACGACCTCGTCTTCAACCGCTCCGACGACGCCCTCGAGCGCTTCATCGCCCACTTCGAGAGCAAGGATCCGGAGGAGGAAGCCGCCGAGGCCGGCGATCCGACCGAGGGCATGGAGCCCGAGGAGGCGCTCCACTACCAGATCCTCCGCCGCAAGAAGGAGGGCGTCGAGGAGTGGATCGACCGCTCGGTCGAGAAGATCGGCGCCGTCCCGACCCTGAACACCGTCCTGCTGCCGGCGATGAAGGAGGTCGGCGACAAGTTCGGCGCCGGCGAGCTGATCCTGCCCTTCGTGCTCCAGTCGGCCGAGGTCATGAAGCGCGCCGTCGCGCAGCTCGAGAACTATCTCGACCGGATCGAGGGGCACACGAAGGGCACGGTCGTGATCGCGACCGTGTTCGGCGACGTCCACGACATCGGCAAGTCGCTCGTCAACACGATCCTGACCAACAACGGCTACACGGTCGTCGACCTCGGCAAGCAGGTCCCGATCGAGCAGATCATCGATGCCGCCGTCGACCACGAGGCCGACGCCATCGGGCTCTCGGCGCTGCTCGTCTCGACCTCGAAGCAGATGCCCGCCTGCATCCAGGAGCTCCATCAGCGCGGGCTCGACTTCCCGGTCCTGATCGGCGGCGCCGCGATCAACCGCGATTTCGGCCGCCGGGCGCTCTATCCCCACGGCCGCGAGTCGGACGAGATCTACGAGCCCGGGGTCTTCTACTGCAAGGACGCCTTCGTCGGTCTCGACACGGTCGATTCTCTGATCGACGACGAGGCGCGCGAAGCGCTGGTCGTGAAGTTCCGCGACGAGGCGAAGGCGCTCCGGGAGAAGCCCGTCGTCGAGGACGACAGCCCGCCGACGACCGACGAATCGGTCCGCTCGGCGGTCTCGACGACGACACCGATTCCCGCCGTCGAGCGCTTCGGCGTCCGCGACGTCGATGTCGACCTCGCCGAGGTCTTCCCCTACCTCGACCGGCACGTCCTCTTCAAGCTCCACTGGGGTGGCCGCGGGGTCAAGGGCGAGGCGTGGCGGAAGATCGTCGAGGGCGACGGCGAGGAGGAGGGGTTCAGCGCCCGCCTCGAGCGGATGTGGGCCGAGCAGGACTACCTCCACCCGAAGGCGCGGATCGGATTCTTCCCGGCCAACGCCGACGGCAACGAGTTGGTCGTCTTCGACCCCGAGGACCCCGACCGCGAGCTCGAGCGGCTCGTCTTCCCGCGCCAGCCCAAGCACGACCGGATCTGCCTCAGCGACTTCTTCCGGCCGATCGACTCCGGCGAGCGCGACGTCGTCGTGCTGCAGGGGGTCACGGCCGGCTCCGAGGTGACCGAGCGGATCGAGCAGCTCGAGCGCGACGGCGAGTTCGCCGAGCAGCTCTTCGTGCACGGTCTCGGCGTCCAGTCCGCCGAGGGGATGGCAGAGTGGCTGCACGCGCGGGCCCGCGCCGAGCTCGGGATCGAACCGGCCCAGGGGCGCCGCTACTCGTGGGGCTACCCGGCCTGCCCGGAGCAGTCCGAGCACGAGAAGGTCTGGCGCCTGCTCGGGCTCGAGGAGATCGGGATGAAGCTGTCGACCGGCTGGGCCGTGGAGCCCGAGCAGTCGACGGTGGCGATCATCGCCCACCACCCGCAGGCCGTCTACTTCGGCATGAAGTCCGGCTTCGTGCCCGACGAGCCGAAGCCCGACGAGCTGATCGCGGGAACCGAGCGCGGCGGCGAGCTGCCGCCCGACGGCGACCTCGGAAACGACGGGACGATCGACTCCGAGGTCGACGAGCCGGCCGCCGACGCCGCCTCCGCCTGAGCTGCCGTCGAGTTGCGCGGACGTGGGTCGAGCAGATCACCTATAGCAGCGCCTCAGCGACCCACGTCCACGGAGCGAGATCAGTCCCGGTGCTCTCCTTACCGGGGCGCGTACTCGAGGTTGCCGGGGAACTCGAGCAGCAGGCCGGCGAGCACGTCGGGGACCTCGACCTGCGGGCAGTGTCCGCAGCCGGGGATGACCTCGATGTCGGAGTAGTCGACGGTCCGCAGCACCCGCTCGGCGCCGGTCGTGAAGACCATCCGGTCGCGCTCGCCCCAGACGAGCAGCAGCGGGCAGTCGATCCGCTCGAGCTCGAAGGGATCCTCGAGCTCGGGCAGCAGCCGGCGGCCTGTATCGAGCACGCCCATGCTCTGTGCGAAGCCGGCGAGGTGGCCGGCGAAGGCGTCGACGACCGCCGGATCGACTGCGCCCGGATCGGCGAAGGCGAGCGTCCGGTAGACGCGCCCGACGATCGGCCGGACGAACCGGTCCGGGATCGGGACCGGCGAGAGGCGCAGGAGCCGGACCAGCCACTCGCGCTCGATCGCCGAGAACCAGCCCGCCATGTGGAGGCCGGCGGGCGCGATCGGGACGATCCCGGCGACCGGCGCACCTGCGCGCTGGGCGGCGCGCAGGCTCAGCGCACCGCCGAGCGAGTTGCCGACGACGAAGGCGTCCGCGTCGCTCGCTTCGGCGAGCTCCTCGACCGCGGCCTCGACGATCTCGTCCCACTGCGCCAGAAGCGGCCGGCTGGGGTGGAGAGGCTCGGCGGTGCCGAACCCGCGCAGGTCGAGCGCCGTCGCCGCCCGCCCGGCCGCGGCGAACCGCGACAGGATCGCCCGCCAGGTGTCGGCGCTGTCGGCATAGCCGTGGAGCAGCAGAACCGGCGGCCCCTCGCCGGCGACGGTCAGCGTCCGGGTCTCGACGCCGGCGAGCCGACGTCGCCGCTCGGTTAGGGCCTCGGCCGGCCGGGTAGCAGCCATCCGAGAGATTTGTAACGAGTGCCGCCGATGGTTCGGGGCACCGACGAGCCAGCCAAGGAGCAGAAGTGTCAGAAGTTTCGCGAGGGATCCTCTCCGACGACAGCCGCGATGACCGCGAGAAGCTGGTCGGCATGCTCGAGAAGGCCTACTGGATGGAGATCGAGACGGTGATGAGCTACATCACCAACTCGGTCAATCCGGACGGGGTCCGCGCCCAGGAGATCAAGCAGTCGCTGGCCGAGGACATCACCGAAGAGCTCGGTCATGCCCAGCAGTTCGCGGCGCGGATCAAGGAGCTCTACGGGGTCGTCCCGGGTTCGAAGGACTTCACGCCCGAGCAGGACTACCTGCAGCCGGCGAACGAGCAGACCGACATCCCGCACGTGATCCGCGGGGTCATCGAGGCCGAGGCCGGGGCGATCTCCTACTACAACGAGATCCGCGAGCTCGCGGCCGAGGTCGACCCGGTGACCGAGGACATGCTCCTGGCGATCCTCCGCGACGAGCAGGGCCACATGCGCGAGTTCGAGGGATTTCTGCGCGAGTACGAGGCGGAGGGGTTGGCGTAACGCCCGGCCGGAGTCACGTGACGGATATCACGCTGAAAATGACATTTAGATTGCAAATTTCCGGTTAGCATCCGCTAATGTGGCGGACGTGATGGCACCCAACGCGACAGCCACGAGAAACGCCGCCCGAACCGATGGCGGCGGACGAGCGCCGGTGCTGGAGCTTGCCGACGGCAGCCGCCTGGTCCCCGGGGGCAGCGCAAAGCCGGCCCGCCTCGACGGCGACCGCAACCACGTCTTCACGCTCGCTGACGTCCAGCGGAAGGGCGCCGAGCCCTTCGCGGGCTACGTCCGCCTCGGCTAGGCCCCGGGGCGGATCTAGCGGCCCGAGACGATCTCGTAGACCCCGCCGCTGTAGAGGTTGGTGAAGTAGAGGTTGCCCTTGGCATCCTCGCCGAAGCTCGAGATGCCCCGCTGCGCCGGCAGGCCGAGCGGCTCGTCGCCCCTCGCGTTCGGGACGTCCGGGATCAGGCTGCGGATCTGCCCGCCGCAGAAGTCGGCGTAGACGTAGCGACCGCGTAGGGATGGGACCCGGGGCCCGCGGTACACGTAGCCCCCGGTGACCGAGCATCTCCCGCCGGAGTGGCTGTAGACGGCGATCGGCTCGACGTGCGGCCCGATCGGCCGGGGTTCGAACGGCGCCCGGCCCTCGTAGGCGTCCCAGCCGAAGTTGGCGCCGTTGGCCGCCTTCCGCGTCAGGTAGTCGATCTCCTCCCAGCGATCCTGGCCGACGTCGCCGATCGCCAGGTCGCCGCCGCGGCGATCGAACGAGAAGCGGTAGGGGTTTCGGAGGCCATAGGAGTAGATCTCGTCGTGGCCGGCGCGGCCCACGAACGGGTTGGAGCGGGGGACGGAGTAGGGCTTGCCGTGACGCTTGCGCGGGTTGATGCGCAGCAGCTTCCCGAGCAGCGAGTTCTTGTTCTGTGCGTTCTCCTGTGGATCGCCGCCGCCACCGCCATCGCCGGTCCCGAAGTACAGGTAGCCGTCGGGGCCGAACTGGAGCTGGCCGCCGTTGTGGTTCGGGGCCATGCGGTGCTGGATCCGGATCACGGTCCGGCGGCTCTTCGCGATCGCCCTAGCTGGGTGCTTGCGCGAGCGGCGGAACTCCGCGACGACGATGTCGCCGTGTCGTTTCTCGGTGTAATAGACGTAGAAGCGCCGGTTCTTGCGGTACTTGGGATCGAAGGCGACCGAGAGCAGCCCCTGCTCGCTGTCGCCGGCGACCCTCCCGTTGATGTTCAGGAAGGTGCGGGGCTTGCCGTGGCGGCCGATCGACAGGATCCGGCCCTGCTTCTCGACCACGAACAGCCGCCCGCCGGAGCGGCGCGGTCCGGTCACGTAGACCGGCTGGTCGAAGTTGCCGATCAGCTTCGCCCGGACCGCCGCCGAGCTGCCGCTGGCGGGTGCGGTCAGCACCGCGATCGCGGCCACGGCGACGAACCCGATCAGGGCGACGACCACTGCCGTTCCCCTCCCGCGGGGAATCGAGGAGCTCACCGCGCCAGCCTAACGGCCGGTCGTGCCACCGGCGCCGGCACGACCTTCGCGGGGTCGATCCTCATCACCGGCCCGGTCAGGGCGGTCACGTAGATCCGCTTCCCGCGTCCGGTTGTGATCGAGCTGATCTGGCGGACATGGACTCCGGTTCGGTGATCGTCGAACGCCGCCGCCGGCTCCGCCACCGGGATGAAGCTCCGCAGGGCGCTGCTGCAGAGATCGCTGTAGAGGTAGCGGCCGTAGAGGGTCGGGAGCTGCGGGTCGCGGGCCACGACGCCGCCGATGACGGCGCAGCCGCGCTGCTCGGCAGGGTCGTCTGCGTGGTGGGCGTAAGCGTGGACCGGGAAGGTCGTTCCCTCCGGCAACGGGGTCTCGGTCTCACCGGGGCAGTTCGGCGGGATGACGAGCGGGTCGTAGCCCTCGTAGGCGTCCCAGCCGAAGTTGGCGCCCCGCGCCGCCGCGATCGTCGCGTAGTCGATCTCCTCCCAGGTGCTCTGGCCGACGTCGCCGATCGCGATCGTGCCGGTCGCAGGATCGAAGGAGAAGCGGTAGGGGTTGCGGAAGCCGTACGCGTAGACCTCGTCGGCCCCCGGTCCGCCCACGAACGGGTTGTCGGGCGGAACGGTGTAGCCGCCGTCGGGCAGCGGCGAGATCCGCAGGAGCTTGCCGAGCAGCGAGCTCTCGTCCTGGGCGTTCTCACCGGGGTCGCAGGCGGGATCGCCGTCGCCGGGTGCGAGCCAGAGGTTGCCATCGGGGCCGAACTGGAGGGTGCCGCCGTTGTGGCTCGTCGAGCGGGATGGGTGCGGAACCGTCAGGACCACGCGCTCGCTGCCCGCGTAGGCACGGACCCGGCGGTCGCGCGAGCGGCGGAACTGGGCGACCGTGACGTCGCCGTCGGCGGCCGTGAAGTAGGCGTAGAAGCGCCGGTTCTCGTCGTAGCCGGGGTCGAAGGCGATCGAGAGCAGGCCCTGCTCGAGCATGCGATCGGTTATCAGCCCGGAGATGTCGAGGAACGGCTTCGGGACGACCTTGCGGCCGCGGATGACGCGAACCACCCCGCCGCGCTCGGCGACGAATACGAGGTCGCGGCCGGCCTGCCCCGGCGCTGTCGTCGCATAGACCGGCTCGTCGAAGCGGCCGAGATGCTTCATCCGCACGCCGCCGTCGCCGCTGCCGACCGGTGGCGAAAGCGGACCGCCGGCCGCCGGGGCTGCAATCGCGAGCGCGGTCAGGCAGCCGAGCATGCAGCCCCACGTCGCTCGCTTCGTGAACGGTGCCCGCATGGCCGCGGGCACGTTAGATGGTCGGCCCCCCGAGCTCGCACGCGCGAATGACGCACCGACACACTTCGCCGGATCGCGCCCGTGCTCCTCGCCCGTGCCTTCCAGGCACGAGCTCGTCGCCCGACCACGCCCGGCTCGGTGCCGCGCACCCTCGCGCGCACGATCCCGGGGGGCCGACCATCTGAGCGTCAGTTGGCGGGGACGAGCCGGTAGACCGGTCCCGAGATCGAGACCGCGTAGACGCTGCCGTCGGCTCCCTCGCCGAAGCTCGCCAGGCGCTCGACGAGCGGGCCGAGGGCGACGTCGTCGGAGGCCGGCCGGTCCGGCACCGGTGTGAAGCTGCGCAGCTCGCCGACGCAGAGGTCGCCCCAGAGGTAGCGGCCGTAGAGCGACTTCAGGGACCGGTCACGGACGATC
>DASTTY010000017.1:0-15223 GCA_035759925.1 Solirubrobacterales bacterium
GGGCTCGAGCCGGGCACGACCGCGGTCGGCACCTGGAGCGGCGGCCGCTTCATGAACTTCGGCGAGAAGGTCGACGAGGAGCGGCTCGAGGCCGTGCTCCGCCCCGGCGACGGCATCGCGACGGTGCTGACCGCCGACACCTACGGTCAGGGCGAGGCCGACCGGATGCTCGGCCGGGCGATCGCCGGCGTCGATCGCGGCTCCTACAGCCTCGTCGGAGCGATCGGTCACGACTTCTACGAGGGCGAGCGGGTCGGCCCGAAGGGCTTCCCGCGGTTCACGGACCGGCGCTTGCGCGGCCCGGACGCGTACGGCGGGTACCTGCGGATGGCGGCGGAGAAGAGCCTCGAGCGGCTCGGCCAGGACCGCTTCGACCTCCTTCTCCTCCACAACCCCGACCACACCGGCTACTCCTCGGAGACCGTCTGGGACGGGATGGCGGCGCTCCGCGACGAGGGGATCGCGGCCGCGATCGGCGTCGCCCCCGGCCCGGCGAACGGCTTCACGCTCGACCTGCTCGACTGCTTCGAGCGCTTCGGCGAGCGGATCGACTGGGCGATGGTGATCCTCAACCCGCTCGAGCCCTGGCCGGGCGAGCTCGTGCTCGACGCCGCAGCCGCCCGCGAGATCGCGGTGATCACCCGCGTCGTCGACTACGGCGGCCTGTTCTGGGGGGACGTCCCGGGCATCGACGGGCTCCCGCCTCATGACCACCGCCGCTTCCGTCCGGCGGGATGGATCGAGGCCGGCAACGCGAAGATCGAGCAGATGCGGCCGATCGCCGAGCGCGCCGGGCTGACGCCGCTGCAGCTCGCCTGCTGCTGGAACCTCGCCCACCCGGCGGTCCGCTGCGTCGTCCCGACGCTGATCCAGGAAGCAGGCGAAGGAGCGCGCCCGATCGAGGAGAAGCGCGCCGAGCTCGCGGCCCTGCCCGATGTGGAGCTGGCCGCGGCCGATGTCGAGGAGGTCCGGCGGATCGGCGACAACACCGGCTCGATGGCGCTGAAGGGCGCCAGCGCGATCCACGACGGCGAGCCGGTCGCCGACGCCTGGCCGCTCAACCCCGAGCTGGTCGCCGCGGGCGAGCGGTGGGGGGTCGATCCCGAGCGCGACCTCCTCCCCACCCCGGCGGCTTGAGCGCGCGCGACCGCGTCCTGGCGCGGACGGTCAGCGGGCCGATCGGGCGTGGAGTCGCCTTCGTCGGCGATCTCGCCGTCGTCCTCTGGCGGGCGATCCGGGGCGAGCCCGCGCGACCCCTCGACCGCTGAGCCTCAGAGCCAGCGGATCCGCTTGAAGAAGCGGTACATCGTCACGACGACGAGCACCATCGCCAGCAGCGCCAGCGGGTAGCCGAGCTCGGTGTGGAGCTCCGGCATGTCGTCGAAGTTCATCCCGTAGACGCTGGCGATGAACGTCGGCAGCGCGATGATCGCCGCCCAGGCGGAGATCGACCGGACCACTTCGTTCTGGCGCAGGGTGATCAACGAGAGGTTGGCGTCGAGGACGCCGGTCAGCAGGTCGCGCTGGTCGTGGAGTTGCTCGTCGATCCGCCGGGCATGGTCGGCGACGTCGCGGAAGTAGCGGCGGATCTGCTCGTCGAGGTCGATGACGACGCCGGTCTCGAGCGACTCGAGCGGGCCGACGAGCGGCTGGACGGCCCGATGGAACTCGATCACCTCGCGGCGCAGGAAGTAGATCCGCTGGGTCGCGTCGACGTCGCGCTCGGCGAAGACCTCGTTCTCGACCTCGGTGATGTCGTTGTCGATTCCGGCGGCGACCGGCTCGTAGTCGTCGACGACCTTGTCGAGGATCGCCCAGGCCGCCGCAGCGGGACCGACCTCGACCAGCTCGGGGCGCGACTCGAGCCGGTCCCGGGCCGGCGCCAGGGCGCTGCCCTGGCCGTGCCGGATCGCGATCAGATAGCCGGCGCCGATGAACAGGTTGATCTCGCCGAAGTCGATCTCCTCGCGCTCGTCGTCGTAATGCGCGGTCTTGAGGACGACGAAGTAGGAGCCGTCGTAGTCCTCGAGCTTCGGGCGCTGATGCTTGCTGTAGGCGTCCTCGAGGGCGAGCTCGTGGAGCCCGAACGCGGCGCCGACCCGCCGGAGCTCGTCGACGTCGGGGTCGTGGAGGCCGAGCCAGACGAACCCGTCGCCGCGCTTGGCGCGGGCGGCCGCAGTCTCGATGTCGAGCTTCTCGGCGTCTTGTCGGACGCCGCGGCAGTACTGGGCGCAGTCGACGATCACGGGGCTTTCCCGCCTCCCGGATTCGGGATCGCCCCCGTCCCTCCTGCCGGCGTCAGCGATCGCCCGCGTAGCCGAGGATCGACTTGTCGACCAGCCACTCGACCGGCGCCTTGTCGTCGGTGTAGACCGGCCCGCCGGTCAGGGCCGGCGCGAGCCGCTGCGACTCGACCGCCGCGAGGTTCTTGAGGTCGTCGGGGAGGATCGCGATCGCGCCGAGCAGCCGTTCCGGCGACGCCGGCGCCTCGCTGCCGAGGACGAGCGAGTTCGCGTCCTCGAGCGGGTCGCGGATCACGGTCCCGAAGACGTCGGCCATCGTCGCCGAGACCGCCTTCTCGAGGTCGTCGTTGCCTTCAGGGTGGCCGACGTTGACGACGACGACACCCCCCGGGGCGAGCCGGTCGCGGACGAGCTCGAAGAACTCGCGGGTGGCGAGGTAGAAGGGGATGTAGGGCTGGCGGTAGGCATCGACGACGATCACGTCGTAGTCGCCGCTCGATTGGCGCAGCCACGGCCGGGCGTCGTCGGTGTAGGTGTGGAGGTTCGGGCCCGAGAGGTCGAAGTAGCGGCGGCCGATCTCGGTCAGCTCGCCGTCGATCTCGACGCCGTCGACGCGGGTGTCGGGGAAGTAGTGGCCGTACATGCGGGCGGCGGTGCCGGCGGCGTTGCCGAGGATGGCGACCCGCTCGGGGGGGCGGTCGAGCGTCGCGAACGGCATCACGATCAGCCCGTCCCAGTAGCGCCCGGTCAGGTACGACCCCGGCTTGTAGAGGGAATGGATCGCCTGGCCCTCGTTGAGCTCGAGGAGGCGATCGCCGTCGGGCTCCTCGACGACCTGCGCGTACTGCGTCTCGGTCTCGGTCTCGTAGATCACCTCGCCGTCGGCGGACGCCTTCACGGTCCCGACCGGGATCGCCAGCGCCGCCGCGATCGCCGCGGCAGCGGGCGCGAAGCGGAGCCCGAGCCCGGCGACCGCGGTGATGCCGATCGCCAGCGCGAATGCGAGGAAAGTGCGCTGGGTGCCGACGACCGGTATCAACAGCAGCGAGGAGAGCATCGTCCCGGTCAGCGACCCGGCGGTCGAGATCGCGTAGAGCCGGCCGGCGATCCGTCCGGCGTGCTCGACGTCGGGGACCGCCAGGCGCAGCGCGTACGGCGAGGCGGCGCCGAGCAGCAGGACCGGAATCGCGACCAGCGCCAGCACCGCGAACAGCGATCCGACGAAGGCGCCGGCGGAGATCGAGTCGAGCGCTTCGACGGAGATGTCGAAGAACGGCCGGGCGATGAACGGCACGACCGCGAGCAGGACCGCCGCGAGCAGGACCATCTTGCAGAGGCCGCGGAGGGACGGGTTGCGATCGGCGAGGCGGCCGCCGAACCAGTAGCCGATCGAGAGCGCCACGAGGACGACCCCGATCGTGTTCGCCCAGACGATCGTCGAGGCCCCGAAGAACGGCGCCATCAACCTCGCGACCGCGATCTCGGCTCCCAGCGAGCCGGTGCCGACCACGAAGACCAGCACGTAGAGGAAGCGGGTCCTGTTCAAGCCGGTCCGCTCGCCTCGGAATGCGCAGCCGTCGACTCGATCCGCTCGCGCAGCCGCTCGCCCTGCCCGGCGCTGACCGCCCGCTCGGCCCGGGCCGGATCGAGCTCGACGCCGCGGGCGGCAGCGAGATCGAGCAGCTCCTGGCGCTCGGTATCGCGGCTCGCCCAGCGGAGGACCAGCCAGGTCAGGATCGACAGCGTGATCACGGTGCTCTCGGCCATCATCACCACGCCGGCCATCCCCTGATCGCTCAGGGCCGAGATGCTGTGGGCGGCCTCACCCGGCGCGTAGCGCGCGTAGATGACGCTGCTGGACCACATCAGGACGTTGGCGAGCACGGCGCCGATCAGCCGGACCGCGAAGACGAAGCCGGCACTCGCCGCGCCGGTGAACCAGGACGGCTTCGGGAGCGGGCCGACCAGCGACATCCAGAATGCGACGCCGGCGAAGAAGAAGCAGAGGTGCTGGAGGGCGTGGATCAGGTCGCTGTCGAACGTCGCCGCCTGATACAGCGCCGGGATGTGCCAGACGTAGAGCAGGATCGTCCAGGCCGCCAGGGCGAAGATCGGGTTCGCGAGGTGGCGCATCCAGCGGAAGCCGCGCATCGCGAGAAGCGGCTGCATCAGCGGCCCGGTCAGGCCGAGCACGAGGAACAGCGCCGCGATGTCCATGATCAGCAGGTGCTGGACCATGTGCCAGGTCAGCATCTCGTCGGAGAGGTCGTCGATCGGCGAGACGTAGGCGATCGCGAGGACGATCAGCGCCGTGAGGAAGAACGCCTGGCGGAAGCGCGGGACCGGCCGTCCCGACTCCGCGAGCCTGACCATCCGGATCGCGTAGGCGACCGCGATCGCGATCAAGGACAGCGGCGGCAACCATTCGGCGAGGACCGACTGGACGTCGGCAACGAGGATCATTGCCCCGATCAGGCTAGATGATCGATTCCGCGAGATGGCAGAAACCGGCCGTGACAGCCGGCTTCTGCCGCTTCGCGGCGAAGACGCGCCTAGTCGAGCACCCCTTCGAGCGTGAGCAGCTCGCGCTTGACGTCGAGCCCGCCGCCGTAGCCGCCGAGGGCGCCACCGCTGCGGAGGACCCGGTGACAGGGGACGACGATCGGGATCGGGTTGGCGCCGAGCGCCCGGCCCGCAGCGCGGAACGCCCGCGGGCTTCCCGCCGCCGCGGCAACCTCGCCGTAGGTGCGGGTCTCCCCGAACGGGATCGCCGCCGTGCGCTCGAGCACGGCGCGGACGAAACCGGCGGTGAGCTGCCAGTCGAGCGCCAGCCCGAAGTCGCGGCGGCGCCCCGCGAAGTACTCGTCGAGCTCGCGGCGGACCGCGTCGAGCCGGCCTGGCGCCTCGACGATCCGCGGCGAGATCCGCTCGGCGAGCAGCTCGAGCTGAGCGTCGCGGGGGCGGTTCGGGTAGCCGAGGTGGACGAGCCCGGCCGGCGTGCTGACCGCGAGCAGCGGGCCCAGCGGCGAGTCGATCTCGGCGTAGGCGAGATCGAGCAGCCCGGCATCGGCGGCACGCCGACTGACTGCGTCGCCGAGCTCGGCGAGGTCCAGGTCTCCGGTGGTCGCCGCGCGGACGGCGCGCTTCAGGTCGGTGTCAGTGGTCATGCTGATTCCTCCTCGATGTCGGTGGTCGGATCGGTCGCGCGCAGCGCGCGGACCGCTTCGTGGACGTTGCGGCGTGCCGCCGCCTCCGAGCAGTCGAGCGCCTCGCCGACCTCGCGGTAGCGGAGGTCGAGGGCGAAGCGGAGGACGACCGCCGCCCGCTGCTTCGGGGGCAGGGCGGCGACCCGCTCCCAGAGCGCCGCGTCGGGACCCTCCGGCGCCGGGGACGCCGCGATCGCGTCCGGCTCGGCAAGCGCCTCCGGGCGCCGCGAGCGGGCGCGGTGCTCGTCGATCGCCTTGCGGCGGGCGATCGTCAGAAGCCAGGCCCGCGGGCTCGCACCGTCGAATCCGGGATAGGCGCGCAGGGCCGCGACCAGCGTCTCCTGCAGGACGTCATCGACGTCGTCGGTCGGAAGCATCCCGCGCAGGAACGCCGCGACCGCGCCCGCGTGGGCTTCGATCAGGCTCTGGAAGGGTGCTGTGGCTCGCGGTGCGTTCATCTCCTGTCAATCCTGCCAACGCGCGGGGCCGCCGTTTCGTGAGATCGGAACCGGCGGGAGGCTCAACCCTGACCGCTAGGCTTGCCCGCCGGAGACGGGAACCGGAGAGGAGAGCTGGCTTGACGAATCGACCCCTGCATGCGACCGGCGCCGTTCGCGTCCGCCTTGCGCTCGCCGCAGTCGTCCTGGCGGCGCTCGCCGCGCTGGCGATGCTGGCGCCGGCGTCGTCGCCGGCGAAGACGAAGTGGGTCTGCAAGCCTGGCTCGAAGCCGAACCCGTGCAAGGGCAGCCTCGAGACGACGAGGTACGCCGTCGACGGAAGCTCGACGATCGAGACGCCGCGGAACGCGCGCAAGCCGAGGTTCGACTGCTTCTACGTCTATCCGACGGTCAGCGAGCAAGGGACCGAGAACGCCAACAAGCACATCGATCCCCAGCAGACCGCGATCGCGCAGTACCAGGCGGCCCGCTTCTCTGAGGACTGCCGTGTCTTCGCCCCGGTCTACCGGCAGCTCACCCTGAAGGCGATCGGCGGATCCGGCCTCAGCCCGGACGCGGTCGAGATCGCTTACGGCGACGTTCTCGAGGCGTGGAAGACGTACCTGCGCCGCTACAACCACGGCCGCGGCGTCGTCCTGATCGGCCACTCGCAGGGGACGGGGATGCTGAGCCAGCTCCTCCGCAGCGAGATCGAGCGCAAGCGGGCGCAGCGCCGGAAGCTGATCTCGGCGATCCTGCTCGGCGGCAACGTCGTCGTCCGCAAGGGCAAGGACGTCGGCGGGACGTTCCGGCGGACGCCGTTATGCCGCGACGGAAGCCAGCTCGGCTGCGTCATCGCCTTCTCGACCTTCAACCAGACGCCGCCCGACGACTCGATCTTCGGACGTCCCGACGGCGCCCTCGTCTCGCTGCCGAAGGGCGCCGACCCGAAGGACTATCGCGTCGCCTGCACCGACCCGGCGGAGCTCAACGGCGATGGATCGCGGCTCGAGACGATCGCCCGCAGCGAGCCGTTCCCGGGCACCCTCGGGGTCGGCATCTCGCTGATGTACGGCTTCGACCTGCCGACCGCCGACACGCCCTGGCTGGTGCCGCAGGACCACTACCAGGGCCGTTGCGAGCGGGTCAACGGAGCCGACGTCCTGATGATCTCGCCGGTCGCCGGCGCCAGGGTGCTGACGCCGTCACCGACGCCGGAATGGGGCCTTCACCTGCTCGACGGCAACGTCGCCCTCGGCAACCTCGTCGAGCTGGTCGGCAAGCAGGGCAAGCGATACGTGAAGCGCGAACGGCGGCGCTGACGGTGGGCCCGGCGCTCGCCCGCAGGCCCCTGCTGCTCCTGCAGGGCGTCACCGCGAACCGCCGGCGCCCCGACCTCGACGCGCTCGCCGCCGAGACGCGTCCGGAGCGATTCGTCTGGCGGATCCTCCCCCACGCGGCCCGGAGCTTCGCGGCGAGCATCGTCGTGCTGCCGCGCGAGCAGGCCCGCGCCGCCGCAGTCGCCTACCTCTACTGCCGGATGCTCGACACCTACGAGGATCTCCATCCGGACGCGGCCGCGCGACCGGACGAGCTGCGCCGCTTCGCGGCCCGGTTCGGCGCCGGCCTCCCGGCCCCATCGCCGATCGACGATGCGCTCGCGCGGGACGATCGCGACCGCCTCAACCTGCTGCTCGTCGATCGCTGCAGCCACGTCGATGCCGTCTTCGCCACGCTCGACACGCGGGTGCAGGAGCAGATCGGCGCGCTCGCCCGCTCGATGGCCGACGGCATGGTCTGGTCGAGCGAGACGTTCGCCCGCCAGGGGGGCGTCCTCGCCGACGAGGAGCAGCTCACCCGCTACTGCCGGAACGTGATCGGCTTCCCGGCCGTCTTCGTGATCGACCTGATCAGCGGCGGCGACTGCCCGCCGGCAGCGCGCGAGGACGCGTTCGAGGTGAGCGAGCTGATCCAGCTCGCCAACGTCACGCGCGACATCGAAACCGACCTCGCCCGTGGGATCGCCTATCACCCGGCGCTGAAGCCGTATCTGAGGTCCGCGGATGACGACGGGACGACCCGGGCCGTCGTCCGCGAGGTTCGCGAGGAGTACCTGCGGCTCGCCCTCGGCCGGGCCGGCGCCTACCGGCGCCTCTTCGATCGGCTCGACCTCGGCGGCACCGCCGCGGTCCGGACCGCCGCGGTCCTGATGCTCCTCTTCACCGACCTCCACTACCGCGGCTGCGCGGCCCGCACGGGGCACCGGCCATGGCCGGGCCCGGGCGGGCGGTTCGGCGTCGTCGCCGGCTCGCTGCCTGCCCTGCTCTCGCCGCGCTGGGCGAAGCTGATCGTCGACCGCGTCGAGCGCGACTTCCTGCGGGCGGCCCGCGGCCTGCGACCGCTTCGGCCGGGGGCACCGGCAGCGCCCGCCGCCGCCTGACGACAGGGCGCCACCGGTCGCCGATCAGGCGTGCTGGCCGGCGTGGACTCCCTCGCTCAGCTCCTCGACCGCCTTCGCGTTGAAGGCCGGCAGATCGTCGGGCTTGCGGCTCGTGACGAGTCCCTCGTCGACGACGACCTCCTCGTCGACCCAGTCGGCGCCCGCGTTGCGGAGGTCGGTCTGCAGGCTCGGCCATGAGGTCATGGTCCGCCCGTCTACGACGCCCGCCTCGATCAGCGTCCAGGGAGCGTGGCAGATCGCCGCGACCGGCTTGCCGGCGTCGAAGAAGGAGCGAACGAATCCGACCGCGTCCTCGTGGGTCCGCAGGTTGTCGGGGTTCGCGACCCCGCCCGGCAGGACGAGGCCGTCGTAGTCGCCGGCGTCGACGTTGCCGACCACCGCATCGACCGGAAACGTGTCGCCCTTGTCGAGGTGGTTGAAGGCCTGGATCTCGCCCTCGTCCGGGGCGAGGAGGACGGCCTCCGCGCCGGCTTCCCGGACCGCCTTCAGCGGCTCGGTCAGCTCGACCTGCTCGACGCCTTCATTGGCGACGAGGAATGCGATCTTCTTACCCTGCAACTGGTCGGACATCCCGTTCCTTTCGTCGGTTTCTGGGTCCCTTCAGAGGTACCCGTGAGGGTCGACGTCAATCGCGGAAACGCCGTCTCGGGCGGGCCTCTATCGTCTCCGCGGTGAGCCTCGATTTCGACGAGCGGCCGGCGGTCGGAGACCCCGAGGGGCTGCTCCTGCTCCACCACGGCCGCGGCGCCGACGAGCACGATCTGATCGGGCTCGCCGAGGTGCTCGACCCGGAGCGCCGCCTCCACGTCGTCACCCCGGGCGGGCCGCTCCGCCTGCCCGGATGGCCGGGCCGCCACTGGTACACGGTCCCGCGGGTCGGTTATCCGGACCCGGAGACCTTCGCAGCGTCGCGGCGGGCGCTCGCCGACTTTCACGACCGGACCCGGGAGCGAATCGGGATCGGGCCGGAGCGGACGGTCCTCGGCGGATTCTCGATGGGCACGGTGATGAGCTACACGCTCGGCCTCGACGCGACCCGCCCGGCGCCGGCGGGGATCCTCGCCTTCAGCGGCTTCATCCCGACGGTCGAGGGCTGGGAGCCGTCGCTGGCCGACCGCAGTGAACTGCCCGTGTTCATCGCCCACGGCCGCAACGACAACGTGATCGGCGTCGGGTTCGCCGAGTCCGCACGCGACCTCCTCAGCGGCGCCGGCCTGCCCGTCGACTTCCACGAGGGCGCCGGCGGCCACCAGATCGACCCTGCGCACATCGCCCCCGCCCGGGACTGGCTGACCGCCCGGCTCGGCTGAGCTCAGCCGGCGTCTTCGCTCACGGCCGTCAGCGCCGACTCGTAGACCTCGAGGTCGGCTGCTGCGAACAGGCAGATCCGGATCAGCTCCGGCGCCCTCGGCTCGCGCGAGCCGCGCAGGAGCGTCGAAACGGCGATCGTCGCGGCAGGCCCGATCGGGTAGCCGAAGATGCCGGTCGAGATCGAGGGGAAGGCGATCGACCGGGCGCCGAGGTCGATCGCCTTCGCCAGCGCCGCGGAGTAGGCGCCCGCGAGCAGCTCCGGCTCGCCGTCGTCGCCACCAGACCAGACCGGGCCGACCGCGTGGACGACCCAGCGTGCCGGCAGCTCCCCCGCTGTCGTCACGCCCGCCCCGCCGACCGGGACGGGCGGATGCTCGGCCGACTCGCGGCGCAGGTCGGGCCCGGCGGCACGGGCGATCGCCGCGGCAACCCCACCGCCGTGGGCGAGGTCGGAGTTCGCGGCATTGACGATCACGTCGACGCCCTGGGTCGTGATGTCGCCCTCGACGAGCTCGATCATCGTCCTGCGAGCCTAGATCAACGGTCGAGCCCTGCCCCCGGGGGGTCGAGGGAGCTAACGTAGATCCGTATGGCTGATGTCCGTCCCCAGGATCACGCAGGTGGCGGCGAGTACGTCCTCGCAGCGTGGAAGCTGCCGGTGATCGTCGCCGCGATCGCGGTGCCGATGGTCGCCGGGTCCTACATCGGCGGGCCGGGCCTGGCGATGGCGATAGCAGCACTCGCTGCGAGCTCGATCGTGGTGGTGGCGATTCGGAGCAGCCCGAAGGCGCCGATCGTCCCACCGGCGGCCGCGGACGGTCGCGAGCACCTGCTCCTCGTCGCCGGCGATCCGCTCGAGAGTCCCGCTGCGATCGATCGCGTCATCGCGGCGACGGCCGCGGACGACGAAAGCGACGAGGCCGAGGTGCTCGTCCTCACCCCGAACCGCTCCCGTTTCGTCGATCGCTGGGCTTCCGACACCGACCGCAGCCACGAGGCCGCCCAGCAGAGCCTCGTCCTCACCCTCGCGTCGCTCGCGAAGGCCGGGATCGACGCAAAGGCGCGGGTCGGCGACGAGGACGTCGTCCAGGCGGTCGACGACGAGCTCCGCAGCTACCCCGCGACCCGCGTCGTCCTCGTCGACCACCTCGGCAGCGGGGCGGTGGAGCCCGTGGCCGCCGAGCAACTCCGGGTGCGCCTGCAGGTCCCGTTCCTGCACGTCGTCGATCGATCGGGAGAGCACCGCTCCGCGGTGCTCTGAGCGACCTCGGGGCCTCTCAGCGTGGGCGCTCGAGGGCGATGTTGAAATCGCCGCTGCCGAGCTTGCCGTAGAGGGCGAGCCAGAGCGGCAGATACATCTCGGTGCCGCGAGCCGCTGCGATCCCACCGAGGTCGACGATCCGCTCCGCCGGCCAGCCGAAGCTTTCCAGCAGCTCTTCGACCTCGCCCTTGGCGTCGCCGTCCTCGCCGCAGACGAACACGACGTGATCGCCGCCGACGCGGCCGGGCTCGACCATCACCGCGCTGTTGACCGTGTTCAGGGTCTTGACGACCCGCGCCTCCGGGAAGGCCGCCTGGATCCGCTCCCCGAGGCTGTCGTCGTTACAGATGGAGAGCGTCGGCGGCATCCCGGCGGAGAAGTCGAGCGGGTTGGCGACGTCGATCAGGACCTTGCCGGTCAGGTTGGCTTCGCCCGCGGCAGCGAGCGCATCGAGCGAGCTCCCTCCGGCCGTGCAGTTGAAGACGATCTCCCCGAAGCCGGCGGCGTCGCCGAAGCTGCCCTCGCCGGCGGTCTCCCCCGCCTCCTCAGACCACGTCACCGCAGCATCGTTGCCCGCCTCGCGCGAGCCCATCACGACCTCGTGGCCGAGCTCGATCAGCTTCGTGCCGATCGCCTGGCCGACCACCCCTGTTCCCAGCACCGCGATCTTCATCGTTCATCCTCGCTTTCGGTGACCGTCGCTCGACAGCGTACGCCGGGGGTGTTGCCGGCCTGCAGACCGCGGCGCCGGGGGCGATCCCGTCCCGGATACGGGATGAAACCGGCCCTAGCGCAAAGGACGCCGAGCCTCCGAGCAGCCTCAGCCCGTTTCGACGGGCCGGCGTGGCGCTGCGCCGGCGACCGCCTCGATCTCCACGACGGCGAGATCGCGTTCGCGGTCGGCGGCGATCGCCGCCGCCATCCGCTCGGCCGCGGCGCGATAGCCGGGCTCGCTGAGCACCGACCCGAGCGAGCGTGCGATCGCGCCGGTCCCGGCGCCGGGGCGGAGCCGCAACCCGGCGCCGCTCGCGGCCACGCGCGCGGCCGTATCGGGCTGATCGCGGCCGACCGGCATGCAGAGCAGCGGGACCCCATGCGCGAGCGCCTTGATCACGGTGCCGTGGCCGGCATGGGTGACGACGGCGGCGGCGTGCGGCAGGACGGCGGAGTGCGGCGCCGAGGCGACGATCGTCACGTTGTCGGGCGCCGCGACGGCGTCGGCGGCAAAGCTCGGGCCGGTCGTGACCAGGCCGCGGACATCCATTCGGCCGAGTGCGCCGACGACGCGCCGGATCATCGGGTCCTGGCCCTGGGTGGTCGTGCTCAGCGAGACGAGGACGAGCGGCCCGCTGCCCGCGGGCTCGCCCCACTCCCCCGCCCAGTCGGGGTCATCGAGGCGCGGCCCGCAGTAGCGGACGTTGGCGGGCGCCCTGAGACCGCCGCCGAGCTCGAAGGCCGCCGAGGTCAGCACGAGGACCCGATCGGGGCGGTCGAGCAGTTCGAAGATCGTCGTCACCGGCGGTTGCCCGTAGTCGGCGAGGAGCCGGTTCATCTCGACGAGGCGCTTGTCCCAGAGCCGGCTCCCCAGCGCGGCCGCGAGCCGATCGCGAACCTGCCCGAGCCGGTCGTCGCGGGGGCTGAGGCCGAGCCCGAAGGGGGGAACTCCGGGAACCCGGCCCGGGTAGATGTTCGGGACGACGGAGATGTTCGCGACGCCGGCGTGGACCGCGGCGACCTGCGAGCCGAGCAGCAGGTTCTCGGAGAGGACGGCGTCGACCGGCTCGCGGCGGATCTCTGCCAGCGTGTCGCGGGCGAAGGCCGGCGCCGCGCCGACGAGCAAGCGGTCGCGGATCCTGGCGCTGGCGCCGAGCGGCGTCCGCGCCTCGAAGTCACGGATGAACTCGGTGCTCGGATCCGAGGAGGCACGCTGCGGGGCGGTCGTCCACGGGACGTGCCGGGCGCCGGAGCCGGCGACAGCCCCGCGCAGGCTCGGATCAGCGAGCACGCGGACGTCGTGACCGCGCTCGACGAGCGCGCCGGCGACGCTGAGGACCGGCGGCGAGTTGCCGCCGCCGTCCCAGAGCGTGAACAACAGCCGGCTCATCCGGCCGCCGCCTCGCTCGCCTCGCGAGCCTCACGTCCGCGTGGTCTGGCGCCGGCATCGAAGCGGTCGGTCAGGGCGACGACCGACTCGCGCATCGCCGCCTCTGCGTCGTCGCGGCTGAGGCCCTGCTCGCGGCGAAGGATCTTCCAGGTGAGGACGTCGGTCGCCGCGATCAGCATCACGGTCCGTCGCTCGCGCTCGGCGGCCGACTCCGCGGTCAGCCACGCGGCGAAGACCCGCTCGACCCAGCCGCGATGCACCGCCCGCCCGCCCGCGAGCAGCGGCGCCAGCTCCTCGACGCGGCCCTCGAGCGCGATCATCCGGACGATCCCGTCGCCGATCCGCTCGTACTCGTCGACGATCATCGCCACGCCGCCGGCGACGTCACCGGCGGCGACCTCATCGCGACGCCGATCGACCCCGGTGCCGACGCTCTCGGCCACCGCCGCCAGCAGCCCGCCCTTCGAGCCGAAGTGGTTGACGACCGTCTGCAAGGCGACGCCGGCCTCGCCGGCGACCTCGCGGAGGCTGACGTCGTCGTACCAGCGCTCCAGGTAGAGGCGCTCGGCGGCCCCGGTTATCCGCTGCCGGGTCCGGTCCTGGGTGACCGCCCGCTTCCCGAGCCGGTATCCCGTCGCACCGTTCATTGGTACGACGTTACAACAAAATCTCCAGCATGTCGAGCCGGACCCCGGCCGCCCGGCCAGTCGGCGACTATCCAGGCTTCGTCGTCATCGCCCAGAGGGCGACGAGGTTGAGGACCAGCAACAGCCCGATCAGGACGGCGGCGACGCGCACGCCCGTCCCCGGCCGATCGCCGTCGCCGCGGGCCCGGCGGAGCGCGAACCAGCCGAGCAGCCCCGAGATCACGATCAGCAGCAGGCCGGCATCGCCGGCGATGTAGCCGATCCCGATCCAGTCGGGCGGATCGTCGACGTCGTTCCAGCCTTCCTTGTCTGCGATCCACTCGGCGCTGACGCGCAGCACGACCCAGGCCGGGAGCACCGCCATGGTCAGCGAGCGCATGGCGAGGCGCAGACTCCCCGCCGAACCGTCGCGGCCGGCGGGGACGAGGAGCGCCATCGTCAGCGCCAGCGCGCCGATCAGGGTCAGGGCGCCGAGGACGTGGAGGAAGAGCGGCACGTCCCACTCGTCGGGGCGGATGGTGGCCAAGCCGATCATGCCCACGGCTTCCCGATCATGTCGGCGAGCAGCAGCAGGACCACGGCGACATGGATCCAGTGAATCCGGGCGACGTCCGCCGGGATCGCGGCTCCGCCGCCGGACTCGCGGTAGACAGCCGGGACCTTGTCGCCACTCCAGCCCGCCGCCAGCCAGAGGGCGATCGCGATCAGCACCCAGCCGTCGAAGATGTCGTAGCCGTCGATGTCGAACGCGAGCGCGATTCCGAAGATGAAGACCCCGACGAGACCGATGTGCCAGAGGGTCAGGAACGTGCGCACCGTGCCGACCTCGAGCCGTGCACCGAGCACGAGCGCAGTGAAGGCCACGATCGCTGCGAACAGCGACGCGGCGGCGAGCAGATGCAGGAACAGCAGCGTGTCCGTCATCGTCCGGCCCCGAGGCTATCCCGGCGGGTGGACGCTCAGCCGATCCGCTCGTCGGCGATCGTGAACTGGGCGGCGATCACCAGCAGGTAGATGCCCGTCGCGGCGAACCCGACCAGCGGCCAGGCCAGCTCGTCCTCGACGAGCGCCGTGACGAGCGCCACGGCGCCGATCGCGGCTCCGACCGATGGCAGGTGGAAGCCGCCCCAGAGCCGCACGCGGGCGTCGGGCGCGGCATTCAGCACCTGCGCGGCGCTGCCATGGGCGAGTGCGCCGACGGCAGCGAAGCCGGCGACCGCACCGGCGAGGAACATCAGCGCGTCGAGGGTCGTCGGGATACCGCGGGCATGGATCGTCACCGCCCCCGAGGTCCAGACCGTCAACGTGTAGCCGTACGGGGCGGCGCTGGTCGCGACGGCCGCCTGCAGATGGGTTCGGTAGCGGGCCGCCATCGCCGCCTGATTCTCCATCGAGGCGCGGACCCCTCGCACGAAAGCGCCCCGGCGGCCGAAGCCACCGGGGCGCTGGGTTCCGTTCCGCTGCGGCCGCTGCCTAGCGGTCGATCGTCTTCGACGTATCGCCCTTGCAGACGCTCGTCTTGCCGACCTTGGCGTAGAAGTGGCCGTGCTTGT
>DASTTY010000018.1:0-14847 GCA_035759925.1 Solirubrobacterales bacterium
GGCAGGATCGACATCACCTCCCAGAACCACGGCTTCGCCGTGCGCGGACCCGACGGAGGCGGCACGATCGACGTCGACGAGCCGGTCAGCTGGGAGACGGACTTCGGCACCGCCGAGCTCTCCCACCTCAACCTCTACGACCGCACCGTCGAGGGGCTGGTACTGCGCGACGTTCCGGGCGCCACGGTCCAGTACCACCCGGAAGCGGGGCCGGGCCCCCATGACGCCCGCTATCTGTTCGATCGGTTCTTGGAGCTGGCGGCATGAGAGGACAGAGGACAGAGGACAGAGGACAGTCCCTACGGGCGACGCGACGAGATCAGCCCGCTCAAGACCTTCCCGAGTTCGCTTGTCATCTCACCGAAACCATCCTGCCTCGTGATCAGACCTCTCGACGCAGCTCGCTCCAGCCAGTGCTCAGCCTCATAGAGGCTGCCGCGGGCGATGACGAAGAATCGGCGCTGATCCGCACGGGAGTCCCGTCCCAAACCCTCGGCGATATTTGCACCGATCGAATCGGCGGCGCGAACGAGCTGGACACCAACCGTCCAGATTTCGAACTTGGGCCAATCCTCGATCGCTTCATGGATGTCGTCGGACAAGCCGGCCGAAAGCCGGTAGGCGATGGAGCTTCGGTGTTTCCCTCCCCTCATTGCCTATCCCACCCCGTCCGGGGCGGCGACGCCCCGCGCTCCGACCTGTCCTCTGTCGCCTGTCCTCTGTCCTCTGCTTGCTGATGCCAAAGCGGACCGACATCTCCAAGATCCTCCTGATCGGCTCGGGGCCGATCGTGATCGGACAGGCGGCGGAATTCGACTACTCGGGAACGCAGGCGTGCAAGGTGCTGCGCGAGGAGGGCTACGAGATCGTCCTCGTCAACTCGAACCCGGCGACGATCATGACCGACCCGGAGTTCGCCGACCGCACCTACGTCGAGCCGCTGGTGCCGGAGGTCGTGGCGGCGATCATCGAGCGCGAGCGTCCCGACGCGCTGCTGCCCACGCTGGGCGGGCAGACCGCCCTCAACCTGGCCAAGTCCCTGCACGACGACGGGACGCTGGAGCGGTTCGGGGTCGAGCTGATCGGAGCCGACTACGACGCGATCCACCGGGCCGAGGACCGCGAAGCATTCCGGCGGACGATGGAGGCGGCGGGGTTGCGGGTGCCGTGGTCGCTGATCGCCGAGTCGGTCGCCGATGCGGAGGCCGCGCTCGCCGACGGCTCGCTGACGCTGCCGGCGATCATCCGGCCCGCGTTCACGATGGGCGGCCAGGGCGGCGGCGCCGCCGCGACCGAGACGGAGCTCCGCCAGATCATCTCCGAGGGCCTCGCCGCGAGCCCGATCAACCAGGTCCTCGTCGAGGAGTCGGTGCTCGGCTGGGGCGAGTTCGAGCTCGAGCTGATGCGGGACCGGAACGACAACGTGATCGTCGTCTGCTCGATCGAGAACATCGATCCGATGGGCGTCCACACCGGCGACTCGGTCACGGTGGCGCCGGCGCAAAGCCTCAGCGACTCGCTCTACCAGGAGCTCCGCAACCAGGCGATCGCGGTGATCCGCGCCGTCGGCGTCGAGACCGGCGGCTCGAACGTCCAGTTCGGCGTCGATCCCGAGAGCGGCGAGATCGTCGTCATCGAGATGAACCCGCGGGTCTCGCGGTCGTCGGCGCTCGCCTCGAAGGCGACCGGCTTTCCGATCGCGAAGATCGCCGCCCGGCTCGCCGTCGGCTACACGCTCGACGAGATCCCCAACGACATCACCCGGGCGACGCCGGCCGCCTTCGAGCCGACGATCGACTACGTCGTCACGAAGATCCCGCGGTTCGCCTTCGAGAAGTTCCCGGGCAGCGAGGGACGGCTGACCACCCACATGAAGTCGGTCGGCGAGGCGATGGCGATCGGGCGAACGTTCCGCGAGTCGTTCGCGAAGGCGATGCGCTCGCGCGAGCTCGACGCCGCCGCCGATCTTCCCGACGACGACGAGGAACTGCTCGACCGCCTCGAGACGCCCTCCTCGGACCGCTTCGACCTGGTCCTCGAGGGCTTCCGGCGCGGCATCGAGCTCGACCGGATCCATGCCCGCACCTCGATCGACCATTGGTACCTGCGGGAGCTCGCCGTGCTCGCGACCGAGGGCGACGGGACCGGCGAGCTCGACCGGACCTACAAATCGGTCGACACCTGCGCGGCCGAGTTCGAGGCGGAGACGCCGTACTTCTACTCGGCTCACGAGCGCTCGACCAGCGGCCCGATCGGCGCCGGCGAGGCCCGCCGCGGCGAGCGGCCGAGCGTCGTCATTCTCGGCTCCGGACCGAATCGGATCGGACAGGGGATCGAGTTCGACTACTGCTGCGTCCACGCCGCGATGACTGTCCGCGAGTCCGGGCGCGACGCGGTGATGATCAACTGCAACCCGGAGACGGTCTCGACCGACTACGACACCTCCGACCGGCTCTACTTCGAGCCGCTCACGACCGAGGACGTCCTCGCCGTCGTCGATCAGGAGGATCCCGAGGGGGTGATCGTCCAGTTCGGCGGGCAGACGCCGCTGCGGCTCGCTCACCAGCTCGAAGCGGCGGGGGTGCCGCTGCTCGGGACGCCGGTCGATGCGATCGACCTCGCCGAGGACCGGGGCCGGTTCGGGGCGCTGCTCGAGCGCCTCGCAGTCCTCCACCCGCCGTACGGGACGGCGCTCAGCGCCGAGGAGGCGGAGTCGATCGCCGCCAAGGTCGGCTTCCCGCTGCTCGTCCGGCCCTCCTACGTCCTCGGCGGCCGGGCGATGGAGATCTGCTACTCGACCGATGACCTCGGCACCTACCTGCACCGCTACGCGAAGGCTGACCGCGAGCATCCGCTCCTGCTCGACCGCTTCCTCGAGGACGCGATCGAGGTCGACGTCGATGCGCTGGCCGACGGCACCGACTGCGAGCTCGCCGGCGTAATGCAGCACGTCGAGGAGGCCGGGGTCCACTCCGGCGATTCGGCCTGCGTGCTGCCGCCGATGAGCCTCGGCGAGGAGATGCTCGGGCGGATCGCGGAGACGACGAGGGCGCTGGCGCTCGAGCTCGGCGTCGTCGGGCTGATCAACATCCAGTACGCCGTCGCCGGCGGCGAGCTCTACGTGATCGAGGCGAACCCGCGGGCGTCGCGGACCGTCCCCTTCGTCAGCAAGGCGATCGGGGCGCCGATCGCGAAGCTCGCCTGCCGGCTGATGCTCGGCGAGCGGCTCGCCGACCTCGACCTGCCGGCGATGCCGCGCGGCCACGTCTCCGTCAAGGAGGCGGTGATGCCCTTCTCGCGGTTCAGCGGTGCCGACACGGTCCTCGGGCCGGAGATGAAGAGCACCGGCGAAGTGATGGGCGTCGCCGGCGACTTCCCGGCCGCGTTCGGGAAGGCGCAGACCGCCGCCGGAGTCGGCCTCCCCGACGGCGGGACCGTCTTCATCACCGTCACCGACAGCGACAAGGCGGCGGCGACCCAGCTCGCGACCCGGTTCTGCGACCTCGGCTTCAAGATCGTCGCAACCGGCGGCACGGCGCAGGCGATCTCGCGGATGGGGGTCCCGGTCGAGACGATCCACAAGCTCCACGAGGGCTCCCCGAACGTCGTCGACTACATCGAGCGCGGCGAGGTCGATCTCGTGATCAACACGCCGACCGGCTCCGGAGCGCGGACCGACGGCTACGAGATCCGCAGCGCCGCGACCCGGAACGGGATCCCCTGCGTTACGACGATGACCGGTGCCTCGGCGGCGGCTCGGGCGATCGGCGCCGGCCGCGACAACGGCGCGATCGCGGTTCGGAGCCTGCAGGAGCTGCATGAGGAAGAGGCGCGGGCGGGCGTCGAGGGCTCGTAGCGGCGTGCCCGCAACGGAGGACAGAGGACAGAGGACAGAGGACAGGGCTGATCAGCGGGTGATCGCGCCGTTCGGACGGCGGCGGGCGAGCGTGGTCGAGAACGCTACGAGCGGCGGCTACCGGATCATCACGGCGCTCGACGCTGAAGGCCCGGTCCCGGCGGCGGGACAGTTCTACATGCTCGCCACCGAGCACGGCTGGAGCGGCGACGGCGAGCGTCCGTTCCTGCCGCGGGCGTTCTCGGTGGCCGAGGCGACGAGCGGGAGCGGCGGCGTCCGGCTCTCGTTCCTGCTCGAGGACGTCGGGCCGGGGACCCACCGCCTCGCCGATCTCGTCGAAGGGGAGGGGCTGGTGCTGACCGGCCCGCTCGGCCGGCCGTTCTCGATGCCCCGCGAGCTCAACCCCGATGCCGCGGGGGCGATCCTGGTCGGCGGCGGGATCGGACTGGCACCGCTGGCGATCTGGCGACGGACCCTGGCCGAGCAGGGCATCGCGGAGCGCTCGCTGCTCGGCTTCCGCGACCGCGAGCACTCGGGCGGGCTCGAGCTCTTCCGCTGCTCGGAGGTCCGGCTCGCCTCCGAGGACGGCCACGCCGGCCATCGCGGCTATGTGACCGACCTGCTCGAGCTGATGCTGACCGGCGACTCGGCGGCGACCGCGGCCGTCTACGCCTGTGGCCCGCCGGCGATGCTCGAAGCGGTCCGGGCCCTCTGCGAGGCGCGCGAGGTCGCCGCCGAGCTGGCGATGGAGTCGCCGATGGCGTGCGGCTTCGGCGCCTGCTTCGGGTGCGCGATGCCGTTGCGCTCGGGCGGCTACTTGCGGCTCTGCGTCGACGGCCCGGTCGTGCGGGCCGCGGACGTCGAGACGGCGCTCGTCGAGGGGGCGGGGCACAGATAGATGACAGAGGACAGAGGACAGAGGACAGTTTTCGGGCCGGGGGCTGTCCTCTGTCAGCGAGCGAAGCGAGCGGCCTGTCCTCTCGCGAGCGGAAGATGAGTGACGCCGGCCCCACCACCCTGTGCGGCATCGAGCTGCAGCACCCGATCATCAATGCTTCCGGGACGTTCGATGCGATCGCCGCCCGGCTTGCGTTCGGCGACGCGGTGATCGACCGATTCCCGTTCAGCGCTTACGTCTCGAAGACGATCACGCCGGCGCCCCGCGTCGGCAACCCGCCGCCGCGCCTCTGGGAGGAGCCGGCGGCGATGGTCAACTCGATCGGGCTCCCGAACAAGGGCCTCGACGGCTTCCTCGGCTCCGATCTGCCGGTGCTCGCGGAGCTGCCGGTGCCGCTGATCGTCTCGGTGATGGCGACCAGCGTCGAGCAGTTCGCGCCGCTCGTCGAGGCGGTCGCGGCGCGTGACGAGGTCGCCGGGTTGGAGCTCAACGTCTCCTGCCCGAACGTCCACTCCGGGCTGATCGTGGGCGAGGAACCGGGGGAGACCTCGGCGCTGATCGAGCGGCTGCGACCGCTGACCGCGAAGCCGCTGATCGTCAAGCTGACTCCGAACGTCGCCGATCCGGCCGCGATCGCGATCGCGGCCGAGCAGGCCGGAGCGGACGCCGTCTCGCTGATCAACACGATCAAGGCGGCGCCGCTGCTCGCCGACGGCCGGCCCTGGCTCGGCGCCGGCAGCGGCGGCCTCTCCGGCCCCGCGGTGCGGACGATCGCGCTCAAGCAGGTCGCCGACGTCGCCGCCGCGGTCGAGATCCCGGTCGTCGGGATGGGCGGGATCGAGCGCGGCTCCGACGCCGCCGCGCTGCTCGGGGCCGGCGCCACGGTCGTCGCGGTCGGGACCGCCTCGTTCCGCGATCCGCTCGCCGCGGAGCGGATTCGCGGCGAGCTCGAGGCGCTTCGGCGGGAGGTGGCCGTGCCGGCCGGAAGGCCGTAATTTCCGCGATCGCGTCGACGTCCGTCCAGGCGGCAAGCTCCACCTCGACCTGAGCTTGAGGCGAATTCGGGCAGAAACCGGCAGATTCCGTTGCGAGGCGCCGAGCCGTGTATATGATCGCCGCGCCGATGGCACCCGCCTCCTCGACCTCGACATCCGTCCCCGCGCGCAGCCACGACCAGCGCATGAGGGCACTCGAGGCGGCGAACGAGATCCGCACGAGGCGGGCGCAGCTGAAGCGCGATCTCAAGGCCGGCAAGGTCGCGATCGAGGGCCTGCTCCTCGACCCGCCCGAGTACCTGGAGACCGCCAAGGTCTTCGACATGATGCTGGCCGTCCCGAAGTACGGGCGCGTCAAGGTCAATCGGATTCTCAACCAGTGCCGGGTCTCGCCGTCGAAGACGATCGGCGGGCTCTCGGTCCGGCAGCGCTCTGAGCTCGTCGCTCTCCTGCGACGCCGCTGAGCCCGGTAAGAATCGGCAGTCGTGGCGGCTGTCTTCGTGATCACGGGACCCTCGGGCGTCGGCAAGGGAACGCTGATCAGCGCGGTCCGCGACCTCGTGCCCGAGCTCGAGCTCTCGACCTCGGCCACGACCCGAGCCCGTCGCGCCGGTGAGGTCGACGGCGTCGACTATCACTTCATCGATCCTGAGGAGTTCGACCGGCGCGTCGCCGAAGGCCGGTTCCTCGAGCACGCCACCTACAGCGGCAACCAGTACGGAACGCTGCGGACCGAGGTCGAGGAGCGCAACGCCCGCGGCGCCCCCGTGGTCCTCGAGATCGAGCTCCAGGGCGCCCGCCAGATCCGGGCGACGATGCCGGAGGCGGTCCAGATCTTCATCGCGCCGCCCGACCCCGCCGACCTCCGCCGCCGGCTCGAGGGCCGCGGCACCGACGATGCGGAGACGATCGAGTCCCGGCTCGCCGTCGCCGAGGAGGAGCTCGCCGCCCGTGGCGAGTTCCCGCACACTGTCGTCAACGACGACATCGACCGCGCCGCCGCCGAGCTTGCGGCGCTGATCCGGTCGGACGGCTGAAGGCCGCCGTTCCCTACACTGCCCGGCGATGATCAAGCCTCGAGTAGACAAGTTGATGGAGAAGACCGACTCGCATTACACGGCGGTCGTCGTCGCCGCGAAGCGAGCCCGGCAGCTGAACAGCTACTACCGCGCGCTCGGTGAGGGCACGTACGAGGAGCACACGCCGCCGATGGTCGAGGCCGACAGCGACAACTACCTCACGATCGCCCTCGAGGAGTTCGCGGCCGGCAAGATCGACTACGAGTACCGGCACTAGATCTCTCCCCGCGCCGCCCGGAGCCGGCGGCGCAGCACAGCGGAGGAAGCCGTGGCAAGAATCCTGATCGGCGTCAGCGGCGGGATCGCCGCCTACAAGGCGGTCGAGCTCAGCCGGCTGGCGACGCAGGCCGGCCACGGCGTCCGGGTGACGATGACCGATGCCGCCGCGCGGTTCGTCGGCGCGGCGACGTTCGAGGGGATCACCGGCGCCCCGGTGCTGGTCGACGAGTTCAGCCGCGATCCTCTGCGTGGCACCTATCCCGGCGACGAGCTGCCCGCTCACGATCCGATCTCCCACCTCGCGGTCGTCGAGCGCGCCGATGCGTTCGCCGTCGCCCCCGCCTCGGCGAACACGCTCGCGAAGCTGGCCGCGGGCATCTGCGACTCCTTCTTGACCACCTCGTTCCTCGCCTGTACCGCACCGCGGATCGTCGCCCCGGCGATGAACGGGCGGATGTGGGAAGCGGCGGCGACGCGGGCCAACGTCGCGACCCTGCGCGAGCGTGGGATCGAGGTGATGGAGCCGGGGGAGGGGGCGCTCGCGTCCCGTGGTGAGCACGGTCGTGGCCGGATGCCCGAGCCGGAGGAGATCCTCGCGGCGATCGAAGCGGCGATCGGCGCGAACCGCGCCGGCGGCGCCGATCCCGCGGATCTGGCCGGTCGCCGCGTCCTCGTCACCGCCGGCGGCACCCGCGAGCCGATCGACCCCGTCCGCTTCGTCGGCAACCGCTCGAGCGGTCGGATGGGCGTCGCCCTCGCCGAGGCGGCTGCCCGGCGCGGCGCCGCGGTGACGCTGATCGCCGCCAACGTCGCCCTCCCGGTCGCCGCCGGGGTCGAGCGCGTCGACGTGAGCAGCGCCGCCGAGCTCGAGGCTGCGACCGCGAAAGCCTTCGAGGACGCCGACATCCTCCTGATGGCCGCCGCCGTCGCCGACTACCGTCCCGCCGATCCCGATCCCGGCAAGCTGGCCCGCGAGGAGGGAACCCGGCTGACGCTCGAGCTCGAGCCGACCGCGGACGTCCTCGCCGGCCTCGCCGGGAGCCGTCGCAACGGCCAGGTCCTCGTCGGCTTCGCTGCCGAGCACGGCGGCGACTTCGTCGCCCGCGCGCGCGGCAAGCTCGAGCGCAAGGGGATCGACGCGATCGTGGTCAACGACGTCTCCGACAGCACGATCGGCTTCGAGTCGTCGGACAACGAGGTGACGATCGTCTCCACCGCCGGCGAGGAGCGGCTCCCGCGCGGCTCCAAGCGGGATCTCGCCGACGCGATCCTCGACCGGGTGGTCGCGCTCCGCTGAGCCGGCGATGGCGAGCCGGTCGGCGCTCGTTCCTACACTTGCTCCCGTGAAGGACGTGCTCATCCTCGGCTCGACCGGCTCGATCGGCGAGCAGGCGATCGACGTCGCCGGCCGCTCGGCCGAGATCCGGATCGCCGGGCTCTCGGCTGATTCGAGCTGGGAGCGCCTGCTGGTGCAGGCCGACGCCGCCGGCGTCGCCACGGTCGCCCTCGCCGATGCGGATGCGGCGGCGGCGGCCCGCAATTCGGGCTGGCGCGGCACCGTCCTCGCCGGCGAGGAGGGCGTCCGTGACCTGATCGCGCGCAGCGAGCCCGACGTCGTCCTCAACGCGATCGTCGGATCGGCCGGGCTCGGCCCGACGATCGCCGTGCTCAGCGAGGGCATCGAGCTGGCGCTTGCCAACAAGGAGAGCCTCGTCGTCGGCGGCGAGCTCGTGATGGCGCTCGCGGAGGCGGCCGACGCCCGGATCGTCCCGGTCGACTCCGAGCACTCGGCGCTTCATCAGCTCGTCGGCTCGGAGCCCCCGGGCGTCGTCGAGCGGTTGATCCTGACCGCCTCCGGCGGGCCGTTCCGGGGCCGATCCGACCTCGACGAGGTCACCCGCGAGGAGGCGCTCGCGCATCCAACCTGGGACATGGGCGGGAAGATCACGATCGACTCGGCGACGCTGATGAACAAGGGCCTGGAGCTGATCGAGGCCCATCACCTGTTCGCGGTGCCCTACGAGCGGATCGACGTGGTCGTCCATCCCCAGTCGCTGATCCACTCGCTGATCAGCCTGATCGACGGGGCGATGCTCGCCCACCTCGGCCACCCCGACATGCGGGTGCCGATCGCCTACGCGCTGCACGGACCCGACCGGATCGAGCTGCCGGTCGAGCCACTCGACCTCGCCGCCGTCGGCGAGCTCAGCTTCGAGGAGCCCGACGCCGCCGCGTTCCCGTGCCTGCGTCTCGCCCGCGAAGCCGGCGAGGCCGGCGGCATGGCGCCCTGCGTGCTCAACGCCGCCAACGAGGTGGCGGTCGGCGCCTTCCTCGCCGGGGAGATCGCCTTCACCGGCATCCCGGCGCTCGTCGAGCGCGTACTGGAGTCGGTCCCGGCGCCGCCCCCCGCTCACTTCGCCGACCTGTTCGAGTGCGATCGCGAGGCGCGGCTCCGTGCCGAGGCGGAGCTGAATGCGGTCGCCGCCGCACCGGAGGCGGGGCGGCGATGAGCTGGCTGCTGGCCATCGCCGGGTTCGCGATGCTCGTGGTCCTCCACGAGGCCGGTCACTTCACCGCCGCGAAGCTCGTCGGCATGCGGGTCGAGCGGTTCTTCCTGTTCTTCCCGCCGAAGCTCGTCTCCGTTCGCCGCGGCGAGACCGAGTACGGGATCGGTGCGATCCCGCTCGGCGGCTTCGTGAAGATCACCGGGATGAACCCCGAGGAGGAGATCCCTCCCGAGGTCGAGGACCGCGCCTACTACCGGCAACCGGTCTGGAAGCGGATCTTCGTGATCGCTGCCGGCCCGTTCGTGAACATCGCCCTGGCGCTGATCCTCTTCTTCGCCCTCGCCGTCGGGTTCGGGCTCGACACCGGCCCGACGAACACGGTCGGCACCGTCAGCGCCGACCTCCCCGCGGCCAAGGTCCTGCAGCCCGGGGACAAGCTCATCGCAGTCGACGGCAAGCGGGTCGCCGGCTTGCCGCCGGAGCGGCTCGCCGACTCGGTTCGCAGGCAGGTCGGGACCCACGAGTGCGCCGGCCAGCCGACCGATGGCTGCGTCGCGACGACCGCCGCGACGCTGAAGGTGATTCGCGACGGCGAGCCGCTGACCGTTCGGGTCAAGCCCGTCTACAGCGCCCCCGAGCAGGTCCCCGGCCAGCCCGCCGTCGAGCCGCGCATGGTCGTCGGCTTCGGCTACGAGGCGAACCGCGAGACGGTCCCGGCCGGCGAGGCCGCCAGCTTCGCGTTCGACCGACTCTGGTACGTGACCTCACAGACGGCCACCGTCTTCGCGAACATCTTCAACCCGGAGGTGCGGGACCAGATCTCGGGCGTCGTCGGTGCCACCGAGGTGACGAGGCAGAGCTTCGAGTTCGACACCCGCCAGGCGATCGGCGTGCTCGCGGTGATCAGCCTCTCGCTCGGCCTGATCAACCTGCTGCCGTTCCTGCCGCTCGACGGCGGCCACATCTTCTGGGCGATCGTCGAGAAGATCCGCGGCCGGCCGGTCGCGCTCCGGATCATGGAGCGGTCGGGACTGGTCGGCTTCGCGCTGGTGATGATCCTGTTCGTGATCGGCCTCGAGAACGACATCGGTCGGCTCACCGGCGACGGCTTCAACGTCCGCTAGATCGGTCCTCCGGGCCGCATTCCCGCTGCGTTGCGGTAGTTTTCGGCTCACCCGAGAACCCTGGAGGAGGGCGACTGAGGATGGAAGCGACGGCGGCTGAGCGGTACACGAACGGAGGCCCTGGCGCCGAGCCGGATGCGTCCAGCTTCCCGGCGGCCTTCCAGCAGACCGTCGCCCGGCTCGGCGACGGCACGGCGATCGTCGACGGCGAGCGGACGCTGACCTGGAACGAGCTGCGCGCCCGGGCGGGCGCGGTCGCGGGCGGCCTCGCGTCGCTCGGCGTCAGCAAGGGGGACACGGTCGCGCTGATGCTCAACAACCGGCTCGAGTTCTTCCCGATCGACCTCGGCGCGGTGACGCTCGGCGCGGTCCCGTTCTCGATCTATCAGACGGCATCGCCGGAGCAGATCGCCTACGTGGTCGGCGACGCCGGCGCCAAGGTGGCGATCGTCGAGAAGGGCTTCCTGGAGACGTTCGAGAAGGCCCGCGGTGAGCTGCCCGATCTCGAGCACCTGATCGTCCTCGACGGCGACGGCGGCACCGGGAGCTACGAGGACCTGATCGCGGCCGATCCGGACTTCGACGACGAGGCGGCGGCCGCCGGAGTCGGTCTCGACGACCTGCTGACCCTGATCTACACATCCGGCACCACCGGCCCCCCGAAGGGCGTGGAGCTGACCCATCGCAACCTGCTCGGCCTCGTCGCCGGCGTCGACGACCTGATCGACTTCCCCGAGGAGGGCGGGAAGATCATCTCCTGGCTGCCGGCCGCCCACATCGCCGAGCGCGGCGCCCACTACTACCTGCCGTTGAGCAAGGGCGGGTCGGTCACGGTCTGCCCCGATCCGCGGCAGATCATCGAGTTCCTGCCGACGGTCCGGCCGACCTGGTTCTTCGCCGTGCCGCGTGTCTGGGAGAAGCTCAAGGCCGGGCTCGAGACGATGCTGGCGAGCCTCCCCGACGAGCAGCGTGAGCCCGCCCAGAAGGGCCTCGAGGCCGCGATCGCGAAGGTCCGCGCCGAGCAGGCCGGGGAGGAGGTCCCGGAGGAGGTCGTCGCCGCCGCTGCGGCCATGGAGGAGCAGATGTTCGCCAACCTCCGCGCCCACCTCGGCCTCGATCAGGTCCTTGCCGTCAACGTCGGCGCCGCGCCGACCCCGGTCGAGGTCCTCGAGTTCTTCCACGCGATCGGGATCCCGGTCGCCGAGCTCTGGGGCATGTCGGAGACCTGCGGGGCCGCGACCGTCAACCCGCCCGGCAAGGTCAAGCTCGGCACGGTCGGCCCGCCGCTGCCCGGCGTCGAGATCCGGCTCGCCGACGACGGCGAGGTCCAGGTCCGGGGCAGCCTGATCATGGCCGGCTACCGGAACCTGCCCGAGAAGACCGCCGAGACGCTCGACGAGGAGCGCTGGCTGGCGACCGGCGACATCGGCGAGATCGACGAGGACGGCTATCTGCGGATCGTCGATCGCAAGAAGGAGCTGATCATCAATGCCGCCGGCAAGAACATGTCACCGGCTTCGATCGAGTCGCATCTGAAGGCGGCGAGCCCGCTGATCGGGCAGGCGGTCGCGATCGGCGACGCCCGTCCCTACAACGTGGCGCTGATCGTCCTCGATCCCGAGTACGCGCCCGCCTGGGCCGCCAAGCAGGGCATCGACGCCGACGGGGTCGCCGCGCTGGTCGAGAACGAGCAGGTGCTCGCCGCCGTCCAGGCGGCCGTCGAGGAGGCGAACGCGAAGATGTCGCGGGTCGAGCAGATCAAGAAGTTCGAGCTCCTGCCCGAGGAGTGGCTGCCCGGCGGCGACGAGCTGACGCCGACGATGAAGCTGAAGCGGCGCCCGATCGCCGACAAGTACGAAGCCGAGATCGAGGGGCTCTACGCGAAGCCGAAGTAGGCGTCCCGCTTGCGTCGCCGCTTCGACCTGACGCGACCGGAGCTCGGCTCCGGGATCGCGGCGATCATGCGCGAAGCGGGGGTTCCCGACGGGTTCCCCGCAGCGGTGCTCGAGGAGGCGGACCGGGCCAGCGCGTCCGGTGAGCGGATCCGCTCGGAGCTGCCGTTCGTGACGATCGACCCGCCCGGCTCACGGGACCTCGACCAGGCCCTTCACATCGAGCGCCGCGGGCGCGGCTACCGGGTCAGCTACGCGATCGCCGACGTCGGCGGGCTCGTCCGGGCCGCGACGCCGCTCGACGCCGAGGCGCGTGCGCGCGGCGTGACGGTCTATGCGCCGGACGCGAAGGCGCCGCTCTACCCGCCGGCGCTCTCCGAGGGCTCCGGCAGCCTGCTGCCGGGCCAGCGCCGCCCCGCCGTCCTCTGGACGATCGACCTCGACGCCGACGGCAGGCAACGGAGCGCGTCGGTCGCCCGGGCAGAGGTGCAGAGCGCCGCCCAACACACCTACGCGGACCTGCCCGCCGATCTCGGCGCGCTGCTCGCCGAGATCGGCGATCTGCGCGCGGCGATCGAGCGCAAGCGCGGCGGCGTCAGCCTGCGGCTGCCCGAGCAGGAGGTCGTCTCCGACGGTGCCGGTGGCTGGACGATTGCCTACCGGGCGCCGCTTGCCGCCGAGGACCACAACGCCCAGATCTCGCTGCTGACCGGGATGGCCGCCGCCGAGCTGATGCTTGCGGCGGGCTACGGGATCCTCCGCGTCCAGCCGCCGCCCGACGAGCGGGCGATGGGGAGGTTCAGGCTCCAGGCACGGGCGCTCGGCGTCGAATGGCCGGCCGGCCGCTCCTATCCGGAGCTGATCCGGTCGCTCGACCCGGCGCAACCGCGCCAGGCGGCGCTGCTTCAGGAGGCGGCCGGGATCGGCCGCGGCGCCGGCTACGAGGCGTTCGACGGAGCCCCTCCGAAGCAGCGGACCCACTTCTCGATCGCCGCCGACTACGCGCACGCCACCGCGCCGCTGCGGCGCCTTCAGGACCGCTGGGTCTCGGAGTGCTGCCTGGCGGCGTCGGCCGGCACCGAGCCCCCGGGCTGGGTTCGCGAGGGCCTCGCCGCCCTACCGGAGCAGATGCAGGAGGGCGACCACCGGGCGTCGGTCGTCGAGCGCGGCGTCGTCGACCTCGTCGAGGCAGCGATCCTCGCCGGCCGCGAGGGCGAGCGCTTCACGGGGATCGTCATCGACGAGCGCGTCGTCCAGCTCGCCGAGCCCGCCGTCCGCGCGCCGGTCGCGGGCGACTGCCCCGATCCCGGCGTCGAGGTCGAGGTGCGCCTCGCCGCGGCTGATCCCGCCGCTCGCACCGTCCGCTTCGACGTGGTCTGACTCGCGGATGACGCCGAGCAACGAGATCGAGACCGCCGCCGAGCTCGCCGTCGCGGTCGAGGCGGGCGAGCCGCTCAGCGATGCCGTCGTCCAGGGCGTCGACCTCGGCGAGGTCGCAGTCGACTGGTCTCGTGTCGACGTCGCCGGCGCCTTCTTCCTCGGCTGCGACATCCCCGATGCCGAGATGGCGCTGACGCTGCAGCGCGGCGGCGCGATCGTCGTCCCCGGGCTCGGCGAGGGCGAGCGTCCGTTCCGGATCTATCCGTCGCGGCTCTACAGCTACGAGGACCTCGTCGCTACCGGCATGGACTCCGCGGTCCGTAGCTACTTCGAGAGCTCGCGGAGCCGCAGCGGCGATCCCGATCCCGACCACCCGGTCGAGGCGGTGGCGCAGCGCCTCCACGACACGGCCATGACCGACGCGATCTGGGACCTCGTCAGGCCCGCCGGCGAGCGGCCGCTGCGGGTCGCCGGGATCATGGGCGGCCACGCCGTTCGTCGCGACGACGCGAGCTATCGCGCGGTGACGGAGATCGGCTACCGGCTGACCGAAGCGGGGCTGATGGTCGTGACCGGCGGCGGCCCCGGGATCATGGAGGCGGGCAACCTCGGCGCCTTTTTGACCCGGAGCGGCGAACGCGGTGTCATCGACCGCGCGCTCGATGTCCTCGCGGCGGCGCCGAGCGTCGAGAATCCCGGCTACGGCGATCGGGCCGACGAGGTGCACGCCGAGCACGCCGGCGGACCCGGGGGGAGGAGCCTCGCGATCCCGACCTGGCTCTACGGCCACGAGCCGGTCGGCCGCTTCGCCTCCCACATCGCCAAGTACTTCGCGAACTCGATCCGCGAGGACGGGCTGCTGCGCGTCGCCGGCGCCGGGATCGTCTTCTCGCCCGG
>DASTTY010000019.1:0-16156 GCA_035759925.1 Solirubrobacterales bacterium
CCGACCTTCACCACGGCGACGCCGCCGGAGAGCTTGGCGAGGCGCTCCTGGAGCTTCTCGCGATCGAAGTCGGAATCGGTGTTCTCGATCTCGACCTTGATCTGGTTGATGCGGCCCTTGATCTGCTCCGCATCGCCCGAACCGTCGATGATGGTCGTGTTGTCCTTGGCGATCACGACGCGACGGGCGCGGCCCAGCTGGCTGACCTGCGTGTTCTCCAGCTTGAGGCCCATCTCCGCCGTGATGACCTCGCCGCCGGTGAGGATCGCGATGTCCTCAAGCGTCCGCTTGCGGCGATCGCCGAAGCCCGGGGCCTTCACCGAGACGCCGGTGAACGTGCCGCGCAGCTTGTTGACGACGAGCGTCGCGAGCGACTCACCCTCGACGTCCTCGGCGATGATCACGAGCGGCTTGCCCGCCTGCATCGTCTGCTCGAGGATCGGCAGGATCTCGCGGACCGAGCCGATCTTCTGGTTGGCGATGAGGATGTACGGATCCTCGAGCACCGCCTCCATGCGGTCCTGATCGGTGATCATGTACGGCGAGATGTAGCCCTTGTCGAACTGCATCCCCTCCGTGAACTCGAGCTCCATCCCGAAGGTCTGGCCCTCTTCGACGTTCACGACGCCGTCCTTGCCGACCTTCTCGATGGCGTCGGCGATGATGTCGCCGATCTCGTCGTCCGCCGCCGAGATCGAAGCGACGCGGGCGATCTGGTCCTTGCCGCCGACCTCCTTCGACTGCTTCTCGCGGAGGTTCTCGACGACCTGGTCGACCGCCGACTCGATCCCCTTGCGGAGCGCCAGCGGGTTGGCACCGGCGGCGACGTTCTTGAGGCCCGAGCGGACGATCGTCTGCGCAAGCAGCGTCGCCGTCGTGGTCCCGTCGCCGGCGACGTCGTTGGTCGCGGTCGCGACTTCGCGGACGAGCTGAGCGCCCTGGTTGGCGAACACATCCTCGATCTCGACCTCGCGGGCGATCGTGACGCCGTCGTTGGTGATCGTCGGGGCGCCGAACTTCTTGTCGAGGACGACGTAGCGACCCTTCGGGCCGAGCGTCACCTTGACCGCATCGGCGACGGCGTCGACGCCGTCCTGTAGAGCGGCGCGCGCGTCGGCGCCGTACTTGAGCTCCTTGTGAGCCATGTCAGTTGTTCCTCCTGATGCTTGGTGGTTCCGGGGAAGGCGGTCGGCTACTCGACCTTGGCCAGGACATCCGACTCGCGGAGGACCAGCAGGTCCTCGCCGTCGACCTTGACCTCGGTGCCGCCGTACTTGCTGTAGAGGACGACGTCGCCGGTGGCGACGTCGAGCGGGATCCGCTCGCCGTCGTCGTCGCGAGCGCCGTCGCCGACGGCGAGGACCTCGCCCTTCTGCGGCTTCTCCTTGGCGGTGTCGGGAAGGACGATCCCGCTTGCGGTCGTCTCCTCCTCCTCGACCGCCCGAACGATCAGGCGATCACCCAAGGGCTTGAGCTTCATTCGTGGTTACCTCCGTTGCGGGTTTGACTGTGGTCTTCGGAAAGGCTTCCGGTCGGCTTTGGCACTCTAACGGCGAGAGTGCCAATGGCCGCGGCCGAGTCTAGCGGGCCGGAATCGGCAGTCAAGCGATCTGAGTGAGAACGACTGAGATCGATCTCAGGAGGATGCGAGCAGGCGGCAGCCGAGGTGGCGGGCCAGCCCCTCGCCGCCCCAGCCCATCACGCGGTCGTGGTTCCAGCGGAACGCCGGCGCCGCGAGCGGGGCGATGGCGTTCATCCACGGCTTCGTCGTCCGGACGCTCCACTCGTAGAGGACCGCGGTTGCGCCGTCCTGCTCGAAGAAGCGCCAGCGACCGAGGCCCTCGAGCTCACCGGTCGCCTCGCCGACGAGCATGACCGGCGGCTCGACCACGGTCGAGACGATCTCGAACCGGATCGGATAGGGGATCCGGCTCCGCCACAGGTAGCGCCCCCGGCGGCCGACGCCGCATGGCGTCCCCGGGTCGATCTCAGTCGCCTCGACGACGCCGCGCCACCAGCTCGGCCACTCCTCGGATTCCCAGATCGCGTCCCAGACGTCCTCGCGCGGGGCGTCCAGCAGCCAGGTGGTCAGGAACTCGTATCCCGCCATCACGACCGCCGGGGCGCCGACCTCAGTTCCGCGAGGGCGTCTCGCCGTTGCCGAAGCTCGACTGCGGGCGCTCGACGATCTGCGAGAAGCGGATCACGGTGACCTCGTCATCGGGGTCGATCGGGCGGCTGTAGATCTGTTCGAGGAAGTTGACCGTGTCCTCGAGCCGCCGGAACTCCGGGTTGTCGTGCTCGATGTCGCGCGGCGAGAGGTCCTTGACCCGCTTCACCTCGACGTCGTCGATCACCGCCGCGAAGATCTTCTCGCGCGGGCCGTGCCGGTAGCCGACCGTGATCCAGACCACCTGGCCGCGGTCGTACTTGCGCGTCTTGTCCCCGAGCCTGATCGTCGCGGACTTCCGTCCCCGTTTGAGCTGATCGACGAAGACCGGCGAATAGAAGTTGAGGACGTAGAGCGCGCTCATCCGAGCGGAGCCTATAGCGCCGGATTCAGGGGTGGAGATCCGCGCCGGCGGCCGGATCAGAAGATGTAGGCGCGGAGCCGGTGGGGCTCGAGCACCGTCACCCGGCCACGGCCGACGCGGACGACGCCGGCCCGCTCGAGGACGGCGAGGAAGCGGCTGACGCTCTCCCGCGAGGTGCCGGCGAGCTGGGCGAGGTCGGCCTGGTTCATCCGGATCGTGACCCCGTCGCGGCCCTGCTCGGCGTTCTCCTCGGAGACGAGTTGCGAGAGGACCCCGGCGACGCGGCTCGGGACCGTCTGGAACGACTGCCGGGAGATTCGCTCGTTCGTCTCGCGCAGGCGCTTCGTCAGCGCGATGACGAGCTTCGCCGTGATCTCGGCGTTGCGCTCGAGCAGGCCCTTCATGTCGGCGGCGGAGACGGCGAGCAGGTCGACGTCGGTGAGCGCCTCGACGCTGGCCGAGCGGACGCCGCCGTCGAGCATCGCCAGCTCGCCGACGAGCTCGCCGGGGCCGAGCGTCGCGAGCGCGATCGCGCGCCCGTCCGGGTGCTCGCGGGTCACCCGGACCTCGCCGGCGCGGATCACGTAGCAGGCGTCGGTGCGATCCCCCTCGTGGAAGACGCGGGCCCCCTTCGGAAACGAGCGCGGGATCGCGACCTGGGCGATTCGCTCGAGCTCGGACGGCTCGAGTCCGGAGAGCAGCGGCACGCGAGCGAGCAGCTCGACGGCGCTTGCCTGTTCCTCGCCCATGCGCGGTGATTATCACGCCTCGCCGGCCGGCCGCGACCGGGCCGTCTAGTGCTGGCAGCCCTCGCACCAGTAGGTGACGCGGGCGTCGTCGCCCTGACCGCGGGTCAGGACCCGGCCACCGCAGCGAGCGCAGGGGCGCGGGGCGCGGCCGTAGATCTGCTTCGGCCGGCGTCCGTTCGCGATCGCCGTCTCCATCACCCAGGCAGTCGCGTCGACGATCGCCCGCGCCTCCTCCGTCCCGAGGTCGCCGATCCGCCGCCACGGGCTGACGCCGGGGAGGAAGCACGCCTCGACCCGGATCACGTTGCCGATGCCGGCGATCAGCGTCTGGTCGAGGAGCGCCTCGCCGACCGGGATCGACGGCTCCCAGGCGAGCAGCCGCGCCGTCGCGGCGGCGGGGTCGAAGCCGGGTGCGAGCGGGTCCGGCCCGAGCCGGAGCAGGACGGGGTCGTTGCGGGCGCGGGCGGCGCTCGTCATCCGCAGGATCTTGCCGCCGGCCTGAGCGGCGAACGCGTCACCGTTGCCGAGCAGGAGCCACGGCCGTCCGGACGGCCTCCGGCCGTCGGCCCGGACGAACCAGCGGCCGTTCATCCCGAGGTGGCTGTGGACGACGGCGTTGCCCGAGAAGTGAAGGAGCAGATGCTTGCCGCGGGCCTCGGCCCGCTCGAGCGTCCGGCCCGCGAGCTCGCCGGCGCGAGCGTGGAGCGGCGAGCGGGCGCTCGGCGCAGCAGCGGTCTCGATCTCGCGGCCGCCGAGGGCCGAGTGGATCCGCGTCGCGATGCGGTGGATCGTGTCGCCCTCAGGCATTGCTTTCTCGAATCAGAAGCGTAGTATCGAAGCCGTGGGGAGGCGACTCACAGCTATCGCCGCAGCCCTCCTGTTCGCGGCGCCGTTCATGGCACCGGCGGCTGCCCCGGCCGCCGGCCCTCCCCGGATCGTCCAGCTCAACTACTTCGTACGCGACGACGGCACCCTGCCCCACGTCCGCCTGCTCGTCGGCGTCAAGCACGCCGACTCCGTCCGCGTCGCGACCGTCTTCCACGGCAAGCACGCCGGGGCGCCGACGCGGCTCGACACCAGCATCTCCGGCCACCCGTGGGTCCTCCAGCACAAGGACGGCGCCAAGGTCTACAAGCTGATCCGCCGCTCGCTGGAGCGGCGCGGCTCGGCCGCGGTCCGGATCCGGGCCCGCAACGGCGGCGCAACCGACCGCGCGAAGCTGAAGATCCGCGAGTCCGAATGCACCAAGGACCCGCCCTTCTACCCGCTCGACTGCACGATCCATCGCTGACCGAAGCGGGTCCCGGCTGCCTAAGGCTTCAGCTTCCGCCCGGTCTGGAAGAGCCACTGCGCCCAGGCGACCATCGCGACCGCGACCAGCGCGGTGAACCCGAAGGCGAGGCCGACGTTGACGTCGCTCGCGCCGAGGAACCCGTAGCGGATCGCATCGACCATGTAGAAGATCGGGTTCGCGTGCGAGAGCTCCTGCCACGGCGAGGGGAGGATCTCGATCGAGTAGAAGACGCCGCCGAGAAAGGTCAGCGGCAGGATCAGGATGTTGTTGATGAAGCTGTGGTGGTCGAAGCTCTGGGCGTAGATCCCGACGACGACGCCGAGCGCCGAGAAGAGGACGACGAGCAGCAGCGTCGCGACGATCAGGTGGACCGGACGCTCGATCGGGACGCCGGTGAGCGGCAGGGCGATGACGACCAGCGAGATCCCGATCGTCAGCGAGCGGAAGACGCCGCCGAGCATGTAGCCGAGGTTCATCCGCCACGGCTGCATCGGCGAGGCGAGGACGTCGTTGATGTAGCGGTCGTTGCGGGCCTGCAGCAGCGACGAGGAGTTGTTCGAGAAGGCGGCCTGGGCCATCGCCATCGCGATCAGGCCGGGGACGATGAAGACGTCGTACTCGAAGCCGTCGATCGACTTGATCCGGCTGCCGAGCGAGAGCCCGAAGACGAGGATGAAGAGCGCCGAGGAGACGACCGGCGCGAGGATCGTCTGCGTCCACAAGCGCGTCACCCGCCGGCACTCGCGGAGGACGAGCGCCCGCATCGAGCGGGCGGGATCGGGACCGGGATAGCGCTGTGCCGCTGCCGCCGCCGGAGTTGCCGCGGTCGGGTCGGCAGCGCTCACGACCGCTCCTCCTCGGCCGCCATCACCGCCGGCAGCGAGGTCGACACCGTCTGCAGGTAGACCTCCTCGAGCGTGGTCGCGTCGTAGCGGCGCTTCAGCTCGGCGGGGGTGTCGCGGGCGATGATCCGGCCAGCCGAGATCAGGGCGATGTCCTCGCAGAGCGACTCCGCCTCCTCGAGGTAGTGGGTCGTGAGCAGGATCGTGGTGCCCTGCTCGTGGAGGAGGCGGATGTAGTTCCAGAGGTCGTGGCGGAGCTCGATGTCGACCCCGGCCGTGGGTTCGTCGAGGATCACGAGCAGCGGCTCGTGAAGGAGCGCGCGGGCGAGCAGGAGCCGCCGCTTCATCCCGCCCGAGAGCTTCGAGGTGCGGACGTCGGCCTTGGCGCGGAGGTCGAAGACGTCGATCATCTCGTCGGCGCGGCTGTCCGCGTCGCCGTTGCTCATTCCGAAGTAGCCGCCGTGGTAGACGAGCGACTCGCGCACGGTCAGGAAGCGGTCGAGGTTCGGGTCCTGCTCGGCCACCCCGACCAACCGTCGCGCCTCCATCGTCTCGTGGCCGAAGCCGAAGACCTCGATCCGGCCGCCGCTGGTCCGGATCAGGTTGCAGACCGAGTTGATCAGGGTCGTCTTTCCCGCCCCGTTCGGCCCGAGCAGCCCGAAGAACTCGCCGGCGGGGACCTCGAGGTCGAGCCCGTCGAGCCCGACCGTGCCGTCGTCGTAGGTCTTCGAGAGCCCCGCGATCGTCAGTGCCGATGTGCTTTCCCTCACCCCCCGCAGGTTAGGGGTCAGCCGTCGTCGTGCTAGAAGGCAGCGGTGCGCCTGATCCCCCTCGAGCACCCGATCCCGCCCGGCATCGAGCATGATCGCTTCCGGCTCCGGATCCTCACCGTCGATGATCTGATCAAGGACTACGAGGCGGTGATGAGCAGCGCCGAGCGGCTCCGCGAGCGCTTTCCGTACTGGGGCTGGCCGGAGGCCGGCATGACCCTGAAGGACGACCTGATCGACCTCGGCTGGCATCAGAAGGAGGCGCAGCTGCGGCGCTCGTTCAACTACGCGGTGATGGCGCCCGACGAGAGCCGGCTGCTCGGCTGCGTCTACGTCGATCCGCCCGACAAGCAGGGCGCCGACGCAGACGTCTTCCTCTGGGTACGCAGCGACGAGGAGGGCGGCGACCTCGAGGAGGTGCTCGAGGCGGAGGTTCGGCGCTGGCTCGCCGCCGAGTGGCCGTTCGAGACGGCGCGTTGGCCCGGACGCGACCTCGCCTGGGAGGAATGGGACGCGCTGCCGGACGCCTAGCCGATTGATACCTCCCGACGCGGTTACAGTCGTTGCCTGTGCAACGCTGAACGGGAATGGCGGGTACAGATCGACTGACCCGGTCCGATGGGAAGAGCGGCTCGTCCACCGACTCGTCCCAGTGGGAGCCGCGGACGCTCGCGAAGCGGGGCATCCCGGCATTCGTCGCGATCGCCGTTTTGATCCTGATCGCCTGGGTCGCGCCGGGCCTCGGCGAGGTCCGCGAGCTGCTGCCCGATGCAGCGCCGGGCTGGGTGGCGATCGCGATCGCGTTCGAGGCGCTCTCGTTCGCCTCCTACATCGTCATGTTCGCGCCGGTCTTCTGCCGCGGCCTCAGCTGGCGACGGAGCTGGCAGATCGGCGGCTCCGAGCTCGCGGTCGGCTCGCTGGTCCCGGCGAGCGGCGCCAGCGGTCTCGCCTTCGGGGCGTGGGTCCTCCACGAGGGTGGGATGGACCCCGACCGGATCGCCCATCGCTCGGTTGCGTTCTTCCTGATCAAGAGCTCAGTCAACTTCTTCGCCGTCGCGATCATCGGGCTGCTCATGTACACGAGCCTGTTCGGGGTCGACGAGCCGTGGACGCTGACGCTGCTGCCGGCGATGATGTCGGTCGCGGTGATCGTCGCGGTGATGGTCATCCCTCGCTTCGGCCCCGGCGAGGACCCCGATCCCGCCGCCTCGCGGTCGACGCGGTTCATCGCCGCCTCGCGGCGGGCGTTGATCAACGGGACCGAGGGCGCGATCGACATCGTCCGCTCCGGCAACGTCCGCGTCATCGCCGGCGCGATCGGCTACTGGGCATTCGACAACGCGGTGCTCTGGGCGACGTTCCATGCCTTCGGCTACACGCCGGAGATCTCGATCGTCCTGATGGGTTACCTGATCGGCCAGCTCGGCGGCCTCTTGCCGATCCCCGGCGGCGTCGGCGGCATCGACGGCGGCCTGATCGGGACGCTGATCGTCTACGGGGCGCCGGCGGCAGTCGTCGCCGCCGCCGTGCTCGCCTACCGCGTGATCCTGTTCTGGCTGCCGCTCATCGCCGGCACCGTCGCCTTCTTCAGCCTCCGCCGCGACATGCCCCACGACGGCGAGCTGGCGAGCTGCGAGGTTGCGGCGTCCGCGGCGGCCGCCCGCCGCGCCACCGCCAGGGCTTAGACCGGGTCGGCGGTTAGCCTGGCCGCCGATGCGATCCCGGTTCGCCGTCATGCTCGCAATCCTCGCGTCGCTGTCAGCCGGCGTCGGCGCGCAGGGTGCGACCGACGCCGAGCGCGGGATCGGCTTCGAGCTGAAGCGGACGTCGATCACGCCGCGCCATCCGACCTTCGACGCCAAGCGCGAGATCCGGCTCCACTACGGGTTCGCCGCGACCCGAGCCGCCGACCTGCGCATCGAGGTGCGCCGGGCAGGAAGCGACAAAGTCGTCCGCGTCTACCGGGAGCGGGACGCGCGGCCGGGCCGTCGCCTCGCCCGCGTCTGGAACGGACTGAACCGGCGCGACAGGGTCGCCCGCGACGGCCGCTACGAGTTCCGGGTCGGCCCGCGCGGCGGCGCGATGCGCTTCGCCGGCCGCTTCCGGCTCCGCACCCACGTCTTCCCGGTCGACGGCCCGCATGGGACCCGGGGTGCGATCGGCGAGTTCGGCGCGCCGCGCAGCGGCGGCCGCGTCCACGAGGGCTTCGACATCACCGCCGACTGCGGGACCAGGCTCGACGCCGCCCGCGGCGGCAAGGTCCGCAAGGTCGGCTACGACCCGGTCCTCTACGGCTACTACGTCCTGATCGACGGCCGGAAGACGAGCCAGGACTACTTCTACGCGCACCTGATCGCGCCGCCTCCGGTCGACCGCCGCGAGCGGGTCCGGACCGGCCAGTACGTCGGGCGGGTCGGCAAGACGGGCAACGCGGCGAGCACTCCCTGCCACCTCCACTTCGAGATCCGCGTCCACGGCCGGCCGGTCGATCCCGAGCCGTACCTGCACGACTGGGACGAGCACTCGTAGACCTCCCGGGCCGGCGACTTCGCGTTTTCTGCTTCGCGATCCGCACGCCATGTGGCAACATCGTCGGGGAACACGACGGAGGAGTTGGCCGATGGAGACCGTTGCCGCTGCGAACGAGGAAGCCGTCGAGGCGTGGAGCGGGGTGCTGTTCGACCGCTGGGCCCGCTACCGGGACGTGCTCGCCGTCTCGATCCGCGAGTTCTCCGACGTGGCGTTCGATCTCTGCCGGCCGCAACCGGGGGAGCGCGTGCTCGACGTCGGCTGCGGCCTCGGCGAGACGACGCGGTCGCTGGCCGAGTTGGTCGGGCCGGCCGGGGAGGTCGTCGGGATCGATGCGGGCGAGCGCTTCGTTGAGACCGCCACCGCCGAGGCGGCCGAGGCCGGCGCCGGCAACGTCTCCTACATGACCGGCGACGTCCAGGTCGCCGACATGGGCTCCGGGTTCGACCTCGCCTTCTCCCGCTTCGGGACGATGTTCTTCGCGAACCCCGTCGCCGCTTTGCGTAACGTGCGCTCCTCGCTGCGCCCCGGCGGTCGCCTCTGCATGGTGGTCTGGCGCAGCAAGCTGGCGAACGAGTGGCTCCACCGCGGCGAGCTCGTCGTCGAGAAGTACCTCGAGCGGCCCGAGGAGACCGACGAGCCGACCTGCGGCCCCGGCCCCTTCTCGATGGCGAACGCCGACACGACGTCCGACATCGTCACCGCCGCCGGCTTCACGGGCGTCGCTTTGCGCCGCTGCGACATCTCCTACCTGATGGGTCGCGACATGGACCAGGCGATGGAGGTCGTGATGGCGATCGGTCCCGCCGGGGAGCTGATCCGGCTCGCCAAGGACGACGCCGAGAAGATCCGCCCGAAGCTCGAGCGCGAGCTCCGCGAGGCCTACGCCGACCTCGAACGCGAGGACGGGGTCTGGGCGGATGCGTCGACCTGGATCGTCAGCGGCGTCAACCCCGGCTAGGAACGGAGGGGTCGCCGGAGCGGTCAGGCAGAGGCGACGAGTCGCCGCGGCTGGCGCTCGAATCCGGCGTCGACGAGCACCTGCTCGGCGTCATTGCCGAGCGCCGGCTCGCCGTCGATCCGCTCGATCCCGAGCCGCGGCAGCCGCCGGGCGCCGACCGCCTCGACGATCGCGTCCAGCGCCTTCGCGAATTGGTCGTCGCCGAGCCGGGCGAGCCTGAGCAGGCCCTTGCCGCCCCGTTCGAGGTAGAGGACCGGCTCGCCGTCGCGGAGGACGACGTAGGCGCCGGCGACCCGGCTCGGCCGGCGGCCGCCGCGGCCGTCGCCGTCATCGTCCTCGCGGGCCGGCAGGCGCGGCCAGCTCAGGGTGGCGCCGTAGGGCTGGGCGGGGTCGGTGGCGGCGAGGACGACGAACTCGTCGTCGACGCGCGGCAGCGAGCGGAGCCGCTCGACGGCACCGGCGAGCGCGAACTGGGCGCCGCCTAGGCCCTCGACGAAGTAGCCGCGGCGGGCGGTCCCGAGCATCTCGAGGTTGGAGAGCTCGCCGTAGAGCGCCGAGAAGCCTCCCGGCACGCCCTCGGCGAGGACCGTCTCGCGGGTGACGATGCCGTAGCGCTCGAGCATCAGCTCCGCCTGCGCCCGCAGCCGCGGGCCCGACGGCGGGGCGCCCCGGAACAGCGACTCGGTCAGCGACCAGCGGCCGGCGACCGCCTGACCGGTGGCGTTGCGGCGCGAGCTGAACCGGCGGCCGCGGGTCGCCGCGGCCCGCTCGGAGGCCTTCAGGCGCGGTGCCCGGAGCGGCGCGACGGCGTCGTTGGTCACCTCGCCCGCCCAGGCGAGGTCCCAGAGCGCCGAATGCAGCTCCTCACGCTCCCAAGGCTTCTCGCCCTCGCCGAGCTCGACGACGATGTCCAGCCAGAACGACGGCTGCCGGGCGAGGAGGTCGCGGATCGCTTCGTGGATCTCGCCCTCGGGACGGTCGAGCTTCGCGTTCGCGGGCGGCGGGCCGGCGAGCCTGACGTCCTCGCGGAAGTAGAAGGCGACGCGCCCGGTCCGGCCGACCGGGCCGGCGCCGATCCAGACGACCTCGCCGCCGGTCGCGAGCTGGTCGAGCCAGGTCTGCGAGTAGGCGCCGATCCGCCGCGGGAGGACGTCCCGCTCCCAGACCTCCGGGGTCAGCGCGACCCCCTGGAGGGGGACGAGGATCTCCCGGAGCCGGTCCGGCCCGGCGCCGACCGCCCGGTAGGCGTCGACGTTCTGCCAGGAGACGAGGAAGCGGGCGAGCTCGGCGGTGTCGGCGGCCTCGACCTCCTTGCGGAGGACCGCGAGGCTGGCGCGGCGGAGCCGGCGAAGGACGTCGGGGTCGCACCACTCGCGCTCGCTGCCGCCGGGGAGGAGCTCGCCGCGGACGAGCTCGCCGGCCGCCTCGAGCCGCTTCAGCGCCGGCGTCGGATCGACGCCGAAGCGCTGTTTCGGCTGGGCGGTCGGGAACGGGGCATGGGTCCGCGCGTAGCGGCGCAGCAACGTCTCCATCGGCTCCGCCACCGTCTCGAGGAACGTGTCGGGCAAGCCGGAGGGGACCGGAACGCCGAGCGCGTCGCGGTAGAGGCCGCCGTCCTCGGCCGCGATCCAGCGCTCCTCGCCGGCGATCCGGACCTTGACCGCCCGCCGCTCCGACTCGAGCTTGCTCAGCATCGACTCCGCCGAGTAGCCCTCGGCCACGCGTTCGGCGACCTCGTCGCCCGTGAGGTCGCCGAGGCGGCGGAGGATCACCTGGAGCTGGTCGCGGTCGACCGCCCGCGCTTGCTCGAGCCGGTGCTGCAGGGAATCCTCGACGTCGGCCAGCGCGGCCGGGTCGATCAGCTCGCGGAGCTCCTCCTGCCCGAGCAGCTCGCGGAGGAGGTCGCGGTCGAGCGCGAGCGCCGCCGCCCGCCGCTCGGCGTTCGGCGTGTCGCCCTCGTACATGTAGGTGGCGACGTAGTCGAAGAGCAGCGAGGAGGCGAACGGCGAGGCGCTCTTCGTCTCGACCTCGACGAGCGACAATCGCCGGGACTGGAGGTCGCGGAGGATCTCCCCGAGGGCGGGCAGGTCGAGGACGTCGCGGAGCACCTCCCGGTAGGTCTCGAGCGTCACCGGGAAGCGCGGGAAGTCCTTGGCGACCTCGAGCAGGGACTGCGACTTGAGGCGCTGCTGCCAGAGCGGGGTGCGCTTGCCGGGATAGGCGCGCGGGATCAAGAGCGACCGTCCGGCCGCCTCGCGGAAGCGGGCGCCGAACAGCGCCGAGCCGGAGAGCTCGCCGACGATCAGGTCCTCGACCTCGTCGGGCTCGAGCAGGACGAGATCCGACGCCGGCGCCTGATCGGAGTCGGGGAGGTGGATGACGATCCCGTCGTCGGACCAGATCGCGTCGGCCTCGAGCTCGTGCTCGGCGCGGATCTTCGCCGCCAGGGCGAGGCCCCAGGCGGCGTGGACGCGGCCGCCGAACGGCGAGAGCACGCAGAGGCGCCAGTCGCCGATCTCGTCGCGGAAGCGCTCGACGACGATCGTCTCGTCGGAGGGGACGACCCGCGTCGCGGCCTGCTGCTCGCGCAGGTAGGCGACGAGGTTCTCGGCGGCGAGCTCATCGAGGTCGTAGCTGCTCGCCAGCTCCTCGGGCTCGGACGCCACCGCCTCGCGCGAGAACTCGCCGATCGCCCGGCCGAGCTCGACCGGGCGGCCGATCCCCTCGCCGCGCCAGAACGGGATCGCGCCGGGGACCCCGGGCGCCGGCGTTACGATGACCCGGTCGCGGGTGATCTCCTCGATCCGCCACGACGAGGCGCCGAGCAGGAACACCTGGCCGGCGCGGGCCTCGTAGACCATCTCCTCGTCGAGCTCACCGACGCGGCGGCCGTCGGGCAGGTGGACGCCGAAGAGGCCGCGGTCGGGAATCGTGCCGGCGTTGGTGACCGCGAGCTGGCGGGCGCCCTTGCGGCCGCGGACGGTGCCGGCGGCGCGGTCCCAGACGATCCGCGGGCGGAGCTCGGCGAAGCGCTCGGACGGGTAGCGGCCGTCCAGCATGTCGAGGACGTTCTCGAGCTGCTCGCGCGAGAGCTCGCCGTAGGGCTCGGCCGACTTGACGACCCGCTCGATCTCGTCGACGTCCCACTCCTCGTCGGCGGCCATCGCAACGATCTGCTGGGCGAGGACGTCGAGCGGGTTGCGGGGGATCACGGTCTCCTCGATCTCGCCGGTCCGCATCCGCTTCGCGACGACCGCGCACTCGAGCAGGTCGGAGCGGAACTTCGGGAAGATCCGGCCCTTCGAGACGGCGCCGAGCTCGTGGCCGGCGCGACCGACCCGCTGCATGCCCCGGGCGACCGACTTCGGCGACTCGACCTGGATGACGAGGTCGACGGCGCCCATGTCGATGCCGAGCTCGAGCGAGGAGGTCGCGACGATGCAGGGGAGCTGTCCGGACTTGAGCAGCTCTTCGACCTTGAGGCGCTCTTCGCGGGCGAGCGAGCCGTGGTGGGCGCGGGCGATCTCCTCGACGTAGTCCGGCGGGGCGCTGGCCGCTGACTCAACGGCGGCGGGTCTGGGGTCTCCCGCATCGGTGCTCGGATCGTCCGCCGGCTCCTCGGCGTTCATCTCGTTCAGGCGCTTTGCGAGGCGCTCGGCGCCGCGGCGGTTGTTGACGAAGATGATCGTCGAGGTGTGCTCGCGGACCAGGGAGAGCAGCTCCGGGTAGATGGCAGGCCAGATGCCGCGGGAGGGCGAGTCGCCGGGGACGGTCCCGGCAGCCGAGGGGTCGGGGCCGGGAAGCTCGACAGCGTCCGAATCAGCGGCCGCCGCTCCGGGACGTGAAGCGGTCGAAGCGGCGGGGGTATTCGGGTCGGCCATGTCGGCGACGGGGACGACGATCTCGAGGTCCATCTCCTTGCTGACGCCGGCGTCGACGATCCGACACTCGCGCCCGGGGCCGGCGAGGAAGGACGCGATCCGCTCGAGCGGACGCTGCGTCGCCGAGAGGCCGATCCGCTGGATCGGGCGCTCGCGGCCGGCGCCGTCGCCGGCGTTCACCGCGACGTGGCGCTCGAGCCGCTCCAGGGTCAGCGTCATGTGAGCGCCGCGTTTGGTCGGCGCGACGGCGTGGATCTCGTCGACGATCACGGCCTCGACGTCGGTGAGGATGTCGCGCGCCTGCGAGGTCAGCATCAGATACAGCGACTCCGGCGTCGTGATCAGGATGTCGGGCGGCTTGCGGATCATCGCCTGGCGCTCGCGCTGCGGCGTGTCGCCGGTCCGCAACGCGACGCGGAGGTCGGCGCCGATCCCGGCCAGCGGCGCCCGCAGGTTCCGCTCGACGTCGTAGGAGAGCGCCTTCAGGGGCGAGACGTAAACCAAAGACACCCCCGTTGGCGCGTCCTTGCCAGCGTCGCCGTTCGCTCGCCCCTTCGCGAGGCTGTCGATCCCCCAGAGGAAAGCGGTCAGCGTCTTGCCGGATCCGGTCGGCGCGCAGATCAGCGTGTTCTCGCCGGTAGCGATCGCCGGCCAGCCCTGCTCCTGAGCGGGGGTGGGCGCCTCGAACGAGCGCTCGAACCAGGCACGCGTCCGCTCGCTGAATCCCGCCAGCGGGTCTGTCTTCTCAGTCCGTTTCGTCACGGTGGCCAATCGATCGATCTTAGGGATCGGGCCGCGCCGTCTCACCGAGCGGGCGCGACTTCCCGGCGAGGAGCGTGTTCGCAGGGTTGACCGGCATGGTCTGGGAGGCTCTCGACATGAGGCGGGCGTGGTGCGTGATCGTCGCGGCGGTCATCACCGCGTCCGTCGCCGCCGGCTTCGCTTCGGTCGCGCGGGCCGCCGAGCGGCCCCCGAACGTGGTCGTCCTGATGAGCGACGACCAGACGCTCGAGGAGATGCGGTTCATGCCGGCGACCGAGCGCCTGATCGGTGCCGCCGGCGCGGAGTTCCCGGAGACGATCACGAACTGGCCGCTCTGCTGCCCATCGCGGGCGACGTACATGACCGGGCAGTACGCGCACAACCACGGCGTCCTCGGCAACAAGGAGCCGCAGGGTGGCTTTGGCCACCTCGACACCGAGCACACCCTGCCGGTCTGGCTGCAGCGCGCCGGCTATCGGACGATCCACATCGGCAAGTTCCTGAACGGCTACGAGGGCAGCGGCGTCGGGGTTCCGCCGGGCTGGTCGGACTGGCACGGCCTGAAGCTGACCTACTTCTATTACGGCTACCGCATCTTCGAGGCCGGACAGGTCGTGACCTACGGATCGCTCGACGAGGATCCCGACGCACCGGCGGCGCCGGAGACCTACTCGACCGACGTCCTCACCGACAAGGCGGTGCAGGCGATCGACGAGAGCGCCCCGTCGCGGCAGCCGTTCTTCCTCTCGGTCGGCTACCTGGCGCCGCACGCCGGCGGTCCCGAGGGCGCGCCCGACAGTCGCTGCCGCGACACCGCCAAGCCGGCGGCCCGCGACATCGGCGCCCTCGACGACGTGCCACTGCCGCAGCCACCGAACTTCAACGAGGCCGACAACTCCGACAAGCCGCGCGAGATCCGCCGCCTCGCTCCCCTGACCGCACCGCAGATCGCCCGGGCGACGAAGAACTACCGCTGCCGGGGCGAGTCGATGATGGCGATCGACGACGGCGTCAAACGGATCGTCGATGAACTGCGGGCCCAGGGCGAGCTCGAGGACACGCTCGTGATCTACACCTCCGACAACGGGTTCTTCCACGGCGAGCACCGGATCCTCGCCGGCAAGAACCGCGTCTACGAGGAAGCGGTCCGGGTGCCGCTGCTGATGCGGGGCCCCGGCATCCCGCGCGGCGTCGAGGTCGCCGACGAGGCGTCCAACGCCGACCTCGCGGCGACGATCGCCGCGGCGGCCGGCGCGACGCCCGATTTCGCGCTCGACGGCCGTTCGTTGCTGCCGTTCGTCCGCCACCCCGACCGGATGCACGGCCGCGAGCTGCTGATCGAGCAGGACACGCCGGAGGCCGAGGACGGCGAGCCGCGCGGGACCGAGTATGCGGCGATCCGGACCAGCCGCTGGAAGCTCGTCCGCTACTGGGACGGCCAGGTCGAGCTCTACGACCTCCGCAACGACCCCTACGAGCTCGACAACCTCCGGGCCGACCCCGCCTACGACGAGGTCCAGCAGGCGCTCGCGGCCCGGCTCGAGAAGCTCCGCACCTGCGCGGGCCGGACCTGCCGCAAGAAGCCGGCGCTGACCATGAAGCTGCCGGCGCCGGTCCGTAAGGACGGCCGGCGCTGCCGCACCGCCGGCGACTTCGTCGCCAAGGTCCGCCGTCCCGACGGCGCCGGGCCCGGCTCACGGATCGTCCGCGTCTCCTTTCGGGTCGCCGGCGAGCGCTCCGGCACCGTCCGCTCATCGCCGTTCAACCGCAAGCTCAACTCTCGCCTCCTGCGCTCCGAGCGGAAGCCGCTGATCGAGGCCGACGCCGAGCTGCT
>DASTTY010000020.1:0-30824 GCA_035759925.1 Solirubrobacterales bacterium
TCAGCCGATGCCCGGCGGATCGATCTCGTCGACGTAGAGGTCGGGGAGCGGCTCCGCTCCCGGGGCCGCCGCGTAGCCGGTGAAGTCGGTGATCCCCTCCTCGACGAGAACGTCCTCGGCGAGGAAGAAGTTGCCGGTGCACTCGCGGCTCGGCCGAGTCAGGATCGCGTGGGCGGCGTCGGACATGATCTCCGGCGTCCGCGCCCGGGCCATCGCCTCGTCGCCGCCGAGCAGGTTCTGGACCGCCGCGGTCGCGACGATCGTCCGTGGCCACAGCGAGTTGAAGGCGATGCCGTCGTCCCGGAACTCCGCGGCCATGCCGAGCGTGCAGAGGCTCATCCCGTACTTGGCGATCGTGTAGGCGACGTGGTCCCTGGCCCAGCGCGGGTCGAGGCTGAGCGGCGGCGAGAGCGTCAGCACGTGGGGATTGGCGCTCTCGCGCAGGTGCGGTATCGCGAGCTTCGAGAGGACGAAGGTGCCGCGGGCGTTGATGTTCTGCATCAGGTCGTAGCGCTTCATCTCGATCTGCTCGGTGCCGACGAGGTTGATCGCGCTGGCGTTGTTGACGCAGATGTCGATCCCGCCGAACCGCTCGACGGTCTCGGCGACCGCAGCGGCGACGCGATCCTCGTCGCGGATGTCGCCGACGATCGGCAGCGCGTTGCCGCCCGCCTCCTCGATCGCGGCCGCGGCGGTGTGGATCGTGCCTTCGAGCTTCGGATGCGGCTGGTCGGTCTTCGCGATCAGGGCGACGTTGGCGCCGTCGCGGGCGGCGCGCAGCGCGATCGCGAGCCCGATCCCGCGACTGCCGCCGCTGATCAGCAACGTCCTCCCCCCGAAGCTGCGGGATTCGCTCATCGGGCGGACGCTATCCGCTCGGGACCCGGCGGCGACTGCGACTGCGCTTCTTCTTCTTCGAGCGCGAATGGACCGGCCGCGCGGGCGGGCGCTCCTCGGCGGCGACCTCGGCTTCGATCGCGTCCTCGAGCTTCGAGTCCTCGCCGGCCTCGATCACGTCCTCGGCCTCGGCGGCGAGCGCCGCCGTGCCGGACGGGACCGCCGGCGAGAGGCGCCAGAACGTGACCTGCTGGCCGAGGCTCCAGAGGCTGGTCGTGATCGAGTAGATCGCGAGCCCGGCCGGGAAGCGCATGATCACCGTCGCGAACAGGAGCGGCAGTCCCATCGCGATGCCGCGATGGGAGCTCTGCATCGTCCGGGTCGCGATCGCGCTCGAGGCGAGCTGCGAGCAGACGTAGATCAGCAGCATCGCGACGAGGACCGCGCCCTCGGGCTTCGCTGTCAGGTCGGGGATGAACAGGAAGCCGGAGTCGCCGAACATGCCGTTGGTCGCGTCCTGGCGGAGCAGCATGTAGAGGGAGATGAAGATCGGGATCTGCAGGAGCAGCGGCCCGACCGAGGCGAGCGGGTTGATCCCGTGCTCGCGGTAGTAGGCGGTCATCTCCTGCTGGAGCTTCTGCTTGTCGCCCTTGTACTGCTTCTGCATCCGCTTCAGCTCCGGCATGTGCAGCTTCATCTCCCGCTGCGAGCGGAACTGGCGGACGACCAGCGGCAGGGTCAGCATCCGGGTCAGGAGCGTCAGCCCGACGATCGCCAGCCCCCAGGTGAGACCGATGTGGTGAAGGCTCTCGAGGACCCACTCCTCGACGTCGTTGAGCGGCTGGAAGATGTTCGCGACCACCGGCACGGCCCGGGAGCGTACTGCGCCGTAGGCTTGCGCCATGGCGTTCGCCTTCACCGCTCCGCTGCGCCGCGAGCTCGCGGCAGCCTTCCCGGAGCGGCCGTTCGCCGTCGACTTCTGGGACGGCAGCCGCGTCGAGCCGACCGCCGCCGGGCCGACGTTCCGGGTCCGCTCGCCGCGCGCCATCGCCCACGCGCTGCGGGCACCGGGCCAGCTCGGCATCGGCCGCGCCTACGTCAGCGGTGAGCTGGAGGTCGACGACATCGACCTCGTCATGGACCTGCTCGAGGAATGGAAGCCGCCCACGCTTGCCGCCCCGGCGCGGCTGCGGCTGCTCGCCGCGGCGCTGGCCGCGAACGGGCTCACCCTCCCCCCTGCCCCGCCCCGGGCCGAGCTGCGGCCGCGCGGCACCCGGCGATCGAAGGAACGCGACGCCCGCTCGGTCCGCCACCACTACGACCTGCCGCCGGAGTTCTTCGCGCTCTTCCTCGACGAGTCGATGACCTACAGCTGCGCGATCTTCTCGCGCGGCGCGACGACGCTCGAGCAGGCCCAGGAGGCGAAGCTCGAGATGGTCTGCACGAAGCTGGCGCTCGAGCCCGGCGAGCGCATCCTCGACATCGGCTGCGGATGGGGCAGCTTCGCCGTCCACGCCGCCGTCCACCATGGCGCCGAGGTCGTCGGGATCACGCTCTCGGAGCCGCAGGCCCGCGTCGCCCGCGAGCGCGCCGCCGCCGCCGGCGTCGCCGATCGGGTCGAGATCCGGGTCATGGACTACCGCGATCTCGCCGGCGAGCGCTACGACGCGATCGCCAGCATCGGCATGGTCGAGCACGTCGGGGCCGAGCGGATCGACCTCTACGTCGAGCGACTCGCCGCGCTCCTGCCGCCGGGAGGGCGGCTCCTCAACCACGGGATCGCCCGTCTCCGCCACATCGATCCCGAGGCAGGCCCGTTCTCGGAGCGCTACGTCTTCCCCGACGCCGACCCGCTCCACCTCTCGCGGGTGCTGCTCGCGCTCGAGCGCGCCGGCTTCGCGACCGAGCACGTCGAGGGCTTCGCCCCCGACTACGCGGAGACGCTGCGGCACTGGGCACGCCGCCTCGACGAGAACCGCGAGCGGGCCATCGCGCTGGCCGGGCCGGAGCGCGTTCGCGTCTGGCGCCTCTACCTGCGGGCGGCGCGGAACGGCTTCGAGACCGGCTTCACCTCGATCTACCAGGTCCGCGCGCGGCGGGCCTAGGAAGCGCCTACTTCGGGCGGCTGCTCAGGTTCCGGTGGCCGTCGTCGGTGACGACGACGAGGTCCTCGATCCGGACCCCGAACTCGCCGGGCACGTAGATCCCCGGCTCGACGGTGACGACGTCGCCGGCGAGCAACGTGTCGTCGGAGCGCATCGACAGCCGCGGCGGCTCGTGGACCTCGATCCCGACGCCGTGGCCGAGGCCGTGCCCGAAGCGCTCGCCGTGCCCGCCCTCGGTGATCACCTCGCGCGCGACGGCATCGACGGCCCGGCCACCCGCGCCGACGCGGATCGCTTCGAGGGCGGCGGTCTGAGCGGCGAGGACGAGCTCGTAGACCTGGCGGTGGGCCGGATCGGGTTCGCCCTCGACGAGCGTCCGGGTGCAGTCGGAGCAGTAGCCGTCGAGGATCGCCCCCATGTCGATCGTCACGTACTCGCCCTCCTCGATCACCCGATCGCCGGGGATCGCATGCGGCAGCGCCCCGTTCGCGCCGGTGGCGACGATCGACGGGAACGCCGGGTCCTCGGCGCCGAGCTCGCGCATCCGCTGCTCGGCGGCGAGCGCGACGTCGTGCTCGGTCCGCCCGGTGAGACCGCGCTCCTCGATCCAGGCGTAGACCTCGTCGGTCAGCGCCGCTGCTGCCGCGATCGCCTCGATCTCGGCCTCGTCCTTGACCCGGCGCAGGTCGGTCACCAGGTCGTCGCCGGCAACGATCTCGACACCCTCGCCGAGCTTCTCGCCGAGCTTGCGATGCGACTCGAGGCTCGTCTTCGCGGCGACGATGCCGACCCGGCCGCTCAGCAACCCGGCGACCGCCGCGAGCATGTCGGCGGTCGCGTCGACGACCTCGAACGAGCCCGGGACGGTCTCGGCGGCCCGCGTCGTGTAGCGGAAGTCGGTCACGAAGGCGCGGACCTCTGGCCCGATCACGGCCAGGCCACTGCTGCCGCCGAAGCCGGTCAGCCAGGCGATGTCGGCCATCTGGTCGCGGCCGGAGTCGCCGGGGCGGACGAGGTCGCCGACGATCACCGAATCGAGGTCAGCCTCCACAGCCGCCGCAGCGAGCCGCTCGGCGCGGCTCTCGGGAACGCTCATACGCCGAGCTCCCGGGCGAGCACCTGCAGGCCCTCGCGATAGCCCTCGATCCCCTTGCCGGAGATCTTCGCGGCGACGAGCCCGTCGAAGACGGAGATCGCCCGCCAGTCGTCGCGATCGTCGACGTCGCTGATGTGGATCTCCACCGCCGGCTTGCCGGCGACCTCGAGCGCGTCGCGGATCGCCCACGAGTAGTGCGTCCAGGCCCCGGCGTTGACGAGGACGGCATCGGCGGTCCCGGGGACGCGGTGCAGGTACTCGCAGAACTCGCCCTCGTGGTTGGTCTGGAAGAAGGAGGCCTCGAGGTCGAGCTCGCGGGCGTAGCCATGAACCCGGTACTCGAGCTGCGAGAGCGTTTCAGTCCCGTAGATCTCGGGGTCGCGGCGCCCGAGCGTGTCGAGGTTGACGCCGTGCATCACCGCGACCCGGTTGTGGGCGCTGCTCATCCGCGGATCTCCTCGACCACGCGGCGGAGGCTATCGGCATCGATCCGCTGCCCGAAGCGGACCGATCCCGGCTCGGTGACGGTCACGAAACCGATTCCCTCGGCCGTCTGCTTCTTGTCGCGGCCGATCGCATCGAGGACCGCGTCGGGCTCGATCCCGGGGTCCATCGCGACCGGGAGGCCGGCGCGCTCGAGCAGCTCCGCGACCTCGGTTTCGAGCTCGCCGGCGCCGGAGAGACGGAGCGCCGCGACGAGGCCGATCGCGATCGCCTCGCCGTGGCGGTAGCGGCCGTACCCCGTCGCCGCCTCGATCCCATGGCCGACGGTGTGGCCGAGGTTGAGCACCGCCCGCAGCCCCGCGTCGTGCTCGTCGGCGGCGACGACGTCGAGCTTCGTCCGCGCGCAGTCGAAGACGAGCGGCGCGACCGTGTCGGCGTCGATCCCCTCGAGCGCCCGGACCCGGTCCCAAAGCGGCCCGCCGGCGATCAGCGCCGTCTTCACGACCTCGGCGAAGCCGGCCGCCAGCTCGGCAGCGGGAAGGGTGGCGAGCGCGGCCGGGTCGGTCAGCACCGCGGCCGGCTGATGGAAGGCGCCGACGTAGTTCTTGCCCTCGGGCAGGTCGACCCCGGTCTTGCCGCCGTAGGCGGAATCGACCTGGGCGACGAGCGTCGTCGGCACCTGGACGACCGGGATGCCGCGCTGGTAGACGGCCGCGCAGAAGCCGACGAGGTCGCCGGCCACGCCGCCGCCGAAGGCGCAGAGGGCATCGTCGCGGCGGACGCCGGTGCGGGCGAGCTCGCGGAGCAGCGAGTCAGCGGTTTCGATGCTCTTCGACTGCTCGCCGCCGGCGACCTCGATCGGCCCGTCGCCCTCGACGGCCGGCAGCAGCTCGCCGGCGGCCGCGAAAGCCTCCTGGTCGGCGAGGCCGAACAGGCGGGTCCCCGGACGCAGCCCAGCAGGCGCCGCGTCGAGCAGCTTCGTCGCGCCCGGCCCGATCAGCGCCGGCCGCTCTCCCGACCGCGTCCGCGACCAGTGCATGCGCACGCCGGGGGCACCGCGGAGCAGGTCGAGCCACGGCGCCGCGGCGGCGCCGGTCCGCTCGCCGCCGTCGGGGAGCACGACCCGCGCGCACTCCTCGTAGAGCGGCAGGCGGGCGCGGTAGCGACGCTGGAAGCCGTCGCGGTCGCGGGCCAGCGGCCGGTCGCTGCCGCTGGCGCGCTCCCACGCGACCTCTTCGTCGACCCGGCACCAGGCGGTGACGTGGCCGGCAAGCGCCGCGCGGACCCGCTCGCTCTCGACCGCGCCGCCGCCGAGTGCGACGACGGCGCCCGGCCTCGCGATCGCCTCGAGCACGACCCGCTCCTCGATCTCGCGGAACGCGTCCTCGCCGCGCTCACGGAAGAAGCCGGCGATCGAGCCGCCGGGGATCTCGGCCGCGACGAGGTGATCGGTGTCGACGTAATCGCCGCCGAGGGCTCCGGCGGCCCCGCGGGCAGCCGACGACTTGCCGGCCCCCATGAAGCCGACGAATACGATCGAAGCGGGCTCAGCCGGCAATTCGCTGGCGATAGGCGTCGATCGCGGCACGGACGTCGTCGATGTGGTCGCCGCCGAACTTCTCGCGGTAGACGCGGGCGAGGGTCAGCGCCAGCATCGCCTCGCCGACGACGCCGGCAGCCGGGACGACCGTCGAGTCGGTCCGTTCCTTGTGGGCCGCCTGCGGCTCCTTGGTGTGGACGTCGACCGAGCGCAGCGGCTTCGTCAGCGTCGAGATCGGCTTGATCGCGACCTGGACGATCAGCGTCTCGCCGTTCGTCATCCCGCCCTCGAGGCCGCCGGCCCGATTCGTCTCGCGGTAGTAGCCGCGGCCGGCCTCGTGGAAGATCTCGTCATGGGCCTCCGAGCCCGGGCTCGCCGCCACCTCCCAGGCGGGGCCGATGCTGACGCCCTTGACCGACTGGATCGAGACCATCGCCTGCGCGATCCGGCCGTCGAGCCGCTCCGACCAGGAGACGTAGGAGCCGAGCCCCGGCACGAGCCCCCAGGCGCGCGCCTCGAACGTCCCGCCGAGGCTCTCGTTCTCCTTCCGGAGGCGATCGATCTCGGCGATCATCGCCGCCGACGCCGCCGGGTCGAGGCAGCGGACCGGATCGTCGTCGACGGCGTCGAAGTCGGCGGGTTCGAGGTCGGCGGCCGCCGGGGCGTCCACCCCGGCGATCCGGGTCACGTGGCTTCTGATCGTCACCCCGACCGCCGCCAGGAACTGCCGGGCGAGGGCGCCGGCGGCGACGCGTGCGGCGGTCTCGCGGGCGCTGGCCCGCTCGAGGACGTCGCGAGCGTCGTCGAATCCGTACTTGAGGAGCCCCGGGAGGTCGGCGTGGCCGGGGCGCGGCAGGTGGACCTGCTTGACGCCCTCGCCTCCCTCCCACGGGCCCATCCGCTCGACCCAGTTCTCGTAGTCGCGGTTGGCGACGAGCAGCGCGATCGGGCTGCCGAGCGTGCGGCCGTGGCGGACGCCGGAGCGGACCTCGGCGCTGTCCTTCTCGATCTTCATACGGCCGCCGCGGCCGTGGCCGAGCTGGCGGCGCGCCATGTCGCGGTCGAGCGCCTCGCGATCGAGCTCGAGGCCCGCGGGCATTCCCTCGACGATCGTCGTCAGTCCCGGGCCATGGGACTCACCGGCTGTCACGAAGTCGAAGCGGGCCATCGGCGCTGAACGTTAGTGGCGCAACGACGAGCGCCGCCGGCCGGCGCCTGCTCGTTCAGCCGTTCTTGCCGCTGTCGCGCTTGACCGGCACGGTCGTCCGGTTGATCGCGAGGAGCTGAAGGCGGTAGGTCTCCTGCTTGTCGCCGTAGACGAACGTCTGCAGGTCGCCCTTCTTCATCAGCAGATACTGGCAGTCGTTGCGGCCCGGGTCGCAGTTGCCGTCGCCGCTGCTCTTCGTGACGTCGGCGGAGACGACGAAGGCCGCATGGGTGCCGTCGCGATCGCCCTCGACGAACTGGACCACCGGTCGCTTGTCGCCGGGCAGGAACTGCAGCGACTCGACGTCCCTGAGCACCTTCGTCTTGCCGGCACGACCGACGCGGACGTCGATCGTCGTCTTGACGATCCGCTCCTCGGGTGGCTTCTGCCCGTGGTCGCCACCGGAGTTGCCGGGGCTCGACGGCGGCGTGCTCGTCCCGGTGTCGGTCGGGCTGCCGGTGTCGGTCGTCGGCGAGGACGTCGCGGTGTCCGGGGTCGAGCCGAGCGCGGTCGAGCCGCCGCCCGAGGAGGAACCGCCGGTGTCCTCGAGGTTGCCGGCACCGCCCTGGGCGGTCTTCGAGCCGGTCATCTGCTGCTTGAAGGGGTCGCGGCTGTGGAACTCGTCGAGCCGCTTGCGGTAGTCGCGGAGGCCGGGAACGTCGGCGAGGACGACCGGGGACAGCGGGTCCGCCCCGCCGGCGCCCGCCTCGCTCGTCGCGGCCGGCACCGACGGGGAGACCGGATCGGATCCACCGCCGCCAAGCAGGAAGGGGACTGCGACGATCGCCACGGCGAGCGCGATCACGACCGGAAGCAGGCGCCTGTCGCGGAGGTCGCGGTAGAGGTCACGGAGCATGTCGCCTCCCTTGTTCACGGCGACACCGCCGCGGTCGGGGCCGGGGCCGACGTCGCCGTGTCGCTGACCGGCACGGGGGCGTCGGGAGAGCCGACGGGGGCCGGCCCGGTCGGGGTCGCCCCGGCGGCGATTCCCTGATCGGCAGGGACCATGTAGGTCGTCACGGCGATCTCGGCTGCGACGCTCGGGAAGCCCTTGACCGGATCGGCCGACATCGAGAAGCCGTCGACGGTCATCAGCCGGCCGTGGGCGATCGGATCGGTCCCGGCGTCGTTGACCTTGACGCGGTTGTCGAGATCGCTGAACAGGCCGGCCATGTCGAAGAAGCCGCCGTAGTAGGTGAGCGTGTACGGCGTCACCGGCAGGCCCGCGGGTCCGACGGTGGCACCGAGCGGCAGCGTCGCCGCCGACGCCTCGGTCGGCGCGCTCGTGGTCGTGGTCGAAGTCTCGGTCGTGGTCGAGTCGGTCGACGTCTCGGTGGACGACGAATCGGTGCCGCTCGCCGGCGGCGCGGGAGCGCTCGTCGTCGCGCCGGCGGCGTCCTCGCTGACCGCGAAGGACTGGAAGTCGAGGTCGTTCTCGGTGCCCATCGCATCGAGGTCGTGGATCAGCGTCGCCTGATCGTCGTCCTCGGGGACGGCGGTGCCGAGCTTGACCATGTCCGCGTAGTTCTTGGCGAACGACGAGCGGGCCGCCTCGGCGGTGCTGATCGCGCTCTCGGAGGTCTGGATCTCGGCGGCCAGCGAATCGACCTTGTCCTGGAGCTCGCCCGCCTCGCGCTGCTTGGGGGCGAGGACGAGCAGGTAGAAGCCGATCGCGAGCGCGATCAGCGGTAGAACGATCAGGATGGCGCGGTCGGAGCTCTTCACGGTCAGCCTCCCGACGGGATCAGGTTGGTGGCCTGGTCGGTCTTCGCTCCGGCCTTGTCGACGTCGGAGCGGGCCTGCTGGTTCTGCGACTCGACCTGGCTCACCCCGCCGTCCCCGGTGGTCGAGGTGGTGTCGGTCGTCTCGGTCGTCGTGGTCGTCTCGGTCGTCGTCGATCCCGTCGAGCCGGATGCGACGACGACGCCGTCGAACGCGGCGACGAGGTTGAACTGGGGGATGCTCGGCCGGGTCTGGCAGCTGCCGGTGCTCGATCCGGATGCGGTGTCGCCCTTCGAGGCGTTGGCGGCGGTGACCCGGGTCACGCCGTCGATGTCCCGCATCGCCGCGACGAGGCGGGCGATGTCGTCGTGGCTGCGGCCGCAGCCGGCGAGCACGAGAGCGGGTCCCTCGATCGAGTCGCGGAGCCCGCCGTCGTCGGATCCCGAATCCTCGAGCTGGACGTCCGGCGACACCGTGCCGGTCAGGTTTGTCAGCCAGACGTGCCGCGGGATCACCCGCGAGAGCTCCTCGAGGACCCGTTCCCAGTCGAAGCGGCTGGTGGCGAGCTGGGCGACCGTCTCGACCCGGGCGTCACGGATGCTCTGGAAGGTCGTGTAGGTCGAGAGGCTCTCGGCGCGGGCGGAGGTCTCGGCGGCCTTGACCTCGAGCGCCGCCACCTCGTCCTCCTTGTCGCTGACCTTCTTGCCGAAGACGACCGTGGCGGTGACTCCGATCAGAAGCAGGGCGAGCGCCGCGACGAGGATGTAGGAGAGGGCGCCCGTGCGCGCCGGCGCGCCGGCGCCGCGGCGCTCCTCGGGCGGGATCAGGTTGACCGGGCGCATCGGTCAGGAGTCCAATCCGAGGCCGAACGGAAGCGTCAGGCGGGCGGCGTCGGGAGCGTCGAGGTCGGCGAGCGCGGTCGGCCGGCCGACGCGCATCGCGTGCCCGAGCTCGCCGGCGACGGCCTCGGGCAGGCCGGCGACGGCGCTGCCGGCGCCGCAGAAGACGATCTCCTCGACCGCGACGGCCCCCTCCTGGGTGCCGTAGTAGTCAAGCGAGAGGCGGAGCTCGTCGGCGAGCTTGCGGACGCCCTCCTCGAGCGCCTCGCGAGCCGCGGCGATGATCTCGGGATCGCCGTCGACCTCCTCGGGCGGATCGACGAGCCCGACGTGACGGAGCCACTGCCGGGAGTGCTCGAGGGTCAGCTCGCGGCGCTCCGAGAGCCGCTGCGCGATCCCTTCCATCCCGAACGTCGAGATCCGGGTGAACAGGCAGGTCGATCCGCTCGCGACGGCCAGGTTGGTGACGTCGCCGAGCGCGCAGAAGAGCCGGGCCGGGGGCATCGGGATCGCGGTCTCGCCCTCACCGCCGGCCGCCGCCATCCGTTCCTCGTAGCTGACCTCGGGAGCGGCCGGGCCGATCGCGGGGAGCTCAGGCGCGAGCGCGCGGATCATTCCGAATGCGGCGACGTCGATCCCGACCGGCTTCAGGCCGGCGGCGCGGATCGCCTCGACGAAGCCGCCGACGGTCTCGCGGCGCGCGGCGACGAGGACGACCTTCATCTGCCCGGAGGCCGAAGTCGAGGCGTCGGCGTCGAGGATCTGCCAGTCGAGGACCGCGTTGTCGAGCGGCATCGCGATCTGGTCGGCGGCCTGGAAGCGGATCGCGGTCTCGAGCTCGGAGTCGTCCTCGATCCGCGGCATCGTCATCGTCCGCACCATCACCTTCTGGCTGGCGAGGCCGACGCGGACGGAGCGGGCGAGCTTGTTCTCGGCGAACATCTCCTTGAGGGCGGCGCCGAGAGCATCGGGGTCGGTGACCTCACCCTCACGCGTCACGCCGGGCGCGAGCCCGGCGATCGCGGTGCGGCCGAGCTTGACGCCGCCGTTGGTCGTCACCTCGGTCGCGGCGACGCTGCCGGCCTCGATGTCGAGCCCGACGATCGTCTGTGCTCTTGATGCAGAAGGGATGCGCAAGGCTCGTCCTCAGGGGACTTGTCGGCCAACCCGCCCGAGCGCTTGAATCCGGTCGGTCAGCCGGGAAAGAACGTGTCGGTGTACCAGTCGACGATGTCCGGCCCGACGAAGATCGCGACGAGCCCGCCGAGCGCCAGGAACGGCCCGAACGGCACGGCCTGCTTACGCGCCTCCGCCCCCCGCGAGGCGATCAGCGCGAGTCCGAACAGGGCCCCGGCCGCGAACCCGATCAGCAGCGCCGGCGCCACCGCCTTGCCGAGATAGAGGCCCATCACGCCGGCGAGCTTGACGTCGCCCATCCCCATGCCGCGCGGATAGACGATCGCGATCAGGAACATCACCGCGAAGGCGATCGCCGCCGCGATCGCGTGCTCGGCGAGCGCGTCGCGGTCGCCGGCGACGAGCAGCCCGACGGCGACGAGCGCCGCGACGATCAGGACCTTGTTGGGGATCACCCGGTGTTCGAGGTCGGTCAGCGTGATCGTCGCCAGCGTCGCGGCCAGGCAGGCTCCGAGGGCGATCTCGATCCCGTCGTCGGAGTAGCGGAGCAGGATCGCCACGAAGACGGCCGCAAGCCCTGCCTCGAGCAGCGGATAGGTTGCCGGCACCTTCGCGTCGCAGTGGCGGCAGCGGCCGCGGAGGGCGAGGTAGGAGAAGAGCGGGATGTTGTCGTAGGCGGCGATCTGGGTGCCGCAATTCGGGCACCGCGACCGCGGCGCGACGATCGACTCGCCGAGCGGCACGCGATGGGCGACGACGCTGAGGAAGCTCCCCGCGATCAGCCCGAGCAGGGCCATGAAGACGATCTCGGCGGCCACGGGTGCGGTTTCTGTGCGGGCGGAAGCGTTCCTGCCGGCCGCGCTAGCCGATCGGCGTCGTCGTCTCGACCTCGAGACGGCTGTCGAAGCGGACCGTGTCGTACTGGAACTGGAACTGGTTCGACGCGCCGCCCTGCTTGTCGAGACCGATCACGACGCCGATCCGCTGGTAGTCCTTCGGGAAGGTCGAGCTGACGGGCTGGATCGTGCTCGGGGTGAACTGCATCGGGATCGTCAGCTCCTCCCACTCGCCGCTCGCCCAGTTCGGCTTCGAGACCGATCCGGCGGCGAGCTGGACGTCGGTCGTGGTCGGCACGGTCGTCGTCGAGGTCGCGTAGGTCTGCGTCCGCACGAAGACGACGACGCAGAGCTTCCCGGAGACCTGGACGTCGTTGATCGTCCTCGTGAACAGCTTCAGGGTGGTTCCGCCCTTGAGCACGTAGGAGCCGTTCTTGTTGACCGGCTGGGAGACCCAGAAGTGCTCCTGGTTGGCGGGGCGCGACGCCGGCAGCAGGTTGCATCCGTTCGCCGCCGGCAGGTCGAGCTGGAGCCCGGCGTCGGCATCGGGCGGGGTCGGCTCGAGGTCGGTCGAGTAGTCGAGGTTGTCGACGATGTCGAGGAGCTCGTCCGGCGCCGACGTCAGCAGCGCGTCGGGGCGGTCGGCGGTGGTATCGAGGCAGTTCAGCCCGCGCGTGTCGCGGGTCGGGTGGTTGGAGGCGACGTTCGTCGCGGTCCGCGCCGGCTCGGTGTACTGCTCGCAGCGGCGGTCGGAGAGCCAGAACTGCTGGGCCACCGTCGGCGTTCCGAGCTGCGGCAGGTTCGGGTTCGAACCGACCGAGTCGGTCGGGTTGATCGCATCCGACTGCAGCTCGACGTACTGGCGGACGCCGCCGCTCGCGGTCGTGTCGAGGGTGACGATCACGACGGCGCGCTTGAAGTCCTGGCTGCCCGGACAGAGAACGTCCTGGCAGCGCGGGTCGTTCTGCCAGACGACGAAGCGCTGGATCGTCCCCGAGACGTCGCCGCTGGTGAACGGCTCGGGGCCCGGGTTGACGGTGCCCCCACTGACGGTTCCGCCCTTCACGAGGGTGCCGCCGTTGACGACCATCGGGGCCGGGTTCGATCCGTCGCGCCCGAGCGCGAAGTTGCCGGAGCTGACCCGGTAGCGCGGGTCGCTCTGATCGGTCGAGTGGCCCGGGGTCGAGGTCATCGCGAGCTTCGTGTACGGGGTCGCCCGCAGCGTCTCCATCTCGCGCTGGGCGATGTCGTTGGCGACCTGCGACTGCTCGCCCCGGTAGGTCGCCTTGCGCGCTCCCGCGAGCGCGGTCATCAGCGCGGCGGCGCCGATCACGAGGATCAGCGCCGCGACCATGACCTCGACGATCGTGAAGCCGGACTCGGAGCGGATCGATCGGCGTGCCCGCATGTCAGCTCCCGACCACTCCGGGGACGTTCCGCAGCGCGACCCCGTCGTTGACGGTGATCGCGTCGTCGCCGTTCTGGCCCGCGAGGCTGAACGTCATGCCGACCGACTTCGGCGAGGTCGACGACGGCGAGTAACTGAAGACGTTGGTGGTTGAGAGGCCGGTGACGATCGTCGCGGTCGCGGCGCCGCTGCCGTTCACCTCGCTGACCGTCCGCGTGCAGGTGCTGCCGGTGCAGGTGTAGACGACGCGGCACTGTCGCGGGGTGGTCCCGCTCGCACCGGCGCAGGTCGAGGACTGCTGGAGGTAGGTGTTGACGCTGAGGCTGTTCGCCGTCGCCGAGTTGACCTGGTAGGTCATCCGCAGCTCGCGGGCCATCCGCTCGGTGACGATCTGGGCGTCCTGGATCGAGGCGTTCGCGGTCCGCGCCTCGGGCTCGGAGCGGACCACCACCTGAAGGAGCGTGAAGCCGGCGCCGAGGACGAGGAGCATCAGCGTCATCGCGACCAGCAGCTCGACGAGGGTGAAGCCGGCCTCGCGTCCGTCGCTTGTCGTTCCGTCGGCTCTCATCAGCGGGCACGCGTCAGCTGACGCGTGAGTTGCCCATCGGCTGCTTCGGCCCCCGGCTCAAATCCGGGGACGGGTTTGCGGACGGGCGAAACGAGGCGAGGCGGGCCCGCGGGCCCGCCTCGCTCGTCCCCCGGGCCGATCCGAAGGGATCGGTCCAACTCGCTACCAGTTGCCGCCGTTGCAGCCGCCACTGGTGCCGGTGCAGCTGAGCGTCGTCACACCGGTGTCGGCCCGCTCGATCGAGAACGTGTTCCCGGTCTCGGACGTGACGGTGAGCTTGTACGACTTGTCACCGGCGGAATCGACGACCAGGGCGACCGGGGTCTTGCTCGTCCACTCGGTCAGGGTCGACTCGATGTTCGCCAGATCCGTGGCGTCGGCTCCGGTGTACTTGCCCTGGTTCTCGGTCGCGTACGTCTCGATCGCCGTCTGCGCCGTCCGGGCGCCCGACTTGGCGTCCGAGTCGGTCGCCTTGTCGCGCTGGGCGAAGAACGACGGAATCGCGATCGCGGCCAGGATGCCGATGATCAGCATCACGACCAGGAGCTCGACGAGGGTGAATCCCTCCTCGTTACCCGCTCGAGCGCGGAGTCTGTCCAGCATAGTTACCCTCCTCGGGTCTACTAAGTGGAGCCAGAGCCTGTCGCCAAGCCATTCGGAGTCCGAACCCCGGTGGTTGCGCCCCCACCTCGCGGCGAGTTTGCCTTTGCACCAGAGCCCCAGCTCTATTTCGATTACCCGCGACCTATCGGACCCCCCGATCGGCACCTTTAGCCGTCCTGAAGGAAAGCTCGTACATCCGCTGAGTGGTCCCGCTCACGGCCGGCTGGGGGCTGGCCCCCAGAAGCCGGGTCCGGCTCGCTGATGGCCGCCCGCCGGCTGATCATCGTCCTGCTCGTCCTCTTCGCGTTCTCGATCGCCGCCGCGATGATCGCCCCGGAGCGGCGCGGCGGGCTGATCGGCGGCAGCTCGTCGAGCAGTGATTCGACGAGCACGAGCACGACTAGCACCGAGGCGACGACGACCGCCGCCGAGCTTCCCGCCGGCGAGGCGATCCGGGAGCGGATCGACGCCTCGGCGCAGGACCCCGCGACCGTGAAGGCGTTCGTCGGCGACCAGCTCGAGCTCGTCGTCGCCAGCGAGCGCGCCCGCGCGATCGAGATCCCGGCCTTCGGCGTCACCGAGACCGCCGCGCCGGATGCACCCGCCGGCTTCAACCTGCTGCTGCGCGAGTCGGGGCGGCTGGCGATCCTCGACGCCGACAGCGGCGAGCTGCTCGGCCGCCTCGACGTCCGCGAGCCGGCGAGGCGGAATGAAGCGAATGGGCAGCGCCGGTCGGCAAAGTAGTTAGCTTGCTAATAATTGACTCGGATGGCGATTGCGGGATCAACCGGCGAGCGCGCCGACCTCGCTGCGCTCGACGCGGCGTGGGACGGCTTCTTCTCGGCGCTGCGGCGCGCGAAGGGCCGCGCCGCGATCCAGCACGGCAACGAGCTGACCATGCCGCAGGTCCACCTGCTCGGCCCGCTCGCCGGCGGCGGCCGGGCCCGGATCGGTGAGCTCGCCGATGCTGCCGGCGTCGCCGCGCCGACCGCGAGCCGGATGGTCGACTCGCTCGAGCGCGAGGGGATCGTCACCCGCGTCGCCGCCGGCGGCGATCGCCGCGCGGTCGCCGTCGAGCTGACCGACCGCGGCGCCGAGCTCTACGAGCGCAAGCGCACCGAGCTCCACGCCAAGCGGATCGAGATCTTCGACGCGCTCTCGGCTGACGAACGCGGCCAGGCCGCCCACCTGCTCGGCCGGATGGCGGAGCTGATCGACGAGCTGTGAGCGCTGCCGCCGCCACCCACGAGCGCCAGCACCACAACGTCACGCTGGCCGTCCTGGTCACCGGTGCGCTCGCCTACGCGCTCTCGCAGACGATGATCGCCCCCGCCCTCCCCCGGATCCAGGCCGAGCTCGACACGACGACGACCCTGGTCACGTTCGCTCTGACCGGCTACCTGCTGACCGCCTCGATCGCGACGCCGATCGTCGGCCGCCTCGGCGACATGTTCGGCAAGGAGCGGCTGCTCGTGATCACGCTGTCGATCTTCGGGCTCGGCTCGCTGGTCTGCGCGCTCTCGCATTCGATCGAGCTGCTGATCGCCGGACGCGCGATCCAGGGCGTCGGCGGCGCGATCTTCCCGCTCTCGTTCGGGATCATCCGCGACGAGTTCCCGCGCGAGAAGGTCGCGACCGGGATCGGGCTGATCAGCGCCACGTTCGGGATCGGCGGCGGCGCCGGCCTCGTGATCAGCGGGCTGATCGTCGATCACGTCGCCTACGAGTGGATCTTCTGGCTCGCGCTGATCGTCGTCATCCCCGCGGCGCTCGCAACCCACCGGTTCGTGCCGGAGTCGCCGATCAAGAGCCCGGCGCGGATCGATTGGGGCGGCGCCGCGCTGCTCTCCGGCGGCCTCGTCGCCCTGCTCGTCGCCGTCAGCGAGGGCAACACCTGGGGCTGGGAGTCACCGGCCTTTCTCGGTCTGATCGCCGCCGCGGCGATCCTGGTCGCGACCTGGGTCCGCTACGAGGCGCGCCACCCGGAGCCGCTCGTCGACATGCGGATGATGCGCGACCGGCCGGTCCTGACGACGAACCTGACCGCGCTCCTGATCGGGTTCGGGATGTTCGGCTCCTACATCCTCGTCCCCCAGTTCGTCCAGGTGCCGACCGCGAGTGGCTTCGGCTTCGGCGCATCGGTGACGACGGCCGGCCTGTTCATGCTGCCCTCGGCGCTGGTGATGCTCGTCGCCGGGCCGATCTCCGGCCTGATGGGCAGCCGCTACGGCTCGAAGCTGCCGCTCGTGATCGGCACGATGCTCGCCTGCGCGAGCTTCCTGATGCTCGCCGCCTGGCACTCGACCCACCTCGCGATCTACATCGCGACCGCGCTGATGGGGCTCGGGATCGGCTTCTCGTTCGCGGCGATGGCGAACCTGATCGTCGAGGCGGTCGACCAGCGCCAGACCGGCGTCGCCACCGGGATGAACACGATCATGCGGACGATCGGCGGCTCGATCGGCGGCCAGGTGGCGGCCAGCATCATCGCCGGCCACATCACGCCCTCCGGCCTCCCGGCCGAGAGCGGCTACACGACCGCGTTCGCGGTCTCCGCGTTCGGAGTCGCCCTGGCGGTGCTGGCTGCGCTGGCGATCCCGGGCCGGCTCGGCGCCGGCTCGCTCGCCTCCGTGTCGCGCGGGCATGAAGTGCAGGCCTGACTCGAGCTCGGGTGGCGCGGCGCCGGCGGCGCGTCTTCGGCCTCGCCGACCGTCAGCCACGCGATCAGGCCCCCGATCGCCGCGATCGCGGCTGCGATCAGCATCGCCGTCCGGTAGCCGTCCGAGAAGGCCCCCGGCCCGACCGCGGTGCCGGCGCTCAGGCCCGCCGCCGCGGGGAGCGCGGCGGCGGCGAGAAGCTGGGCGAGGCGCGCGGCGGCGTTGTTGACGGCCGAGGCGATCCCCGCCTGCTCGTCCGGCAGGGAGCCGAGGACCGTGGCGGTGAGCGGGGCGACGAAGATCGTCATCCCGATCCCGAAGACGACCACCCCGGGAAGGACCGAGGCGACGTAGGCGTCGCCCTGCTCGACCCCGGCCAGCATGACGAGTCCGATGCCGAGGACGAGCGGGCCGATGGTCATCGGGATCCGCGCACCGACCTTCTGTCCGAGCTTTCCGGCCTGCGGTGAGAACAGGAGCATGATCAGCGTCGCCGGGAACGAGGCCGCGCCGGCGGCCAGGGCGCTGTAGCCGAGTACGTCCTGGAGCTGCAGCGAGAGGAAGAAGAACATCGCTCCGATCGCGAGGTAGTTGGCGAGGGTCGCGGCGTTGGCCCCCGAGAACTGGCGCGACCGGAAGATCCCCAGCGGAAGCATCGGTTCGCGGGCGCGCCGCTCGAAGAGCAGGAAGGCGATCAGCAGCAGGCAACCGCCGGCGCCGGCCAGCGCCACGACGGGGTCGTCGAGCCCGCTACCGCCGGCTTCGACCAGCGCGTAGGTGATCCCCGCGAGCCCGAGGCTGACGAGGACGGATCCGGTCCAGTCGGGGCGGGCGGCTCGCGACGCACGCGACTCCGGCAGGTGACGGACGCCGAGCCAGGCGGCGGCGAGGGCCAGCACCACGACGATCCCGAACACCCAGCGCCATGAGGCCGCATCGACCAGCCAGCCGCCGAGAAACGGGCCGACCAGGCTCGAGATCCCCGACCACCCGGCCCAGGCGCCGATCGCGCGGCCGCGATCCTCCTCGGCGAAGCTCGCTTCGACGATCGCGAGGCTGGCGGGAACGAGCAGTGCCGCCGCGGCGCCCTGAAGGATCCGGGCGGCGATCAGGACCTCGGCGCTCGCGGCGACTGCGCAGAGAAGCGAGGTGGCTGCGAACCCGACCAGCCCGATGGTGAACACCGCGCGGCGGCCGTAGATGTCGCCGAGCGAGCCGCCGGTGATCATCAGCGCGCTGAGCGTCAGCAGGTAGGCGTTCATCACCCACTGCAGGCCGCCGAGGTCGAGGTCGAGGTCGCGCCCGATCGCCGGCAGGGCGATCGTGACGACGCTCGACTCGAGGAAAGCGGCACCGGAGCCGAGGATGACCGCAGCGAGCGCCCAGCGCCCGCGGGCCGACGAGTAGCGCAGCGACCCCGGCTCGGATCCGCTCCCGGTCTTGTCGGCCGCCTCGCCGTCCACTCACCATCGATCTTCCCAGCCGGGCGCGGTTTGAACCGCTCGATCGCCGCAAGCCATACTGAGCGTGAATGGGCCCGCTCCTACAGCGACTCGGGGTCGAGCTGCCGATCGTCCAGGCCGGGATGGGCGGTGGCCTGGCCGACCACGAGCTCGCCGCGGCCGTCGCCGACGCCGGTGGCCTCGGCACGATCGGCATCCTCGGACCCGAGGAGCTGCGCGCGGAGATCGCTGCGGTTCGCCGCTCCACCGACGGGCCGCTGGCCGTCAACCTGCTCTTACCGTTCGCGCGACCCGCGCACTTCGAGGCTGCCTCCGAGGCCGACGTCGTCGTCACCTTCTGGGGCCGGCCGAGGCGCCGCACGGCAAAGGCCTGGATCCATCAGTGCGGCTCGGTCGAGGAGGCGCTCGCCGCGCGCGCGGCCGGGGCCGACGCGGTGATCGCCCAGGGCGTCGAGGCGGGAGGCCACGTCCGCGGGACGACGGCGGCGATGGAGCTGCTCGCCCACGTCCGCGCGGCGCTGCCGGGCGACTACCCGGTGCTCGCCGCCGGCGGAGTGGCCGACGCCGCCGACGTCGCGGCACGCCTCGAGGCCGGCGCCGACGCGGTCGTCTCCGGCACCCGCTTTTTGATGAGCGACGAGAGCAGCGCCCACCCGGCCTACAAGGAGCGTTCGCGCGAAGCCGAGGAGACGATCCTGACCGAGCTCTTCGGAGTCGGCTGGCCGGCCCGGCACCGCGTGATCCCGAACGAGGCGACCGCCCGCTGGCTGCGCGGCGACCCGCGCGGTCCCGGCTGGCTTCGCACGTTCCATGCTGCGACCGCGCCGCTGGCATCGCGGGTCCCGGTCGGGTTGCAGATCCGGATGGCGGCGTCACAGCGGCCGAGCCGGCCGCTGTTCGGCCCCGCGGCCGCGACCGTGGGCGGGCCGCCGAGCCTGGTCGAGGCCGGGCCGCTCTACGCCGGGGAGTGCATCGACCGGATCGACGACATCCGCCCCGCCGGCGAGCTGGTCCGCGAGCTGGCCGGTTAGACACCGGGTGGTCGCCGCCGCCGGCGGCACTGCTCAGAGAACGAGCTGGGCGATCGCTGCGAGGCCGACGACGACGATGATCGCCCGCAGCCAGGGATCCGACAGGCGCCGGCCGACCCCGGCCCCGAACAGCCCGCCGGCGGTCGCGCCGATCGCGATCAGGACCGCGGGCAGCCAGGCGATGTCGGCGATGAACAGGAAGACGATCGCGGCGATCAGGTTCGCGGTCCCGGCGAGGACAGCGCGGATCGCGTTGACGTGACGGAGATCGCCGCCGAGCGAGGTGGCGAGGAGCCCGAACAGGAGGATCCCCTGGCCGGCGCCGAAGTAGCCGCCGTAGATCCCGGTCGCGAAGATCCCGGCGATCAGGAGCGGCCCGCCGTGCGGGCGGTGGGTCCGCCGCCGGCCGACGATCCAGGCGGTGAGCCGCGGTTGGAAGACGATCAGGACGAGCGAGATCGCGATCAGCACCGGGACGATCGCCTTGAAAGCCGACGCCGGCAGCGTCAGCAGCAGGATCGCTCCGATGACGGCTCCCGACGCCGTCGCGGGCGCGAACCTCCGCAGCCGCGGCGCGGCGCCCTCGAGCTCGCGCCGATAGGCCCAGGCGGCGCTGACCGCGCCGGGGACGAGCCCGATGTTGTTGGAGACGTTGGCCACGACCGGCGGATAGCCGATGGCCAGCAGGGCCGGGAACGTGATCAGCGTTCCGGAGCCGACGACGGCGTTGATCGACCCCGCCGCGAAGCCGGCGACGACGACGGCGATGATTTCGAGAGCGGACAAGCCGACGATCTTGCCCGATCGATGAGCGGACTCTCATCGCGACCACAAACCGGCTTGAGGCTCCGCGCCTACCTTCGCCGGCCGTATGCACGACGAGCACGTCATCGGCCTCGACTGCTTCGGCGCGCGCTGCCGGGTCGCCGTCACCGACTCCAACGCGGCTTCGAGTCGGGCGCTCACTGCGGTTCGGTTCCTGCTCGACTGCCACCGGCGGCTGTCGCGATTCCTCCCCGACAGCGAGCTCTCGCGTCTCAACGCCGACGAGCGCGAGACGGTGCCGGTCAGCCCGCTGATGCTCGACTTCCTGCGCGCCGCGCGGCGCGCCGCGGAGCGGAGCGGCGGCCTCGTCGATCCGACGATCCTCCCCGCCCTCCGCGCTGCCGGCTACGCGGGCTCCCTCTCCGGCCGCGATCCCGGCGACCTGGCCACCGGGATCGCGGGCCGGCCCGTCACCCGTCCCGCCGCGCCAGACCCCGCCGAGCGCTGGAGGGCGATCGCGTTCGACGCCGTTGCGGGGACCGTGACCCGGCCGCCCGGGCTCGAGATCGACAGCGGCGGCGTCGCGAAGGGCTGGGCCGCCGACGCCGCGGCGGCGATGCTTCGCGGGGCGCCGACGCTGGCGGTCGATTGCGCCGGCGACATCCGCGTCGGGGGCAGCGCCGGGGTCGGCCGCGCGATCGCGGTCGCCGATCCCTTCGGCGGCGAGCCGGTCGCGGCCCTGACCGTCCACTCGGGCGGCGTCGCGACGAGTGGCATCGGCAGGCGTCGCTGGCGCAACCGCGACGGCTCGACCGGTCACCACCTGATCGATCCCGCGAGCGGACGGCCGTGCTTCAGCGGCGTCGTCCAGGCGACAGCGCTGGCGCCGAGCGCCGAGGAGGCGGAGCTGCGCGCCAAGGCGGCGCTGCTCGCCGGGCCCGATGCGGCATCCGAATGGCTCCCCGACGGCGGCCTGCTCGTCCTCGACGGAGGCGCGGTCGTCGAAGTCGGCGATCTGTCCGAGACCGGCATCGCGGCGGCGGCGTCATGACTCCCGAGGCCGAGCAGCGGCGGCGGGTCGCGCTTGCGCGGCTCGCGGAGCGGGCCCGGCGGATCAGCCTGATCCGGCGCTCGGTCGTGGCCGGCGCCGCCGCCACCTTCGTGCTCGCCTGGGGCCTCGCGCTCGGCAACCAGCTCGCGCATGGCACGAAGACCCATCCCGGCCAGAGCACGACCACGACCGATGAGCAGGGCACGACGCCGAGCGGCGTCGAGGGCGAGAGCACCGACGGCGTCGTCGTCCCGGTCAACCCGGCACCGACCACCGTCGCCCCGGTCACCCCGGCCCCCGCGCCGGCTCCGCTGACGACCTCGCAGTCCTGATGAATGCCCTGCTTCAGACCGGGGGGCTGTTCTGGGTGACGAGCCGCGCCGCGGGGACGGCGGCGCTCGTCCTCGCGAGCCTCGCCGTCGGGATCGGCCTGCTCTCGAGCTCGCGCGGCGGCGGCGGCCGGATCGCCGAGCTCCGCCCGCTGCACGAGGCGCTCTCGCTGGCCACCCTCGCCGCACTCGTCGTCCACGGCCTCTCCTTGCTCGGCGACCAGTACGTCGGCTACACGCCGATCGAGATCACGGTCCCGTTCGCCTCGAGCTACCAGCCGTTCTGGACCGGCCTCGGGGTCATCGCCTTCTGGGGCCTCGCCACCCTCGGTCTCGCCTATTACCAGCGGGCACGAATCGGACCGGCCCGCTGGCGCACCATGCACCGGTTCACCGCGGCCTTCTGGCTGCTCGGCATCGTCCACGCGCTCGGCATGGGCACCGACCGCGGCGCCCCCTGGTTCCTGCTGATGATCGGCCTCACCGCAGTGCCCGCACTGCTGCTCCTGCTCTGGCGGATGCTCGAGCCCGCCCAGCCGCCGCCGGGCCGGGCACCGCGGCGCCGCGCGATCGACTACTCCTGAGCCGCCGGGTCAGGCGGCCGGGACGCCCTCGGCGGCGGCGCGCAGCTCGGCGATGTCGAGCTTCTTCATCTTCATCATCGCCGCCATCGAGCGCTCGGCCTTCGCCGGGTCGGGGTCGTTGAAGACCTCGTCCATGCCCTCGGGGACGACCTGCCAGGCGAGCCCGAACCTGTCGGTCAGCCACCCGCACTGGCCCTCCTTGCCGCCGTCAGCGGTGAGCCGATCCCAGTAGTAGTCGACCTCGTCCTGGTCCTTGCAGCTGATCATGAACGAGACCGCCTCGCTGAACTGGAACTGCGGCCCGCCGTTGATGCCGACGAACTTCTGGCCGTTCAACTCCCACTCGACCGTCATGACCTCGCCGGCCGGGCCCGGCGTGCCCTCCGGATAGCGGGTGACGTCGAGGATCCGCGCGTCGTCGAACAGGTCGACGTAGAAGTTGGCGGCCTCCTCTGCGTTCATATCGAACCACAGGCTCGGGGTGATCTTCTGGCTCATGCTGGACCTCGCTGATCTCTGCTCGGGCGGGAACGCTCCCGCATTCTTGCTTGCTGCTTTCCTGGACCGGCGAGCGCGCCGGAACTAATCGGCAGCCGCCGCCGAGCAGCGTTCCGATCAGAACAGGCCGGCGATCGCGGCGATCACCGCCGCGGCGACGATCGTGCCGGCGATCAGCCCGATCGTCCAGCCGATCATGCTCTGGCGGAGGTCGAGCGCCCGGAAGTCGGGCCCCGGCCATGCCGCCAGCAGCGGTTCCTCGCGTTGATCCCGCGTCCTGTCGATCGCGTTCATCTCCGCCTGCCTTCGTCTTGCGCGTCACCCATGTCCGCCTCACTTTCGGTGCGTCGCTCGGTTCCCTGGACCACTATGAGCGGACGCTAACAACTTTGCCGGACGCTCACAGTCCGGCCGCGCCCGCGCGAACCGGCCCGGGTGCGCGCCGACGTATGCTGATTCCCGTGAACGACGGCGAACCGATGCGCGGCGAGCTCCAGCAGCAGGTGATGCGGACCCTCTGGCACACCGGCGACGCATCCGTCGAGGAGGTGCGCTGCGCGCTCCCGCAGACGCGGCGCAGCGCCTACACGACGATCCAGACCGTCCTCAACCGGCTCGCCGACCGGGGCCTCGTCAGCCGCGCCCGCGCCGGCCGCGTGATCCGCTACCGGGCCCGGATCTCCGAGGCCGACTACCTCTCGCGCTCGCTCGACAACATCCTCGCCGGCGCCTCCGAGGAGGCGCGGCGGGGCGCGCTCGCGAACCTCGCCGAGCGCCTCCCCGCCAGCGAGCTGGCGGCGCTTCGCCGCGCCGGCGACGGCCACCCGCCCCGATGAGCACGCTGCTTCCCGCCGCCGCCGGCCTGCTCGGGCTGCTCGCCGCGCCCCATCTCCTCCCCCGGACCGCGATCGCCCCCGGCGCCGGAATCGCCCTCTGGTTCACGGCCCTGGCGATCCGCGCGGCCCTCGCGATCGGGCTCGTCGTGGCCACCGGCCTCGCACTCGCCGAGGCGGTGCCGGGCCATCCGATCGCGCTCGCCCCCGGCGTCGTCGTCGCGGTGACGATCTCGGCCGCGGCGCTCGGCGCCTGGCGGACGACGCGGGCGCTGCGACTCTGGCTGCGCGAGGAGTCGATCGAGGGCGGCCCCGGTGGCAGCCTGATCGTCGGCGGCTCCGACGTCGTCGTCGCGACCGCGGGCTTCCGCCGGCCTCGGACGTTCGTCTCCGCCGGCGCCCTGCTCGACCTCGACGATCGCGAGCTCGCCGCCGGCCTCGCCCACGAGACCGGCCACCAGCGGCCGCTGCATCGCCTGCTCACCCCGCTCGCGATCGGCCTGCTCGGCTGCGCCCGGCTTCTGCCCGGCAGCCGCTCCGCCTTCCGCAACCTCCACTTCCAGCTCGAGCGCGACGCCGACGCCTACGCGCTGCGGAGCACGTCCGATCCGCGGGGCCTCGCCGGCGCGATCGCCAAGGCCGGACAGCCCAGCGCGCCTGACGTCGCCGATCGCCTCCGGGCACTGCTGCCCCCGGCGGGCCTCGACGCCGCGGCCTGATCGGTGGCCCGCGGAGCGGCGACAGCCGGGCCGGCACGAACGCCGGTGGCGGATTTCCCCTCTATACGAGGGTAAATCCGCATCCGGGCGCCAGCCGGTAGCCGGACCGCTCAGCCGCTGCCGTCCGTCATCCCTGCGGCCGCATCGACCGCCGCCTGCGCCTGCGCGGCGAGGCGCTTGATCTCAGCGGGAGGCTCGCGGGCCTCGATCGCGTCGAGGAGGTCGCCGAGCGCCTTGGTGGCATCGTCGTAAGCCGCCGGGTCGAGCGCCTGCAGGTCGGCGGACTCGGCGGTGAAGCCGTCCCGGGCCGCGGTCGCCTGCTGGACGGCCCCGTCGTACTGGACCTCGCCGCCCGCCTTGATGCCCTGCGCGTAGTGGTCGGGCACGAGGGTGAGGCCGTCGAGCGTCGGCTGGAGGCGACCCTGAAGGTCGGCGACCTGCTCGGCGAGGGACGGCTCCGGCGCCGTGCTCCTGCCGATCGCGTAACCGATGCCGCCGCCGACCAGAAGCGCCACCACGGCGGCGACCGCGACGACGCGCCAGCCCGAGCCGCCGCTCTGCCGGTAGAGCGACATCAGCGGCAGACCGCCGCGACCGCGACGCCGTCGCTCGCCTCGGCCGCCGCCCGCGCGGCGGCGAGGAGGTCGTCACGGCTGCGCGCGTCGGAGAGGTCGAGGACCTGGCTGCCGCAGGCCATCGTCACCTGGGGAAGCAGCGAGCCGAGCCCGAGGTTCAGCGACGACTCGTCGACCGCGGCCGCGAGATCGTCGAGGAAGGCCTCACCGCGACCGCTGACCAAGTCCTTGACCGGCCCGGCGTAGACGACGCCGCCGAGGCGGTCGACGATCGCCGCCTGCCGGTCGTCGCCCTCGCCTGAAGTCGCGTAGGCGGAGAAGAGCTCGGTCTCGGCGATCGCCGCGACCGCACCGTTCGTCTCGCCGAGGGCCGAGCTCGCCACGCCGCGAAGCTCGGCCGCCCCGAGCGGCGAGCGACCGGCGGCACCCGACTCGAGCGCGACGGCGCCGACGGCGGTTGCACGGAGCAGGCCGGCCTCGGGGTCGTAGGCGGTCTCGACGGTGATCGTCCCCGGCGCCGCGCCGGCCTCGACGCAGGCGAACTCGGCCTCGGCGACGAGCCGGCGGCGTTCCAGCGGACCGGTCACCCGGGCGGAGCGCTCGAGCTCGACCCGGATCAGCGTCATCGCGGCGCCGACCGAGGCGAGGACCTCGGCGTGCTCGGGCGCCAGGAACCGCTGCCCGTCGCGCCCGCAGAGCTCGGGGACGAGCGCCTCGCCGGCCCCGCCGAGGGCGACGATCGGCGCATCGGCCGCGACTCCGGAGGAGCGGATCGCCTCGCGGACGGTCACCTCGATCTGATCGAGCGCGGCGTCGAGCGCGGCGCGGGCCATCGCGTTGCCGTCGGATCGGTGCCGCTCGCCGAGCGCCGCGAACGCAGCCAGCGCCGACTCGCGGGAGGCGGCCGAATGGGCGCCTGGCGGAACGACGCCGAGCGCGTTGGCCGCGCAGGTCGCGGTGACCGCGAAGCGCCCGCCCGGGCCCTCGACGATCGCGTAGTCGTCGCGATCGCCCGGCCGCGGTGCGATCGTCGCCGCCCGGCAGCCGGCGAGGTCGGAAGGCGCCGCGAAGCAGGCGTATGGCAGGCCAACGCCGTGGGCGCTCCGCGGTCCGATCCCGCTGACGCCCTTGCGACCGAGCCGGACCATGCTGCCACCGGCGACGCCGACCACCCAGCTGTCGATCGAGCGGATCGCCGTCGGCCTCCCCATCACCTTGATCGAGCGCAGCAGCGGCCGGCCGCCGCTGACGACGGAGACGTTGGTGCTCGTGCCCCCGACCTCGACGACGACCGCGTCGGCGACGCCGACCTGGTGGAGGGCGGCGGCAACTCCCGCGGCCGGGCCCGATCCGACCGTGAAAGAGGGACGGCGGCGGAACGCCTCGATGTCCATCGCGCCGGCGTCGCCGCGGAGGACGAGCAGCGGCACGTCGAGGCCCGACTCCTCCATCGCCCGCTCGACCACCCCGGCGGTCCGCTCGATCGCGGGCAGGATCGCCGCGTTGATCGTCGCGCTGACGGTCCGTGTCTCGAGGCCGTAGGCGCCGCTGAGCTGGTGGCCGCAGCAGGCGGGCATCCCGGCCTCGGCGGCGATGTCGGCGACCCGGAGCTCGTGCTCGGGCGCCTCGACCGCGAAGGCGCCGCTGACCGCGACAGCCTCGCAACCCGCCGCCCTGAGCTGTTCGACGGCGGCGCGGGCGGCGCCCTCGTCGAGCCCGTGGGTGAGGTCGAGGAAGGCGTGCTCGGTCTCGAGGTCGCGGCCCGGCGCGAGCCCGACCGTGCCGACCTTCGAGCGCTTGCGTGCCTTGCGAAGGTCGGGCTTGGCGCCGAGCCCGATCACGCCTACCCGCGGCACGTCGCCTTCGAGCAGGGCATTCATCGCCTGCGTGGTCGAGAAGGCGACGAGCTCGACCGACCCGGCCCGCTCGCCGAGCGTGTCGAGGAGCTGGGCGAGGGCGGCCGCGACCCCGGCGTTGACGCCGTGGCCGTGCTCGTGGCTGGTCGGGACGACCGCCTCGGCGACGAGCGCGAAGGGAGCGGGCTCGATCGCCACCGCCTTCGTGAACGTGCCGCCGACATCGACCCCGATCCGCATCCCGCCGGCGGTAGCGGCGGGCCCGTCGCCGTTGCGGGCCAGCGGCGCTGCTGTGGTCGCGCCGCTCACTGCTGCGCCGCCTCCGTCGGCAGCGCCCGCCGGGCGGCGATCCGCGGCTTCAGCAGGAAGACCCAGAGCGCCCCGGCGACGAACGTTGCGAGCAGCGCCGCCTGGACCGCGATCCCCTCGACGGTCGGATGGATGCCGGTCATCTCGGCGATGAAGATCGGCAGCCTCGCCCAGTCGCCGTTGATCGGGGTGACGCCGATCACGTCGGCGCCCTGGAGCGAGCGGACCGCGTTGCCGGCGAAGGCGACCGAGAGTAGGAGCAGCATCGCAGCGCCGCCGATCAGAAGCGGCTTGATCGGCAAGCGCTTGCCGAGCTTCAGGATCGCGTAGCCGACGCCGACAAGCGCCCCCGCCGCCACCGCGGCGCCGAGCGCGACCCAGAGCATCAGGCCCTCGGCGAACAGCACCAGCGCCTGGTAGAAGAGCACGGTCTCGAAGCCTTCGCGGTAGATCGCCGTGAAGCCGAGCCCGGCGAAGGCGAGCGCGCCCCCGGTCGCCACCGCGGCCGAGACCCGCGAGCGCATGAACTCCATCCAGCGCCGGTGTTCGAGCCGCGAGACGAGCCAGAAGCAGACCATGACGAGGACGAGGACCGCCAGGACGGCGGCGCCTCCTTCGAGCAGCTCGCGATCGACCGGCGCGATCTCGAGCACGGTCAGCGTCAGCGCGAAGGTGGCGATGCTGGCGGCGATCGCCGCCGCCGCGCCCCAGGCCAGCGGCCGGCGGTAGTTGCGGGCGCGGGCCGCCTCCAGCGAGCCGAGCAGGATCGCGATCAGCAGCACCGCCTCCAGGCCCTCGCGGAAGAGGATCGTGAACGAGAACGCGAACGCGACCGCCGGCGCCGCGATCCCCTTCTCGGTGATCGAGCGCTCGACGTCGTCGAGACCGCGAAGGATCCCGCGCTCCTGGTCGCGGACCTCGCTCATCGGCGCGCCGCTCTGGATCGCGTCGCGATAGGCGGCGAACTTGAACTCCATGTCGAGGACGAGGTCCGGCTCACGGAGCCGGAGCGGGATCTCCGCGTACTCGAAGTGGTCGAGGTACGCCGTCCTCGCGACGTCGTAGGCGGCGTCGCGGTTGCCCTCGGCGGCGAGATCGGACGCCTTCTGGGTCAGCTTGCCGGCCTGCTCGACCTCGACCTTCGCCCGCTCGACCGCATCGGGCGAGTCCGACTGCGCCGCCGCGACCGGAACAGCGACGGCGAAGGCCGCGACGAAGGAGATGAGGGCGAGCAGGAGACGCACGATTCGGGACTACTCCTGTTGCTTGAGGACCGTCCGGGCCTCGTCGAGTCCGTCATTGGCCTCGGCCACGAGCTTCTTCACCTCGGCGACGGGCGCGTCGGCGGTGATCGCGTTCCGGAGCTCCTCGCGGATCAGCTCCTCGAGGTGCTCGTTGAGCTCCGCGTCGGCCTCCTCGAGCGGCCCCTCGACGAGCTCGAAGTGCTCCAGATAGGCAGTGCTCGCTAGCTCCTCGGCCTGGTCGGCGTCGCCCTTCACGTAGGCGGCCTGGGCGGCGGCAAGCCCGTCCTCGACGGCGCCGATCTCATCGATCGCCATCGCCGGCGTGATCGACTCCTCGGCGTCGGTTGAAGTCTCGTCGGAGCTGTCGCCGCAGGCGATCAGCCCGAACGTCGCTGCGATCGCAGCGATCGCGAGGATCGGCTTTCCCGCCGTAGGCCCCCGCCGCTTCCGCTCGTTCTCTGTCATCCACTACCTTTCGTCCTCGATCCGGTCCCGTTAGGGCACCCTTATTCGGCAACCCTAACGAAATCCAACCTCGGGGGTCGGGATAGCGGGCTCAGCGCAGCGGCGGCGAGCGCCTCAGCCGGCTATGGCGCTGCCCTCGAACGTGCAGGCGTCGCCCTGAAAGCCACCGTAGGCAAGGAAGCTGCCGTCCAGCGAGCCGCGCGGGCCCTCGTTGTAGAAGGCGTTGAAGTCGCCCCTGTCGGCCGGTGGGCTCTGTCCGATCTTGATCGGCTCCGAGCTGGAGCGCTTGACCTTGTCGAGCTGCTCGCTCACCGAATAGGCGGTGAGAACGCGATCGCCGCTCCCGTCGATGCTGACCACTCCCCCATTGCGAGTACAACGACCGACGAGCTTGATCCCACCCCCGCGCAAGAGAACCTGCTCCTCGCCGACCTTGATGGCGGTACCGGATATGGCGCGCACTTCGCCGCCGCCCGCGGCCCGGAAATCGATCCCGTTGACGGCCGCCGCGCTGCCGGTGATAGCGAAGAACAGCGCGACATAGGCGACCACATGGTTCCTCAGGTGCTGCCTGATCATGATTGGCTGGTGGCTCCTTCCACTCGGGGACCGGGCATCTTGTCACGGCGCCCGAGGGCGGCGGCACGTCCGCTTCGGAGAACCACCGCGCTTGCGCCGGTCCCTTGCAGTGCTCCGCGGAGCACTCCGAGGCCCGGCGGACGACGCGGTCAGCTCAGCGAAAAGCCGATGCTCAGGCAGGCGAACATGGCTGCGGTCACCGCAACCGAGAACGGCAAGACGAAGTCCTGGCCGGTCCTGGCCCAGCGGAGGCCGAGAAACGCGGCTGCCAGGGCGCAGGCCACCGCGATCCACCCGAAGACTCCGACCACAGCAGGATCGTGAGGAGACCCCTTGATGCCGCAGTCGCTCGTGAGCTTCAGCTCACAGGCGTCGAGTGACCAGACGTGAACCAGGCCGAGCGCGCCGACGACGGCGAGTGCGACGACAACCACCGAGAGGAGCCCAACGACCAAGCGGAGCGCAGCCGATGGAAGGTCCGAGGGGACGCTGCTGGCTGTGGATCTCATCCCCGGATCCTGCCCGATGTAGCCTGAACGCGATGGGTGTCGGGGGACCGCGGTGGTTCTTTGTCGGCGTGATCGCGCTCGCGGTCGCGCTGGCCTCTGTGCTCGTCGGCGGCGGCGACGGGGCCCGAGCGGCCGACCGCGACTGCTCCGACTTCTCGAGCCAGGCGGCGGCCCAGCACTGGTTCGACAGCCACGGACCCGGCGATCCGGCCGGCCTCGACGGTGACGGCGACGGGATCGCGTGCGAGTCGAACCCATGCCCGTGCATCAAGCCTGGCGGCGGTCACCATCACGGCGGCGGCGGCGTTGGCGAAGGCGGAGGCGGTGGCGGACACCATCACCACGGCGGGCGGAAGCACAAGGCGGCGCGGGTCGTCTCGGTGACAGACGGCGACACGATCGAGGTCCGCCAGCGCGGCAGGACGCGCGATGTCCGCCTGATCGGCATCGACACCCCCGAGGTCTCCTTCGGCCTCGAGTGCGGCGGCAAGCAGGCCTCGAAGTCGATGAAGCACATGCTCTCGCCGGGCGATCGCGTCCGGCTGATTCGCGACCGCAGCCAGGACAACAGGGACGCCTACCGGCGGCTGCTCCGCTATGTGATCAAGAAGGGGCGCGACGTCGGCCGCAAGCAGATCCATCGCGGGTGGGCCAAGGTCTACGTCTTCGAGCGGCCGTTCAAGCGCGTCGGCAGCTACCGCCGCCAGGAGCACAAGGCCGAGAAGCACGATCGCGGCGTCTGGGGCCGCTGCGACGGCCACTTCCACCAGGGCTGACAGCCGCCCATCGCGCGACGCGGCGAACTCCTTTGGAGCCGGCCGGGCTCGGTGCGGCCGGGAGTTAGTAATATATTTATAACTGTTATGGAAAGCCAACCAGCCCGAACAGACGTCCCGCCCGCCGCCGGGCCGAGCCGTCGCCGCAAGCTCGCGATCTCGGCGATCTGCAGCTCGAGCCTGTTCATCGTCGGAGTCGACGTCACGGCGGTCAACGTCGCACTGCCCTCGCTCGAACG
>DASTTY010000021.1:0-15865 GCA_035759925.1 Solirubrobacterales bacterium
TTGAGCTGGCGGCGGAGGATCTTCCCCGAGGCCGACTTCGGGATCGCCTCGATCCGCTCGAGCAGGCGGATCTTCTTCTGCGGCGAGACCTTGGCGGCGACGAACTCGAGGATCTCGTCGTCCTCGACCTCGCCGGAGCAGACGACGAAGGCCTTCGGGAGCTCCCCCGCCTCCTCGTCGGGAACGCCGATCACCGCGCAGTCGGCGACCGCCGGATGGGTGATCAGGATCGCTTCGAGCTCGGCCGGGGGCACTTGGAAGCCCTTGTACTTGATCAGCTCCTTGAGGCGGTCGACGATCGCGAAGTAGCCGTCGTCGTCGACCTCGGCGACGTCGCCTGTGTGCAGCCAGCCGTCGCCGTCGATCGTGTGCCTGGTGGCCGATTCATTGTTGAGATAGCCGGCCATCACCTGCGGGCCGCGGATCAGGAGCTCGCCGCGGCGGCCGTCCTCGCGGGTCTCGGGATCGACCACCCGCGTCTCGGTGCCCGGCACCGGGAGGCCGATCGACCCGGCCTTGATCCGATCGGGCTCGAGCGGGCAGACGTGGGTGACCGGGCTCGTCTCGGTCATCCCGTAGCCCTGGACGGTGGCGACGTCGAGCCGCGCCGAGACCGCGTCGGAGAGCTCGGCGCCGAGCGGCGCAGCTCCCGACATGATCAGCCGCAGGCTCGAGAGATCGGCGTCGTCCACGGCCGGATGCTTGGCGAGCGCGAGGGCGATCGGCGGCACGACGTTGGCGATCGTCACCCGGTGCTCCTCGATCAGGCCGAGGAACTGGTCGAGGTCGAAGCGCGGCATCGTCACGATCGGCGCGCCGTTGTGGAGGCCCATGTTCATGATCACGGTCTGCCCGTAGATGTGGAAGAAGGGCAGGACGCCGATGACGACGTCGTCGGGCTCCATCCCGAGCGCCCCCTCGCTCTGAAGGACGTTGGCGACCAGGTTGCGATGGGTCAGCATCACGCCCTTCGGCAGGCCGGTGGTGCCGCTCGAGTACGGGATGGCGGCGAGGTCGCTCGCCGGGTCGACGGCGATCTCCGGCGGCGTCGCGCCCTCGCCGAGCAGCTCGGCGAGGGTCGGCTCGCCGCCCTCGCTCGGGCCGACGACGACGACGTCGCTGATCCCGGCGTGCTCGGCGGCGGCCTTCGCCGTCTCCAGGAACGGCGCGACCGTGAAGATCATCTTCGCGCCGGAGTCGCTGAGCTGGTGGCCGAGCTCGCTCTCGGTGTAGAGCGGGTTCGCCGTGGTGTTGGTCGCGTTCGCGCGCAGCACCCCGTGGAAGACGACCGCGTACTCGGGGAGGTTCGGCATGTAGATGGCGACGACGTCGCCGTGCCCGATCCCGCGGGCGGCGAGCGCGCCGGCGAGCGCGTCGACCTGCTGCGCGAGCTCGGCGAAGCTGATCTCCCTCCCGGTCGGGCCGTCGATCAGCGCCGGGCGGTCGCCGAGCTCGGCGGCCCCGGCGAGCGTGAACGTGGCGAGATCGACGTCGGGGATCTCCGGCGCTGCGGGCGTCTCGGGGGCGGTCAAGCGGTCTCTCCTCCTGCTCTCCGTAGGACTTCCGCAGCGAGCCTATCGGTCCCGGCTTGACAACTACACTACCGTAGAGTTGTAGATTCTGTCGAACCGGCCAATCCACTGAGAGGCCCAAGGAGCCGACCATGACCCTGCCAACCCCGATTCCGATCGAGCTCGCCGAGATCATCGCCGAGCGGCTGCGGGTGATCGGCGATCCGAACCGGATCCGAATCCTCGACCAGCTCCGCGAAGGTGAGGTCTCGGTCACCGAGCTGACCCGCCGCCTCGGCACGAGTCAGCAGAACGTCTCCAAGCATCTCGGCGTCCTCCACGGCGCCGGCATCGTCAGCCGCCGCAAGGAGGGAACGAGCTCGCTCTACAGCGTCGCCGACCAGGGCGTCTTCGACCTCTGTGAGCAGGTCTGCGGCGGCCTCCAGGACCGCTTCGCCGAGCTCACCGAGATGGTGGGGGGCCCCTCGTGAGCGCCGCCTGCGAGAAGCACGCCGCCGCCGGACGGAGCGAGCGCTGGCCGCTCGAGCGGGTCCTGTTCGCGATCGCCGGCACCGTCGTGCTCGTCGGCGCCCTGCTGGCGGCGCTCGTCAGCCCGTGGTTCCTGCTTCTGGTCGCCTTCGTCGGGCTCAACCAGTGGCTCTACGTCCTCGCCGGCGACTGCCCGATGTCGCTGCTGCTGACCCGGGTCTTCCACCTCCGCAAGCTGGTGACCCGGTGAGCGCCGCCGCCGGCACGAGGCCCGCCGCCGCTGCGACGGATCCGGGCCCGAAGCGGCCGGGGGACGGACCCGAAGCCGGATTGCATCGGCTCGGCCGATTGGGACGGCTGGGGCGCTGGGCGGCCGGGCATGCCCGGATCGTCCTCGCCGCCTGGGCCGTGCTCGCGGTCGGGCTCGGAATCTTCGCCCCGAAGGTCGAGCACGCGCTCTCGGGAGCGGGATGGCAGGCGAACGGCTCGGAGTCGGTCGCCGTACGTGACCTCGTTCAGCGCGAGTTCGGCGGCCTCAACAGCACCGGCCTGATGGTCGTCGTCCACAGCCCGGCGGCGACCGTCGACTCGGAGCAGTTCCGCGCGACCGTCGCCGCCGTCACTAGGCGACTCGAGGCCGATCCGCGCGTCGCCACGGTCGCTCCCCCGCAGCCGCGGACGACGATCAGCGCCGACGGGCACACCGCGATCGTGACCGCCGGCGCCGGCGCCGACAGCAACGGGATGGTCCGCGCCGCCGACGACCTGAAGGGCCCGATCACCGCGCTCGGCACCGATCGGGTCCAGGTCGCCGTGACCGGCGCGTCGGGGATGTGGTCCGATTTCAACGAGGCCAATCGCGACGCGATGATGAAGTCGGAGATGATCAGTTGGCCGGTGACGCTGGCGATCCTCGTCCTCGCTTTCGGCTCGCTCGTCGCCGCCGGACTGCCGCTGCTTCTGACGATCCTCGGCCTCGTCGCCTCGGCGGGCTCGCTCTTCCTGCTCACCGAGCTGACGGCCGTCTCGATCTGGGCGATGAACTTCGCGCTGATGTTCGCGCTCGCGCTCGGGATCGACTACGCGCTCTTCATCGTCTACCGGTTCCGCGGCGCCCTGTTCGGCTCCGGTGAGCAACCCGCCGACGCGGTCGCCGAGACGATGGACACGGCCGGCAAGGCGGTCATGTTCAGCGGTCTGACGGTGCTGATCTCGCTGAGCGCCGTGATGCTCGTCGACAGCCCCGCCTTCCGGTCGATGGCGCTCGGGATCATGCTTTCGGTCGTCTTCGTGCTCGCCGCGACCCTGACCCTGCTGCCCGCCGTGCTCGCGAAGCTCGGCCCCAGGGTCGACAAGCTGGCCCTGCCCTGGGCCCACTCCGGCGAGCATCGCTCGGCCCGCTTCGCGGCCTGGGGGGAGTGGCTGTGGCGGCACCCGTGGGCGCCCGGGATCGGCACCGTCGCGGTCCTGCTCGTCCTCGCCGCGCCGGTGCTCTCGCTCGATACGGGCATGCCGTCGATCAAGGTCGTTCCCGCCGGCGACACGAGCAGGCAGGGCTATGAGCTCGTCCAGCAGCAGTTCGGCCCCGGAGCTCCGGGAGCGCTTCAGGTCGTCGCGCCGGTCGCCGACGCCCGCACGGTCGGCGCCGCGCTCGCGGCCGACCCGGGCATCGCGCAGGTGACGCCGCCGCAGCCCGGCGCGTCGGGCGACGTCGCCCTGATCGGAGCCGTCCCCGCGAGCGACCCGTCGGCCGATGCCCTCGGCACGACGATCGACCGCCTCCGTGCCGAGCTGCCCGCCGGGGTCAGCGTCGGTGGTGCGGTCGCCGAGAACCACGACCTCGAGGCCGAGCTGGGCGCGAAGACGCCGCTGGTGATCGCGGTCGTCCTCGGCCTCGGATTCCTGCTGCTGCTCGTCGCCCTGCAGGCGCCGCTGATCGCCGCGCTCGGCGTCGTCACCAACCTGCTCGCGACCGGCGCCGCCTTCGGCGTCGCCAAGCTGATCTTCGAGGAGGGCCACGGCGCGGGGCTGCTCGGCTTCGAGCCGCAGGGCTTCCTCGATGCCTGGGGGCCGGTCTTCTTCTTCGCGATGATCTTCGCGATCAGCATGGACTACACCGTCTTCTTGCTGTCGAGCGCGAAGGAGCACTGGGATCGCACCCGTGACCCCCACGAGGCGATGGTCGGCGGGCTCGCCCACTCCGGGCGGGTGATCTTCGCCGCCGGGGCGGTGATGGTCGCGGTCTTCTTCACGTTCGCGCTGTCGGGACCGCTGCCGCCGAAGGAGATGGGGATCATCCTCGGCATCGCCGTCCTCCTCGACGCGCTGCTCGTCCGGCTGCTGCTCGTGCCCGTCCTGCTGCGGCTGACCGGTCGGGCGGCGTGGTGGCTGCCGGGTCGGCTGCGGCGAGTCCTGCCCGACATCCGCTTCGGACACTGAGATCGGAGGGCCGGCTGGGGCCGGTGGTGGGAAAGAGGCCCCTGCCGCCTCTCGGAGAGAATTCCACCACCGGCCCGGCCGGCTGTCGTGAACACGAGAGGGACGCCCCCGGATTGGGAGAGCTGGGACGCCCCTCTCGCGCCCTTGCTGTTCCGCCTATGCCCTGATCAGGGCAGTGGCACCTTCCCCAGCAACTTCTTCGCGAACGGCTCGGTGCCGTTGACGAGCTCGAGCCCGTCGAAGCCGTGCGCTCGCGCGTATGCCAACTCGCTGCCGACGTCGCCGACGCCGTTCGAAGCGGGAAGCGGAGCGATCGCGACCGTGCTCAGCGTCCCCAGCGCGGCGCCGTTCGCGTTCAGGAACGCCGACCCGGAGTCACCCGGGATGCCCGGCGTCAGCGTGTAGACGCTGTAGCTCCAGCCGCCCGGCGTCCGCTCGACGACCAGCCCGTTCTTCGGGCTGAGCGCGGTCACGCCGCCGCGCAGCGACGAGTTCCCGTACGTGTAGACCTGCTGGCCGGCCGCAGCGGTGCCGACGCCGGTCGGACCGCCGAAGTCGGGGATCGAAGGGTTCACCTTGCCGACGTCGGCGGGGTCGATCCGGACCAGCGCGAGGTCGTTGTAGGCGCAGGTCTCCTCGTCGGCCTCGCCGTTGGCCTGCATCGTCAGCCAGGAGTTGTAGGCGAGCGTGCCCTTGACCGAGGCGCCGTCGATCTCGACCCGGGTGCCGAGCGGCAGCGACTGCGAGGTGCAGCCGTCGGTGTCGGTGGCCGCGCCGGTCGAGGAGCAGTGGGCGGCCTGGCCGATGTAGGTGTCGTTCCCCCGCGAGAAGATGAAGTTCGACGTGCATTGGCCGGAGCCGTCGGTGTTGGTCATCACGCCGGGATGGATCGGGGCGGTCGCGGCCGGCGCCCAGGCCGATGCCAGGGAAGGACCGACCGCGAGTGCGATCAGGGTGAGGACGAGAGCGGAAGTTGACTTCAGGAAAAGAGCCATAGATCGGTGTAATCGTCGCGCTCGACTGTACCCGCTGTCTACGGAGCGGGCTCCACAATTGCCAACTTGGATTTGTCGGAATCGACAAGAAGGCTGTGCGAGCGTGCCGTTTGTCGCCTAGGATGGAGCGATGGCGCCCGCGCCTGTGTCTGATTCGGGCCTGGAGAAGCTCCTCGACGCGTTGCTGGCGGGCAAGGAGGAGATCAGCGACCGCCACGTGCGCCGATCGCGGACCGAGATCCCGAACTTCGCCGGCGTGCCGCTCGCCGAGCACCGACGCGACTCCGAGGGCGCCGTGATCCTGCTCGTCGGCATGCACAGGGCCGGCCTCGACGCCCTACCCGACGAGGCCCGCGGCGGCCTCCTCGACCTCGGCGAGCGCCGCGCCCGCCAGGGCGTGCCGCTCGAGGACATGCTGCGCTCCTGGCGGATGGGGATCGAGGAGGCGATGGGCTACGGGATCGAGGTCGCGCCCGGGATCGGCATGGACCGCGGCGAGGTCTTCGGTTTCTTCCAGCAGGCCTTCGACGTCCTCGACAAGACGATGGTCGAGCTCGCTCGCGGTCACCGCACCGACCTCGACGTCGAGCCGCGCTCGGCGCTCGTTCGCGGCCTGCTGATGGGGGAGCTCCCGGCGGAGGAGATCAACTCGGGGTGCGTCGGCTTCGGAATCGACCCGCTGGCCAGCTACGCGGCGTTCCGCGCCCGGGAGCCGGACGGCGAGCACGACGACCTGGTGGACCTGTTCGACCTCGTCCCCGAGCCGGGACGCCCGGTCGGCCTCGCGATCCGCTTCGAGAGCGAGCTGATCGGATTCACGAGCGGCGACGTCCCGCGCGGACGGCTGCCGCTCGTCGCGGTCGGCCCGTGCGTGCCCGCCGTCGATCTCAGCGTCTCCTACACGGTCGCCGGCCGCGTCCTCGCCGCCGCCGAGACCTACGGGCTCGCCGGCGTCCAGGACCTCGCCGGCGCCGGCCTGCACGCGGCGGTGATCGAGGACGTCGAGCTCGGCCAGGCGCTCGGCGAGGCGCTGATCGAGCCGGTCCGGACGCAGGCGTCCGGGGAGGAGATCCTCCACACCGTCAGCGCCTGGATGGCGGCCGGGATGCGCGTCGAGCCGACCGCGCAGCGGCTCTTCGTCCACGCCAACACGGTCCGCTACCGGCTCCGCCGCTACGAAGAGCTGACCGGCACCGACCTCAGCGTCACCGACGAGGCGTTCCGCGTCTGGTGGGCGATCCACCGCGACCAGGCGGGAGCCGCCTGACCGCGGCGTCGCACCGGCCCGCGGGCGGGTAGCGTTGCCGGCGATGGCGAAGCGCTATCCGCTCGGCGGCAAGGTGGCGATCGTGACCGGATCGGCACGCGGGATCGGGCTCGCGACGGCTACCGAGCTGTCCCGGCGCGGCGCCTCGGTCGTCGTCGTCGACCTCGATGCAGGCGCGGCGGAGGCAGCGGCCGCGTCGCTCCCCGGTCCCGCGTACGGCGAGGCCGCCGACGTCACCGACCGCGGCGCGATCCAGCGGGTCGTCGCCGGAGCGGTCGAGCGCTTCGGCGGCGTCGACGTCGTCGTCGCCAACGCCGGGATCGCCTCCCGCGGCGCCACCTTCCGGGCGATGTCCCCCGAGGCGTTCGACCGCGTCCTCGACGTCAACCTCAATGGCGTCCACAGGACCGTCGCCGCGGCGCTGCCCGAGGTCGTCCGCCGCCGTGGGCACGTCGTCCTGATCGGCTCGATCTACTCCTTCATGAACGGTGCCGGTGCGACCCCGTACGCGATCGCCAAGGCCGGGGTCGAGCAGCTCGGCCGCGCGCTCCGGGTCGAGCTCGTCCGCCACGGCGCCGGTGCCACCGTCGCCTACTTCGGCTTCATCGAGACCGAGATGGTCCACCGTGTGTTCGACGAGGACCCGCTCGGCGACCGCCTCGTCGATTCCCAGCCCGCGTTCCTGATGAAGCGCCTGCCGCCGAGCGCGGCCGGCAGAGCGATCGCCGACGGGATCGAGCGGCGGGCGCCGCGGGTGGTGCGGCCGCGCCGCTGGGCCGCGCTCTCGATCCTCCGCGGGATCCTCAACCCGATCCTCGACCGGGCGATGACGCGCGAGGGCGAGATCCAGGATCTCGTCGCCGAGCTCGACGGTCGCGGCGACGAGGAGCAGCCGACGACGGCATAGGCCGTTCAGCCGGTCGCGAACCCGCTCAGGCCTTCATCGTCGGAGTCGTGCTCGTCGACCCGGTCGACGCGGGCTCGATCGGAGCCGGTCCGACAGGCGGCAGCGACCGCGGCGACCGCGTCGGCGTCACCTTCGAGGTGGACGGCGACCGTCCCGTCGTCGCGGTTGACCGCGCGGCCGGCGACGCCGTGTCGCTCCGCCTCGGCGCCGACGAAGGCGCGGTAGAAGACGCCCTGGACGCGGCCGTGGACGACGAGGTCGCGGGCGATCCGCTCAGCCATCGACGCTGCCGGACCCGGAGAGGACGTCGCAGCTCGCGACTTCGGCACGGTCGTGGGCGATCAGGTCGCGGTGGATGCCGCCCAGTGCCGCCCGCATCGCCGTCGGCTCGAGCGCGCCGGCGTGGGTTCCGTAGGGGCGGTCGAGGAAGTTCACGATCAACAGGCTCGAAGCTACCGCGGTGGTGACGGCGGCGACCATCGCGACCTGGCCGCCGCGCCGCTCACGCGGGTCGGCGACGATCAGCGCGAAGCCGACGACTGCGGCGCCGGCGATCAGCAGCAGGGCCCAGACCGTTGTCGGGACGAAGCGGGAGGCTTCGCTGAGCCGTCCCTGGCGCGCCTCGCGGAGCAGGTCGGCGTCGCTGAACCAGGCCTGCATCGCATCGCCCTCGACCTGGCCGGTGGGATCGAAGGCGTCGAAGTCGCGGCTCAGCCGTGCCTCCCAGCGATCGACGGCCGGGCTCCTCCGGTCCGCGGCCATCGCCGGCCACTCCGACGCGGCCACCGACCGCGAGTAGCAGACGACGTCGGTCTGGAGGCGATCACGGTCGGCGTCCGGGAAGCGCTGGGCGACGTGGAAGAGGCTGGTCGCGGCCCGTGCTTCGTCCTGAGCGCTCGTCCGGGCGTCCGAGTAGCTGTTGAAGGCGAGCAGGAAGACGAAGCCGACCAGCACAGCGAAGATCGTCCCGGTGACCGTGAAGGCGCCGGCGGCATGCTGGGGCTCGCGGAACCAGCCGTCCTCGGGACCGCGGCGGCGGAGCAGCAGCAGCAGGGCGATCGCGAACGCGTTCGCCGCCAGCAGCAAGACGATCACGGCCCAGAGGCTCACGCGGGAATCTAAGCGGGAGCACCCGATGGACCTTGACAAGTGACCAAATGGTCACGTATAGTTTGGCACCATGGACGACGTCGACGAGGTGTTCAAGGCGCTCGCCGACCCGACGAGGCGGAGGCTCCTCGATGAGCTCTTCGCCCGCGACGGGCAGACGCTCACCGAGCTCGAGGAGGGGGTGCCGATGACCCGGTTCGGCGTCATGAAGCACCTCCGCATCCTCGAGGAGGCGGGGCTGATCACGACCCGCAGACAGGGCCGCAGCAAGCTCCACTTCCTCAACGCCGTCCCGATCCGGCTGATCCACGACCGCTGGGTGAGCAAGTACGCGGAGACGTGGGCGGCCGGGCTGAGCGGGCTCAAATCCGAGCTCGAATCCGAACCCGAACGAGTAGAGGAGGAAGACGATGAGTGACAGCCAAGCGGTCGTCGACGGCACGGCGATGGCCGTGTTCGAGACCTACATCAAGACGACGCCGGAGCGCCTCTGGGAGGCGATCACCGACCCCGCGATGCGGGCGAAGTACAGCTTCGGCGTCGAGGTCCGATCCGACTGGACGCCCGGCTCCCGCTACGAGAGCTCGGTGCCCGGTGTGGTCGAGATCGCGACCGGCGAGAACGTCGAGGTCGATCCGCCACACCGGCTCGTCCAGACGTTCACGGCGCTCTGGAGCGACGACGTGAAGGCGGTCGGCGAGTCGCGGGTGACCTGGGAGATCGAGCCGGTCGGCAGCTCCTGCCGGCTGACCGTGACCCACGACCACCTGCCCGCCGGCGCCCACGGTGAGGTCTACGGCGGCTGGCCGATGATCCTCGCCGGCCTGAAGACCCTGCTCGAGACCGGCGAGAACCTCGACACGCCGGGCTCGCTGATGTACGCGGAGGCCTCGGGCTGGGAGCGCTGAGCGAGCGTCAGCCGCGCAGGTCGCGGCGGCGCACCAGGATCGCCGCGGCGGCGGTCAGCAGCACCGTCGCCGCGGCGAGCGGCTCAGAACCAGCGGGCGCGCCGGCTCGAGCCGAACTCCTCCTTCTCGGCGACGAGCGCGTCCGAGGGTGCCTGGAAGGTGCCGGTCGGCTTCGGCCCGGAGAGGAAGTCGACGTCGACCCGGCCGACCTTGCCGGCCCCGAACTCGATGTAGCACGACCCGAGCCCGTCGTAGTAGCCCTCGCCGGACTCGCCGCGGAGCGTCGCGACCAGCGTCGCCGCGACCGACCGCGCCGCCCCCTCCGAGAAGACTCCGGCCTTGGGGACGCCGACGGTCGCGACGTCGCCGCACGCATGGACGTTCTCGAACCGGGTCCGCAGGGTCCGTGAATCGACCGGGATGTAGCCGTCCTCGGTCATCCCGGCCTCACGGACCACGTCGGGCGCTCGGTGCCTGGGGACGGCGAGGAGGAGATCGCAGGGGAGCTCACTGCCGTCGTCGAGCGCGATCGTGGCGGCGTCGGCGTCGACCGAGGCGAGTCGCCGGCCCGGGACGAAGCGGATGTCACGCTCCGCGAACGCGGCCGTCAGCGCCTCCGAGGTCGCCGGCGAGGGCGGGACCGGCGACGGGAGGGGAAGCACGAAGGTGATCGTGCAGCGATCGCGGTGACCATGTGTGACGAGGTGGTCGTGCAGGAGCAGGCAGGCCTCACTCGGCGCCGGCGGGCACTTGAACGGCGCATCGCAGACTCCGATCACGGCATCTCCCTCCTCGAACGCGGCGATCGGCGCGGCGAGCCGCTCGGCGCCGGGCACCGAGTAGAACTCGTTCTCGCCGAGGACGACGCCGGGCGTCGCCTCGACGTCGTAGGCAGCGCCGAGCGCGACGACGAGGTGGTCGGCCTCGTGCTCGCCGGCGTTGGTCGTCACCCGCCGTCGCTCCGGGTCGATCGCGGAGATCGTCTCGCGGCGGTACGTGACCCCCGGCTTGTCGATCGCGGCGTACGGCAGCCGCACCGACTCGGGGCTCGCGCGACCGAACATCACGTCGAGCTTCGAGTAGCCGAAGACGAACGCCTCGGCCTCGTCGATCAGGGTGACGCCGGCATCGGCGCCGAGCTCGGCGGAGAGGATCGTCGCCAGCTCCAGCCCGCCGAATCCGGCGCCGAGGATCAACACCCGCGAGTGCATGCATCGAACCTATCGCGCCGGCTGCGGGGGTGGGCGTCCCGATCTCAGTCGCGCGCGGCCGCACCGAGCTCGGCGAGCGCTGCGGCGGCGACCGCGTCGGCGGCGGCGACGACCGCCGGAATCGGCTCGGCCCCGGCGGTGAAGCTGCCGCCCTCGATCCCGAAGACGACGAGCCGTGCAGGCAGCCGGTCGAGCGCCCGGGCGAGCTCGATCGCGTCGGCGAGGCCGAGCGCGTGGGTCGAGGGACCCGCGAACGCGGCGGGGAGCGGCCCGGTTGCGGCGTCGACCCGGTACACCCGTCCGGGCTCGCCGCCCGAGTCAACCGCATCGGCGACCACGACCGCTCGCGCCCGCTCCCAGTCACCGATCAGGTCGATCGGCTCGCCTTCCCGCTCGACCACGCCGATTCCCGCCGTCCGCTGCCGCCGTGCCGCCCGGGCGACGAGCAGCCCCGCCGCGTCGTCGCCGCGGAGCTCGTTCCCGAGCCCGATCAGCAGCCGCTCGGCGCTCAATCCCGCTCGACCTCGAGCTTCAGGAAATGGGTCGAACAGGAGATGCAGGGGTCGTAGTTGCGGATCGTCTGTTCGCAGCGACGCTGCAGCTCGTCGTCGGGGAGGCGGACGTTGGCGGCGACGAACTCGCTCAGATCCTCCTCGATCGAGCGCTGGTTCTGGGAGGTCGGCGGGACGATCCAGGCCGAGACGATCTCGCCGGCGTCGTCGATCTCGTAGCGGTGGTAGAGCATGCCCCGCGGTGCCTCGCTGACGCCGTGGCCGATCCCCGCTCGCGGCTCATAGGCGACCGCGGGCACTTCGGGCCGCTCGTAGGCGTCGATCAGCCGCAGCGCCTCGTCGAAGGCGTAGAGGATCTCGACGGCGCGGACGATGATGCTCCGGAACGGATTGCTGCAGCCGGCCCCGATCCCCGCCTCGGCCGCGGCGTCGGTCGCGAGCGGCGAGAGTCGCTCGCGATTGAGCCCGAACCGTGCCAGCGGCCCGGTCAGGTAGGAGCCGCGTTCGCGGACCCGGGCGTGGAGAGCCGTCGAATGAGCTACGTGCTGCTCCTCGAAGGTCGCGTCGAAGCCGGCCGGTGCGATGTCGATGCCGCGGGAGGAGGCAATCCGCCCGTCGTCGATCGGGTACTCGCCCTCCCGCCCCGAGCGCAGGCAGACGAGCTCGTAGTCGCGATCGAGCTCGGGGAACTCGAGCGCGGCGCACCAGCGGACCGTCTCGATCGCCTCCTCGCGGCAGCGCTCGAGCTCGGGTCGGAGCGCTTCCAGCTCGCGTCGCTCCGGCGCCCGGTGGAAGCCGCCGACACGGACGTTGACCGGGTGGATCGCCCGGCCGCCGATCGTCTCGATCAGCCGGTTGCCCGCCTGCTTGGCGCGAAGCCCGCGCTCGACGACCTCGCGGTGATCGGCGGCCATCGCGAAGCCGCTCTCGTAGCCGAGGAAGTCGGGGGCGTGGAGGAGGTAGAGGTGCAGCGTGTGGCTCTCGATCCACTCGCCGCAATAGATCAGCCGGCGCAGGTCGCGGAGCGCTCCCGTCACCTCGATCCCGAGCGCGTCCTCCATCGCCTGGCAAGCGCTCGTCTGGTAGGCGATCGGGCAAATCCCGCAGATCCGGGCGGTGATGTCGGGCGCCTCCTCGAGCGCCCGGCCGCGGAGCAGCGCCTCGAAGAACCGCGGTGGCTCGTAGATCCGCAGCTCCACCCCGAGCACCTCCTCGCCACGGATCCGGACGTGCATCGCGCCTTCGCCCTCGACCCGCGCAAGCGCCCCCGTCTCGATCCGTCGAACGCCGTTGCCCCCGCTCACAGCTCCGCCTCGCGCGCGTCGCCGGCGGCTCGGAACGCCGGCGCATCGGCGTTGAAGCTCCGGTAGGCGCGGACCAGGTCAGGGGTCTCGGCGCCGAGCCCGCGCATCCATGCGGTCAGCGACTCCGCGTTCGGCGTCTCCATCGGGCCGAAGCAGCCGTAGCAGCCGCGATCGTGGGCGGGGCAGAGAGCGCCGCAGCCGGCGTGGGTGACCGGTCCGAGGCAGGCGGTCCCGCGGGCGACCATCACGCAGACGTTGCCGCGGCGCTTGCACTCGATGCAGACGCTGTAGTCGGGGATCTGTGGGCGACGCTCGGCGAGGAACGCGGAAACGACCTCGAGGAGCTGACGGCGGTCGATCGGGCAGCCGTGCAGCTCGAAGTCGACCGGGACGTTGGCGGCGATCGGCGTCGAGGTCGAGAGCGTCGAGATGTAGGACGGCTCGGCGTAGACGGTTGCGACGAACTCGTCGACGTCGGCGAAGTTGCGCAGCGCCTGGATGCCGCCGGCGGTGGCGCAGGCCCCGATCGTGACCAGGCGGCGGGAGACCCGGCGGACCTCACGGATCCGCTCGGCGTCCTCGGGCGTCGTCACCGAGCCCTCGACGAGCGAGAGGTCGTAGGGGCCGTCGACCGTCGCCCGGCTCGCTTCGAGGAAGTAGGCGATCTCGATGCTCTCCGGGAGCATCAGCAGCTCGTCCTCGAGATCGAGGAGGCTGAGCTGGCAGCCGTCGCAGGAGGCGAACTTCCAGACGGCGAGCTTCGGTCGCGTCGCCGCCATCAGATCTCCCTCAGGTTGAAGATCCGCTCGATGTCGCCGTAGCGCATCACCGCGCCCTCCCGGCAGACGAAGGTCGGCCCGAACTGACAGCGGCCGCACTGGGTGACGGCGCACTTCATGTTCCGCTCCATCGAGACGTGGAGATCGGCGGCCGCGACCCCGCGCCCGATCAGCGACTGAGCGGCGAACCGCATCATCACCTCGGGGCCGCAGATCAGCGCGACCGTCGCGGCGGGATCGAAATCGAGGTCGTCGATCAGGGTCGTGACCACGCCGACGTGACCGTCCCAGCCGGTCGCGGCGCTGTCGACCGTCACGGCGAGCTCGAGCCGCGGGTCGTCGCGCAGCTCGGCCAGCTCGTCGGCGAAGAGGAGATCGGCGGGCGTCCGGCCGCCGATCAGCAGGGTCAGCCCGGCGAGCTCGTGGCGGCGGCCGAGCGCGTCGCGGAGCGCCGGGCGAAGCGGGGCGAGGCCGACCCCGCCGGCGACGATCAGCAGGTTGCGGCCGCCGGCCGCGGCGACCGGCCAGGCGCTGCCGTAGGGACCGCGGACGCCGAGCTGCTCACCGGGCTCCGCCCGGCAGATCGCGGCGCTGACCGCGCCGACGTCGCGGACGGTGTGGACGAGCGGCCCGCCGGCGTTCGGATCGCCGCTGATCGAGATCGGCGCCTCGCCGACCCCGAACGCGTAGATCATGTTGAACTGGCCTGGCAGGTAGCTCATCCCCGGCCCCTCGTCGGCGGGCTCGAGATCGAGCGTCCACGAGTCTGCGGTCTCGCGCCGGCGGCCGCTCACGCGCCACGGGCGTGGCGTCATCGGCGCCGGCGTGAGACGACCGCGCTCAGCCGCCACCGGGCTTGCCATAGACGTCGAGGAGCTGCAGCCGGGTCGACTGGAGGCGGTCGAGGATGATCTGCGCGAAGCGCTGCATGAGGACGTAGCCGAGCTCGTGGTCGGCCTCGCACTTGCCGCGCAGGCAGGCCCCGTCGAAGGCGATCGCCCGCGTGTCGTCGATGGCCCGCGCGTCGAAGCTCCACCGGTAAGGCGGGAACAGCCACGACCAGCCGACGACGGTGCCGTCGCCGAGCGACGCGATCAGGAGCGGACCGCTCGCCGGCGCCGGAGTCTCGAGGGTGACCCGGCCGTGGCGGATCACGTAGAAGGTGTCGGCCGCATCGCCCTCGCGGGCGAGGTACTCGCCGGATTCGAAGCCGCAGTTGCGCCCGCACCCGGCGATCCGGTCGAGGTGACGCTGCTCGAGCCCCTCGAACGTCTTGATCTCGGCCAGGACCTGTTCAATCGAGCGCGTCGGCACGGATCGCCGCCACCTCCTCGGTGATGTCGATCGCCACCGGGCACCAGGTGATGCAGCGCCCGCAACCAACGCATCCAGAGGTCCCGAACTGGTCGATCCAGGTGGCGAGCTTGTGGGTCATCCACTGCCGGTAGCGGGAGCGCGGGGAAGCGCGCACCGAGCCGCCGTGGACATAGGAGAAGTCCATCGTGAAGCAGGAGTCCCAGAGCCGGGTGCGTTCGACGCGCTCGCCGGTGAGGTCGCTCGAGTCCTCGACGGTCGTGCAGAAGCAGGTCGGGCAGACCATCGTGCAGTTGCCGCAGGTCAGGCAGCGCTCCGAGACCTCGTCCCAGCGCGGATGCTCGTAGTTGTCGTAGAGGAGATCCTTGATCCCGGTGGTATCCATCGAGCGGCCCTGGCCGGCGACCGCCTCCGCGACTCCGGCGGCCGCCGCCTCGACCTCGGCGGCATCGGCCGGCGCCCGCCGGACCTCGGCGAGGACCTCGGCGCCGCGCTCGCTCCCGGCCTCGGAGAGGAAGTAGTGGCGGTCGCCGTCGATCACCTCGGTCAAGGCGATGTCGTAGCCGGACTCGGCTCGCGGCCCGGTCTCCATCGAGACGCAGAAGCAGGTTCCGCCCGCGACCGTGCAGTTGACGGCGACCAGGAAGGCGCCGTCGCGACGGGCGGCGTAGAAGGGATCGGGGTAGTCGCCGCCGATCATCACCCGGTCCTGGATCGCGATCGCGTGGAGCTCGCAGGAGCGGACGCCGATGAACGCATAGGTCGGAACGTCGTCGGCGGCGTCCTCGATCTCGAGCGCGCCCTCGCCGTCCCGCGCCGCTCGCCACAGGCGCACCTCGGGCGGATGGAGGAGGCGCTTCCACGACTGCGGGCCGACGGCATAGCCGAACAGCGCCTCGTCGTCGCGCCGCCGCAACCGGTAGGTCCCGCCGTCCTGCTCGTCGGTCCAACCGATCGGAAGGTCGTCGCTGGTCGCGACCGAGTCGTAGACGATCGCGCCGTCGCGAACCGTCGGGCCGATCACCTCGTAGCCGCGCCCGGCGATCGCCGCGAGCAGCCCGTCGAACGCGTCGCGCTCGATCGTCGTGGCCTCCTCGACCGCCATGCGGCCAGCCTATC
>DASTTY010000022.1:0-11162 GCA_035759925.1 Solirubrobacterales bacterium
CGAGCTCCGGGAACCAGATCCCGATCTCGCGCTCGGCCGACTCGTCGGAATCGGAGCCGTGGACGAGGTTGAAGGTCACCTCGGTTCCGAAGTCGCCGCGAATCGAGCCGGTCGCCGCCTCGATCGGGTTCGTCGCCCCGATCAGCTGGCGGGCCGCGCTGACGGCCTCGACCCCTTCGAAGACGGCCGCGACGAGCGGGCCGCCGGTGATGAAGGAGACGAGCTCGCCGAAGAACGGCTTGTCGCTGTGCTCGGCGTAATGGACGTTCGCGAGCGGCTCGTCGGCGGTCATCAGCTTCAGTGCGACGAGCTCGAGGCCCTTGCGCTCGAAGCGGGCGATCACCTCGCCGGTGAGCGCCCGCTCGAAGGCGTCGGGCTTGACGAGGATCAGCGTGCGGGACTTCTCAGACATTCGGAGACCTCTCGGGTCGCGGGGACGGGATTCGGGTGCGGGGCTCAGGAGGGCGTCGTCGAGCGCCGGCGCGGGCCGGCCTCGCCCTCGTCCGCCGGCGGCGGGGTCGACGGCGTCCGCTCGGCACGCTGCGGGCGCTCGTCGCGCTTCTTGCGCGCGGCCGCGTCCGAAGCCGGCGTCGCGGAGCGCGATGCTGCCGGCTTGCGCCGCGGCGACTGGGCCGGGTCCTGCCGGGTCGAGGAGCTGCGGGAGCGGGAGCGCTTGCGGGGCGCCTCCTCCTCGCGCTCGTGCCGGAGCGGCGTCTCGCAGTAAGGGCAGACGGCCCAGCGCGGATCGACGGGACGGTTGCAGGAGATGCAGGGGTCCTTGAGCCGATGCCGGCACTCGGGGCAGCGCAGCCAGCTCCGCTCGATCGGATGCTCGCAGCGCGGGCACGACTGGGCGACCAGGTGTCGCATCCGCAGCTCCGAGGCCTGGGTCTCGATCTCGCGCTCGCGGGCGTCGGCGAGGAACTCCGGCGGGCGCAGGATCGTGTAGACGATCGTGCCGATGAACGGGATCAGCGAGGCGACGGTCGCGGTCCCGATCAGAACCGGGTCGGAGATCCGCCGGCGGGCGTCCGCGAACGTCCAGTAGACGAGCGCGAGCCAGACGACGACGAGGACGAGGAGCAGCAGGTTGACGGCAAGGTTGAGCGAGCCGTCTTCGATTCCGAACAGGGCTAGGGGCATGTAAGCCGCGGCAGTTTAGCCGGATCACCGGTGGCCGAAGTGGCGGGCCTCCCTGCCTGAGCCCCGGCGTTCAGAGGAACAGGCGCCCGAACAGGTAGCCGAGACCGAAGAAGACGAGGATCACGACGGCGACCACGGCGGCCACCAGTCCCATCATCGAGAGGAGCTCTGAGCGTGCCTCGCGTTCCATACGTACCTGAGAAGGTAATGCGAACCGGCGAACAGTGCCACCCCGCCGTGCTCGCGGGCGAGCGCCGACGTCCGGGCAACGGCGGCGGCGGGGTCCGACTCGACCTCGGTGGCGATCCCGGCGCCGGCGACGAGGCCGGCGAGATCGGCCGCGTCCATCGCCGCGGAGCCGGGCCGCCCCATCGCCGGGCCGGGGTCGGCGCCAGTGCAGACGCAGCGCTCGAGGCCGGGCGCGAGCGCGACGGCGATGGCGGCCGCGTCCTTGTCGGCGAGGACCGACAGACAGCCGAAGACGGGGCGCCCGGCGGCCAGCCCCGGCAGCGCTTCGGCGAGAGCGCGGGCGCCGGCCTCGTTGTGGGCGGCGTCGGCGATCGCCGGCGGTTCGCCGTCGAGCATCTCCGCCCGGCCCGGCAGCGCGGCATGGGCCAGGCCGGCGGCGATTGCCGCATCGGCGAGCGGCCCGGTGACGGTGGCGGCGAGGGCGACGGCGACGGCCGCGTTCCGCTCCAGATACGGCGCCATCGGGCCCGGCAGCGCCTCCGCGGGAAGTGGCGGGGCGACGACCAGCTCGGCGGCGCGCTCGACGGCGATCCGGCGGGCGTAGTCCGCGATCTCGGGGTCGAGGCGGCCGGTGACGAGGGTCGTCCCGTCGCGCAGGACCGCCAGCTTCTCGCCGGCGATGTCGAGCTCGGTGGGACCCAGGAACTGGACGTGGTCGAGGCCGACCGAGGTGAGCGCGGTCGCGGTCGAGTCGATCACGTTGGTCGCGTCGAGACGGCCGCCGAGCCCCGCCTCGATAACGGCGATGTCGACGCCCGCCTCGGCGAAGGCCGTGAACGAGACAGCGATCGCGGCCTCGAACTGGGTGATCCGCTCGCCGTCGCCGAAACCCGGCTCGACGGCCGCGATCGCGTCCGCGACCTGCGCCGTCGCGGCGGCGAAAGCCGCCGGAGCGATCTCGGCGCCGTCGATCCGGGTTCGCTCCGCCCAGCGCCAGACGTGCGGAGAGATGCAGGCGCCGACGGCATGGCCGGCGCTGCGGAGCAGCGCCGCCGTCATCGTCGTCACCGAGGACTTGCCGTTGGTGCCGACGACGTGGAGCGTCCGGTAGCGGCGCTGCGGCTCGCCGAGGGCGGCGCAGAGCGCCCGCATCCGCTCGAGGCCGAAGCGCCAGCCGACCGGCTCGAGCCCGGCCAGGAATCGCTCCGGGTCGGTCAGCCGAGCTCCTCGAGCTCGGCGCGGTAGCGCTCGAGCTTGTCGCGCTCGCCGTCGACGACGTCGACGGGGGCGTTGGCGACGAACTTCTCGTTGCCGAGCTTGCCCTCCGCCCGCGCGACCTCGGCGCGAAGCCGCTCCCGCTGCTCCTCGATCCGCGCCGCGACCGAGTCCGGATCGAGGTGCTCGGACGGGAAGATCTCGATCGTTCCGACGACCGCGACCGCGTCGCCGCCGCGATCGCCGTCGCCGTCGAGCTCGAGCCGGGCGAGCCGGGCGACGAGCGGGTGGACGGGAGCGCCGGCGCGGGCGCTGAGCGGCGAGCCGGGCGTGACGCCGGCGAGCTCGCGCCAGCGCCGCAGTGCGCGGGTCAGCTCGATCGCAGCGGCGACCTCGGCCTCGGCCTCGGGGTCGAACCGGCTCCGATCGGCATCGGGCCATGGGGCGACGATCAGCTCCGTCTCGCGGGCCGGCATGTAGCTCCAGATCTCCTCGGTGACGAACGGCATCAGCGGGTGGGCGATCGCAAGCGTCCGGCCGAGCACGTGGAGGAGGTTCTCGGCGGCGCAGTGGTCGCCCGCCTCGGGCCCGTCGTAGAGGCGCGGCTTGACGATCTCGAGGTACCAGTCGCAGAGCTCGGAGTAGACGAACCGGTAGAGCTCGAGCGCGGCGTGGGCGAAGTCGTACTCGTCGAGGCGGGAGCCGACCAGCTCGGCGGTCCGCTCGAGCCGCGAGAGGATCCAGCGATCCTCGACCGCATCGGTGGCCGGCGCCGGGGAGGAGTTGCCGGCGTTGAGGAGGATCAGCCGCGACGCGTTCCAGAGCTTGTTGGCGAGATCGCGTCCCTGCTGAACCTTCGCCTCCGAGAAGCGGACGTCCTGGCTCGACGACATCGCGAGCAGGCCGAAGCGGAGCGCGTCGGCGCCGTGGGAGTCGATCAGCTCGAGCGGGTCGATCCCAGTCCCGAGGCTCTTCGACATCCGTCGGCCGTCCGGCGCCTGGATCACCGAGTGGATGTAGACGTCGGCGAACGGGACGTCGTCGAGGAACTCGAGGCTCGACATGATCATCCGCGCGACCCAGAGGTAGATGATGTCGCGCGCGGTCGAGAGCACGTCGGTCGGATAGAAGGCGCGGAGCTCCGGCGTGTCCTCGGGCCAGCCGAGCGCCGCGAACGGCCAGAGCGCCGAGCTGAACCAGGTGTCGAGGACGTCCTCGTCGCGGCGCAGCGTGCCGCCGCAGGATCCGCACGTGCCGCGCTCGGGCTCCCGCTCGGCGACGATCGTCGTCCCGCAGTCGTCGCAGTACCAGACCGGGAGCTGATGGCCCCACCAGAGCTGCCGCGACACGCACCAGGGACGGATGTTCTCCATCCAGTCGAGATAGACGCGCTCCCAGCGCTCCGGGGTGAACCTGACCCGGCCCTCGCGGACGACCGCGATCGCGGGCGCCGCCAGCTCGTCCATCCGGCAGAACCACTGAAGGCTGATCAGCGGCTCGATCCGCTGTCCGGAGCGATGGGAGAACGGCACCGAGTGGACGTACGGCTCCTCGCCGGCGAGGACGCCGGCGGACCGGAGGTCGGCAACGACGCGCTCCTGCGCTTCGGCCGCGGTCAAGCCCTCGTAGGCGGGCCCCGCCGCCTCGGTGAGGCGGCCGTCCTCGCCGATCACCGAGATCTCCTCGAGCCCGTGCTCGCGTCCGATCTCGAAGTCGTTGGGGTCGTGGCCGGGAGTGATCTTCAGGGCGCCGGTCCCGAACTCGACGTCGACGTGGTCGTCGGCGATGATCGGCAGCCGCCGGCCGACCAGCGGCAGGATGCAGTGCGATCCGACGAGGTCGCGATAGCGCTCGTCGCCGGGATTGACGGCCACGGCGGTGTCGGCGAGCATCGTCTCGGGCCGGACCGTCGCGACCGTGAGCACACGATCGGAGCCCTCGATCGGGTAGTCGATCGAGTACAGGGTGTCCTCGACCTCGCGGTTTTCGACCTCGAGGTCGCTGATCGCCGAATGCGAGCCCGGGTCCCAGTTGACCATGTAGTTGTCGCGGTAGATCAGGCCCTTCTCGTGGAGCGCGACGAAGACCTTGTAGACGGCGGCGACGTAGCGGTCGTCGAGGGTGAAACGCTCGTTGGCGAAGTCGCCGGAGGCGCCGAGCCGCTGGAGCTGCTCGACGATCCGGCCGCCGTACTGCTCGCGCCACTCCCAGACCCGCTCGACGAAGCCCTCGCGGCCGAGCTCGTGGCGGTCGACGCCCTCCTTGCGGAGCTCCTTCTCGACGACCGACTGGGTGGCGATCCCGGCGTGGTCGGTGCCGATGATCCACTTCGCCCGCCGCCCGGCCATCCGCTGCCTGCGGACGAGCGTGTCCTGGATCGTGTTGTTGAGGCCGTGACCCATGTGCAGCGACCCGGTGACGTTCGGCGGCGGGATCGCGATCGAGAAGTTCTCGTCCGGCGTCCCCTCCGCCGCCGGCGTGAAGTACCCGCGCTCGGCCCAGCCCGCATAGATGCGACCCTCGACCTCGGCCGGGTCGTAGCGGGTCGTCGCCTCGAGCTTGGCGCGGCGTTCGGAGTCCATCGCCGCCAAGGTTATTCGGCGGTCGCGCCGCGGACGGGCCGACGACGGCCCCGGTCAGCGGCGCGGCCCGAGCCCGAGCAGGACGCGCAGGTCGGTGTCGAGCTCATCGGGCCGATCGTCGAGGTCGACCGTCGTCACCCTCACCGGCTCCCATCCCTCGACGCGCAGCCGCCGGTCGCGGCGGCGATCGGACGCGAAGGTCAGCGGCGCGAGATGCGGGTCGCGGCCGTCGGCCTCGACGGCGACGCGCTGCCGGCGCCAGAGGACATCGGGTTCGATCGTCTCACCGCCGACCTCGATCCGGGCGTTCGACTCCCAGGGTGGAAAGCCGCGCTCACGCAGGAACGCGTTGAACCGGGCCTCGAGCGGCGATCGGATCCGCCGCCCCTCCGGGTCGATGCGGGCGAGCATCCTCCGAAGCCACTCGCGCCCTTGCGGCTCCGGTTCCGCCCGAGCGTCGCGTGGAGGTCGTCGGTCGTTACCAGCCGCTGGACGAAGGCCTCGTTGGCGATCTTCGTCAGCTGCTCCGTACCCAGCATCGTCGCCAGGTCGAACAGGGTCTGAGCGGGTGTGGTGACGGGCAGGCCCTCGATGGCAGTGAGGGAGGCCCGTTCGAGGGCTCTGACGTGCACTCGGACTCCATCGCGGCCGGCGAGCCGGCGGGGAATCGTGACGTCGACGACGATCGGAGCGTGTCGCACCAACCGATGCTCCGCCATGGCCGACATGTGGCTGATCGCTCCATCGTCGCCGACGGCGAGCAGCGCGCCCCAGTGGCGAGCGCAGGCGTCGCTACGGTGCCCGAGGGCGTAGACACCGTGATGGAGGCTGATCAGCCGGCCGCTCCGAAGCCGCGCCTTGATGCCGTCGTGCGAGACGCCGGCGGCGAGGAGTTGCCTGCGGCTGACCCGGCCCGCCTGCCTCCCCGCCAGATCGGCGATCAGCCTGTCCCGGTCGGCGCGAAGAATGCACGATCGTGGGCGCTCTACGCCCTTCTTCATGCGTTCTTCGGACACGCAGCCAGCTTGGCGGCCGCGAGCGCGCACGTGTCTCCCTCATTGCAACTCTTCGGCGCCGAAGGACGCCGAAGCTGTGACGCCGCTAGGCCGACTCCTCGCCGACGTCGTGGAGCGGGTCGTCGGCGGGCTCGTCCACGACGGCCTGCGTGACGAGGGTCGGGGCGAGGCCCTTCTCGATCGTCTCGCGGGTGACGACGCACTTCTTGACGTCGCGTCGCGAGGGCAGCTCGAACTGGACGTCCATCAGCGTGTCCTCGATGATCGACCGGAGGCCGCGGGCGCCGGTCTCGCGCTCGATCGCCTTGTCGGCGATCGCGTCGAGCGAGTCGGGCGCGAAGACGAGCTCGATCTCGTCGAAGTCGAAGAGGCGCTGGAACTGCTTGGTGAGCGCGTTCTTCGGCTCGGTGAGGATCGTGATCAGGTCCTCGCGGCGAAGCTGGTTGATCGACGCGAGCACGGGCAGGCGACCGATGAACTCGGGGATCAGGCCGAACTCCATCAGGTCCTCGGGCAGGACCTGGCCGAACAGCTCGCCGATCTCGCGCTCCTCCTTGCTGACGATCGAGGAGCCGAACCCGATGCCGTTGCTGCCGATCCGCCGCTCGATCACCTTGTCGAGCTCGGCGAACGAGCCGCCGCAGATGAAGAGGATGTTGGTCGTGTCGACGGTCAGGAACTCCTGGTGGGGATGCTTGCGTCCCCCCTGCGGCGGCACCGATGCGGTCGTCCCCTCGAGGATCTTCAGGAGCGCCTGCTGGACTCCCTCCCCGGAGACGTCGCGGGTGATCGAAGGGTTGTCGGCCTTGCGGGTGATCTTGTCGATCTCGTCGATGTAGATGATCCCCGTCTCGGCCTTCTTGACGTCGTAGTCGGCGGCCTGGATCAGCTTCAGGAGGATGTTCTCGACGTCCTCGCCGACGTAGCCGGCCTCGGTGAGGGCGGTGGCATCGGCGATGGCGAACGGCACGTTGAGGATCCGCGCCAGCGTCTGTGCGAGCAGCGTCTTCCCGCAGCCGGTCGGTCCGAGCAGGAGGATGTTCGACTTCTGAAGCTCGGTCTGCTCGCCGCCTTCGTCGCCCGCCATCTGGACGCGCTTGTAGTGGTTGTAGACCGCGACCGAGAGCGCCCGCTTGGCCGCTTCCTGGCCGACGACGTACTCGTTCAGGATCGCGTTGATCTCACGCGGCTTCGGCAGCGCCTCGAGCTCGAAGCTCGGCGGCGTCGTCAACTCCTCGTCGATGATCTCGTTGCAGAGATCGATGCACTCATCGCAGATGTAGACGCCGGGACCTGCGATCAGCTTCTTGACCTGCCGCTGCGACTTACCGCAGAAGCTGCAGAGGAGTTGCTCGTTGGAGTCGGTCGGACGTGCCAGGGCTTCTTTCCTTCGCCTCGTGGGTGGATCGAGAACCCGCGTCCAAGGTTACGGAACCCGGCGACGCGGAACATCAGGCTGTTACTCGCCGGCCGCCCCGGTCCCTGCAAGCGCGCCTGGACTTGCAACGGCCGCGGCCGGGCGCAGTGCGCCTTCACCGATCCCCCTTGCCCCATGATCGGTGTCCGTCGTATCGTCCCGGCGTCCGTTCCTGCGACTGCCGGCGGCTCCGGCGAGGGAGGCCGAAGATTGAATCGATTCCGGAACCGCGGCGACCTCGATCGCCCCGCCGTTCGGGCGCTCGCCGCGCTGGCGGCGACGGTCGCCGTCGCCGCGGCCCTGGCGGCTCCCACCGCCGGGAGCGAGCGGGCGACGTTCCCGCTCAGCTTCATCGGCGTCTACAAGGACGGGACGCCGGTCAAGGTCAAGAAGTTCACGTTCTCGGGGGCACCGGTGCAGTGCGCCGATGGGCCGACCGCCTACAGCCCCGCGCGCCCGCTCCCGAAGATGAAGGTGAACAAGAGCCTCGAGTTCTCCGGCACGGTCAGTCGCAAAGGGGTCACGACGCGGGTGACCGGCAGGTACAAGCGGAACCTCTCGGCCGTCACCGGGACGCTCGAGGTGCGCGGCAAGGTCAACGGCTACACGCGCTGCCGGAGCGGCAAGCTGCGCTGGAAGACCGACTAGCTAGCTCGCGACCGGCTCCGCGTTGACCGCGGCGCGGCTCTCGATCACGCGGTCGACGATGTTGTACTCGACCGCCTCCTCGGCGCTCATGAAGTAGTCGCGCTCGGTGTCACGCTTGACGCGCTCGATGTCCTGGCCGGTGTGCTTGGCGATGATCTCGTCGAGCCGGCGGCGGATGTCGATGATCTCCTTGGCGTGGATCTCGATGTCGGTCGCCTGCCCCTGGAACCCGCCGGAGACCTGATGGATCAGGATCTTCGAGTTCGGGGTCGCCATCCGCTTGCCGGCGGCGCCGCCGCCGAGCAGCAGCGCGCCCATGCTCATCGCGATCCCGACGCAGATCGTCTGGACGTCGGGCTTGATGTACTGCATCGTGTCGTAGATCGCCAGGCCGGCGTAGACGGACCCGCCCGGCGAGTTGATGTACATCGAGATGTCCTTGTCCGGGTCCTCGGACTCGAGATGGATCAGCTGAGCGACGATCAGGTTGGCGATGTCCTCGGTGACGGGCGTGCCGAGGAAGATGATCCGCTCGTTGAGCAGGCGCGAGTAGATGTCGAACGCACGCTCGCCGCGCGAGGTCTGCTCGACCACCATGGGGACCATCGGGCTCATCGGCGCGCCAGTCTATAGAAGCGCTCCGGCGGCCCAACCGGCGTCGGCGGCGCGATCCGCTGGTAGGTTGCCGGAATCAGGCCGGTCAGGTGAGAGCGATCGGGGACGCGAGCGCAACCGTGGACGCCTTCACGAGTTATGGCCGAAGGACAACCAGCGAACATCGAAAACGCACCAGCGGCCCGGTTCCCCTGGCCCTGGAAGGGAGAACGATGAAGAGAACCACCACCGGCGCGATCGTCATCGCGATCGTCGCGTCCCTTGCCCTGGCCGGAACGGCCCTCGCCGGGTCGAAGACGATCCGTCAGACGGGTCAGATCGTCGGCGACAGCGCGACCTCGGTGAAGCTCCGCGTCAAGGTCAAGAACGGTGACGCGAAGAAGGTCTCGGGTTACAAGGCCAAGAAGGTGCTGACCCGCTGCGACGGCGTCGCCAAGCGCTTCACCTACCTGGCTCTCGACCCGATCCCGGTCGACTCGAGCGGCGACTTCGACGCCGTCCTGACGGATGACTCGATCGGCCTCAAGATCTCGCTTAAGGGCGAGGTCAAGCGCCATGGCAAGGCGGTCGTCGGAACGATCAAGACCAACAAGTTCAAGAACAAGAAGCAGACCTGCAAGGCGCCGAAGCAGAAGTTCAAGACCTCCAACAAGTAGGAGGCGAGCCGAGCCGCGCCGGCTTCGACACGGCTCAGCGGCGGGTCAGTCGTCGTCGCCGGGGGTCCAGAGGTCCCCGGCGGCGGCCCGACCCTCGCCCTCGGGGGTCCAGAGCTTCTCGCGGGCCTCGGCCCGGTCCATCTCGATCGGCTTCGCGGCCTCGACGATCAGCTCGGCGGCCTTGCGCATCCTGATCTCCTCGATCAGCAGCGCGTCGCGGCCCTCGGCGCGGATCCGCTTCAGGAGCTTCTCCGGCTTGCCCTTCTCGCCGGCCGGCGGTGCGAGCGCCTCGAGCAGCTCATCCTCCGATACCTCGATCCCCTCGGCGTCGGCGACGGCGGCGAGGACGGCCTCGCGCTTGAGCCCGGACTCGGCGTCACCGCGGGCGTCGGCGATCGCCTCGTCGCGATCCTTGCCCTGGATCTGCAGGTAGGTCGCCGGATCCATCCCCTGCTGTTGGAGCGAGCGCTCGACCCGCTCCCAGATCTCGGTCGCGCGGCTCGTGACGATCTCGTCGGGGAGATCGATCGTCGCGTTGGCGACGGCCGCGTCGATCGCCGCATCGTTGAACTGGTGCTCGACGCGATGCTCGGCCTGGTGGAGCAGCCGCGACTCGATGTCGCCGCGGAGCTCCGCGAGCGTGTCGAAGTCGGAGTTGTCGGCGGCGAAGTCGTCGTCGAGCTCGGGAAGCTGCTTCTCGCGAACCTCCTTGACCGCGACCTCGAAGCTCGCCTCCTTGCCCGACAGATGCTCGGCGTGGTACTCGTCCGGGAAGGTGACCTCGACCGTACGCGCGTCGCCGGCCTCGCTGCCGGTGAGCTGCTCGTTGAAGCCCTCGATCAGCGTCTCGGAGCCGAGCTCGAGCAGGAAGTCGGTGGCGGTGCCGCCCTCGAAGGGCTCGCCGTCGATCGAGCCGGTGTAGTCGATCACGATGAAGTCGCCGTCGCCGGCGGCCCGCTCGACGGTCTCGAGGCCGGCCAAGCTCTCCCGCATCCGCTCGATCTCGGCGTCGATCGCCTCCGCCGGCACCTCGGGCTCGGGGCGCCCGACCTCGATCCCCTTGTACTCGCCGAGCTTCGCCTCGGGCCGGACGCCGACCTCGATCGTGAACTCGAGCGGATCGCCCTCAGCGGGCGCGTCCGGCATGTCGAGCTGCGGATCGCCGACCGGCGTGACCCCGGAGGCGATCATCGCCCGCTCGTACCAGCCGGGAAGCCCCTCGCGAAGCGCCTCCTCCATCACCGCGTCGCGGCCGATCCGCTGCAGGACCAGCTGCGGCGGGACCTTGCCCTTGCGGAAGCCGGGCATCTTCATCTCGTTCGCGAAGCTGCGCGCCGCCGACTGCAGGCGCTTGTCCACCTCCTCGGCAGGAACGGTCGCGGCGATCTTGACCTTCGACTCGGGGAGGGCGGTGACCTCGGTCTTGACTTCGGGCTGCGGCATCGCGCGGGAACCTTAGAGACCGCCCCCCGCTCGCGGCCCCCGCCCTCGCCGAGGCTCTACGGTTCCCGCCATGAGCGTCAGACGCGAGAAGCAAGAGGGGCTCGAGCCGGGCACGACCGCGGTCGGCACCTGGAGCGGCGGCCGCTTCATGAACTTCGGCGAGAAGGTCGACGAGGAGCGGCTCGAGGCCGTGCTCCGCCCCGGCGACGGCATCGCGACGGTGCTGACCGCCGACACC
>DASTTY010000023.1:0-19877 GCA_035759925.1 Solirubrobacterales bacterium
TCCAAGGACACCTCGCAGGCCGACTACGACTACGAGTACGACGAGAAGCACAAGACGGTCGCGCCGACCGAGCGCGGCGTCGAGAAGGCCGAGAAGTTCCTCGGGGTCGAGAACCTCTACCTGTCCGAGCACGGGACCCTCGTCAACCACCTGGTCCAGTCGCTGAAGGCGGAGTCGCTGTACCGCCGCGACAAGGACTACGCGGTGGTCGACGGTGAGGTGATGATCATCGACGAGCACACCGGCCGGATCCTCGAGGGACGGCGCTGGTCGGAGGGCCTCCACCAGGCCGTCGAGGCAAAGGAGGGCCTGGCGATCCGCGAGGAGAACCAGACGCTCGCAACGATCACGCTGCAGAACTACTTCCGCATGTACGACAAGCTCAGCGGCATGACCGGCACGGCCCTCACCGAGGCAACGGAGTTCATGAAGATCTACGAGATGCCGGTCGTCGAGATCCCGACCAACCGGGAGATGATCCGCGACGACGCCAACGACCAGATCTACAAGACCAAGGACGGCAAGTGGAAGGCGGTCGTCAACGAGATCGTCGAGCGTCACGAGAAGGGGCAGCCGACCCTCGTCGGCACCGTCTCGGTCGAGGTCTCGGAGATGCTCTCGAAGCAGTTCACGAACCGCGGCATCAAGCACGAGGTCCTGAACGCGAAGCCGGAGTACGCGCAGCGAGAGGGCGAGACGGTCGCCCAGGCGGGCCGGCTCGGCGCCGTCACGATCGCGACGAACATGGCCGGTCGCGGGGTCGACATCAAGCTCGGCGGCGATCCCGAGATGCTCGCCGAGGGCGAGCTCCGCAAGCTCGGGGTCAAGAAGGACGACCCCAACTACGAGGAGGAGCTCGAGGCGCTGATGCCGGCGCTCGAGGCGCGCTGCACCGAGGAGGGCGAGAAGGTGCGCGAGGCCGGGGGCCTGTTCATCTGCGGCACCGAGCGCCACGAGTCGCGACGGATCGACAACCAGCTCCGTGGTCGCGCCGGCCGCCAGGGCGACCCCGGTGCCTCACTCTTCTTCCTGTCCGCCCAGGACGACCTGGTCCGGCTCTTCGCCGGCGACCGGATCTACAGGATCCTCGACCGCCTCGGCCCGACCGACGACGAGGGCGAGGAGTATCCGCTCGAGGCGAAGATGCTCAGCAAGCAGATCGAGAACGCGCAGAAGAAGGTCGAGGAGCAGAACTACCTGAGCCGGAAGCGCGTCCTCGAGTACGACGACGTCATGAACGAGCAGCGCCGCGTCGTCTACAAGTACCGGCGCGAGGTTCTCGAGGGCCGCGACATGGGCGATGTCGCGCGCGAGCAGATCGGCGGCGTAGTCGCCACCAAGGTCGGCGACTACACCGCCTCCGACGTCTTCGAGGAGTGGGACCTCGACGGGCTCGAGACCCAGCTCGGCACGCTCTGGCCGGTTTCGGTCGACCTCACCGAGCTCGACCCGCAGACCTCGAGCCGCGAGCAGGTCACCGAGCTGCTCACCGAGGACGTTCTCGCCGCATACGACGAGCGCGAGGAAGAGTTCGGCGAGGAGCTGATGCGAGCGCTCGAGCGCCACATCCTCCTCCAGATCATCGACACCCGCTGGAAGGAGCACCTGGCGGAGATGGACTATCTCCGCGAGGGCATCCATCTGCGCGGCTTCGCCCAGATCGATCCCCTGGTCGCCTACAAGAACGAGGGCTACATCATGTTCCAGGCCCTCATGGACTCGATCTGGGAGGAGTTCGCCCGGCTGATCTTCCACGTCGACGTCGAGATCGAGCCGGCCGCGGTCGATGACACCTTCGGTCCCGAGGATGCCCCCGCCGACGTCAACTACTCCGGCGGCACCGCCGCCGAGCAGCCCTCGGCGCTCGCCGAGGCGCGCGCCGCCGCCGGCGCCGGCGCGACAACCGCGATCGCCCCGACCGCCGTCCCCGGCGTGACCGGCCCTCCCTCCGGCAACGGCGGCGGCGACGGCACCAACCCGACCACGGTCGTCAAGGGCGAGGACGAGAAGATCGGCCGCAACGACCCCTGCTGGTGCGGGAGCGGCAAGAAGTACAAGAAGTGCCACGGCGCCTGACGCAGCCCGTCCGATCGCCTGTCTAGACGACGGCTCGCTTCCGATCTAGGCTCGGCGCGCAAGGCGCTCGACCTAGGGAGGAAGCCATGCGCCGTGACCGGCCAAAGCTGACGTACGCCAACGTGATGTCGACGATCGCCGTTTTCGCGGCGCTCGGGGGGAGCGCCTGGGCCGCATCGAAGATCGGTACCAAGCAGATCGAGGCGGGCGCGGTGACCGCGAAGAAGCTCCACAAGAATGCCGTGACGACGAAGAAGATCAAGGACGATGCGGTCACCGGTGCTAAGGCCGACGAGGCGTCCTTCGGGCCGGTCCCCGACTCGGCCAGACTTGATGGGAAGCCCGCCTCCGACTACCGCCTCCACTGCCCCGGCGATCTCGATCGGGCCGGGGACCTCTGCTACGAGGTCGATCTGCGTGACTCGGACTCGTACAGGGCCGCGCTGAAGAAATGCGCCCTCGATCAACGGCGGCTGCCCAGCGACGGCGAGCTCGCGCAGGTGTTCGACCACCTCGGTGCGCTGCAATCGCAGCAGTGGGTGGCGGGCCACTTCAGGGTCAGCAACGGGGGGCAAGATCTTGCCACCACGCTCGGCAGCGGCATGAATCGCGACCTCACGTTCGACGTCCTGGACGCTGGTTCAGCCATAGCCTTCCGATGCGTGACCTCGGCGACCAACTGAGGAAAACTGGACGGACCAGTTACGATCGCCGCGCCGATCGGGGATTTCCGGTGTTCAGGTGCGTGGCCGACGCACTCGAGAGAAAGGCTCAAGTGAAGAGACTCGCAACCGCACCCCAGGCGCTCGCGCTCGCCGCGACCGTCCTCGCCGCCGCCGCCCTCGCGGCCCCGGCAGTTGCCGCTGCCGGCGGAGCCGCCGACACGGTGACGATCTCCGGCCGCGCCTACAGCTTCAACCACATGAGCACCTTCCTCGAGGGGGCGGTGATCAAGGTCCGCGAGATCCCCGGCCTCAGCGCGACGACCGACGCCAACGGCGACTACACGCTCGAGGTGCCCGACGACACGAACGTGACGCCGTACATCGATCCGCCCGACGGCTGGAACGAGATCGACCTGCAGACGTTCCACACCCGCGGCGAGGACATCGAGAACGCCAACTTCCAGACCCCGGCCGACCTCGAGTACAACGCGCTGGCGGCGATCCTCTCGGTGCCGATCGACGAGCAGACCGGGCGACCCGCGCAGTGCGTGATCGTCACCACGGCCTCGGCGCGGAACGTGCGCGGCGTCGACTACGAGACCTTCCGCGAGCGGACCCCGCACGGGGTCCCCGGCGCGACCTCGACCGAGTCGCCGGCGCTCGACGGGCCGATCTACTTCAACGAGAACGTGATCCCGGACCCGTCGAAGACCGAGACCTCCGAGGACGGCGGGATCATCTGGTCGGTCGTCCCCGCCGGCACCTACCGGATCGAGACGAGCAGCCCCGACACCCGCTTCGCGAGCTTCCTCGCGACCTGCAAGGACGGGCGGGTCGTCAACGCCAACCCGCCCTGGGGCGCTTACGAGCTCAGCGGCGACGAGCAGCCGCTCGGCGCGAGCATCGTCGCCGCCTCGGTGACCGGGGTCGACGCGAGGCGGGCAGGCGGCAAGCGCAAGGTCACCGTGACGATCGACTCCGGCGAGGCGACCCGCGTCAACGCCGTGCTCCGCAAGAACGGCAAGCGGGTCGGCCACACCCGCACCGACATCGGCACCGGGACCAAGAAGGTCGAGGTCCGGGTCCGGCCGAAGGCGGGCAAGGGCAAGGCGACGCTGAGCGTCCGCCTCCGCGACGCAGCCAAGGACAAGGTCGAGGGCGACCACGAGGTCGTCCTCCCTCGTCGCTGAGCCTCAGTCGCCGCTCGCGGCGCCTTCGGCGTCGGGCTCGGCGGCGTGGGCGAGCAGCGTCTCGATCGGCACGACCTCGAGCGCCCGCTCGTGCGTGGCGGCGAGGACGACGGCGGGCGCGCAGCCGGCCCGCTCGGCCTCGAGCCAGCGGGCGGCACAGACGCACCAGCGGTCGCCGGGCTGAAGGCCGGGGAAGCCGAAGTGCAGCGCCGGGGTCGAGAGGTCGTTGCCGGCGAGCCGGCTGAAGCGGAGGAAGTCGGCGGTGACGATCGCGCAGACGGTGTGGCTGCCGGCGTCCTCCGGCCCGGTGGCGCAGCAGCCGTCGCGGTAGAAGCCGGTCCGTGGCTCGGCCGAGCATTCCTGCAGCTCGCCGCCGACGACGTTGATGTCCGCCACGCGGCTCATGCGGGGATTGTTACCTCGCCGCGTGGATACACTCGCCGCCGATGAGCGAGGCGCCCGAGACCAACGCCCGCATCGCGGAGGTCCGCGAGCAGCTCACCCTGCTCCGGGACTACCTTTGACCCCGACGAGCTCCAGGCGGAGGTAGCGCGGCTCGAGGGGGAGATGCAGGCGCCGGGCTTCTGGGACGACCAGGAGCGGGCCGCTGGGGTCTCCGCCGAGCACACCCGCGCGAAGCGCAAGATCGACCTCTGGGAGGGCCTGTCCGCCGACGTCGCCGATCTCGGCGACCTCGCTGAGATGGCGGCCGAGGACGACGAGATGGCGGCAGAGCTCGAGGCCCAGCTCGACTCGATCGAGGCCCGGCTGGCGGAGCTCGAGGAGCAGCGGCTGTTCAGCGGCGAGCACGACGCCGGTGACGCGGTCGTCACCGTCCGCTCCGGGGCGGGCGGAACCGACTCGCAGGACTGGGCCGAGATGCTGCTCCGGATGTACCTGCGCTGGGCCGAGTCGCGCGGGTTCGACGTCGAGATGAAGGAGGCATCCGAGGGCGAGGAGGCGGGGCTGAAGTCGGCGACGTTCATCGTCCGCGGCGAGAACGCTTACGGCCTGTTCGCGGCCGAGCGCGGCGTCCACCGGCTCGTCCGGATCTCCCCGTTCGACTCGCAGTCGCGTCGCCACACTGCCTTCGCCCAGCTCGACGTCGCGCCGCTGGTCGCCGACGACGTCGACGTCGAGCTCGACGATGCCGACATCCGCGTCGACACCTACCGAGCCTCCGGCGCCGGCGGCCAGCACGTCAACAAGACCGACTCGGCGGTGCGGCTCACCCACATCCCGACCGGAATCGTCGTCCAGTGCCAGAACGAGCGCTCCCAGACCCAGAACAAGGCGACCGCGATGCAGATGCTCCGCGCCCGCCTGATCGCCGAGGAGGAGCGCAAGCGCGAGGAGGAGATGGCGGCGGCCCGCGGCGAGCAGAAGGCGGTCGAATGGGGCTCGCAGATCCGCAGCTACACCCTCCACCCGACGACGCGGGTCAAGGACCACCGGACCAATCACGAGGTCGGCGACGCCCAGCGCGTCCTCGACGGCGACCTCGACGGCTTCATCCGCGAGTACCTGCTGCAGAGCGCCGCCGGCACGACGGCATCGACGTCGTGACATCGGGCCGCGAGGACCTCGAATCGCTGGTCGCCGCGGCGCTCGCCGAGGACCTCGGCGTCGGTGACGTCACCACCGATGCGACCGTGCCCGCCGACGCCCGCGCCCGCGCCCGGATCGTGCAGAAGCAGCCCGGCGTCGTCTTCGGCCTCGACGTCGTCGCCGAGACTTTTCGGCAGACCGGCGCCGCCGGTCTCGACAAGCTGATCGTCGAGGGCACCTGGACCGAACAGGTGCCGCGCCAGGTCGCGCTGCTCGCCGGCCCGGCCCGGGCGCTGCTCGCCGGCGAGCGGGTCGCCCTCAACCTGCTCGGCCACCTGTCGGGCGTCGCGACGCTGACCGCGCGGTTCGTCGAGGCGGCCCGTGCCGGAGGCGGCCGGGCCGTCGTCCTCGACACCCGGAAGACGACGCCGCTCCTTCGCCGGCTCGAGAAGGCCGCGGTCCGCGCCGGCGGCGGCCAGAACCACCGGATGGGCCTCGACGACGCGATCCTGATCAAGGAGAACCACATCGCCCTCGCCGGCGGCCTCGCCGATGCGGTCGCCCGCGCCCGCGACGCCCATCCCGGCCTGCCGGTCGAGGTCGAATGCCGGAATCCCGCCGAGGTCGATGCCGCCCTCGCCGCCGGCGCCGCCCGCCTGCTCCTCGACAACATGGACCTCGACGGCCTCCGCTCCGCCGTCGCCGCCCGCGATCGGGCCGGCTCGGCGCCGAAGCTCGAAGCCTCCGGCGGCGTCAGCCTCGACAACATCGGAGCGATCTCGGCGACCGGCGTCGATTTCGTCTCGGTCGGCGCGCTCACCCATTCGGCGCCGGCACTGGACCTGTCGATGCTCTTCGACGCCTAGCTACTTCAGCAGCCGCGAGAGGCGGCGGTCGGCGAGGACCTTGCCGCCGGTCTGCTCGTTCGGGCAGTAGCAGGTGATCCGCTCGGAGTAGTGGATCGCCGCGATCGTGTCGCCGCAGCGCGGGCAGGGCTCGCCCTCGCGGCGGTGGACGCGGAGCGGCATCGGCATCTTGTCGGGGATCGTGTCGCCGATCACCTCCTCGTAGTGGTCGATCGCGTCGCCGAGGACGTGCAGGGAGGCGTGGAGGGCGACGATCTCGTCGTCGCCCAGCTCCGATCCCTTCTTGAAGGGTGAGAGCTTGGCCTCCCAGAGGATCTCGTCGACCCACGAGCGGCCGATGCCGGCGACGACCCGCTGGTCGCGGAGCAGCGGATGGAGGTGCCGCGATTGGTCGAGCGCCTCGGCGAGGACGTCGCGGGAGGGCGCAGGCCAGGCCTCGGGGCCGAGCGTCGCGATCATCTCCTCGGCGTCGAGATCGCCGGCCTCGAGCAGCTTCGCCCAGGCACGCTGCTTGGTCCCGAACTCGCGGAGCCGGAGCTCGCGGCCGTCGCTGAGCCGGATCAGCACCCGGGAGGCGCGATCGCGCAGCGAGGCCCGCTTGTCGAAGACCTGCAGCCTTCCCGCGGACATCATGTGGACGAGCAGGACGAGCTCGCCCGCGGCGCCGAACCCGACGACCGGCATCTTCCCGACCCGGCGGACGCCGTGAACCGGCTTGCCGACGAGCGCCTCGAGGGGCGGCTTGACGCTCTTCAGCGCGACCATCCCCGGCGCCAGCGCCGACTCGACCTCGGCGCCCTCCAGGGCGCGCTCGATCCGTCGGACGGCGATCTCGACCTCGGGCAGCTCCGGCACCGGCCCAGCGTAGATGAGGGGTGGCGGTCGCTAGACTGCAGGACAGTCATTCGCCCGTCCGTGCTGACGCTCGGCTCGCGAACATCAAGGATCAGGCCGCCCCAGAGGGGCGGGAGGTGCCGATGCAGGAACTCCCGACCATCCAAGGACCATCCGCCGCAATCCCCGGCTCGTCAGGCGGGCTCAGCCCTGCCGAGATCGCCGAGCTGAGCGCCGAGGTCAAGGAGCTCGCCGCCCGGCGCGACGCGGTGATCCTCGCCCACAACTACGAGCTGCCGGAGCTGCAGGACCTGGCCGACTACGTCGGCGACTCGCTCGGGCTGTCGCGCGCCGCGGCCGCGACCGAGGCCTCGGTGATCGCCTTCTGCGGTGTCCACTTCATGGCCGAGACGGCGTCGGTCCTGTCGCCGGAGAAGACCGTCCTGATCCCGGACCTGAACGCCGGCTGCTCGCTCGCCGACTCGATCACGGCCGATCAGCTTCGCGCCTGGAAGGCCGAGCATCCCGGCGCCGTCGTCGTCATGTACGTCAACACGTCGGCCGAGGTCAAGGCCGAGACCGACTACTGCTGCACCTCGTCGAACGCGGTCGACGTCGTCGACCACATCTGGCAGGAGCACGGGCCGGAGACGGAGATCCTGTTCGGCCCCGACATGTGGCTCGGAGCGTTCGTCGAGCGCGAGACCGGCCTCCTCGACGATCGCGATCGCCGGGCCCGCTTCCACGTCTGGGACGGCGAGTGCCACGTCCACGCCGGGATCCGCCCCGACGACATCAACGCGATGCGCGCCGAGAACCCCGACGCCGAGTTCCTGATCCATCCCGAGTGCGGCTGCTCGACCCAGGCGATGGAGTACGTCGCTTCCGGCGACGTCTCCGGCGAGGGCGTCCACATGCTCTCGACCTCGGGGATGCTCCAGCACGTCGAGCAGGACCCCGACGGCTCCTACATCGTCGCGACCGAGACCGGGATGCTCTACCCGCTCCAGGAGGCCGCCCCCGGGGCCAACCTGATCGCCGCCAACCGGATGGCCTTCTGCCGCTACATGAAGATGATCACGCTCCCGAAGCTCCGCGACTGCCTCCGCGACATGACCGGCGAGGTCAAGGTCTCGCCCGAGATCGCCGCGAAGGCCCGGATACCGATCGAACGAATGGTCGCAATCGGCTGACGGACGGAAGACGCGATGCCCGGCGTCATCGGCCAAGCCGCTCCCGAAGGATCGCCGCGATCTCGGCGGCGACGGCTTCACGGTCGTCGAGCGCCGTCCACGAGTAGCGGCGGACGAGGTAGCCGGCCCGGGCGAGGGCGATGTCTCGGGCGTTGTCCGCGTCCCGCTGCGCGCGGTTGAGGTGATCGCCGCCGTCGGCCTCGACGACGAACCGGGCATCGACCCAGAGTGAATCGATCTCATGGCCGAGCAGTGGGACGTTGACCGCCGGCAGCGGCAGCGAGTGATCGCGGCAGGTTTCGAGGACGATCTCCTCGAGCCGGGAGCGGGTCTCGGCGAGCGGCAGGACCGACTCGCCGAGCAGGGTGCGAAGCGTTGCCGCCCCCCGGTGGCTCGGCTGGGCAATGAGGAGTGATCCGAGCCGGTCGCGGTCGAGAAGGCCGCGCTTCTCCGCCTGCTCGAAGGCGCGACGGGTGGCTTTGGGCGTGCAAACGGTCGCGAGGTCCCAGACGGTTCGGGTACCCGACGTGACCGGGATGCACTGTCTGACCGTCGTATCCCGAGCCTCGAGCGAGCGAGGACGGTGGGTGACGATCCCGGCGGGCGAGCGGTCGCGACCATTCGCGAGCGAGACGTGGAGTGCGTAGCGCTCGCGGCGGCTGACGATCCTGAGCAGCTGCCCGGCGGGCCCATGGCTGAGAACGGCGCCCGGCCCGCAGGCCAGGACCGCGGCAAGCCAGCATCCCTCCTGACCGACCCGCGAGTGGCCGACCGCGTAGACGCCGCGGTGGAGCGGATGGAGGTGGCCGCGGCGTAGCAGGCCCTTGATCTGCTCAGGAGAGAGGCCGGTCGCGAGGAGCTGGCGCCGGGAGACGACCCCGTGCTGGCGTCCGGCCAGTGCGGCGGTTGGCGCCACCGATCGGGATTTGGGTTCCATACGCCCCACAATCCCGATCGCTGGATCGGTGCCCCGCCGGAGCCGACCCCTCTTAGCCGAGACCCGCCACCGACCCCGTGAGCCCGGGTCGGCGCGCCAGCCCTAGAAGCCGACCTTCTGGGCGTCGCCGGCGGTCTTGATGAAGACGAGCTTGTCGAGGAACAGCTCGACCTCGGCCTCGTCGGTCTGGACGCGGTGCCAGCCGCCGCGCTGGAGGGCGTTGCGGAGCCCTTCGAGCTCCTCGTCGGCGAGCCGGAGAGGGAGGACCTGACCGCCGTCGAAGCCGACCTCGATGCGTCGCTGGATGGTTGCCATGGCCGGTCTCCTCAGTGGTCGCGGGGCTGGACGATCTCGGTCAGGACGCCGCCGGTCGAGCGCGGGTGCAGGAAGGCGACGAGGCTGTCGCGGATCCCGACCCGCGGCTTCGCGTCGATCAGCTCGACGCCGGCCGCGGAGAGCTGCTCGAGGGTCGCCTCGATGTCCTCGACGGCGTAGGCGACGTGATGGAGGCCGGGGCCCTTGCGGGCGAGGAACTTGCCGACCGGGGTGTCCTCGCCGAGCGGGCTGAGGAGCTCGACGTGACCGTCGCCGACATCGAGCAGGACCGCTTCGACACCCTGCTCGGCCACCGTCTCGCGGTGGACGAGCGGCATGCCGAGGACCTCTTCGTAGAGCTTGATGGCGGCGTCGAGGTCATCGACGGCGACGCCGGTGTGGTCGATCCGGTCGAGCATCGGCGGGGATTCTATTGACAGCGATCGGGGCCGCCGTCCCGGCGGCGGCCGCCCCCGGGGACGTCAGCGACCCGCGGGCGGCGGCGGCTCCGAGCCCCGCGACTGGATGCCGCGATCCTGCTCCTGCGCCCGGGCGAGCCCCGCTGGGGCTCCATTGCCGACCGCACCCCCCGCCCCGTGCTCGTCGGGCTCGGGGAACTCCGGCGTGGCGACGGAGACGTCGTGCGCGGCCATGATCGCGGCGATCTCCGACTGCTCGATGACCTCGTCGCGGAGCAGCCGGCGGGCGATCTCGTCGAGCAGATCGCGGTGGTCGGTGAGCAGCCGGTGGGCCCCCCGGTAGGCCTCCTCGGCGATCTCGCTGACCTCCTCGTCGCGGCGCTGGCGCATCATCTCGGAGACGTTCCAGTCGTTGGCCGGGACCTGATGGGAGCGGATCGACGTCCCCATCCCGTACTCGTAGACCATCGAGCGGGCGATCGTCGTCACCTTCGCGAGGTCGTCGGAGGCGCCGGTCGTGACCCGCCCGAACGTGATCTGCTCGGCGACCCTGCCGGCGAGCAGGACCTTCATGTAGTCGATCAGCTCGTGCCGCGACTTCAGGTAGCGGTCCTCCTCGGGGAGGTTCAGCGTGTAGCCGAGCGCCTTCCCGCGTGGCACGATCGAGACCTTCTGGACCTTGTCGACGGTGGCGAGCAGCTCCGAGACGAGGGCGTGACCGGCCTCGTGCCAGGCGACGACCCGCTTCTCGTGGTCGGTGATGACCTTGCGGCTCTGCAGTCCCGCCACGACGCGCTCGAACGCGTTGTCGAAGTCGGACTGGGCGATGAACGGCCGCTTGTTGCGGCCGGCCTGAATCGCCGCCTCGTTGCAGAGGTTGGCGAGGTCGGCACCGGTCAGCCCCGACGTGTGCTGGGCGACCCGGTGGAGGTCGATGTCCTGGCTCAGCGGCTTGCCCCGCGTGTGCACGCCGAGGATCTCCTCGCGGCCGCGGAGGTCGGGCGGCGGCACGAAGACCTGGCGGTCGAAGCGGCCCGGGCGGAGCAGCGCCGGGTCGAGCTTCTCGAGCAGGTTCGAAGCGGCCATCACGACGATGTTCTCGCTCGCCTCGAAGCCGTCCATCTCGACGAGGAGCTGGTTGAGGGTCTGGTCGCGCTCGCCGGAGACGTCGCTGCCGCGGGTCGTGCCGACGGCGTCGAGCTCGTCGATGAAGAGGATCGCCGGAGCGTTGTCGCGCGCCTCCTTGAAGAGGCGGCGGATCCGGGCGGCTCCGAGCCCCGCGAACATCTCGACGAACGAGGAGGCCGACTGGCTGAAGAAGTTGGCGCCGGACTCGTGGGCGACCGCCTTCGCCAGCATCGTCTTGCCTGTGCCGGGCGGGCCGTGCAGGAGGATCCCCTTCGGGACCTTGGCCCCTAGGCCCTTGAACCGCTTCGGGTCGGAGAGGAACTCGACGACCTCGCGGAGCTCGTCCTTGGTGCCCTCGACCCCGGCGATGTCTTCCCACCTGGTTCCGCTCCGCTTCGACGCCTTGATCTCCTGCGGCTTCGTCCGCGGCATCACGGACAGCATCCGGAACATCACGTAGAGGAGCAGGACGATGAAGATGATCGAGAAGACCGGCATCCACTGCGCCAGGTCGTCGAGGATCTGGTCGGTGTTGATCGCGGTGGTCTCGAGCAATGCCATGCAGTGGCCCATCGGCAGTTCCCCGGCGGTCGCTTAGCTTCGCTCGGCCGCGAGCACGGCATCGAGCGCCGCGACCGCGACCTCGAGCTGCTCGGGCGTCGGCTCGCGGGTCGCGAAGCGAGCCTGAATGAAATGGCCGGAGGCGTGGACGGCGCGGCCGATCGCCGAGTCGGGCCGCCGCTCCGCCGCGACGAACACCTCGACCGAAAGCGACAGCCCGGCGATCGCGCTGACGGCGCGCGCGAACCTCCCCGGTCGCTCGACGAGGCGGTCGAGGGTGAGCTGCCCGGCGAGCGAGAAGAAGACCATCGGCGCGATCAGGTTCGAGCCGCAGCGCTTGTGCTCCTTCGGGACCTCGGCCGGATCGCGGTCCTGCTCGTAGCCGCCGATCGACTTGTGCTCGGCGGCGTGGTATGCGGCGAGATCGGAGCCGGTGAGCGACACCAGGGCGGGGACGAAGCCGATCGCTGCGGCGAGGCCCTCGCGAAGCGGTGTCGCCCGCCCCTTGCCGCGGATCAGGTTGCCGGCGACCGTGCTCGCGATCCCGGCTCCGACCACCTTCGGGTCCTCGAACGGAAGCCGCGCCGACGGCACCGACATCCGCGCGACCGGGATCACCGCGAAGGCCTCGGCGAGCCGCAGCGGGCCGCGCATCATCGGGACCTTTGCGAACCGGTTGCCGCCGAAGTCGGGCTTCGGCCCGGAGGCGACGTCGATCGTCCCGTCGGCGGCCCGCGCCGCCGCCCCCCACGAGGTCGGGCCGTGGATCAGCAGGCCGTTGCGGAGGGCCATTCCGCCGAGCCGGAGCTTCTCCGGCGAGCTCGGGGCGCCGCCGTTCGCGGAGGCGCCGTTGGTCGAGACGCCGACCGTGACCGGCTCGCCGATCGGCCCTGCGTCCCCGGTCTGCTCGGGCTCTCCGCCGCTCATCCTGCGTCAGGTTAGCGTCGCGCGGGCGCTCGCCCGCGACCCCCGTCCTCGCGCCACTGGATACTGGGGCGGGTGAGCGATCAGCTGTTCGAGAGCGACGAGGGGACCGCTGCGGCCGCCGGCGTGAGCGGCGACGCCCCGCTCGCGGTCCGGATGCGGCCGCAGAGCCTCTCCGACCTGGTCGGCCAGGAGCACCTGCTCGGCCCCGGCTCGACCCTGCGGACTGCGATCGAGGCGGGCGAGCCGCATTCGATGGTCCTCTACGGGCCGCCGGGAACCGGCAAGACGACGATCGCGAGGATCGTCGCGACCGCAGCCGAGGGGGCCTTCGAGGAGGAGTCGGCGGTGAACGCCGGACGGGCCGAGGTCCGGGCGATGCTCGAGCGGGCCACGGAGCGCCGTCGCGCCGGCCGCCGGACGGTGTTCTTCCTCGACGAGATCCACCGCTTCAACAAGGCCCAGCAGGATGCGCTGCTGCCCGCGGTCGAGGACGGCCTCGTGACGCTGATCGGCGCCACCACCGAGAACCCCTACTTCGAGGTCAACTCGGCGCTGCTGTCCCGCGCCCAGATCTATGAGCTGCGGGCCCTCGACGAGGAGGCGATCGCGGAGCTGCTGCGTCGCGCGCTCAGCGATCCGGACCGCGGGATCCCCGATCCGCCCGCCGTCGACGACGACGCGCTGGCGATGCTGGCCGCCCGCGCCGGCGGCGATGCCCGCGCCGCGCTCGGGGCCCTCGAGCGGGCCGCCACCGCCGTCGGTCCCGGCGGGAGGATCGACCTCGGCGCCGCCGAGGACGCGCTCCAGAAGCGCGCGGTGCTCTACGACAAGGGCGGCGACCGCCACTACGACTACATATCGGCCTGGATCAAGGCGACCCGGAACTCCGACGTCGACGCCTCGGTCTACTACCTCGCCGCGATGCTCGCCGGCGGCGAGGACCCCCGCTTCATCGCCCGCCGGATGGTGATCTTCGCCTCCGAGGACGTCGGCAACGCCGCCCCGCAGGCGCTCGCCGTCGCGACCGCGGCAGCGGCGGCCGTCGATCGCGTCGGGCTCCCGGAGTGCAGGATCAACCTCGCGCAGGCGGCGGTCTACCTGGCGCTGGCGCCGAAGAGCAACGCCTCCTACAAGGCGCTGCTCGCCGCCGAGGAGCACGTCCGCCGCCACGGCGCCGCCGAGCCTCCGGCGGCGATCCGCGACAGCCACTACGCCGGCGCCGGCGAGCTCGGTCGCGGCGTCGGCTACCGCTACCCCCACGACGAGCCGGGCGGCGTCAGCGATCAGCGGACGATGCCGGAGGCCGTCGGCGACGCGCATTTCTACGCGCCGACCGATCGCGGCTTCGAAGCCGAGCTAGCCGAGCGCCTCGCGCGGTTGCGGACGTTGCGCGGCTCGCCGGGTGATGGCGCCACTGGTGACGAATGACGCTATCTTCGGGACATGCGACGGGTGATCCTCGCTGCGGTCCTCGGGGTGGTCGCGCTGGCACTGCCCGCCGGCGCATCCGCCTCCTTCCACCTGATGAAGATCACCGAGGTCGGCAACGCGAACCCGGCCGACTACGTCGAGCTGCAGATGTACTCATCGGGCGAGAACTTCGTCAAGGACCACTTCATCCGCACCTACGACGAGACGGGCGCGGTCCGGGGCACGTTCCAGTTCCCGAACAGCGTCGCCAACGGCGGCAACCAGCGGACGATCCTCATCGGCGGGGACGAGGCGGTCGATTGGCCGGTTGAGCCGGACTTCACGACGGACCAGATGGTGATCACGGGCGACGGCGCCGTCTGCTATCTCGACACCCTGATCCTGCCGCCGCTCGACTGCGTTTCCTACGGCAGCTTCGCGCCGGCCTCGCTGGTGCTGCCGACCGGGACCGCGGCGCCGCAGATCCCCGCCGGTGCCGGAATGAACACCTTGCAGCGCTCGATCGCACCCGGCTGCGCGACGCAGCTCGAGGCCGGCGACGACACCGACGACTCGGCCACCGACTTCAAGCTCGCTGCGCCGACGCCGCGGAACAACTCGACCGCCCCGACCGAGAAGGCCTGCGACACCACCCCTCCGGAGACGACGATCACCAAGCAGCCGAAGAAGCGCTCCACGAAGCGCGCCGCCCGCTTCGCGTTCAAGGCGAGCGAGCGCGGATCGAGCTTCGAGTGCAAGCTCGACGGCGGCGGCTTCGAGCCGTGCAAGACGCCGTTCCGGGAGCGGGTGAAGCCCGGCAAGCACCGCTTCGCGGTCGTCGCGATCGACCGGGCGGGGAACCGCGACCCCTCGCCGGCGAAGGCGAGCTTCAAGCGGATCCGCAAGCGCTGAGCCGGTAGCGAATAGCCTGGGGCTCGATGGGCAGCCTGGAATCGTTCAACCCGGCGACCGGGGAGCTGATCGGTTCGGTCGAGACGGCCGAGCCGGACGAAGTCGCGGCGACGGTTGCGGCCGTCGCGCGGGTGCAGCCGTTCTGGGGTGAGTTGACGCTCGCCGATCGTGGCCGCTACCTGGAGCGGACCGCGGAGATCCTCGCCGGCGACCTCGAGGAGGTGGCGCGCCTGCTGACCGCCGAGCAGGGCAAGCCGATCACCGAGTCGCACACGATGGAGGTCGTGCCGACGATCGACGCGCTGCGCTGGATCGCCGCCGAGGGACCGCAGATCCTCGCCGAGCAGCAGGTGAAGATGGGCGGCGGGCTGTTCTTCGGCAAGAAGGCGAAGCTCGCCTTCGAGCCGCTCGGCGTCGTCTCGGTGATCGCGCCCTGGAACTACCCGTGGTCGATCCCGTTCGGCGAGATCGCGATCGCCCTGATGGCCGGCAATGGAGTGGTTCTGAAGCCGTCGGAGCTGACGCCGCTGCTCGGCGAGCGGATCCGCGTCGCCTTCGAGAAGGCCGGCGTGCCCGAGGGACTGGTCAGTGTCGTCCAGGGCGACGGCGAGGTCGGCCGTGCCGTCGTCGAGTCGGACGTCGCCAAGGTCTTCTTCACCGGGTCGGTCGCGACCGGGTACTCGGTCGGCGCCGCCTGCGCCGCGCGGATGAAGGGCGCCGTCCTCGAGCTCGGCGGCAAGGACCCGGCGATCGTCTGCGCCGACGCCGATCTCGACAACGCGATCGACGGGATCGCCTGGGGCGGCTTCGCCAACGCCGGGCAGACGTGTTCGGGGATCGAGCGCATCTACGTCGTCGCCGACGTCGCCGAGCGGTTCCTGGCCGGCCTCGGGGCCGCGGCCGAGCGGCTCGCCGTCGGCGATCCACAGAGCTGGGACACCGAGATCGGCCCGATGGTCTCGCCCGAGCAGGCCGCGATCGTCACCGGCCTCGTCGACGACGCGATCGCGGCCGGCGCCGAGCGCGTCTGCGGCGGCCCGGTCGAGGTCGCGGGATCGCCGGGCAGCCACATCGCCCCGACCGTGTTGACCGGCGTGACCCACGAGATGCGGATCATGCGCGAGGAGATCTTCGGCCCGGTCCTGCCGGTGGTCGTAGTCGAGGACGAGGAGGAGGCGCTGCGGCTCGCGAACGACTCCGATTTCGGCCTCGGGGCATCGATCTGGACCCGCGACCGTGCCAAGGGCGAGCGGATGGCACGCCGGGTCCGGTCGGGGATGGTCTGGATCAACGACCATGCCTATACCCACGCCGCCGTCCAGTGCGCCTGGGGCGGCATCAAGGACTCCGGCCTCGGTCGCACCCACTCGAGCTTCGGCTTTTACGAGTGCGCCGAGGTCAAGACAGTGACCTGGAACCCGGCCCGCAGTCGCGACTTCTGGTGGCATCCCTACGACGAGACGCTCGCGGGCGCGGTCCGCGCCAGCGCCGGCCTGCTCTACGGCGGCGCCGGCCCGAAGGTGAAGGTGCTCCGCGACGGTGGTGGATCGCTGCTCCGGACCGGAGCGCGAACCGTCCGCGGCCGCTGAGACAGGTTCTCAGTCAGCGACGCGAGGCGCGCAGCGTTTCGAGTGCCCGGCGCTCGCCGGCGAACGCCGGGGCCGGGAACTCGTCGAGGCTGAACCAGCCCGCCTCCTCGGACTCGTCGGAGACGACGAGCTCACCGGAGCCGATCGTGGCGCGATAGGCGACGTCGAAGATCGGCTCGGCGTCCTCGCGATCGCCGTACGCGGACGCGAAGATCCCGATCACGTCGCCGACCTCGATCTCGAGCCCGGTCTCTTCGCGGACCTCACGGGCGATCGCCTCCGGGCCGCTCTCGCCGGCCTCGACGAAGCCGCCCGGCAGGTTCCACTCCCCCTGCAGCGGCTCGTTGCCGCGCCGCAGCGCCAGGAACCGTCCGTCGTCGCCCTCGATCCACGCCTGCACGGTCGGCGAGGGGTTCTCGTAGTGGACGAAGCCGCAGCGCGGGCAGGCGGCGCGGTCGGGATCGGGCCCGGACGAGGGGCGGGTCTCGAGCTCGGTCGCGCAGCGCGGGCAGTAGCGGAACTCCATCGACCGGAACCTAGAGACATGCCGGCGCCGGCGCGGCTCAGCCGCTGCCGTCGCGGCGGCGCTCGAGGGCGTGCCGCGACATCGACTCGTACGCAGCCGCGAGCTCGTCGGCGCTGACGCCGCTGGCCGCCGTGAGCGCCGCCGGGATGCCGGCTACGAAGCGGGGCCGCTCGCCGCGCGCGTAGGCGTCGCTCAGGTCGTCCTCGGCGACCCCGATCGCGTGCTCGATCTCAGCGGCGGCGGGACCGCCGAGCTCGGCCGCGAGGGCACCGGCGAGGCGGCGGCGATGATCGGCCATCTCGGCCCGTCGCGAGGCGTCGAGCGCGAGCGTCGCCTCAGCCTGGTCGGATTGCGCGAACCGTTCGACCGGATCGCCCCCGGGGCGGGTCGGAAGCGGCGTGCGCGACGCCGCCGGCCGGGCGGCTGCGGCGGCGGGGCTCAGCGCGATCGCCGCGGTCGCGGCGGTCGCGGCGATCCGCCGCTGCATGCGACGGTCGCTGCGCCGGTGTCCGTCCTTGGCGGCCATCCGGCGATTCTGCCCGGCCCCTCTAAGCCCGGCCTCAAGTCGGCGAGCGAAACCTAGTGTGCAGGGCGCGTTTCCCGCTCGCCGTTTCCGGGCATTGGGAGCAACAGCAAGCAATCAACGGGAGGGAGCCCCGAATGATCATCGGCGGAATCATCGCCATCTGCATCGTCCTCGCCGTGCTCGCGTTCGTCGTGCCGCGGCTCTCGAGCGGCCCACAGCGCGGGGTCGACCGGACCCTCGGGGTCGGCCAGAGCGCCGGCGCGAAGGCACCGGGACCGCTCGGCCGCCTGTTCCAGAAGCCGTTCTCGTCTTCGCGGAAGGCCACGAACAAGAGCGCCGCCAAGGGCCGCGAGGGCCGCTCGAAGATGCCGTTCTGAGCGCCGGGAGGATCGCGCCCGCCGCCACGGCCCGGCGGCGGGTCACGCTCCGGCTCTAGCCTTCCGGGCCGTGTCCGATCCGGCCCCCGCAGCGCCTGCCGGTCTCGCCCTGCGCGCCGCCGGCCTCAGCCACTCCTACGGCGACCTGCCGGTCCTTCGCGACATCGATCTCGAGCTGCCGGCGGGCGGCACCCTGGCCGTGCTCGGGCCGAACGGTGCCGGCAAGTCGACGCTGCTTCGGATCGTCGCGACGCTGCTCAGGCCGACCGCGGGCTCGATCGCCCTCCACGGGTACGAGCTGCCTCGCGAGGCCTGGAAGCTCCGCGGGCGGATCGGCTTCCTGGGTCACCAACCGCTCCTCTACCGCGACCTCGGTGCGCGCGAGAACCTCGACTTCCACGCGAAGCTGTTCGGGCTCGACGGCGCCGGTGCCGTCCGCGCCGCCGAGCTGCTCGACCGCGTCGGGCTCGCCCATCGGGCCGCGACCCGCGTCGATGAGATGTCGGCGGGCATGGTCAAGCGGCTCGCGGTCTGCCGGGCGCTCCTCCACGAGCCCGACCTGCTCGTCCTCGACGAGCCGCTCGCCAACCTCGATCCGGCCGGCGCCGCGGTCGTGGCGCCGCTGCTCGGCCCGGCGCCGGGACGGACGCGGGTGATCGTCACCCACGACGTCGAGGCCGCGCTCGAGCAGGCCGATCGCGTCCTCGGCCTGCACCGCGACGGCAGCGTCGCCTTCGAGATCGCGGCCACGGAGGTCGATCCGGCGACTGCCCGCGAGATCTACTCGGAGCGGGCGGGAGCCGTCCGATGAGCGGTCGCGCGCCATCGACCGCTGAGGTCGTCCGGGCCGTCCTCGGCAAGGACCTGCGGGTCGAGCTGCGGACGCTCCAGTCGGTGCCGGCGATGCTGCTCTTCGCGACGACGATCTTCGTGCTCTTCCGGTTCGGGCTCGACCGGACGCGGCTCGACGGCGGCCTCGCCGCCGGTGTCCTGCTGGTGACGATTCTGTTCGCGGCGCTCCTGGCGATCAACCGGATCTTCGTCGCCGAGCGCGAGCAGGGGGGTTTCGAGGCGATCCGGCTCGCTCCCGCCGACGGGACCGCGCTGTTCTTCGCCAAGGCGGCGGCGCTGCTCGTCTACCTGATCGTCCTCGAGCTCTTCGCGCTGCCGGTCTTCTGGCTCTTCTTCCTCGCCGACGCCTCCGGTCTGGTGCCGATGCTGCCGATCCTGCTGCTCCTCGACGCGGCGCTCGCCGTGACCGGCGCGCTGATCGCGTCGATGGCGACGAACTCGCGCGCCCGTGACCTGATCGGCCCGCTGATCCTGCTGCCGCTGATCGTCCCGGCGATGATCGCCGCCGCCGGGGCCGGCCGCCATCTCCTCGCCGCCGGTGGGCCCTCCTACGAGCAGTACGGAACCTGGCTCGCAGTGCTCGGCTTGTACGATCTGGTCTTCCTGCTGATCGGTTGGGCTGCCTTCGACTTCCTCATCGAGGATTGACGCCTGGGCGCCCGGTTCCACAGCTCCCGCCAGCGATGAAAGCGTCGACTCTGAGGACTCTCGTTCTGCTCACGGCCCTGCTCATTGGGGTCGGGTTCGCGCTCGTCTTCTTCTACGCCTCCAACGAAGCCGACCAGGGCTTCATCCAGAAGATCTTCTACCTGCACGTGCCGCTGGCGATCGTCGCGCTCTTCGGGTTCGTGGCCGGCGGCGTGTGGGCGATCCGCTACCTGCGCGACGGCGACCGTGCGAACGACCTGCGGTCGTACGTCGCGATCCACCTGTCGCTGATCTTCGGCGTCGCCGTGCTGGCCACCGGCGCCATCTGGGCGAAGGCCTCGTGGGGCCACTGGTGGCTGTGGGACGAGCCGACGCTGG
>DASTTY010000024.1:0-48093 GCA_035759925.1 Solirubrobacterales bacterium
CGCTCTCGTCGAGCAGCCGGACAAGGTCGAGGTCGAGGAGTTCGAGGAGGACGGCGACCTCGTCCTCGAGGTCTCCGTCGCCGAGGACGACCTCGGCCGCGTGATCGGTCGCGGCGGCCGGATCGCCAACGCGATCCGCACTGTCGCTCGCGCCGCGGGCGCTCGCGACGATCGCCGCGTTATCGTCGACATCCTCGACTGAGCGCCGATCGCGCTTCCCTGCGCGCCTTGCCGTCTAGTCTGCGGCGCGCGATGCGGCTCGACGTCTTCACCCTGTTCCCCGGCTGGTTCGACTGGTTTCTGACCCAGCGGCACGTCCGCAACGTGATCGCCGGGGGGTCGGAGCTGCGGTTCATCGATTACCGCGAGACGACCCCGCTCGGGGCCGGGCAGGTCGACGACTCGCCGTACGGCGGCGGCGCCGGGATGGTGATGCGTGTCGACGTCGTCGACGCGGCGCTGCGCGCCGCCTATGGCGATGCCAGGGCGGGGCGACGGGTCGTGCTGCTGACACCGTCGGGGCGGATGTTCGACGAGGAGCTCGCGAGCGAGCTCGCCGCCGAGCCGGAGCTGACCCTTCTCTGCGGCCGCTACGAGGGCGTCGACGATCGCGTTCGCGCCCATCTCGCCACCGACGCCGTCTCGATCGGCCGCTACGTCCTCGCCGGCGGCGAGCTCGCGGCGATGGTCGTCGCCGACGCCGTCCTCAGGAAGCTGACCGGTGCGCTCGGCCACGCCGACAGCGCGATGGAGGAGTCGTTCTCGGACGCCCTCGAGGGTCATCCCGAGTATCCGCATTACACCCGTCCGGCGAGCTACCGCGGATGGGACGTGCCGGAGGTCCTCCTCTCCGGCGATCACGAGCGCGTGCGGCGCTGGCGACTCGAGCGCAGCCGTGAGCGGGGCGGGGCGGGCTCCTCAGAGTCTTAGCTACTATTCCCCGCCGCGCGACCGCCGATCGGTCGCCGCCGGGCGAACCGCGTCGCCGACCGGAGACATCGACCCGGCGGCATCGCGACGAACCGGACTCCGAAGCCATGAGCACGATCATCCAGACCCTCGAGAACGAGCAGCTGCAGCGACGGCCGCAGTTCGCCGCCGGCGATCGCGTCCGCGTGCACTTCCAGGTGATCGAGGGCAACCGGACCCGGACCCAGGTGTTCGAGGGCGTCGTCATCAAGCGCCAGGGCAGCGGCGTGCGCGAGACCTTCACCGTCCGCAAGCAGTCCTTCGGAGTCGGCGTCGAGCGGACGTTCCCGCTCCATTCGCCGAAGATCGAGCAGCTCGAGATCGCCGCCCGCGGCGACGTCCGGCGGGCCAAGCTCTACTACCTCCGGGATCGTGTCGGCAAGGCTGCCCGTGTCGCCGAACGCCGCTGGGGAATCGGCGGGGAGGTCCTCGGCTCGGCTGACGACGAAGCCATCGATGCCGAGGGAGCCACCCAGGTCGAAGCCCCGCAGGCGGTTCCCGTCGAAGGCGACGGCGAGGAGGGCGTCCAGGAGGTCGAGCAGACCGAGGCGCCCGAGACGGAGGCCCAGCCCGACGAGGAGGCCCAGCCCGACGAGCCGGAGGCCGAGATCGAAGCCGAGCCCGAGGCCCGGGCCGACGGGGGCGACCAGGAAGCGGGCGAAGCAAGCGAGCCGGACGAGGAGCCGGAGGGAGAAGCCGCGGAGTCCGAGGACTCCGACGCAGACGATGAGGCTTCGCGGCAGGACGCCTAGCGCGTTCGGGTCGACGAACCACCATGACGCGCATGCCGCGCCCGAAGTCGACGTTCGGCGCGATCGTCGAGCTCGTCGTCATCGTCGCCTTCGCGATCGGCCTGGCGCTCGTCATCCAGGCCTTCGTCGTCAAGCCGTACCAGATCCCGACCGGTTCGATGATCCCGACGCTGCAGGTCGGCCAGCGCGTCCTCGTCCAGCGGGTCAGCTACCACTTCAGCGATCCCGAGATCGGCGACATCGTCGTCTTCCACCCGCCCAAGGGCGCCGACACGACCGAGACCTGCGGACTACAGCCGCTTCCCCCCGGTGAGCCCTGCCCCGAGCCGGTCGACGAGCCCGCCGACACGAACTTCATCAAGCGCGTGGTCGCCACTCCCGGTGACACGCTGAGCATCAGGGACGGCCACGCGATCGTCAACGGCGAGCCGATCCCGGACGACTTCATCAAGCCGTGCGGGGGGACCCGCGGGTGCAATCTTCCGAAGCAGATCACGATCCCGCCCGATCACTACTTCATGATGGGCGACAACCGTGGAGCCAGCGACGACAGCAGATTCTGGGGGCCGGTTCCCAAGGACTGGATCATCGGCAAGGCCTTCTTCACCTACTGGCCCCTCGACCGGATCGGAATCCTCTGAGCAGATGCCGGACGCGGGGCCGGCGGAGACGAAGCCGAAGCGGCGCCGATCGCGGCGCCCGGACGGCCGCCGGACCACGTGGCTGTTCCGCTTCGACCAGCAGTTCGGGCGCCGTTTCGTCGCCGGGGCCGACGAGGCCGGTCGCGGGTCGCTCGCCGGGCCGCTCGTCGCCGCCGCCGTCCTCCTCGACTATCGCTGTCTGACGTCCGAGGTCCGGAGGACGCTGGCGGGCCTCGACGACTCGAAGCGGAAGACCGAGGAGGAGCGCGAGCGCCTCTACCCGGCGGTCCTCGCCGCGGCGAGCCGGGTCGCGGTCACCGCCCGCTGTGCCGGCGGCATCGATTCTCGCGGCCTCCACGTCACGAACCTGAACGCGCTCGCCGACATGCTCGGCCGCGTCGCGATCCCGGACGCCGTCTGCCTCAGCGACGGCTTCCGGCTCGGCTCGCGCTGCCGGGTCGAGCACCAAGCGGTCGTCGAGGGCGACTCGCGGAGCGCCGCGATCGCCGCCGCGTCGGTCGTCGCCAAGGTCACCCGCGATCGTTACATGCGGCAGGCCGCCGACCGCTATCCGGGGTGGGACTTCGAGACGAACGTCGGCTACTCCTCACCCCAGCACCGCGATGCGATCGTGCGCAACGGGATCTGCTCGCTGCACCGGCGCTCGTTCGCCTCCACCGCCTACCACCAGTTGGAGTTGGAGGCCTGATCCGCGCGGAACCTCCACCGAACCTCTAGGCTCGGCCTGAGCAACGAGGGAGGCCAGAGATGAGCGTTGACCTGACCGAGACGATCGGTCGCTACAACGACGCCTGGAACGACCACGACCTCGACGCGATCATGGCGATGCACGCGCCGGACATGGTCTTCGAGAACCACACGGCCGGCGAGCGGGCCGAGGGGGAGGAGGTTCGCGACCACATCGGCAGGATCTTCGCGGCCTGGCCGGACCTGCGGTTCGCCGGGCGCCGGCTCTACGTCCGCGAGGACCTCGTGGTCCAGGAGTGGACGGCGACCGCGACCCACAGCAACGAGATGCGTCGCGGCGAGATCGTCGCTCCGCCGACCGGCAAGCAGATCGAGTGGGTGGGGATGGACGTGATCCCGTTCGCCGACGGCCTCGTCACCCGCAAGGACGTCTACTCGGACTCGGTCGCGATCCTCCGTCAGGTCGGCCTCCTCAGGTTCTGACTCAGAACGCTCCCGGGAGGTGCTCGACGACGGAGCCGCCGCCGGCGTCGAGACTGACCCCGACCACGTCGAAGCGGATCGAGCGGTAGCGGGGCGGTAGGTTCTCCGCCAGCCAGGCGCGGGCGAGGCGACGGACCTGCATCTGCTTGCGGCGGCCGACGGCGTGGGCGGGCTGCTCGGGCCCGCGGAGGCCGCCGGCGCGAATCGTCTTCACCTCGACGAAGACGAGCGTCTCGCCGTCGATCGCGATCACATCGAGCTCGCCGAAGCGGGTTCGCGAGTTGCGGGCGACGATCGAGAGGCCGTCGCGCTCCAGCCGCCGGCAGGCCAGGTCCTCACCGATCCGGCCGGTTCGCAGCCTCGCCTTCGTCATCGTCGCGAGTCTCGGTGTCGCATGGCCCGAGAGTGACGGCGGTCGCGTGCCCGATGGGACACCCGGCGTGCCGGAATGCGCCGGGAGCGTGCCGATTCCGTGACGCCTGCGGGGAAGCGCCAAAGTCGGCGCGATTACGCGCGGAAACGGCGCATTCGCAACACCACGCGTATCGCCGTGCCGCCTAGCGTCGCGGCGGTGCTGGCACGGACCCGGACATTCGCGATCGCCGGCATCGAGGCGGTGCCGGTCGACGTCGAGATCGACATCAACCGCGGCCTGCCGACCTTCTCCATCGTCGGCCTCCCCGATGCGGCCGTCCGCGAGTCGCGGGAGCGCGTGCGCGCGGCGCTCGTCAACTCCGGCTTCGAGTTCCCGCTCCAGCGGATCACCGCGAACCTCGCGCCGGCCGACCTGCGCAAGGCCGGGCCCGGCTTCGACCTTGCGATCGCGGCGGCGATCCTGGCCGCCTCGGGTCAACTCGACGCCGTCGCTCTCGCGGACCGCTGGCTCGCCGGCGAGCTCGCGCTCGATGGGGCGATACGTCCCCTGCCGGGGGTGTTGGCGATGGCCGAGCGGGCCGAGCGGGAGCGCGCCGCGCGGTTCGTGGTCGCCGCTGCGAACGCCGCCGAGGCCCGCCTCGTCGACGGCCTCGACGTCATCGCGGTCGGAGCGCTCTCGGACCTGCGGGCGATCGCGGCGGGAGAGATCCCCGCGGTCGCCGAGCCGCCCCCGGCGGAATCCTCCCCGGCGAGCCTGCCCGATCTCGCCGATCTGAAGGGACAGCCGGGGCTCAGGCGCGGTCTCGAGGTCGCCGCAGCCGGGGAACATGCAGCGCTCGTGATCGGCCCGCCCGGGGCCGGCAAGTCGCTTGCCGCGCGGAGGCTCCCGTCGATCCTGCCGCCGCTCTCCCGTCGCGAGGCGATCGAAGTGACGAAGATCGCCAGCGTCGCGGGGCGGCCCTGCACCGACGGTTCGCTGGCGCTGCGCCCGTTTCGAGCGCCTCACCACACGATCTCGGCGGCGGGGCTGGTCGGCGGCGGCAGCCCGCCACGGCCGGGCGAGATCACCCTCGCCCATCGCGGGGTGCTCTTCCTCGACGAGCTCGGCGAGTTCGGGCGCTCGAGCCTCGAGGCGCTGCGCCAGCCGCTCGAGGACGGCGTCGTGACAATCGCCCGAGCCCGGGGGGCGCTGACGTTCCCGGCCCGCTTCCAGCTCCTCGCGGCGGCGAACCCGTGCCCGTGCGGCCACGGCGAGGATTCGCTCCGCTGCAGCTGCACGGCCGATCGCGCCCGCGCGTACTCGGCGCGGCTGAGCGGTGCCCTCGCCGACCGCGTCGACATCGCTCTCGCCGTCGAGCAGCCGGCCGCCGGCGAGCTCGACGGCGACCCCGGAGAGAGCTCCGAGACGGTCGCCATGCGGGTCCTCGACGCTCGCGAGGTGCAGCGCGAGCGGCTCGGCGAGGGACGCGCGAACGCGTCGATGACCGACCGCGAGATCGCCGAGGGCGTCGCCGGCCTCGATGGTCCGGCGCGCTCCGTATTGATCGCCGGGCATCGCGACCTCGGCCTCAGCGGCCGGGGCTGGGCGAGGGTGATCAAGGTCGCCCGGACCTGCGCCGACCTCGCCGGGTCCGCGAAGGTCGGCATCGACCACGTCGACGAGGCCCTCTCGCTGCGTCGGCGGGACACCACGTGAGCGGGGCCTGCGCCGACTGCCTGCGCCGCGGGTTCCTGCTCGGCGATCTCGCCGCCCACGTCGAGAGGTCGGTCGGGGCGCGAGCGGGAGAGCGGGCTCGTGACCTGCTCGCGCTCGACGACGAGGCGCTCGCCCTCGCGGTCGCCCCGGCCGATCACCGGCAGCGGACCGCGGCGGCAGCGCGGAGGGTGGAGGAAGGCGGGGCATGGCCCGGCGGCTGGTGCACCTGCGCGCACGGTGGCGGTCTGCCCCCCGGCCTGGCCGCGCTCGGTCCGGCCGGTCCACGGGCGCTCTGGGGGGCGGGGAACCAGGAGCTGATCACGACGCTCGACCCCGAGCGTGCCGTGACGATCGTCGGCGCCCGCCGCGCCGGCGCCTACGGCCGCGAGGTCGCCTTCGAGCTCGGGCGGACCCTCGCTGCGGCCGGGATCGTCGTCGTCAGCGGAATGGCGATGGGGATCGACAGCGCCGCCCACGAGGGAGCGCTGGCCGGCGGCGGTCCGACCGTCGCGGTGCTCGGGCCGGGCGCGGAGCGGGCCTATCCACGGTCGGCGCGCGGTCTCTACGGGCGGGTCCGCGGCAACGGCGCAGTGGTTTCCGAGCTGCCCGCCGGCACGCCGACCTTCCGCTGGATGTTCCCGGCCCGGAACCGCCTGATGGCGGCCTTCGCCGGCATCACCGTCGTCGTCGAGGCGGCGGAGCGGTCGGGATCGTTGATCACCGCCGAGATGGCGGTCGAAGCCGGGCGCACCGTGGGCGCGGTCCCGGGCCCCGTCAACTCATGGCGCTCGAGTGGAACCAACCGGCTGCTGGTCGACGGGGCGGCGGTGATCCGCGACGCGCGCGACATCCTCGACCAGCTCCTCGGCCCGGGCGCCTCGATCGTGCCGCCGAGCGGGCCGCCGCTGACGGAGCAGGGCGTCCAGGCTCTGGCGGCGGTCGAGTCGGGTGCGGCAACGGCTGACGCGGTCGCCGCCGCCGCCGGCCTCGGGTTCTCGGCGACGCTGGTGGCGCTGGCGCGGCTCGAACGCGACGGCTACGTGCGAGGCGAGCGGTCGGGACGGTGGTCGCGGACGGCGCTGGCGGCGCCGGACGGAGAGAGCGGGAGGGCGTGCGGCGCGGTTGTCCAGGGCCTCTAGAGTCGCTGACCGTGGACCCGGAACGGACACCCGTGGCGCTCGCGATCGCGGGCTCCGACTCGGGTGGCGGTGCCGGGATCCAGGCGGATCTGAAAGCTTTCGCGGCGGTCGGTGTCCACGGGACGACGGCAATCACGGCGATCACCGCTCAGAGCACGGTCGGCGTCGATGCGATCCACCCCGTGCCGGCCGAGATCATCGTCGCCCAGGTCGTTGCGGTTGCGGAGGACATCGGCGTCGACGCGGTCAAGGTGGGGATGCTCGGCACGATCGCGACGATCGAGGCCGTCGCGGCGGCGCTCGACGCCGTCGGCGACGCGCCGGTGGTGATCGATCCGGTCATGGTCTCCGAGAGCGGAGCCCGGCTCCTCGACGAGGAGGCGCGGAGTGCGCTCGCCGAGCGGCTCCTGCCCCGCGCGAGCGTCGTCACCCCGAACCTCCCGGAGGCACGGGCCCTGCTCAGTGCCGGCGAGGACGTTTCGGCCGTGGAGCTGGCAGCCGGGATTCGCGCGCTCGGTCCCGCCGCCGTGATCGTGACCGGCGGCCACGCCGACGGGACCGACCTTCTCGACGACGGCGGCGAGCCGCTCCCGATTCCCGGACCGGTCCATGCCGACGGCGCAGCGCACGGCTCCGGCTGCACGCACAGCTCGACGCTCGCCGGGCTCCTCGCCCTCGGGTTTCCACTTCGCGATGCGGCGGTCGCGGCGCGCCATCGCGCCGCCGATGCCGTCGCCGCAGGCCTACGCGACGTCGGCGGCGGCCCGGGGCCGGTCGATGCGCTGGCGATCGCCTCGCGGCGGCCGCTTCCGCCGCTGCCATAATCGGCACATGAAGCTCGTCCGCATGAAGCCTGGACACGGTGACCAGCTCCTTGCGGAGGGCGATCCGGAGCTCGCCGAGGACGAGGCCCGTCTCGTCGAGGCCTTCCGGCGCCAGCTCGACCTCGGCATGTGGGCGGCGGTGCCGACCCGCGCGGCGGGCCACCGCGAGGCGGTCCTCGTGCGCGAGTTCGGCGAGGTGCCCCGCGACGCCGATCGCGTCATCTTCATCCCACCGGCGGCGGGCGGATGATCGGCGCCGCGGCAGCCCTGGCGCTGGTCTGCGTCGTCCTCGCGGCGTTCGCGTACGTGCCCGACCTTCTCCACAAGCGGCGGATGCGTCCCCGTCCGGAGCCACGGCCGCGAACCGGCCGGCGCGTCCCCGATCCCGGCGAGCAGCTCCGGGCCGAGCGCCGGGCCGAGCGCCTGCTCGGTGAGGTTCTCGGCGCCGAGGCGCTCGAGGCCTACCGGGCGCTCGGGTTCCTGCACTGCTTCGGCGGCGGTGGCGACGGGACCGCCTACGGGTATCTGATCTACCCCCACAAGCCGATCGTCAGCTTCGACGCCGCCACCGGCGAGCTTCTCAACGAGCACTGCGTCTCCTTCCCCGACCGCAGCGAGCCCGACGGGGCGACCCGCCTCCCCGACGCCGACGACGCCCTTGCGAAGTGGCTCGGGCTGCAAGCTGACGAGCGCGGGTTGATCAACGAGGCCAACATGCATCTGCCCGGACGGCAGCTCGATCCCGACCACGTCCGTCGTGACATCGCCAGGCTCAGCGAATGGACGGCCCGCTCCACCGCGACCACCGAGGGCAACCTCGACGGCGCCGGCGGCGGAATCGTCTAGCCGAAAGGATCAAGAGCACTTGAGCGAACCGTCCAAGTTCCCGCGACCCCGTTCCGCCGCCGTCTTCGACGGTCCCGACCGCGCTGCGGCGCGCGCCTACATGAAGGGGATCGGATTCGACGATGCGGCGTTGAAGCGGCCGACGATCGGGATCGCGAACACCTGGATCGAGGCGATGCCCTGCAACTTCCACCTCCGTGGTCTCGCCGAGCACATCAAGGAGGGCGTGCGGGCCGCAGGCGGGACGCCGATGGAGTTCAACACGATCGCGATCTCGGATGGGATCACGATGGGCACGAAGGGAATGAAGAGCTCGCTGGTCAGCCGCGAGGTCATCGCCGACTCGATCGAGCTGACCGCGCGCGGCTACCAGTTCGATGCGGTGATCGCGCTGTCGGCGTGCGACAAAACGATCCCCGGTTGCGTGATGGCGCTGGCGCGCCTCGACATCCCGTCGCTGATGCTCTACGGCGGCTCGATCGCACCCGGTCGCTACCACGGGCGCGACGTGACGATCCTCGACGTCTTCGAGGCGATCGGCGGCCACGCGGCGGGAACCGTCAGCGACGAGGAGCTGGAGGAGCTCGAGGGCGTCGCCAGCCCTGGCGCCGGCGCCTGCGGGGCTCAGTTCACCGCGAACACGATGGCCTGTGCGTTCGAGGCGCTCGGGATCTCCGCCGGCGGCTCGGCGATGGTCCCGGCCGAGGACGACGCGAAGGGGACCGTCGCCGAGAAGGTCGGCGAGCTGATCATGCAGGTCCTCGCCGACGATCTGCGGCCGAGCCGGATCATCACCAGGGGCTCGCTCGAGAACGCGATCGCCTGCGTCTGCGCATCCGGGGGATCGACGAACGGCGTCCTCCACCTCCTCGCCGTCGCCCGCGAGGCCGGCATCCCGCTCGAGATCGCCGACTTCGAGCGGATCTCCCGGGAGACACCGCTGTTCGCGGACATGAAGCCGGGCGGCCGCTACGTGGCGACCGACCTCTACCGTGCCGGCGGCGTCCCGCTGATCCTCAGTCGCCTCTCCGCCGCCGGGCTGCTGAATCGGGACGAGATCACCGTCACCGGCAGGACGATCGGCGAGGAGGCCGACCGCGCCGACGAATCGCCGGGCCAGGATGTCGTCCGGCCCGTCGACGACCCCGTCAAGGCGCAGGGCGGGCTGGCGATCCTCCACGGCAACCTCGCCCCCGACGGAGCCGTCGTCAAGGTCGCCGGAACCGAGCGGATGGGCCAGACCGGTCCGGCGCGGGTCTTCGAGCGCGAGGAGGACTGCTTTGCGGTCGTCAAGGCCGGCGGCATCGATCCCGGCGACATCATCGTGATCCGAAACGAGGGCCCGACCGGCGGGCCGGGGATGAGGGAGATGCTCCAGGTGACCGCCGCGATCGTCGGCAGCGGTCACGGCGAGGACGTCGCCCTGATCACCGACGGGCGCTTCTCGGGGGCCACGCGCGGCCTGATGATCGGCCACGTCGCGCCCGAGGCCGTCAAGGGCGGCCCGATCGCCGCGATCCGCGAGGGCGACACGATCACGATCGACGTCGAGGGGCGTTCGATCGACGTGGACCTCAGCGACGAGGAGATCGCCGCCCGGGTCGCTGACTACACGCCGCCGGAGCCGGCTTTCGAAAGCGGCGTGATGGCGAAGTACGCGGCGAGCGTCTCGAGCGCCTCCGAGGGGGCCGTCACGGCGTAGGACCGCGCGGGCGGCTCAGCCCGTGCGGGCCGTAGAGCTGCTCGCGGACCTTGTGCTCGAGCGTCTCAGAGTCGGCTCGCGCGAGCGACTCCTCGCTCGGCATCGGCGCGCCGCAGCGCGAGCAGCTCGCCGGCGATTTCCGGGTGCCGACCGCGACGGTTGCCTTACCACAGGCAGGACATCGCACGATCGACAGCACGTCGTTGAAGGTAGCACGCGGCGATCGGCGCGCATCCGTGGCCGGTACCCAACCTCGGCCGGCCGGCGACGACCGCTGCGCCTTCGCTCCTCGCGTAGGCTCCGGGTGGTGAGCGATCCGGCCTTCGAGGAGCACGACCTCGGCATCTCCTGGCTCGCCGACGCCGGCGAGCTCATGCTGCGGGCCTGCCACGCCGTCCGCCTCGGCGACCGGCCCGGAAAGGTCTGGATCGTCGATCCCGTCGACGTACCCGGCCTCGACGAGCGGATCGCCGCGGTCGCCGCCGGCAGCGAGGTCGCCGGGGTGCTCCAGCTCCTCGATCGTCACGAGCGCGACTGCGCGAAGCTCGCCGAGCGCCACGGGGTCCCCCTGCACCGGATCCCGTTCGGCGGCGTCGCCGGCAGCGGGCTCGAGGCGGTGCGGGTCGTCGACAACAGGTTCTGGAAGGAGGTGGCGATCTTCGCGCCGGCCGACCGGGCGCTGATCGTGCCGGAGTCGGTCGGAACGGCGCCGTACTTCCGCGCCGGCTCGGAGCGGATCGGCATCCACCCGATGATGCGGCTGACGCCGCCGCGCCGGCTCGCCGCCTACGAGCCGGTCCATCTGCTGACCGGCCACGGGACCGGCATGCACGGCACCGACACGGCGGCGGCCCTCAGCGATGCGCTCGACGGCTCCCGGCGCCGCCTCCCCGAGGCGCTGGTCGCCGTCGTCAAGCGTCGCTAGGAACCTCTCCCAGAAAGCGAGCGAGCAGGCGATTGAAGCGGGTCGGTCGCTCCGCCATCGGGACGTGCCCGCAATCCTCGAAGACGACGAGCTCGGCGTGCGGGATCCGCTCGATGAAGCCGGCCGCATCGGTGGCCGGAACGACGAGGTCGTCGCGGCCCCAGACGACGAGCGTCGGCACGCGGATCCGGCGCAGCTTGTCGAGCAGGTCGTAGCCGGTCAGTGCCGCCACGGCGGGCAGGAACCCCGGCGCCCCGAGTGCCGGCGTCATGAACTCGACGAGCAGCTCGCGAGGCATCTGCTCGGGATGCCGCATCACCTTGCCGAAAGCGAGCTCGCGCAGCCCCGGCCGCCGCATCGAGGCGAAATCGATCCGGTTCAGCAACGGGTTCGTCGCGACGCTGATCCGCGCTCCCGCCACGACCGGGCCGCGCCGCATCGACGCATGGCTGATCCCGGCTGAAGAGACGAGGACGAGGCGCTCGACCCACTCGGGCTCGCCGATCGCGACCTCGGCGGCGACGAAGCCGCCCATCGAGTTGCCGACGAGGGCGCACGTGCCGACTCCGAGCGCCTCCCTGAACCGATCGAGAAGCCTGCCGTAGCCCGGGATCGAGATCTTCGATCGCGGCAACGCGCTCGACCCGAAGCCGGGCAGGTCGAGCGCGATCGCCCGATAGCCGAGCTCGGCCATCCGCGGCATGTTCTCCAGCCAGTTCTGCCAGCAGCCTCCGAGGCCGTGGACGAAGATGATCGCCGGGCCGGAGCCGATCTCGGCGTAGTTGACCGCGCCGCCCTCGATCTCGATCGTGTGCAGGTGCTGCCGCCAGTCGATCCGCAGCCAGGCTGGATCGGGATCGCCGTACGGATCGGGTCCGTCGGCCGGCGTGCCGGCGACCGCGGCGATCCGCCGGTAGGGATAGGTGACGGCGCGGGGGGCGCGCCGCCCCTCTTCACCGGTCCTGGACCGTTCGGCTGCCATGACCCCTGAGACTAGATGCCTCCGCGCAGGTGCGATCATGTCGCGATCGCCCCCCGCAACACATCGCTGGCGCCCGGCCCCGAGCTCGAAGACGAGCAGGAGGGCGAGGGCGCCCTCGCCGTCTCCGACCGCGAGCGGATGCGCGAGCTCCTGCCGGCGATCGAGCCGGACCGGCGAATCGACGACTGGGGGCGCTCGGAGCGATTCGAGGGCGTCTTCGACGCGACGCTCGTCGAGTTCTTCTACCGCTACTGGTTCCGCTGCGAGGTCGAGGGGGTCGAGAACGTCCCCGCCGACGGGGGAGCGCTGCTCGTCTCCAACCACGCCGGCGCGCTGCCGCCGGACGCGGCGATGATCGGCAAGGCGATCCGCGACGAGCACTCCCATCCGCGCCCGCTCTACATGACTGTCGAGCACTTCTTCAAGGGCTATCCCGGGTTCTCGGCGCTGCTGCCGAAGATCGGCTGCGTCCCCGCCCACCCGGCGAACGTCCATCGCCTTCTCTACGACGAGGGCCAGCTCGTGCTCGTATTCCCGGAGGGGAGGAAGGGGACCGAGAAGCTCGTCAAGGACCGCTACCGCGTCCAGCGCTTCGGGCGCGGCGGCTTCGTCGAGGCGGCGATGCGGGCCGAGGCGAAGCTGGTCCCAGTCTGCGTCGTCGGTGCCGAGGAGTCGGCCCCGATCGTCGCCCGCTCGCGGCTCCTCGAGCGCGTGACCGGGCTGCTCTACTTCCCGATCACGCCGACCTTCCCGTGGCTGGGCCCGGCCGGGATGCTCGGCTACCTGCCGGCGAAGTTCAAGATCCGCTTCCTGGAGCCGATCGACACGACCCGGATGGGCGAGGAGCCGGCCGAGGACAAGGCGCTCGTCCAGTCGGTCGCCCAGGAGGTCCGGGCGCGGATCCAGGAGAACCTTCACGAGATGGTCTCGCGCCGCAAGTCGGTCTGGCTCGGATGAGCGACGGCGTCGAGGTCGTCGCCGAGCGCCCGCAGCGCCGCCGGGTGCTGATCACCGGCCTCTCCAGCTACTGGGGCGGACGCCTCGCCGAGGCGCTCGAATCGTTCGCCGAGGTCGAGGCGATCGTCGGCGTCGACACCCGCGACCCGACCCGGGAGCTCGAGCGAACCGAGTTCGTCAAGGTCTCCAACCAGCACGGGTTGATCCAGCGGATCGTCCGAGCGGCGCGGATCGACACGGTCATCGACGCCCGCCTCGTCGTCGACTCGATCACGACGTCCCGGCAGCGCGCCCACGAGAACAACGTGATCGGGACGATGAACGTCCTCGCCGCCTGCGCCGGAGAGGGCTCCCCGGTGCGGCGGTTCGTCTTCAAGTCGTCTGCCCACGTCTACGGCGCCGCACAGAACGATCCCGGGTTCTTCACCGAGGCGATGACGCGCTCGCAGCCGCCGGCGACGCCGATCGAGCGCGACGTCGTCGAGGCGGAGGCCTCGGTCGTCGACTTCGCCGGCAAGCAGAAGCGCGTCGACGTCACCGTGCTGCGCTGCGCGAACGTGCTCGGCCCCGACGTCCGGACCTCGTTCGCGAAGCTGCTGTCGCTGCCGCTGGTGCCGATGATCGCCGGCTTCGACCCGCGCCTGCAGTTCGTTCACGAGGACGACATCGTGCACGCCCTCGAGCACGCCACCGTCAACCGCATCCCCGGTGTCTTCAACGTCGCCGCCGACGGCGTCCTCGCCCTCTCGGAGATCGTCGGCCTGCTCGGCAAACGGCCACTGCCGGTCCTGCCGCCCTGGGGGGCCGGACTGCTGAACGTGCCGCTGCGCGCGCTCCGGGTCCAGATCCCGCCGGAGATGCAGGGGATGCTCCGCTTCGGCCGCGGCATCGACAACCGCCGCTACAAGGCGAGCGGCTTCGAGTACGGCTACACGACCCGGGAGGCGGCGCTCGCCTTCTCCGAGCACCTGCGGCTGCAGCCGATCCTCCGCGGCGTCGAGTCCTCCTACACCTACGAGGGCGAGGTCGAGCGGTTCCTGCGGCGCAGCCCGCTGGCCCGCCCGCCGCGCCCCGACGGCGAGGAGAGCGGCACGGCGCAGGAGCCGTTCGGCATCTGACCATCTGATCGCCGATCAGGGCCCGGTCGATCGCAACCACGGTTGCACCGATCAGCAACGGTTTGGTCGGACCGATGACCTGCCTACACTTCAGAAAGCGAAGCGCCCCTGCAGCAACGGGGGCTCGCTGAGGATCCTCTCGAAACTCCGAAAATGGGGCGCAAAGCACAGATCTCCCTGGTCGCGGTCGTTCTCACGGCGATCGTCGTGGCCCTGCTCGCCTACGTCTGGGACTCGACCCGCGACGACAGGATCGCCGAGGGCGTGACGATCGGCGGCGTCGACGTCGGCGGCCTCGACGCCACCAACGCGAAGCGGCAGGTCCAGACGAGCCTCCTCGACCCGCTCAACGAGACCGTCACCGTCAAGTACGACGGCGAGAAGTTCACTCTCACCCCGCACGAGAGCGACCTCAGCGCCGACATCGACCGGACGATCGACGAGGCCGTGGCCGTCTCCCGCGAGGGCGGGCTGCCGACGAGGACGTGGCGGGCGCTGACCGGAGGCGAGGTCGACGAGGAGATCACGCCGAAGATCTCCTACGACCAGGACGCCGTCGATCACTTCGTGGCTCACATCGCCGGCAACATCGATCGCGACGCCGTTGACGCGAGCGTCGAGCCGAGCGGCGGCAAGCTCGTCCCGGTCTCCTCGAAGTCCGGCCGCAAGATCGACGAGGACGCGCTGCGAAACGACGTCGTCAAGGCGCTCGAGGATCCGGCGCAGCGGACGGTCAAGGCCGACGTCGAGAAGGTCAAGCCTGAGGTCACCACCTCCGAGGTCGCCGACAGATACCCGACCTACCTCGTAGTCGATCGCTCCAACTTCACGCTGACCCTCTACGACCACCTGAAGCTCGAGAAGCAGTACACGGTCGCGATCGGCGCCGTCGGCTTCGATACGCCGACCGGCCTCTACCACATCCAGAACAAGCAGGTCGATCCGGTCTGGAACGTCCCCGACTCCGCCTGGGCCGGCGATCTCGCCGGACAGACGATCCCGCCGGGTCCCGACAACCCGCTGAAGGCGCGCTGGATGGGCATCTTCGACGGCGCAGGCATTCACGGCACATCCGACACCGCCTCGCTGGGGAGCGCCGCGTCACACGGCTGCGTGCGGATGTCGGTCCCCGACGTCATCGACCTCTACGACCGCGTCGACGTCGGCACGCCGATCTACATCGGCTAGCGCCCGGCTCCCGGCAGGATGGCTGCCAGCGGCAGGGTCGGAGGCGAGGAAGGCGAATCGGCACCCATGCGGACCGCAAGGGAGAGCGCTGCGGAGACGGAGATCGCCGCCGCCTGGCAGTCGGCGCTGATCGGCTACGAGCGGGATCTGGCCGCGCGCCGAGTCTCGCCGAACACGCTTCGCGCCTATTCGACCGACCTCGAGGAGCTGGCACGGTGGGCGACCGCGGGCGGAATCGCGGATCCGTGCGATCTCGATTACCGGCGCCTGCGCGGCTACGCGGCACTGCTCGCCGGCCGCGATCTCGAGCGAACCACCGTCGGCCGCAAGCTGGCGGCAGCGCGCGGCCTCTTCGACTTCCTGACGCGCACCGGCCGTGCCTCGCAGAATCCCGCCGAGCTCCTGCCGAACCCGAGGTCGGCATCGAGGCTGCCCCGCGTCCTCGACCGCGACCAGGCGCGGCGGCTGCTCGAACGGATCCCGGTCGCGACCCCGCTCGACGCTCGCGACCGGGCAATGCTCGAGCTCGCCTACTCCTCGGGGCTGCGCTGCGCCGAGCTGGTCGGCCTCGACGTCGACTCGGTCGACTTCGACTCGGAGACGATCCGGGTTCGCGGCAAGGGCGGCAAGGAGCGGATCGTGCCGCTCGGTGAGCCCGCCCAGCGGGCCCTGAGCCGCTACGTCGAGCGGTTCCGGCCGGCGCTCGCCGACGACCCCTCCGAACGGGCCTTGCTGCTCTCGAAGAGCGGGCGGCGACTCTCGTCGTCGGATGTGACGAGGCGGCTCGGCCGTTGGGTCGACGAGGCGGCGATCGCCGGTCGCGTCTCGCCGCACGCGCTCCGGCACTCGTTCGCCACCCACATGCTCGAGGGCGGCGCCGACCTCCGCTCGATCCAGGAGCTGCTCGGGCACGCCAGCATCTCGACCACCCAGGTCTACACGCGGGTCGAGCCGGGCCGGCTGCGCAAGGCCTACGCGGGGGCCCATCCGCGTGCTTGACGCGACCTCAACTAACGTATGAGCGCGAGGAGGGCTCGGAATGGAAACCAACGTCAAAGCCGTTGAGCTCAAGGATCTTTGGCGTCGCTGCAAGGAAGACGGCGACGAACGCGCCCGCGAGCGGCTCGTCGTCGCCTACTCGCCCCTCGTCAAGTACGTCGCCGGGCGGATGGCCTCCGGCCTCCCCTCGCACGTCGAGGAGGGTGACCTGATCTCCTACGGCCTGATCGGGCTGATCGGCTCGATCGAGCGCTACGACCTCGACCGCGACATCAAGTTCGAGACCTACGCCGTCGCGCGGATCCGCGGGGCGATCATCGACGAGCTGCGATCGCTCGACTGGGTGCCGCGCTCGGTTCGCGCCAAGGCCCGCGACGTCGAGAAGGCGCATTCCCAGCTCGAGAACAAGCTCGGCCGCGCCCCGAACGAGGAGGAGATGGCCGACAAGCTCGGCGTCTCCGTCGAGGACTTCCGGACGACGCTGCTCGAGATCGCGAACTCCTCGGTGCTGGCGCTCGACGACCTCTGGACGGTCTCCGACCCCGACGGCGGCCAGGTCTCCCTGCTCGACACGATCCGCGACCCGAACGCGATCGACCCCGAGGAGGCGATCGACACGGTCGAGCTCAAGGATCGCCTCGCGGACGCGATCGAGTCGCTCCCCGACCGCGAGCGGCTCGTGATCGCCCTCTACTACTACGAGGCGCTGACGCTGCGCGAGATCGGGGACGTGCTCGGGGTGACGGAGTCGCGGGTCTCGCAGCTCCACACGAAGGCTGTCCTCGGGATGCGCTCGCACCTCCAGAACGCCGCAGCCTGACGGCTCCACCCGCTTACCGGCGGGCGTTAGCAGCGCAGTCGCCGCCGTGATCTAACCTGCGGCCCGATGGTCGACGAGATCCCCGACCCGACCTGCGCCGTCTGCGGCCGGCGGCTGCTGCCCGGCGAGCGGGCGATCGCGTTCGTGACCCGCGACGGCGAGACCATCGAGGTCTGCGAGCTCTGCAAGCCGCGCGCGGAGGCCGCCGGCTGGCTGACCCCGGAGGAGGCCGAGGCGGCCGGCGGAGCGACGGCCGGCCGCGAGCGACGCCGAAGCCGTGGCGCGCAGGTGCTCGGCGGGCTGCTCGCTCGCCGTCCGCAGCCCGAGACCGATGGCGGTCCCCCGGAGCCGAGCGCAGCCCGCGGTGCGGCGGCAGCGGAGCCGCCGCCGGCGGAGCCCGATGCCGACCCCGATCCGGTTGACGCGCCGGAGCCCGTCCCGACCGGTACGACGGTCGCCGAGGCATTACGGGCCTTCAACCGCTCCGACCATCGCCGGACGGTTGCCGGATTGACCCGCACGCTGGGGCCGCCGCGGGCCACGGCCCTCGTCGTCAAGGGCAACGGGAGCGGCGACACGGTCCGGCTGACGATCGCCTGGGAGATCACCTGGTATCAGTGGGAGGTGGCGGCGTCCGGTCGCGGCCACGAGGTCCGCGAGTCGGGCAAGGGGGAGACGATCGACCAGCTCCGGACCCCGGACCGGGCCTGGAATTTGATGGCTGCCGCCGACGGGACGCTCGAGGAGAAGACGGCGTCGGCGACCCCGGTCGAGGAAGCTTGAGACTCACCGTCCACGTCGACGGCGGGTCGCGGGGGAACCCCGGCCCGGCCGCGATCGCCGCGGTGGTCAGCGACGAAAGCGGCGAGCTGATCGACAGCACCGGTCAGGTGATCGGACGGGCGACCAACAATGTCGCCGAGTACCGGGCTCTGATCCTCGGGATCGAGCGCGCAGCCGCCCTCGGCGCCACCGAGCTCGACCTCGTCGGCGACTCGGAGCTGATCGTCAAGCAGGTCCGGGGGGAGTACAAGGTCAGGGACCCGAACATGAAGCCCCTTCACGCAGCGGTGATGACGGCGCTGCGCCCGTTCGACGCCTGGTCGATCCGCCACGTCAAGCGCGACCAGAACGCCCACGCCGACCGCCTCGTCAACGAGACCCTCGACGCCGGGGACTGAGCCCGGCGCCGGATCTCCGGCCGGCCGCCCAGCCCGCTTCTATACTTCCGCCTCCGTGCGGCTGTAGCTCAGTTGGCTAGAGCGTCTGCTTGCCATGCAGAAGGTCGTGGGTTCGAATCCCATCAGCCGCTTTCAGTAGGTTCTGCGCCCCATGACCGAGTACGTGCGGGGAGGCGTTGCTGCGGAGCAGACGCCGCAGCAAAGGCGGACCGCACGGATCGCGGGCTGGCTCATGCTGTCGACGTTCGTCACGTCGATCGGCGCGCTGATCCTCTACCAGCCGGCGTTCGACGACGGCTACATCCTCGGCGGCGGCGACGACGGCCAGATCACGCTCGCCGCCCTGCTCGAGATCTTCCTGATGATCGGCAACGTCGGCACCGCCGTGGTGATGTTCCCGATCCTCCGCCGTTACAGCGAAACGCTCTCGCTCAGCTACGTGACTTCGCGGACCATCGAGGCGGTGATAATCGGCGTCGGCGCGATCAGCGTCCTGTCGATCCTCACGTTGCACGACGACCTGGCGGGGTCGATCGGCGCGGATGGAACGTCGCTCGACGTCGCCGGTCGAACGCTGGTCGCGATCCACGACTGGACGTTCCTGTTCGGCCCCGGATTCTGCGTCGGCATCAACGGGATCCTGCTCGGCTGGATGATGTACCGGACCGGCTTGATGCCTCCCCGGCTTGCGATGCTCGGGGTCGTCGGCGGTCCGCTGATCTTCATCTCGGCGATCTTCGTCCTGTTCGGTGCCTACGAGCAGAACGGCTTCCACGCCGTCCTCTCGATCCCGGAGGGCGCATTCGAGCTCGCGTTCGCTCTCTACCTGACCATCAAGGGGTTCCGGAGCTCGCCGGTCCTCGCCGCTCAGACGGTCGATCCCTGATTGCCCGCCCAGTGCTCCGCGGAGCACTCCGTCCCGCCACTGAACGCGAAAGCGTCGAGCTTGCGGAGTGGATCGGCCCGCGGTCGGATCCGTAAACGGTCGCGCGCGCACTTCCCCCCAAGCAAACGAGCCGCCCGCAGCAGCAACTGAGATGGGCGACTCGTTGGCAACGGGCGAAGCGCTCCGAACCGGACCCGAGGGAGAGGGCCGGGCCCCTTATCGATCCACCCGTCCCGGCGGTGCTACCCATGTCTCGCGTCGCCAAACAAACAATTCGATTCCTCTGAGTGAGGACGTCGGCTCGTCTGTGGACCCGCTTCCGGTCAGGGCCCTGACAGCGCGTGTGACGAGCTCACAGCGGGGTAACGGCCTATTCATGGAAAGGGATGGAGGCGGAGAGCCCTCCCGCCGTGGCGAGCGGCTCCCGCGCGACAAACGCGACTACAACGCACCGATGACGGGCGCCAGGCCCGGCGTTCATCCGGCGAGCAGGACGGCGCCGGGTCGGCGCCGCGCCGCGATCAGGGACTGAGCCTCAGAGATCGGCGATGAAGCCGGCGACCGCAGCGACGGCCTCGTCGGGCGCATCCGAGAACAGGAAGTGGCCGGCCCCCTCGATGACCTCGATCCGGGCGCCGGGGATCTCGCGCTCGAATCGAAAGGCGCTCGCCACCGGTGCGAACTCGTCCTTCTCCCCCCAGAGCAGCAGCGTCGGGACGCCGAGGCGGCCGAGCTCGCCCTCGTGGCCGGCGATCTTCTCGAAGTCGCCGGAGCGGTACATCTCGAGGATCGCTCGCCGGCCGGCTTCGGTTCCGAGCGACCGCCAGTACTCGTCGACCGCCTCCTCGCTCATCAGCGGCGAGACCGCCTTCATCATCGCCCCGAATGAGCCCCGGTCGAGACCGGCGAGCATCTCCTCGCCGGTCCCCTCGGTGCGCAGTCCAGCCGCCATCCCGTGCCACTTGCCGTCCGGGAAGAATCCGGTCCCGGAGATCACGAGCGCCGCTATCCGCTCCGGGTGCTCGCAGGCCCAGCGCAGGCCGACCAGCCCGCCCCAATCGTGGACGATCAGAACGACGGGTGGCAGGCCGACCTCGTCGGCGAACTCGTCGACGACCTCGACGAGCCGCTCCCAGCTGTTCGGCGCCTGCGGTGGCGACTCCCCTGATCCAGGCAGATCTGGGGCGAGGGCTCGGTAGCCCGTACGGGCGGCAGTCTCGAGCATGGCCCGCCACATGAACGACGTCTCCGGGAAACCGTGCAGGCAGAGGACGGCGTGCTCGCGTTGCTCGCCGTCCGGGAGCGCCTCCCGATAGGAGATCGCCGACGTCCGTGCGCTCCGGACCGTGCTCATGGCCCGGGCTTCGCGGCGGCGATGCCGTTCAGGTCGCGGACGGCGTCGAGCAGGTCGCCGGCGGTCACCTGATCGGCGGCGATGATCGACGGCAACCTGCCGCGAACCGCATCGCACTCCTTTGCCCGGCCGACGATGACGCTGCGCGCATTCACCCGCGCCGACGCCTCGAGGTCCGGCTTGGCGGGCGCGGTCGGCGGCGACCAGTGGTTCATCAGGAACATCGAGCCGGTCACGTCGCCGCGGTTCGGACCGCAGCTCGCCTTCCAGTTGGTGGGCCTGGTCAACAGATCCGGGTTCGGGAAGGTGTAGGGCGTCTCCTGGAGGATCCCCTGGTAGGTCCGGTGGTACCAGTCGTAGCTGCCCGCGTCGTTGTCGGCGAGCATCACGACCTGCTGGCGGGAGCGGATCATCTGCCGCGCCGTCGGCCAGACGTCGGTCGGGCCACGATAGACGAAGTCGAGCAGTCGGCTACGCCGCATCGCCCGAGCGAAGTCGGTGGGGGAGATGTAGTCCTCGTTGTCGATCAGCAGGACGTTGTTGGGTCGGTTGCGGAGGAACCGGCGGATCTGGCGGAGCATCGGCGCCAGCCGCGAGGCTCCGAGCTGGCAGTAGACGTGGCAGAGATAGGTTCGCGCCTCCGGATCCGAGCGATCCGTGTTCTCGACGATCCCGTTGTCGCGGAGCCGCCCGTAGTAGGTGTCGACCAGCAACGCCCGGATCCCGAAATGGAGCTGATCGGGGATCGCGATCGACTGGTTCGGCAGCACCCAACCGAGCGCGTCGGTCGACATCGCGTTGTGGGCGCCGGCGAGGACGATCTCGTTGAAGGGCTGATCGCAGAGGACCTTCTGCCCGTTGCAGCGGACGATCCGCTTGGCCTCGGCGCCCGCGGCGAACGCGGCAGCGGCGATGGCGACCACGAGGACGATCAGCAGGGCGGCGCGGCGCCGGGACGAGACAGCCATCGGCGGGGAATCTATCCGCGACTCGCGGTTCTCCGCAGCACCACGCTGCCCCAGATGTCGGCCAACTCGACCGGGCGTTCGGGGATCTCGCTCGTGAACTCGTCGAGCGCGCGCTTGCATCCCCAATCCGATTCCGGGTTGTTGTAGTCGTGCACGATCAGGTATCCCGCCGGCGACAATCGGGGGTAGAAGAACCGCAGGCTCGCGAGGGTGGGGCCGTAGAGGTCGAGATCGATCAGGACGAACGCGAAGCGCTCGTCCTCGAGGCCGACGAACGTCTCCGGAACTCGCCCCGGTCGAATCCGTACGTTGGGGTCCGCCCCGACGTGTCGCGCCACCGCGGCCGCACTGGTGTCTCGAAAGCGCATGTCAACCGGGCTGTCCGGGTCGAGATCGCGCGATGGGAAGCCCTCGAATGTGTCGAACAGATAGATCGGCCGATCGGGGGCGAGAGCATGTAGGTACCGACTGACCTCGCCGCGCCAAACGCCGACCTCGGCGAGAGCGCCGCCGATGTCATCGTCGATCACACGCTGAACGGCGAGGCCCATCGTGCTGTACCGGAAATAGTCGACCTCCGCGATCGCGGCCCGGTGGTGGCGGTCCGCAAACGTCGGATGGCGCATCGCGTTGGCGGGCCGCACCATCGCCAGCGCCCGCCGCCGGGCCTCGCGAAGCCAGGAGACCCGGGCGAGAGCCCGGCGGACACGACTCGATCCTGTTGCGGCCCCCACGCTCCGAGCCTAACGTGCGCCGCGCTTCGGGAACTGCGTCACTTTCCGGAACCGGGCGGTAGGGTTCTGCGCCTGCGTTAGGAACATGGAGCCGCCTGCCGAGTGACGTCAGCCGCCCGTCGACCTCGCAACCGTTCACAGATCCACCTTTGACCGGGTGATGGACAACAAACTGAGGGGGAGCTTGGGATGGAAACGGCTCGTATCGGTAAGAGCATGAAGCTCGGAACCGCGATCGCTGCCTTCGTGGTCGCTTTCGCCGCCGCCGGCCTCGGCGCCGGACAGGCATCGGCCGGCACCTGGGACGACCTCGCCTGGATGTATCAGCCGTCCGAGGTCGTGCAGATCCACCTGACGCTGAACGACGAGCAGAAGGCGGCGCTGAACACCAACGACGAGCTCCGCGACTGGGTCGGTGACGTCGGCTTCTGGATGCAGGGCTCGGGCGGCAAGAGCTTCGCTTCGGCGGAGACGCCCTGGCGGATCGAGGCGAAGCTCAAGGGCCACACCTCCTTCCGGTTCCTCGACCAGAAGGCCTCCTTCAACCTCAAGCTCCCGAAGGACTCGCGCCCCGACGGCCTGAAGCGGATCACGCTCAACAACATGGTCCAGGACCCGTCCTACCTGCGTGAGACGACCGCTTACGAGATATTCCGCGCCGCCGGCCTTCCCGCCGCCCGGACCGGCTACGCCCAGCTCTGGGTCAACGACGAGTACTACGGCCTCTACCTGAACCTCGAGAAATACAACGACCAGTCGCTCGAGCACTGGTTCTCCTCGCTCGGGCACCTGTTCGAGAGCACGAGCCGCAGCGACATCCTCCGCACCGGCGACCTCCTCAATGAGGACTTCGAGGTCGACGAGGGGGACGAGGAGGACTTGTCCGATCTCGAAGCGCTGACGGCGGCTGCGCGGACCGGCGAGTGGGGTCAGATCGCCGCCCACCTGGCCAGCCCCGAGAGCGTGATCAGATACCTCGCCGCCGAGTGGTACGTCGGCCAGTGGGACGGCTATGCCTGGAACCAGAACAACTACTACCTGCACAGCGATGCAGATGGACTGTTCACGCTGCTGCCCTCAGGCCCCGACCAGGCCTTCCGGACGAACGTGCCGCGGGGCGACTTCAACCTGTCATTCCCGCTTTCCTCCGCGCTCGAGACCTGGAACACACCGCGCGGCGCCGGGGCCCTGATCGAGGCGTGCTTCGCCGATCCCGCCTGCTCCGACCAGTTCATCCACGAGCTCGAGGACGTGAAACAGGCCGCGGTGGGTCTCGATGAACCGACGAAGGTCGCCGCGCGGGCGGCGGCGCTGAGCCCCCTGATCGCTTCCGATCCCCGCAAGGAGCACAACCTCGGATCGACGGCACTGGCACAGAAGGGGATCCTCGACCATCTCAAAGCCCGCAACGACGCGGTGGAGCAGCTGTTGCTGACCCATCCGCTGACCATGCACACCCCCGCGATCACCGGTGCCCCGGAAGCGGTCACGACGGCGAAGGACGCGATCTTCGAGTTCGGAGCGGGGCTGGACGAGAGCCAGGGCGTCACCGGGTTCGAATGCAGTCTCGACGGGGCCGACTTCACCGCCTGCACGCCACCGGCCTCCTACCAGGATTTGCCGGTCGGAGACCATCGGTTCGAGGTGCGGGCGGTCAACGACGGGGACACGCCGAGCCCGGCGACGGCCCGTACCTGGACCGTCGCCGACCTGCCCAAGCACGCCCTGACGATCAACGAGACCGGGGACGGCTCCGGCAGCGTCAGCGCCGATCCGGCAGGGCCCCAGTACGACGAGGGCACCGAGGTGACCCTGACCGCGACGCCGGACGCCGGCTCCACCTTCACCGGCTGGACCGGATGCGACTCGGTGAGCACCGCCGGCGACTGCATCGTCTCGATGGACCAGGCGAGGACGGTCACGGCCGCGTTCGCGCTGGTCAAGCAGCCCGGCATCGTCGGCTGGGTCAAGGCCCCGGAGAAGCGCAAGGTCAAGCGCGGCGAGAAGGTCGTGGTCGAGGTCCGGGTCAAGAACGCCGGGGACGAGCCCCTTGCCACTCAGCTCGATGCCGAGGCCTCCGATGACCGGGTGAAGGTCAAGGGCGCCTATGCGGTGAGTGCCGGCCCGGGACAGGTCGACGTCGTCCGGGCGAGAATCAGGGCCACCAGGAAGGCAAGGGGCACGGCGAGGATCACCTTCGAGGCAGACGGCGAGAAGGCCGTGACCCGGGTGGTCGTCAAGAAACGCTGAGGACGCCAAGCGAAGGGCTAAGCTGCACGGCGCGTACTTGGCCGAGCGGCTTCTAGGCAGCCTCGAGCTCTCCGACCTGCTGAGTCGGTTCGGTCGGCGACCTCCGCTCAGAAGCAAGCCCGCCGTGCCGCAGAGGTTCGATGGGCCGGTCACGAGAAGAGAGGCAGCCGTGGGTAGGCGACCGAACGACGCGCGGTTGCCAGATCGCAATCAACCCGACGCTGAGGGTATGCGCGGTGGCGGGGTCGACTTCGAAAGCAGGGATACAGCTCTGGGCTATCGAGCGGATGGTCGTCAGCCTTCTCGAGGCCCGTGCTCGGTGGAAACCGCGATGACGCGGGGCGGGAGGAAGGCTCGCTTGCCAAGCGATCTTGAGCCGACGATTCAGCGCCGCTTCGAATCGAGCAACTCGTCAACCAGATTGGCCGCCTCAACAACGTGGCGAACGCACTCATCCAGCCGGCGGACCTCAGACCTGCCGTCCAGTTGCTCTTTGGCACGGTTCAGCTTGGCAGCTACGGCGGCAAGCTGTAACTCGCTGATCAAGAGGTCCTTCTCAGTCCTGTCGATCACGGCCTCCCCCTTCCCTGGCTGGTGCCTGACCGCGACAGGCGGCTCTGACCGGCTACCCCTTCGCGTGGACGTCGAAACGAAGGACAACAAGCAGACCGGCTTAAGACGTTTGGCGCCGAACGCCGTGGGGACGTGCCGGCCGACAGCTCTTGCGTCCCATCCCCAGCAATGGGGCTGTTCGGGAGCGGGTCGGTCCTGCCCGACCCGCCCCATCATGTCTTCAAACGAAGAAGAGGCGCGAGACCCTGCGGCCCCGCGCCCCTGTTCCCGCTTAGCTTCTCGAACTACCGGTCGTCGCCGTTGCGAGCGCCGGCATTGCCGAGGTCATCGCCGTCGCGCTCGGCGAAGTAGGGCTCATTGCTGCCCGACTTGGCGAGGCCACGACCAATCGCGTAAGCGCCAGCGAGGATGGCCACGTAGAGCCACGCCTGACGGGCGACGAACTCATCGGTACCGCCCGTGTCACCGCCCTTGATGGCGGCTGCGCTGACGAGGATTCCGACGATGACGGCTACGGTGAGCCACCACTCGCTGGTCTTGATCGAGGCCTTCGTCTCAGTGGCGAGACGACGGACTCCGGTTGTTCGGGTGCGCACGGGCGTTGCCGTACGGCCCACGGTGCCTGCTTCCATGAAGCTTGCTCTCCTTTATGTGCGACGGCCCAGTGGTGCGGACGGCGTCCGCATGTGCCGCTGCTGGGGTGTTCGCCCACAGTGCCCCGCAGCGCTGGCTTCAAACCTAAATAAGGAGCCTGGTGCCCTAACCGTCGAGCAAGCCCGTACATGGAGCACGAGAACCGAGTCCTCGTGGATGTAGGTCTTCGCCTTGACCGGACCTCGGCCCAGGTGCTCTTTGAGCAGGGTGACGATCGAGCGGGAGATTGCTCGCGTGCGGCTGGTCTGCGGCGTGACCTTCGGCTCTTCGGCGTCACTCACTGGGCGGATTTTGGTCTCACTCGCTTCTCTTTTCTGGTCAAGGCACGGACGCGACGGCCTGTTCGACCTCGTCGAAGATGGCGATGTGCTGGTCGAGGCCGGTGACCTTGATGATCCGTTCGACCTGGCCCCGCGGACCGGCCAAGAGGACCTTCCCTCGGCTCTCGGCTCCGTCGGAGCCCTGCCATGCCTGGACGATCGAAGCGATCCCCGATGAATCGATGAAATCGCATCCGGAGAGATCGATCACGACGCAGCCGGTCGAGGCGATGCCGCTGTCCAGGGCCCTCCAGACGACGGGGGCGTCAGTGGCGTCAAGCTCGCCCGTGATCCGAAGGACCGTCACCCCGCCCATGAGCTCCGTGGAGCATCCGAAGGGGCGCATCATGATCGAGCCCTCCTGCGCGGCTCGTTATGGCCTAGAGCAACGCAATGGCTGCTGTCCCGCTCGATCTGATGACAACGCTGACAGATGTGAATGCTCGTCATTTGAGGCTCCTCAGGCTTCCTAATGACGAGCCGTCCTCACGCCGCCTGTTCCCAGCAACCGGGTGTGGGCTCTTTGTGTCAGGCACCGACTCGCTCCACACTCAAGTCGGCTAGCCCGAACTTAGCACCGCGGCGTCACGCCGACAAGTGCCTCGATGGGCCGTTCTCCGGGCTACTGCACGAGCGCATTGAGAGTCGAGATTGCAGGCTCGGAGTCCGGGCTCCTCCAAAGCCAGCTAAGCGCCGCGGCCACGAGTTGAACTTCCGGGAGTCCCGCGCCGGTCTCAGCCCCGAACCGGTCGAGCCATCAACTCGCGGCGCGAGGGAACCGCTCGTCCCCGTTCCGCGCCATCAGCCGACATACCCCCAAGGCATCGGCGAGCCCGAGCTTCAGATTGGCGGCGTAGGTGACGTCTACATCGCCGAACAGCTCGGGCACACCGACCCCCGCTTCAGTTGACCGTCTACACGAAGGCCGTCAAGCGCCGGGGTAAGCTGTCGGGCGCGTACCTGGCTGAATACGAGCGATCGCTCGCGTGGGCTGCGCTTCCGACCGCTGAAAAGCACGAATGGGCACTAGCGCCCAGGTCGAGGACGCGATCCCTCTCGGTGACTCGTTCTAAACGGCTTACGGAAGTCCTCTTGGCGCCTTGGCGGAGTGGTTACGCAGCGGCCTGCAAAGCCGTTTACGCCGGTTCGATTCCGGCAGGCGCCTTCCGAATGCGGCAGCCTCGTCTGGTTTGATTTCGGGCATGGAAGCCTCCAGCCAGAAATCCCCCGAGCAGGAACTTCGCGAACGGGCCACCGAGCGGCTGAAGAGCAAGCGCGAGTTCCGTACCCACCTCGTCATGTACGTGCTCGTCAACGCGATGCTCGTCGTTATCTGGGCCGTCACCGACAGCGGGTTCTTCTGGCCGATCTTCCCGATCGTCGGCTGGGGCATCGGACTCGGCGGTCACGCCTGGTCGATCTACGGTGACAAGCCGATCGCCGAGGACGAGATCCGGCGGGAGATGGACAAGCTCCGGTAGGCGAGAGCTCTCGGCGCCGGCGACCGGCCGCAGATCAGGTCCCGGTTGCGCAAGCGGGCCGGTAGTCCTAAGCTCGGTTTACGAGACCGTCACTCGGGAAGGTGATGCTCGTGGGACTGGGAACGAGGTTCGTGGGAAAGGGGAAGAGGATGAGGAAGCTCAAGGTCCACTTCGGGGTCTTCGCAGTGATCGCCGCGCTGATGCTCGTGCTCGCGCCAGTCAGCTTCGGCGAGAACTCGTCGGTCGGTACCTATGGCGGCTCGGGCGGCAGCGTCGCCGGCAGCGTCGCCTCGGGCAGCGCCGGATCCGGGTCCGGAGCCACGGCATCGCCGACTGCGTCGAGCTCGAGTGGACTGCCGTTCACGGGATTCGACGTCGCCCTTCTGGCCGGCGGCGGACTGCTGCTCGTGCTCGGTGGCTTCGCGATGGCGCGGATGGCCGCCCGGAGCGGGTCCGAGACCGCCGGCAGCGGCCTCTAGACACCCGAATCGAAGGCCCTGCGGGCTGATTCAGCCGGCTCGGCGCGCGCGGACCTTGAACTTCCGGTAGCGCGACGCCGACGGCTTCACGGTCCGGTGCCCGAGGTAGCGGGCACGGATCCGATATGTGCCGGGCTTGAGGACGCGGTGCCCGAACCGGCCGAGCCGGGTCCGGAACCGGCCGCCGCTCCGAACCCGGACGAACCGCTGTGGGGACGCCCTTCGCCAGTGTCCGTGGGCGCGGCGGTAGACCCGGAGCCGGACCTTCCCCGCGAACCACGGGGACGTGCTCCCGCGTGGCGATACCCGGCCGAGGACGCTGCTGCGGCGCGGCGAGGAAGCACCCTTCCCCTTCACCTTCACGTCGGTCTTGGTGGGCGTCACGATCGGCGATCCGGTCGCGGTGGCGACAGCGTTCCGGTAGGCATCGAAGGCAGGCTTCGGGGACCAGTCGGCCCGCACGAGCCCGAAGAAGTCCTCACGGGTGTGCTTGTTGGTCCCCTGGTCGCGACCCTGATAGGTGAACAGCGGGCCGGACCAGGCGTAGCCCGTCCAGAGCGAGAACGCGCGCGTCAGCATCCTCGCCTGTGTCGACTCGCTGACGTGGCTTCCGGAGGGGCCGTTCGTCGGGGCGCCGAACTCGGTGGCCCAGATCTTCTTGCCCGCGTCGCCGTTGTCGGTCATGACCGAGCGCAGGCTCGGGTTGGTCCCGTACATCTGGTACCAGGCGCTCCATTCCTCGGCGGCGCCGGGATAGGCAGGCCAGCAGTAAGGGTGATGCGCGACCGCGTCGAACGACCCGCCGGCACCGGCCGCGTAGACCCCACGCAGGAACCGGACGGGCGCGATGTCCGCGGGATCGGTCGGCGCCGGAGCGGTGCCGCCGGTGAGCACGGTCGCGGCCGGATCGGCGGCCTTGATCGCCGGATATGCGGCCTCGAGGAGCGCCGCGTAGTCATCGGCATTCGGAGCCGGCTGCCAGAACGCCTTCGCATTCGGCTCGTTCCAGATCTCGAAGGCGTGGACGCCGAGCGCCGAGTAGTGGGCCGCGGCTTGCTTCGCGAACGCGGCGTACTGCTGCGGGTCGGGACGGTAGGTGGCGGACGTACCGGGTGGCCGGGCCCAGTCGGGCGTGTAGAGGATGCCGCCGAGTACGTTCAGCCCGCGGCTGCGGGCTCCAGCGACGACCCGGTCGATCGCGGCCCAGTCGTAGCTGGACGGACCGTGTCGCTGGATCTGGGCCCAATTGATGTCGATCCGGATCCATTTCGCCCCGACGTCACGGATCAGGTCGAGATCGCGGGCCTGCGTCGTCGCGTCCTCATCCTGGATCCCGCCGCCGGTGGCGACGCCGAAGCCGGTGGCACCGGGCAGCGCTGCCTGCGAGCTATCCGTCATGGCGAACTGCGCCGACAGTAGCGCCGCCGCGACGAGCAGCGCCGCCGGCAGGAGGCGGCGGAGCGGGCGGGCAGGGTGGGCGGCTGGCAACATCTGGGTCCTCTTCGTGGGCCGGCCGCTCTCGAACCGGTGAGAGGGGCTCAGGTGCGCGTCGGCGCGATGGCTTCACCCGCGTATCGACAGCGCCCGTTCGCCGTTGACCGTCAGCGACGCCCGTGGACGTCCGTATGACGTGCCGCCCTGCAATTCAGCCTTCGCCGCCGGCGAGCGGCGGGCGCCCCCGGATTCACGCAATAGACTTTCGCCGCCCCAGACCGGACAGGATGACCGTAGGCGGCGCGAGATCGGCGCCGGACACCAATTTGACCCGCCAGCGCCCCGCAAACCCACGCGCGACCGCCCCGACCGGATGACCACGGGAGGCGTCGACGCCCTCAAGGCTGCGATCCGCCGGTCGCTGCCGTTGCTGATCGGCCTGATCGTGCTCGGGATCATCGCCGTCAACGTCTTCCAGCAGGCCCGCGGCGCGAGATACGAAGCGACCGCCAAGGTCCTCGTCACGAGTACCCCGCTCGCGAGCATCATCTCCGGGACCCAGCCGGGCTTCGTCGATCCGGAGCGGGTCCAGCAGACGGCGATCGGCATCGCCGAGTCGAGCGAGGTCTACCGGGTCGCGGCGGCGAGGAACCACCACCAGCACGGCTCCGCCGGCGATCTGCAGTCTGCGGTCAGCGTCTCCGCCGACACCAACAACGACCTGATCTCGTTCACCGCCTCCAGCTCCGACCCCGAGGAGGCGGTCGGGATGGCGAACGCGGTCGCGCGGGGCTACATCGGCTTCCGCAAGCGACTCGCCGGCTCCCAGATCGCGGACACGATCAAGGGCCTGAAGGAAAGCCTGGATCAGCTTCCCTCCGACGACCCGAAGCGCTCGCGCGTCGAGAACGACCTGAGCCGTCTCCAGGTCCTCCAGGACAATGCGAGTGACAGCCAGCTCGTCGAGAGCGCGACGTCCGCAGGCAAGACCAGCCCGGCGCCGCTCAAGGACTCGGTCGTCGGGCTGTCGATCGGGTTGATCATCGGCCTGCTGCTGATCGCGATCCGCGAGGCGGTCGATACGACGGCCCGCTCCGAGGGCGACGTCGAGGACCTGCTCGGGCTGCCGGTACTGGCGAGTGTGCGGACGGTCCCGCGTCATTCCCGCCTCGTCACCTACGGTCGCCACGAGGCCGAGTTCGCCGACGCCTATGCGCTGCTCGCCGCGCAGCTGGTCCATACGAAGGCGGGCGAGGAGGGTGCGGCCCTCGCGATCACCAGCGCGGTGCCCAAGGAGGGCAAGACGATCACCGCCGCCAACCTGGCGGTCGCCGTGGCCCGGCGCGGATCGAACGCGATCCTCGCCGACTTCGACTTCCGCAAGCCCGGCATCGGCGAGACGTTCGGGCTCCCCGACGACGCTCCGGGGGCGATCCAGGTCATGGCCCAGGAGGTGCCGCTCGAATCGGCGCTCTGGTCGGCATCGCTGGAGGGAACGCGTCCGGTCCTCGAGAGCGGCGGCAGCGCGCCCGCGCATCCGCCGCGGACCGGCGGGATCCGGGCGCCGCAGTCGAACGGCTCGCTGCGGGTGCTCCCCGCGGGCGGTGCGACCCGCAGCGCCCCACACCAGGAGCAGCTCCAGTACCTGCTGACGATGCTGCAGTCCGAGGCCGACCTCGTCATCCTCGACACCCCGCCCGCCCTGCTGACGGTCGAGGTCGCCGAGCTCTCGAGGCTGGTCGATGCGGTGCTGTTGATCGTCCGGCAGGGCGTGGTCACGCAGCGCAACCTGCGCGCGCTGCAGCGCCAGCTGCGAACCTGGCCATCTGAGATCCTCGGCACGGTGATGACCGATGTGCGCACGGACACCAAGTACGCCGACTACGGCAAGGCCTATTAGACAGTGAGGGCCCGGGCTGGCCCCGCGGACCTCTGGATCGCCCTCGGCGGCGGGACGGCGACCCTCTTCGCCGCATTCCTGGCCGTCGACTCCGGCGCCCAGGTCGGAGTCGGACTGGCCGCGGGCGTCGCCCTGTTCATCGCGGCGGTTGCCGCCTTCGTCGTCTACCCCCATGTCTCGATCGCGGCGACGATCCTGCTGTTCGCGCTCGTCCCGATGCTCAAGGTCCTGGTTCTTCCCGAGATCGGGCCGATCAAGGACGCCGTCGTGCTCGCCGCGGTCGCCGCGGCGATCATCGTCTTCGTCTTCGAGCGACCCCACGTCGACCGCTGGCTGCTGATCCCGGTCGTCCTCCTGCTCGGCTTCTACGTGATCAACGTCGGCAGCGGCCACGGCATCGCCTGGGCGCAGGGCGTCCGGCTGATCGGTGAGCCGCTGCTGCTCCTGCTGGTCGGCCTGATCCTGCCGGAGCCGCGGCGGAGCTTCCGGTGGGCGCTCGGAGCGCTGATCGTCACCGCCTGCCTGGTGGCCGGCTACGGGATCTACCAGCAGATCGTCGGTAAGTGGACGCTGGTCGACTGGGGCTACTCGTTCGACAGCCAGGTGCGCTCGCTCGACAACGGCTGGTTGCGCAGCTTCGGGACGATGGACGACCCGTTCGCCTATGCCGCCTTCCTGCTCTACGGCCTCGCGGCGGTCTGCTTCTGGCTGCGCCGCGGCCCGCTCGCCTGGGGCACGGGCACCCTGATCATGGTCGGGCTCTTCTTCTCCTACAGTCGCACGGCGGGGCTGATCCTCGTGGCGTTCATCGGGCTGGCGCTGTGGAGGCACCGCCTCCAGATGACGGCGATGATGGTGATGGTCGCGATTGCGCTGACGGCGGTCGTGGTCCTGGTCAACGCGAACGGAACCGAGTCGAACCGGGTCACCGTGACAGGCAACTCCGCCGCAGCGAACGACTTCTCGGCGAATGTCGTTCTCAACGGCCGTATCTCGGCCTGGAAGGCGGCAGTCGGAGACAACCCGTTCGAGTGGCTGTTCGGGCGCGGCGTCGGTCAGGTCGGGACGGCAGCTGAGCGGGCCACCTACACGGTCACGCAATCGGACTCGGCGGGCTCATCGCAGGACCAGGCCGTCGACTCCGGTTACCTCGCCACGATCGCCGACGTCGGCTTCGTCGGCCTCGCGGTGCTGCTGGCGCTGTTTGCGCGACTCGCCGTGACCACTGCTCGGGCCGCGCGGCGCGGCCTCGACGAAGGATGGGTGGGCCTCGCCCTGCTCGCGGCGCTCCTGATCGACGCGCTGACCCGCTCGTCGTTCACGGGCTTTCCGACCGCATTCCTCGGCCTGCTGCTCGTCGGTGTCGCGGTCGCGGCGGCGGATGCGCACGAGGCCGATGACGGGGTCGCGCTCGGCCACCCGCGGTGAGCATGCTCGACGTCGTCCTCGTCGGACTCGTCGCCGGCGGCGAGTCGGGGGTGCCGCGCTACGCCGCCTGCCTGGCCTCGGCGCTCGATCGCGCCGCGCCGGCGTTCCCCGACCTCGCGATGCGGATGCTGACGACGCCGCGCGGGGCCCGCCGCAGCGGGATGCGGAACATCCCGATCGACCTCGTCGGCTGGCCGTTCGCACGGTCGAACGCGGGGCTCGGCCGGATCGTCGGCGAGCAGATCGCGAGCCGTACCGCGCCGGGTGGGCTGCTTCATTTCTTCGACCTCTCCGGTCCCGTGCTGGCGCCGCGGCGGCGCTTCGTGACGACGATCCACGACGCCGCCGCCGGGCAGGGCTTCGAGCGGGCCCGGGTTGCGCACAAGCTCGCGCTCCAACCCTGGGCGGCCCGCCGGGCGACACGGTCCGTTGCGGTCTCGCAGTTCGCCCGCGACGAGGCGGTCCATCACTTCGGGGCCGATCGGAACCGGATCGCCGTGATCCACTCGGGCCCGGGACTGGTCGCGGATCCCGGCTCCGAGGCGCGTCACGACGTCGAGCCGAACGGCACGTACCTCCTCTACGTCGGCAACCTCTCAGCCCACAAGAACCTGGCGCTGCTCGTCGCAGCGTTCGACCAGGCCGACGTCGCGGGAACACGGTTGCTCCTGGTCGGCGGTCGCGGTGAGCGGTTCGAGGAGGTCGAGGCGGCCATCGACGGCGCCCGCCGCAGCGCCGCCATCGAGATCCGCAGGGATGTCGGCGACGGCGAGCTCGACGCGCTCTACCGCAGCGCGCGAGCCCTGCTTCTTCCCTCGGTCTACGAAGGGTTCGGGTTCACCGCGCTCGAGGCGATGGGGCGGGACTGCCCGGTCATCGCGAGCGACATCCCGGCGCTCCGCGAGATCTCCGGCGAGGGAGCGATGCTGGTGCCGCCGGAGGACGTGGGGGCCTGGGCGGAGGCGATCCGCGGCGTCGCCGGAGACGATTCGGCCCGCGAGGACCTGCAGCGTCGCGGCCGGGCTCAGGTCGCGCGCTACTCCTGGGATGCGACTGCCCGTTCGGTCTGCGAGCTGTTCCTGGAGGCCGGCGGCTGATGAGGGTCCTGCTCGTCAACGCGCATGGCGCCGACCCCGCTTACGGCGGCGCCGAGCGCTACGTCCGCGAGCTCGCCCGGGGCCTCGCCGGGCGCGGCTGCGAGGTCGCCGTCCTCAGCGCCTTCCCTCAGCGCACGCACGTCGAAGGCATCGAGACGATGACGCTCCATGGAAGCGATTGGCGCGACGACACGCGGCGCCGGATCCGCAACCGGATCGGCGACGTCGCCGCGGCACCGTGGCCGCGGCTCGGCAGCGTCCTCGCGGAGCTTCGCCCCGACCTCGTCCACACCGGCAACCTGCCCGGTATCGGCACCGGAATCTGGGAGGTGGCGAGGCGATCGGGGATCGCGACCGTGCACACGCTCCACGACTACTACCTGCTCTGCGCGCGCACGAGCCTCGTCCGCAGCGACGGCTCGCCGTGCTCACCGAGCCCGCTGCTGTGTGGGGTTCGCATGCGCCGACTGGCGCGCTGGAGCGGGGGAGTGGACGCGATCATCGCCGGGTCCGAGCACCTCCTCGCTGCCCACACGGGGATCTTCGCGGCGACGCCGCCCACCGTCATCCGTCTTCCCCTCGCCGCCTCGGGCGCGAGCCCGACCGAGCCGCCGTCCGCCCTGCGGGATCTCGGCTACCTCGGAGCGCTGACCGCGGCGAAGGGGGTGGACATGTTGCTGGCAGCAGCGCCGGAGCTCGCCCGCTCGGGCGTCCGTGTGCGGATCGCCGGCGACGGGCCGCTGCGCGCTCGCGTCGAGGAGGCGCCGGTCGACTATGCCGGCCGCCTCGACGGTCCCGCCGTCGCGGAGTTCACTCACGCCTGCGATGCCGGGATCGTCCCCTCGACCTGGGAGGAGCCGGGCGGTCCCCCGTACACGGTCTGCGACTGGCTGGCCGCCGGCAGGCCGGTCCTCGCCGCCCGCCGCGGCGGCCTCACCGAGATCCAGGGATCGGGCGGAGTGGCGGGCTTCGAGCCGACCAGAGCGGGGATCGTCGACGCGGTGAGCGGGCTCCGCGATCCGGATCGGTGGGAGCGGATCGTCGGCGCCGTTCCCGAGGTCGCTGACGGCCGCGACCTCGAGCGCTGGCTCGACGAGCACGAGGCTGTCTACGCTTCCGCGATCGCGCGGCGCCCGTGATCGACACCCACTGCCATCTCCTGCCCGGCCTCGATGATGGCCCGCGCGTCGTCGGCGACTCGGTCGACATGGGACGGGCGCTCGCCGCCGCCGGAGTCACCGGCGTGGCCTGCACACCGCATTTCTCCGGTCGCTTCCCGACCCCTGTCGATGATGGGCGTGAGGCGCTCGGGGAGCTGCGAACGGCCCTCGCAGCCGAATCGGTGGGGCTGGAGTTGGTCCTCGGCGCCGAGCTCAGTCCCGCGATGGCCCTCGATGCCCCCGATCGAGAGCTTCTCGGCCGGACGATCGGGGCCCGCTCGCTGCTGGTCGAGCTCGAGTCCGACACGCCGATAGCCGCGGTCGACCTCGTGATCGCCCGTCTCGACGAACTCGGTCTGCGAGCGGTGTTCGCCCATCCCGAGCGCTGCCGAGCGGTGCGCTCACGGCCGCGGGTCCTCGACGGCGCCCGTTCGGCGGGCGCGCTCGTCCAGGTCGTCGTCCGGAGCCTCGGCAGGCCGACTCGTGCCGACGCCGGCGCCGCCTGGGATCTCCTCGAGGCGGACCGGGTGGACCTGATCGCCAGCGACGCTCATCGCGCCGCTGATGCAGCGGCCCTCGAGACGGCTCTCGAGGAGGTCCGCCGCCGCTACGGAGCCGCCGCGCTCACCGCGCTCACCGAATCGGCGCCCGCCCGGCTCCTCGGCCGCCCGGAGGAGGCCGATGGAGGCTGAGGAGCTGACAGCGGTCGTCCTCAACTGGAGGACGCCCGAGCTGACCCGCCACGCCGTCGAATCGCTGATCGAAGACGGAGTGCCGGCGGCCCGCATCGTCGTCGTCGACAACGGATCCGGCGCCGCCGCCGCCGCGGAGCTCGCCGAGGGCCTCCCGGGGGTACGGCTGGTGACCCTCGACGAGAACGTCGGGTTCGCGCGCGGCAACGCGGCCGGCGCGGCCGCGCTGCCGGGGAACGGCTACCTGTTCGTCAACAGCGATGCCTTCGTCGCACGCGTCGGCAGCATCGAGCGGATGCTCGCCGCCCTCGCCGATCCACGCGTCGGAGTCGCCGTGCCGCGATTGCTGAACGAGGATCGGACGCTGCAGCCCAGCGTCGTGCCGTTCTCGACGCCGCTCTCCGAGCTGGTCCGCGCATCGGGGCTGTCGCGGCTCGTCCCGAACCGTTTCCAGCCACGCCTCGGGACCCATTGGGATCACGCCGAGGCGCGATCGATCGTGGCCGCCGTCGGCGCGGTCATGCTCGTCCGCGGCAGTACCTGGGAGGAGCTCGGTGGCTTCGACGAGAGCCGCTTCATGTACGCCGAAGATCACGATCTGTTCCGCCGTGCGGCGGCGGCCGGGTGGCAGGCCCGGTTCGTGGCCGGTGCCGAGTTCGTCCACCTCGGTTCCGGTTCGGCCGCGCGGCGGTGGAGCGATCCCGATCGCGCCCGGCGGGTTGCCGCGGCCGAGGCGGCGATGGTCCGCGAGCACCTCGGCCCGCTCACCGGCCGGTTGACCGTGGCGCTGATGGCCGCCGGGGTCGCCGTTCGAGCCGTCCTCTGGCGGCTCCGCGGCGATCCGGAGGCGGCCCGAACCCAGGCGGCCTGGCTGCGCGGCTATCTCCGCCCTCGATGATCCGTTAGCTGAGGCGGCCGGCCTCGAGCAGCTCGGCGCGGGTGACCGTCGAGGTCCCGATCTTGCCGACGACGATCCCTGCCGCGCGGTTGGCGAGGCGGACCGCGTCGGGCAACGGGACCTGGGCACCGAGCGCCGCGCCGAGTGTTGCGACGACCGTGTCGCCGGCTCCGGTCACGTCGTAGACCTCCCGCGCCTCGGTCGGGATGTGAATCGAGTCGTCCTGCCAGTAGAGGTTCATCCCGGCCGAGCCACGAGTGATCAGGAGAGCCACGTCGCCGCATTTCTCGGCGAGGCGCTCGGCCGCGACGTCGAGGTCGGGGTCGCTTTCGATCTCGATGTTCGCGGCGCGCCCCGCATCGTGGGCGTTCGGTGTCAGCACCGTCGCGCCCCGGTACTTCTCGAAGTGAATGCCCTTTGCGTCGACCGCCACCGGCTTGCCGGCGGCGTTCGCAGCAGCGATCGCCTCGGACGCCACCTTCGCGGTGACGACGCCCTTCCCGTAGTCGGAGACGATGAGGACGTCGACGTCGTCGATGCGAGCCCGAACCGATTCGATCAGGGAGGCCTCGGTGGCCTCTCCGAGGATCTCGCGCGACTCCGAGTCGGTCCGGACCACCTGCTGGGCATGAGCGACGACGCGGGTCTTGATCGTGGTCGACCGGGCCGCGTCGACGATCAGCGAGCCGGCCTCGACGCCGGTCTCGTCGAGGGCCTCGCGCAGCGACTCGGCGGCATCATCCTCGCCGACCACGCCGACCAGGTGGGCGGTGCACCCGAGCGCCACGGTTCCGGCGGCCGCGTTCGCCGCGCCGCCGGGAGCCAGGGTGCGGCTGCGGACCTCGACGATCGGCACCGGCGCCTCCGGCGAGATCCGCCGGACCTCGCCCCAGACGTACTCGTCGAGCATCACGTCCCCGAGGACGAGCGCCTCGACACCTCCGAAGTCCGGCTCCGCGTTCATGCGGGCACCCGCGTGTCGAGTATGAAATCCACTGCTTCCTTCCAGCTCCTGGCGACAAGATCGGCATCCATCGGTCCCTGCTCCCGCGAGTTCAGCAGGATCGACCCGCATCCTGCCCGCTTGCCGGCCTCCACGTCGGACCGTTTGTCGCCGATGACGAAGGAATTGCCGAGTGCGATGCCGATCTCGCGGGCTGCTTCGAGGAGCATCCCGGGCATCGGCTTCCGGCACCGGCAACCCTCGTCGGGCCGGTGCGGGCAGACGTGGACGCCCGCGAAGCTGACGCCGGCGGCGGCGAAGTCGGCCACGAACCGCTCCTCCACCGCCGCCGCGGCGGCAGGGGAGACGAGGCCGCGACCGATCCCGGACTGGTTGCTGACGACGACGAGGAGGAGACCGGCCGCACCGAGTCGCCGCAGTCCCTCGATCGCGCCCGCGATCGGCCGGACGCGGTCGGGATCGGACGGGTAGCCGACGTCCTCGATGAGCGTCCCGTCCCTGTCGAGGAAGACCGCCGGGGCGCCTTCCCCCATCAGGTCTCGCCGATCCGCTCGACGAGCTCGGTCGTCGAGCGGCCGGGGACCAGCGGCAGGAACTCGACCCGGCCTCCGTATGCCTCGATGACGGCGCGCTCCGGCAGCGGCTTGCCGTCGGGCGGTCGATAGTCGTCGCCCTTGCAGTGGACGTCGGGGCGCAATGCATCCAGCGCCGCCTCCGGCGTGTCCTCCTCGAAGATGAGGACGTAGTCGACCGCCCGCAGCGCCGCGAGCAGGCCGGCGCGCTCGGCGGCCGGGACGAGCGGTCTGCCCTCACCCTTGAGGCGGCGGACCGCGGCGTCCGAATTGACGCCGACGACGAGGACGTCGCCGAACCGGGCCGCCTCTTCGAGGGTCGCGAGGTGGCCGGCGTGGAGATGGTCGAAGGCGCCGTTGGTCCAGACGACGACCCGCCCGGCGGCCGTCCAACGCTCGCGCAGTGCGACGAGCTCGGAGAGCCCGACGACGCTCCCGGGCGGCGGCAGCAACTCGCGGCCGCCGTTGGCGATCATCGTCTCGAGCGCGCGGCAGATGGAATGAACGATGAGCAGGTGCCCCTCCTGCACGTCGGCCGTCCGGTCGCGACCGGCGGCAACCGCGATGTCGACACGCTCGCCGAGCGGGCTGCCGGGCTTGCCGCAGAAGCCGATCGTCGTCATCCCGGCGGCCGCAGCGGCGTCGATGCCGGCGAGGACGTTGGCGGACGTTCCACTCGTGCTGAATGCGACGGCGACGTCTTCGCGGCGGCCGAGCGCCTCGACCTGGCGGGCGAAGACACGCTCGAAGCCGTAATCGTTCGCGATCGCGGTGAGCGCGAAGGCGTCGGTCGTCAGTGCAACGGCCGGGATCGGCGCCCGGTCGCGCTCGAACCTGCCGACGAGCTCGGCGGCGAGGTGCTGGGCGTCGGCCGCGCTACCGCCGTTGCCGAAGCTGAGAACCTTTCCACCGGCGCCGATGCCGCCCGCAAGCGCGAGCGCAGCGCGCTCGACCGTGGCCGGATCGATCCCCAGGGAACCCAGCCGCTCGGCATCCGCTCCGAGCCGCTCAGTCATTGATGCAGGCCGTCAGCGCCTCGTCCACGCGCTCAACGGTAATGCCCTCCATGCAGTCGATGCGCTGTCCGTCGTACTCGAAGCCTAGATTCAGGAAACCGCAGCCGGGAAGCTCGGAGTCGATGTTCACCGTGCGCGGACCGATCGGCCCCCACCGCGCCGACGACGTCGGTCCGTTCAGGGCTATCGTCCAGGTCCCGACGGCAGCCCCCAGGTGCATCACTCCGGTGTTGACGCTTACCACGCAACGGGCGCCGGCGAGGACGTCGATCAGCTCGCCGATGCCGAATCGCCCGGCGATCGACGCAAGGCGGTTGGACGGGCCCCCGCAGGAGGCGATCAGCTCATCGGTGCGGACGCTGTCGTCCCGGCCGCCGGTCAGCAGCACCGACAGACCCTGAGCGTGGGCGCGGCGGATCAGCTCCCGCCATGAGCCGGACGGCCACTCGCGCAATTCGCTGCGGAAGCCGCCCGGCCAGACGTGGAAGACCACGTACGGATCGGCGACGGGAAGCTCCGGGGGCGGGCCGCCGGCCGTGAAGCTGGGCAGCGACTCCGACCTGACTCCGAGCGTCCCGGCGAGGCGGCGGTAGTTGTCGATCTCCGCTGATGCGGCCGAGTGCGGGACGGTCGTGTCGAACGCAGTGCCGCGATGCTGCCCCTCGGTGGCGAACCCGGCCGTCCATCGGGCCCCCGAGAGGGCTGCGTAGAGGGCTTCGAGCCGAGTCCACTGCCCGAAGTCGAGCAGGGCATCGAGGCGCTCCGCGCGAAGCAGTGGCACCGCGGCCCAGGGCCTCGCGGTGGGCAGCTCGACCACGTCCGCGCCCTCGACGAGCCGGGCGATCCCGGCGTTGTCGGCGCCGGCGAAGATCACGACGCGGGCCTTCGGGAAATCGGCGATCACATCCCGTGCGATCGCGGTCGCGAGCGTCATGTCGCCGATCCCGGTCGACTTCATGAGCCCGATTCGGCGTGGGCCGGGATCGAGGTCCCGCTTGCGGCGGAGCGCTCCGAGGGCTCCGAGGAGGCCGACGCCGACCGTCGCGTCGAATCTCCGCAGCAACGAGTTGCCGCGTCCACCCGGCGTCGCCTGCGCGCTTCCTGTCGAGAGTGACCGCATCGGTTGGGCGCTCCATGGTCCGAGCAGCCACTCGCACCTCATCCGCGAATGTTATTCATGCTCGGCGACCGTCAGCCACGGCGGCTACGGCCGGCGATGCGTCCTGCTGCGGCCCCGGTGAGCATCAGCATCGCCTCCGCGGCCCGCTTCGGCCGCAGGCGGAGCAGCGAGGCGCCGATGTCGCGGGTCTGCAACCGCAGGTAACGGCGCGCCGTCTTGCCGCGGACACCCGGCGGCTGGCGGGCGATCAGCGCCCCCATCCCGAAGCCGTACGGGATTCCTCGCGCGAGCCGTTCGGTGGGGCGCTTCAGCTCGTGGTAGACGATCGCGCCGGGCGCGTAGCGGATCGATGCTCCATGGGCGATGACGCGTTCGAGCAGCTCGATGTCCTCGGCCGCCCGGAACCGCGCTCCGGGGCCGAACTCGAGATTGAAGCCGCCGATCGCTTCGAACGTCCGCCGCTCGATCAGCAGATTGCCGCCGGTACCGACGTCCCAGGGCGCATGACGCCCGCCACCGGCGAACGTCCGCTCGCGACGATCGGTCCGCAGCGAGACCGCGACCAGGCCCGGTCTGCCTTCGTCGAGCGGCAGGACGCGGCCGGTCGCCGCCAGCACCGGCCCGCGCTCCATCCCGGCGACGAGCGCTGCGAGCCAGTCCCGGTCGGGAACGCAGTCGTCGTCAGTGAAGGCGAGGTGGTCCCCGGAGGCCGCGGCGGCACCGAGGTTGCGGGCCTTCGAGACCCCGGAGCGCTCGATCGGGAGGTGGACGAGCCCGATCCCCGACCCGGCCAGCGCTTCCTCGGCCCCCCGAAGGTCGTCGCCTGAGCCCTGGTCGACGAGGACGACCTCGCGGGGACGGAGCGCGCCGGATGCGATCGCGGCGATGCAGCGAGGAAGGAGGCGGGATGAGCCCATCGTCACGACGATCACCGAGATCTCCACGCTCAACCTCCCCGCCGGCCGGTCCGGTCCGGAGATCCGAGGTGGATCCCGAGCCAGAGGTCGAGGATGAAGCGGTGCAGCGGCCGCGTTCCCCAGACCTCCATCCGGCGGAGATCGTGGAGCGGGACCGCCGGCCCGTTCGGTCCCGGAGCCGTCCCGACCGCTCCCGCGAATCCGAGATCGACGGCCGCTTGCCGGACGGCCTCGTTGCTGCGGCCGTAGGGATAGCTGAGGATCCGCAAGCCGGGGTGAACGCGGCGGTCGAGCTCGTCGGCCGCTCCGCCGATCTGCCGCCGCGCCGAGGCGATGTCGATCGCTGCCAGGTCGACATGCTCGATCGCATGGGACCCGACCGTGAAGCCGGTCTTCACGAGCCGGCGGATCCCGTCCCAGGACAGCAGCTCACGACCGCTCACCGGCCCGGATCGCGTCCAGTCGTTCCTGCCGCCTGCCGCTCCGGTGACGACGAACATCGTCGCGGGAGCACCGGCGCGGCGCAGGCTCGGGGCGGCCGCCCGCTCGACGTCGGCGTAGCCGTCGTCGAACGTGACGATGACCGAGCGCGCGGGAGGGAGCCGGCGCTGCACTCGCAGGTCGACGTACTCGTCGAGGGAGAGAATCGGGCGTCGGCGGAGGCGCATCCATGCGAGTTGCCGGCGGAACCTACCCTCCGGAATGACATAGCGGCTTGGCGGCTCGCCGGCGGCGGCGAGCGCGCGGTAGCGGAGGATCACCGGACCGCGCGTGAGCCGCCTCCAGGTCTCGCGGTCGTCGAGCGCCGGCCTGAGGCTTCGCCAGAAGCAGTGGAGCTGCAGGAACCGGTAGAGGCGCTCCGACGGACGGCCGGCGAGGAGCGGATCGACGACCGCCAGCGGCCAGACCGGAGCGCGCAGCGCGAGCAGCAGCCTGCGAGCGAGGATCGCTCTCGCACCGCCCTGTGAGAAGTCGCCGAGCGGTGCGTGGTCGACCATCGCCGGATGCTTCCGCCAGAGGGCCACTGCCGCGGTTCCGGCGCGATCGAAGTCGCGGACGATCTCCCGGAAGCCCTTCGCGTGAACCTGCTCGCCCCCGGCGCCGCGGACGAACCCGATCTCGAGGCCCGCCTCCTCGAGCCGGTAGGCGAGCTCGACGTCCTCGGAGCGATCGAGCGTCTCGTCGAAACCGCCGATCTCCAGCAGCCGGTCGCGAGGCGCCGAGAGGTTGCCGCTGAACCCGCCCCAGAAGTCCGGCTCCTGCTCACCCTCCTCGAGGCGGCGATAGTGCTCCGCCCACCACTCGGCGAAGTACGCGGCGAGGCCGCCGCGGCGGCCGACGGAGCGGAGCCTGAGCGCGCCGATCCCGACCATGCCGCCCGCCTGTTCCTGCGCTGCGATGTGACCGGCGACCAGGCCGGGGTCGGCGAGGATGTCGTCGTCGATGAAGATGCACCAGCTACCTGAGGCCGCGGCGATCCCGCGATTCCGTGCGGCCGCCGGCCCGGCGTTCTCCTGACGCTCGACGACGAGGCGGTAGGGAACATCGATCGCGGCCAGCATCGATGCGGTCGCGTCGCCGGAGCCGTCGTCGACCACGATCACCTCGAACCTGTCCGCCGGCGCGGTCTGCCGGGCGAGCGCAAGCAGGACAGACCGCAGGCCGTCGGCCCGATCGTAGGTGGGGATGACGACGCTGGCCGCGGTCACTCCGACGTCCTCGTCGCCACCCTCTGCATGATCGACATGAACGGCCTGGCGACGGCCCGATCGGTCGTCGTCGAGCGCTCGTTGTCGGCGTGATTGAGCCAGCAGGCCTCGAGCGCGACGCGAACCGTCTCCGGGCCGATCGCGAGCGCCCTCGCCTCGGCCGCGATCAGATCCGCGGTCAATGCCGTGAACCGGCCACCGGGCTCGAAGCAGTGCCGGTAGGCGGCGAGCCGATCGCGATAGCCGTCCGACGCGGCTGCGAAATCGACCGCCGCCGACGCGAGGTCACCGAGCGGCAGCGTCTCCGGGATCGCCTCCTCCCAGTCGATCAGGCCGACGCGGTCGCCGGAGGCGAGCATCACGTTGGCGGCGGTCAGGTCGCGGTGGGCGGCGACGAACGGAAGCTCCGACCCGACGAGCTCCGCCGCGCGTGCCGCGAAGCCCTCCACGTACCCGCCGGGAAGCTCGGCGGCGAGCCGCCTCGCCGGAGCGATCAGGTCGCGATCGAGGTCGGCGGCCGACATCGGCCTCCTCACGGCGCTGCCGACCTCCCAGGCGCGGAGGCGTTCTGCCAGTGCGGTCAGGGCCCTGGCGGCGCGGCGCGACGAACCGTCGATCGCGAGCGCCGCGGGGTGGCCCTGAACCGGGGTCTCGATCAGGAGCGCCCGCCCGCCGAGCTCGGTTTCGGCGACGAGCCGCGGCACCTGGATCCGGGCTCGCTGGGCACCCGGCGCCACAGACCTCAGGCCCTCGGCCTCGTTGCCGAGCGAGCCTCCCACCTTCGCGATCACGTCCGGGCCCGAGTCGTCGCCGAACCGCATCACCACGGTTGCGCCGTCCGCCCGCCAGCTGCGGATGAGCACCATCGAGCAGCTCTGGCGCCGCGGTGTCAGCTCGGCGAGCCAGCCGAGCAGGGGCGCGGCTCCCCGCGGCCGGAGGATGAGGCTGGTCGGCGCCAGTGACCCCGCCCCCGGCAGCGTCAGGATCCGGGCCGCGAGGCGCTTCGGAGCGCGGAGCGGGATCACCGAGCGAAGCGCGAAGCGCGCTTGCGGTCCGGGGATCGGGACGGCGAACCGGCTCCGCTCGATGTCCGGGGCGTGCAGCAGCGTGAGCTCCGGCTCGAGCCCGCGGGAGCGAAGTGCATCGAGCAGACGCCGTGACCGGCCGACGACGGAGACGAGTCCGTCCCCGTTCACCGTCGCGGCCAGATCGGCGGCCGCCTCGGTCCACGCGCGGTTCCGCCGCTCCGAGCTCGAGGGCGAGAGCAGGACGACGTCGGGGCGCCCGTCGCCGGGGATCGACCTGGGGGGAGTCGTCGGCGCGAGCCGATCCCCCGGCCCGCTGCCGAACCGCGCCCAGCTCCGAACGGAGCCCGCCGGATGCAGCACCTCGAGCGAGGTGGGCCCGCCGTTGGATGCCGCTTCGCCGGTGGCGCTCATCGCGGCTGCGCTCCGAGCAGCTCTCGGTACAGGGACTCGAACCGGCGGACGCGGGCATCCCAGCCGAGGTTGCGGACCGCCCAGCGCCGCGCCTCGGCTCCGAGGCGCCCGCGTTCACCCGCATCGCCGACGAGCCGGACGATCGCGTCGCAGAACTCCTCGTCGCTCTCCGCGAAGACGACCTGGACGCCATCGGACAGGTCGAGGCCGGCGGCGGCGAGCCGCGAGGTCACGACGGCCTTGCCGGCTGCCATCGCCTCGAGCAGCTTGACGCGCATGCCGCCCCCGAGGCGGATCGGCAACGCGACCACGGACGCGTCACGCAAGTACGGCGTCGTCTCGGCAACCGTTCCGGTGATCAGATCGTCCGGCCCCGCCGCGCTGAGCATCTCCGGACCCGGGTCGGCCCCGGCGAGGATCAGCCGCAGTCCCGGGAGCCGCCGGCGGACCGCCGGCATGATCGAGCGCAGTAGCCGCAGGGCGGCATCCGAGTTCGGTGGATGCATGTAGCCGCCGACGAAGAGGACCCGGGGCTCGTCGCCGCCGACGGCGCTCAAAGGCGTGTCCGGGATGTCGATCCCGAACGGGATCGCAACGGCTCGGACCGACGGGTTCGCCGCGGTCACGACCGAGCGGTCGCGATCGGTGAACGTGACGACGACATCGAACGCTCCCAGCGTCCGCGACCAGTAGCGCTGCCAGGCCCTCCGATCGACACTGTGGGCGAGGCGCCGGCGGCCATCGGTCGCACGGATCAGGTCGGCGGCTGCCGAGGGCCCCGGCTCATGGCAGGTGAGGATCAGCTCCACGTCGGAGCTGGCCCGCCTGACGACCGGGCCGAGGTAGGCGAGGATGTCCTGCTCGACCTGGACGATGTCCGGCGTCCAGCCGAGCACCGCGGACCTGCACGCTGCGGCGAAGCTGCGGTCGTGGACCGCTGCTGCGGGGGACGGCAATCCGGTGAGGGGGGCGCGGAGCACATCGATCCGGTGCTGCTTTCCCCCCGCATCTCGTCGCCGGCGCGGGACGATCTCCTGAACCAGCTCGCAGGCCTCCTCGAGGGCGGGCTCGATCGGGGTCGCCCCCGGTCCGCGCAGGTAGACCAGACCGACGCGGTTGCGGCGCGCGAGCCTGAGCAGGAGCTGGGCGAGGATCCGGCCGCCTCCGTGCATCGCGTCGCTGCGCGGCGTGAACGGCGCCAGGTAGAGGATCCGGTGGCGGGGAGGCGCGGCTGCCGACGCCGTCGGCGAGTCCCTCCTCGCCCCCGAATCCTCCTCGCCCATCACTACATTGTTGTCGAATTGACGAACCACGGACGAGGAGGCCACGACCTTCCGGACCTCGTCGTCCGCGGAGTCGGCTGGATGACGATCTCACAGGCGGCGATCCAGGTCCTCGCCTTCGTGACGGCGATCGTGATCGCCCGCTTTCTGTCTCCGTTCGAGGTCGGGTTGGCGGCCGAGGCGCTGGTGTTCGCGAGCCTGGCGCTGGTGATCGTCGACTTCGGCTTCGCCTCGGTCCTCGTCCAGCGCCCGGCCCTGAGCGAGGACGACCGCTCGACGGCGTTCTGGGCCGGGATGTTCCTCGGCGTGGCGCTGACGCTGATCGGCGTCGCCGCCTCCTGGCCGATCGCATCGATATACGGGGAGCCCGAGGTGCAGCCGCTGTTCGCGGTGCTGTCGCTCGCGTTCCTGTTCACCGCTCCGGGAATCGTCCAGGGCGCGCTGCTGACCCGCGACCTCGCGTTCAGGAGCCTCGAGGTGCGGACGATCATCGCGACGACGATGAGCTGCGCGACGGGGATCGGCCTGGCGATCGCGGGTGCCGGGGCGTGGGCGATCGTCGCCCAGGACCTGGTCATCACCGCCGTCTCGACCCTGCTGCTGTGGCGGGCCTCTCCCTGGCGCCCGCAGCGGCGCTTCTCGATGCAGAGCCTGCGCGGCATGGCCGGCTACACCGGCAACGTCTTCGGGACCCGGGTGCTCGCCTGGGGGACGATCAACCTCGACAACTTCCTGATCGGCCGTTTCGTCGGGGCCGCGCAGCTCGGCGCCTACACCCTCGCCTACTCGGTGGTGATCATGCCGGCGACGAGGATCGCCACGCCGATCGCGCAGGTCTTCTTCCCGGCGTTCTCGCGGGTCAGCGAGCCGGCGCGGATCGCGGCGATGTGGACACGGGCGACCCGGATGGTTGCGCTGATCATCGTCCCGTCGATGCTCGGGCTGATCGCCGTCGCCCCCGAGTTCGTCCACGTCGTCTTCGGCGAGAAGTGGAACGCGGCGATCCCGGTGATCCAGATCCTCGCCTCGGTCGGCCTGATCCAGGGCCTCTTCGCGCTCAACGCGCCGATTCTTCAGGCGCTGGACCGCACCAGCGTGCTGTTCCGGTTCACGTCCGTCCTCTCGGTCCTGACCGTGCTCGGCTTCGCGGCCGGGCTGCCGTGGGGGATCGAGGGCGTCGCCGTCGGCTTCCTCGTCGTCAGCGTCGCGACCGCGCCGGTCTACCTGAGGCTGACCACCGCCGCGGTCGGCCTGCCGGCGTCCGAGTGGCTGCGGAGCGTCGCCCGTGTCATCCAGGCCGGGATCGCGATGATGCTCCTCGTCCTCGGCGCCCGCGAACTGCTGATCGGGGCCGGCCTGGCGGACGCCGTCCTCCTCGCGGTTCTCGTCGTCCTCGGCGCCCTCGTCTATCTCGGCCTCGTCCTCTGGCGCGATCCCGAGGTCGCTGCCGAGATCCGCCGGCTCCGCGAGCGCCGGCGGCTCGGGGCGACAGCTGTGCCGGCAGGCGAGGCGGAGCTTCCCGACCCGGCGGCGCTGCCCCCGGCCCGCGACCTCTGAACCCGCTTCCGCCGCGCGCGCAGATTCGCTCCGGCCACCGTCGCGGCGCTGCTAGATTGCCGCTTCCCGGGCGTTTAGCTCAGTTGGGAGAGCGCCAGCTCGACAAGCTGGAGGTCACTGGTTCGAGCCCAGTAACGCCCATCGCATGGGAATGCGGGATGGAGGCCCTACGGGGCCTCCTCTCGTCCGGGGTGACAACAAAAGTGACAACAACCGGGCCTATCGAGCGCGGAAAATTTCCGCGCTTCGGGCGGCGGGCCTGCCGAGCGCGGTGCGACCTGTTCCGCGTTTTGCGGACTTGCGCCCGCTGGAGCCTTGCGACCGCCGACTGACCCGTTGTCGCCCTCGACAGGGGCGCCTGATCGCCTGTTCCCCCGCTAGACGCGCTGAGAAGCCTCCTAACGGCTTGCCGACACTAAGTTGAGCGGGAGGGACCCGGCCCGAGTGAAGCGGGCCGTTCCGGGGAGGTGCGGCCCGTCTTCGCTTGGTGGTCGGGCGGTTGGAGCGAGCCGCCTATGGGTATTGAGGGAGTGTGGGGTTGCAGCCGTGTCCCCGGCCCACGGTGCGGCTGCGGTAATCCCCGCAGGAGGCGGGTCGTGTCTTTGGGCACTGGCCGGCCCGTCTTCCCTTACCTAGCCCGAGGTCTCCATTCGGGGCTGGTAGCCCGCCTCGCGCCCGAGGCTCGCCGCAAAGTTCCATCTAGCGTCCGGGCCTACCCATAGGGTCCGGGCCAATCTGAGGGAGTCGCGGTCTGTCACGTCGCTCACGACGGGTCAGATGGTCTCTGCTCGCGGTTCCGTCCGCCGCCGCGTCCATACTCCTCTAAGACTCATAGGTCAACGCCGTTACCAGGAGGGTTGGTCCTTCCCGACCGACTTGCACACCTGGGCCTAGCGGCCTCAT
>DASTTY010000025.1:0-34964 GCA_035759925.1 Solirubrobacterales bacterium
CACCTCACCGACATCCGCGCGGCGATCCACGACGACGACATCGCCCGCCTCTACGTGGCGGTCCGCGATCCGCTCCGGGCCCGCGCGATCCTCTCGATGACCGGCGTCGGCGACGGCGATCCCGACGCCGCCGACGGCGGCGAGGCCTTCCGCGGCTCGATCCCCGTCTCGGCCGCGCGCAGCCTCGCCGAGGCCGAGCCGGAGCTCGAGAAGCAGACGCGCTCGGGCTACACGACGGTCGTCGCCTTCGAGCGCATCGGCGAGGCGGAACGCGCCCGATACGCGCTCGAGCGCCTGACCCCGAAGCTGCTCGGCGACAGCCCGCCGCCGGCCGATCCGGCGGTCCTGTTCGCCGAGGCGCGCGTCGCCGACGGCTTCATCGCCCCGGCGCTCCGACTCGCGGTCGTGCCGTTCCGGCGTCTCGTCCACCGCCGCCGCGCCGCGGCGCCGGCGCCGACCGGCGGCCGGCTCGCCTCGCTCGGCGACCTCGCCGCCGGCGAGCACGTCGTCCACGAGGACCATGGCGTCGCGCGCTTCGCCGGCTTCGACACGAGGACCGTCGCCGGGATCACCCGCGACTACCTCGAGCTCGAGTACCGCGACGGCGACAAGGTCCTCGTCCCGGCCGAGCAGCTCGCGAAGATCACCCGCTACGTCGGTGGCGAGCACCCCGAGCTCTCGAAGCTCGGCGGTAAGCGCTGGAGCCAGATGAAGGCGCGGGCACGGCGTTCGGCGCGTGAGCTCGCCGGCGAGCTGATCAACCTCTACGCCGAGCGCCAGGCGCGCCGCGGGCACGCGTTCTCTCCCGACGGCGAGTGGCAGCTCCGCCTCGAGCGCTCGTTCCCGTTCCGCGAGACCGCCGACCAGCTCGAGGCGATCGAGGCCGTCAAGGCCGACATGGAATCGGACCGGCCGATGGACCGGCTGATCTGCGGCGACGTCGGCTACGGCAAGACCGAGGTCGCGATCCGGGCGGCCCAGAAGGCGCTCGCCGACAGCAAGCAGGTGATGGTCCTGGTGCCGACGACGATCCTCGCCACCCAGCACCTCGGGACGTTCACCGAGCGCCTCCGCGACTTCCCCTACGAGATCGAGATGGTCTCGCGGCTCCGCAAGCCGGCCGAGGTGAAGAAGGTCGTCGCCGGCTTCGCGGACGGCTCGGTCGACATCCTGATCGGGACCCACCGGCTGCTCTCCCGGGACGTCCGCGCCAAGGACCTCGGCCTGCTCGTGATCGACGAGGAGCAGCGGTTCGGCGTCAAGCAGAAGGAGCTGCTGCGCCAGCTCAAGCTCAAGGTCGACGTCCTCGCGATGTCGGCGACGCCGATCCCGCGGACGATGCAGATGAGCCTCGCCGGCCTCCGTGACATCTCGGTGATCGAGACCCCGCCCGAGGGCCGGCGTCCGGTCCGCACCTACGTCGGCCCCTACGACGAGGAGCTGGTCGCCTCGGCGCTGCGCCGCGAGGTCCGCCGTGAGGGCCAGGCGTTCTTCCTCCACAACCGGATCGAGACCCTCCACGACACCGCCGAGCGGCTCCGCGCCCTCGTCCCGGAGGCACGCTTCATCGAGGCTCACGGCCAGCTCGACGAGCGCGAGCTGGAGTCGACGATGATCTCGTTCCTGCGCGGCGAGGCCGACGTCCTGGTGGCGACGACGATCATCGAGTCCGGCCTCGACGTCCCCGCCGCGAACACGCTGGTCGTCGAGCGCGCCGACAACCTCGGCCTCGCGCAGGCGTACCAGATCCGCGGCCGGGTCGGACGCTCCCGCGAGCGGGCCTACGCCTACATGCTCTACCCCTCAGAGGAGGGCGTCACCCGCGAGGCGGCGGCGCGCCTGGCGACCCTCGCCGACCACACCGAGCTCGGCTCCGGCTTCCGGATCGCGATGCGCGACCTGGAGCTGCGCGGTGCCGGGGACCTGCTCGGGGCCGAGCAGTCGGGCCACGTCGCCGCGATCGGCTTCGAGCTCTACGTCGAGATGCTCGACCAGGCGGTGGCGGAGCTGCGCGCGGCCGGCGGCGAGCGGACCGAGGAGGAGGTCAGGGTCGACACCGACGTCTCCGCCTTCGTCCCGTCGGCGTACGTGCCCTACGAGGCGGCGAAGATCGACATCCACCGGCGGATCGCCGCCGCCCGGGCGCCCGGCGAGCTGCGCGCGCTCCACGACGAGCTGCGCGACCGCTTCGGCCCGCCACCGGAGCCGATCGAGGCGCTGCTGGCGATCCAGCGGGCCCGGATCGAGCTCGCTCGCGAAGGTGCCACGAACCTCGTCCTCCGCGGCGGCCGGATCGTCGCCGAGCCGCTCGAGCTCGACTCCGAGCGGGTCGGGCGCCTCCGCGAGCGCGTTCCCGACGCGATCTACAGCTCCCGGGAAAGCACATTGACGCTGCGCGCTCCCGACGCAGACGCGCCCGAGGCCGAGCGGGTTGCCCGCCTTTCCCAGCTCGCCGATGCCGTCTCCGCGTCGCGGGAGCCGGTCGCCGAGGCCGCCTGACCGGCGCTGCCGCCGTCAAGCGGGGTTGGCCGCCGACCCGTGTCGGTATGTTTCCGACCCGTGACCCGCTCGGCGAAGCGCAAACTGGCGATCGTCCTCGCCCTGATCCTGGTCGGGGCGGTCGCCCTCGTCGCCGCCACGAGCGGCCTCGGCGAGCCCGGCCTGCCCGATGGTGACGTCGCCTTCGTCGATGGGGTCGACGACGGCTCGATCACCCAGGACGATCTCGATTCGGCCATCCAGCAGGCGGCGGCACAGAGCGGCCTGCCGAAGCCCCCGGCCCCCGACGACCCCCAGTACGACTCGCTCGTCCAGCAGGCGATGCAGAGCCTGATCCTCGCCGAGTGGGTGAAGGGCGAAGCGGCCGACCGCGGGATCACGGTCACCCAGCAGGACATCGACTCCGAGCTGCAGCGGATCAAGGATCAGAGCTTCTCGAGCGAGAAGGAGTTCCAGAAGTTCGTCGAGCAGAACAAGTTCAGCGAGGCCGACGTCCAGGAGCAGGTCGAGCTGACGCTCCTCCGCGACCGGCTCGAGCAGGCCGTGGTCAGCAAGCCGACCGTCTCCGACGACGAGATCAAGAAGTTCTACGAGGTCAACATCGACAGCTTCAAGCAGCCGGCGAACCGGGACGTCCGCGTCATCCTCAACTCATCGAAGCAGAAGGCCGAGCAGGCCAAGCAGGCGCTCGAGGCCGACGACTCCGACGCGAGCTGGAAGAAGGTCGCGAAGCAGTACTCGCAGGACCAGGCCTCCAAGGACCGCGGTGGGCTGCTCGAGGGTCTCACCGAGGGCCAGGGCGACCCGCAGCTCGAGCAGCAGGCGTTCTCGGCGGCCGAGGGCGAGATCGTCGGCCCGTTCAAGACCGATCGCGGCTGGTACGTGATCGAAGTGAGCGCGATCAACCCGGAGACGACGCAGCCGCTCGCCGATGCCAGCAACGCGATCGAGCAGCAGCTGGTCTCCTCCAAGCAGCAGCAGATCGCCACCGACTTCCAAAGCGACTTCGTCGACAAGTGGACGCCGCGGACCGTCTGCGCCCCCGACGAGACGATCGAGCTCTGCAGCAACTTCGTCGCTCCCGAGACCCCGACGACCCCGGGCCAGCCGACGCCGCCGGCAGTGATCTCGAGGCAGCCGATCGAGCCGGGCACGTCGACGATCTCGATCGACGGCTCCGCCCAGCAGGGGCTCCCGCAGGGACCGCAGCCGCCGCCGACGAAGAACGCCGAGGGCCAGGTGCCGCCGGGCGCCGTGCCGCTCGGGCCCAACGGCGCTCCGACCGGCGCTCCGCCAGGGACGACCGCGCCGCCGACCGGTGCCCCGCCGGGACCGACGGCGCCGCCGACGGGTGCCGCGCCGACGACGTCGGGCGGGACCGCGCCCGCCGCCCCGACGCCCTGAGCTGAGCTGACGCGATGAGCGCCGACGACGCTCGCGCCGCTGCCGGTGCCGAGGCGATCGCCGAGCTCGACGCGGTCACCCGGCGGCTTCGCCGCGAGTGTCCCTGGGACCGGGCCCAGGACGAGCGCTCGATCGTCCCGCACACGGTCGAGGAGGCCTACGAGCTTGCCGACGCGGCGGCGGCCGGCGACGACGCGAAGCTGCTCGACGAGCTCGGCGACGTCCTCTTCCAGGTCCACTTCCTGGCGCTGCTCCTCGAGGAGCGCGATGCCGGCGACCTCGCCGCCGTCGCCGCCGGCACGACCGCGAAGCTGATCCGCCGCCACCCGCACGTCTTCGGCGAGGTCGAGGTCGCCGGCACCGATGACGTCCGCTCCAACTGGGACCGGATCAAGCGCGAGCAGGAGGGACGCGGGGAGGAGGGGCCGTTCGCCGACGTCCCCGAGAACCTCCCCGGCCTCCTCTACGCCCGCAAGCTCCAGCGCCGTGCTGCCGCGGCCGGTCTGCCGGGGCCGGCGGAAGACCGCGACGAGGCGCTGGAGCGCCTCGATGCCGCGCTCGCGGCGGTGCGGGCGGCACCGCCCTCGGCCGACCCGGAGCACGCGAGCGCCGACGAGCGCGCCGCTGCCGAGGCAGCCCTCGGGCGGCTGCTTCTCGCCGCCGTCGATGTCGCCCGCATCGCCCGCGTCGATCCGGAGCTGAGCCTGCGCCGGGCTGCCGATGAGCTGCGGGAGGGCGCGGACGACGCCAGCGCATAGACTCGCCCGCTCATGCCGACGATCGCCGACGTCCATGGCCGCCAGATCCTCGACTCGCGGGGCAACCCGACCGTCGAGGTCGAGGTCACGCTCGAGGGCGGCGCGACGGGCCGGGCGGCCGTTCCCTCCGGGGCCTCGACCGGCGAGTTCGAGGCGACCGAACTGCGCGACGGCGGTGACGCTTGGGGCGGCAAGGGGGTTGCGAACGCGGTCGCCAACGTCAACGGCGAGATCGCGACGGCGCTCGGCGGCGCCGACGCTCGCGATCAGGCGGCGATCGATGGGGTGCTGATCGATCTCGACGGGACCGCGAACAAGTCACGGCTCGGGGCGAACGCGATCCTCGGCGCCTCGCTGGCGGTCGCGCGGGCGGCGGCGCTCGCGGCCCGCCAGCCCCTCTACCGCTACCTCGGCGGCGTCTACGGCAACGACGATCCGACGGTCCTGCCGGTACCGATGATGAACGTCGTCAACGGCGGCGCCCATGCCGACAACTCGGTCGACTTCCAGGAGTTCATGATCGTCCCGGCCGGGGCGTCGAGCTTCGGCGAGTGCCTGCGCTGGGGCACCGAAGTCTTCCATTCGCTGAAGGGCTGGCTGAAGTCGAACGGCCTCAACACCGCGGTCGGCGACGAAGGCGGTTTCGCCCCCGACCTGAGCTCCAACGAGGCGGCGCTCGAGGCGCTCGTGGCCGGGATCGAGGCGGCCGGCTACGAGCCCGGCGGCGACGTCCACATCGCGCTCGACCCGGCGACCAGCGAGATCTACGCCGAGGGGAGCTACGGGCTCGCGCACGAGGGCCGTTCGCTGAGCGCCGCGGAGCTCGCCGGCTACTGGGCGGACAAGGTCGACCGCTATCCGATCGTCTCGATCGAGGACGGGATGGACGAGGAGGACTGGGACGGCTGGAAGGCGCTGACCGACGCGATCGGCGATCGCTGCCAGCTCGTCGGCGACGACGTCTTCGTCACCAACCCGGAGCGGCTCCGCCGTGGGATCGACGCAGGCGTCGGCAACTCGATCCTCGTCAAGGTCAACCAGATCGGGACGCTCACGGAGACCTTCGAGGCGGTCCGGATGGCGCGCGATGCCGGCTACTCGGCGGTGATGTCGCATCGCTCCGGCGAGACCGAGGACACCACGATCGCCGACCTCGCCGTCGCGACCGGCTGCGGCCAGATCAAGACCGGCGCGCCGTCCCGCTCCGATCGGGTCGCCAAGTACAACCAGCTCCTCCGGATCGAGGAGGAGCTCGGCCCGGCCGCCCGCTTCCCGGGCCTGAGCGCGTTCAGCGGCCGCTGAGACCCACCGCGAAGGCTCGGATTCGCTTGCAGGGGACCGGCGGCGGGTGCCGAAACGGCCCCCAATGGCCTCGGTTGCCCAGCCCCGCTACCGCGCTCGCGTCGCCGCGCGCGGCACTCGGGGCAGCCGCAGCTCGCGGATCCGCTGGGACCGCTTCGGCCGGGTCGTCCTCGTCCTCGTCCTGTTCGTCGTCCTCGCCTCCTACGTCGGGCCGTCCCTGCACGTCTTTCAGAGCTGGCGCGACTCGAAGGGCGCGGAGACCAGGCTCGAGGAGCTGAAGAAGGAGAACGCGGAGCTGACCCGCAAGGCGAAGTCCCTCGAGGGCGACGCCGCGGTGATGGCGGAGGCCCGCAAGCTCGGCCTCGTCGCCCCGACCGAGCAGCCGTACGTCGTCGACGGCATCAAGTAGTCCCGCCGGAGGCGGTCGCCGAGTCCCACCTGGGTTCTGACCCGTCCACTAACCTGTCTCGGGCAGGTTCGGCCGCTGGTTCCGGGCCTCCGGCGCCGTCGCGCCAACCCTTTCAAGCACCATGCCGACCGGACTCGACACCGAGGCTGTGCCCGGCCGCACAGCCAACACCGACCTGCGGGACCCCGTCCCGTTGCTCTTCGTGGGCGGGACCGGCCGCTCCGGCACTCACGTCATCTCGAAGATCCTCGGCTCCCACAGCCACTACCGGAAGGTGCCGAACGAGGCGCGCTTCCACGTCGATCCCGGCGGCTTTCCCGACGTCCTCGCCGGCCGCACCGGCCCCGAGCTGTTCGCCTACCGGCTCCGCCACTACTGGTGGCGGAACTTCGAGCCCTCCCGGCTCAGCTTCCGGGGCCTGCACCGCTACGTGCCCCGGCGCCGCCTCGACGCGGCGACCGACGCGTTCCTGCGCCGGACCGCGGACGGCGAGCCGGAGGCAGCCTGCCGGCAGCTCTTCTTCGACCTGCTCTGGCCGCTCGCGACCGAGGAGGCGAAGGCGGGGCTGATCGAGCAGAGCTGCGACGTCGTCGCCCAGGCCGGCCCGCTCGGGACGCTGTTCCCCGAGGCCCGGTTCATCCACGTCGTCCGCGACGGCCGCGACGTCGCCGCCTCGCGGGTCGGGCAGGCGCGCTGGCTCGCCCATCCACGGACGATGCGTCAGGGGCTCGAGTGGTGGGAGGCTCGGATCCGCCGGATCGAGGGCGGGATCCGCGCCGCCGGCCGCGACCGCGTCCACGAGGTCAGCCTCGACGACCTCGTCTCCGGCAACCGCCGCAAGTACACCTACAGGAAGCTCCGCCAGTTCGCCGGACTCCGCAACGAGGACGCGATGCTCGGCTACTTCACCCGCCGCGTCCGGGTCCGCAACGCCCACGCGGAGCGCTGGCGCGCCGATGTCCCGGCTCGCCAGCACGCCGCGGTCGATGCCGCCTACGAGGAGATCCTCGACCGGCTCGAGGCCGACGGCGTCGGCTGCGTTTCGCTGCTCCGCCGGGTCAGGGAGAGGCGAAACGCGTGATCGATCTCGCCGCCGAGCGCCCGGAGAATCCCGACCTGCTGTTCGTCGGCGGCACCGGCCGCTCCGGCACGCACGTCGTCTCGCAGCTCCTCGCCAACCATTCGCACTGGGCCCGGGTCCCGATCGAGGCCCGCTTCCACGTCAACCCGCAGGGCTTCCCGGACCTGCTCTCCGGCCAGGTCTCGCCGGAGCAGTTCCTCCGCAAGCTGAAGCGGTTCTGGTGGCGGCGGATCCGTGCCGGCGAGGTCGCGCCGGTGCTCGCCCGCCGGCTCGCCTTCGGGCGCAAGGTCCGCGGCCTCCACAAGATCGTCGAGCGCGACCGCTTCGATGCCGCCGTCGCCGAGTTCGAGGCGACGGCCCCGGACGACCTCGACCGGGCATGCCGGAACCTCTTCTTCGACCTGCTCTGGCCGACCGCGGCCGCGGCTGGAAAGCCGGGCCTGATCGAGATGAGCTGCTTCACGATCGCCGAGAGCCCGACGCTGGTCAGGCTGTTCCCGGAGGCGAAGCTGATCCACACCGTCCGCGACGGGCGCGATGCCGGCTCCTCGAAGGTCTCGAAGCGGCAGAAGCGCAGCCACCCGCGCGACGCGTCGGAGGGGATCCGCTGGTGGGAGGGCCGCCTTCGCAAGATCGAGGCGGGGGTCCGCGAGCTTCCTGCCGGGCGCGTGTTGACGATCAGCCTCGACGAGCTCGTCGACGGCGACCGCGAAGCGGTCTACGCCGAGCTCCTCGACCACCTCGAGCTCAACGACGAGCCGGCGATGCGCGAGTTCTTCGAGGAGGAGATGAGCGCCTCGGCCGCCCACCGCGAGCGCTGGCGCGAGGGGCTCTCGGTCGAGCAGCAGGAGGCGCTCGTCCGCGATTACGAGAAGACCCTCGATCGCCTCGAGGGCGAGGACTTCCACTGCGCGCCTCAGCTTCGCCGGGCCTACGAGCACCAGCCCGCGTGAGCGGAGCCGCCGGCGCAGGAGCGAGCCCGGCCGAACCGCGATCGAGCGGGCTCGACATCGTCTTCATCGGCGGCACCGGCCGCTCCGGCACCCATGCGCTTGCCCATCTCCTCGGTCGCCACAGCCGGCTCGCCGACGTCCCGATCGAGGCCCGCTTCCACTGCAACAAGCGCGGCATGCCCGATCTCCTCGACGGCCGGATCACGCTCGCCGCCTATCTCGCGAAGCTGCGCGGGTTCTGGTGGCACCGGGTCCGGGTCGACGGTCGTCCGCGCGGGCTCTACAACCTGATGCGGGAGGCCGAGTTCGAGGCCGCCCTCGAGCGCTTCGCGGCCGCCTGGGAAGACGACCCCGTGGCCGGCTGTCGCGGTCTCTTCTGCGACCTGCTCGGGCCGATCGCGGAGCGGCGCGGGAAGCCCGGCCTCGTCGAGATGTCCTCCCACAACGTCCGCGCCGCGCAGACGCTGCTGCGGCTGTTCCCGGAGGCCCGGTTCGTGCACGCCCTGCGCGACGGCCGCGACTCGGCCGCATCGGTCGCCGGGAAGACCTGGGGCCCGCGACGGATCGGCGCGGCGATCGGCTGGTGGGCGGACCGGTTGCGGGCGATCGAGGACGGCGTTCGCGGCAGCGAGGACGGTGCATCCTTCTCGATCCCCGCCGACCGCTTTCGAGTCGTCCTCCTCGAGGACCTCGTCGGCTGGGAGCGCGAGCGCACCTACGCGGATCTGCTCGAGTTCCTCGGCATCGCAGACGAGCCGGCGATGCGCGACGTGTTCGACTCCGAGATGACCGCCGAGAAGGCGCACCTCGGCCGCTGGCGCAGTGAGCTCAGCCCCCCGGGACGCGCCCTCCTCCAGCGTCGCTACAGGCGGACGGTCGCGGCGCTCGAGCGTGAGGGCAACCACGCGGCGCCAGTGCTCCGGGCGGCGCTCGACCGCGAGACCGCGAGGGCCGGCCGGTGAGCGCCCACGCGGCGCGGCGAAGCGGCGGCCCGCGGGTGCTGTTCGCGACCAGCAACGGGACCGGGCTCGGTCACCTGAACCGAGCGATGGCGATCGCCAGGCGGCTGCCGCCCGGGCACCGCTCGTCGTTCTTCACGCTCTCGGGCGCCGCTCCGGTCGTCGCCGCGGAGGGCTGGGACGTCGATTACCTCTCCTCCTACCGGCGTCCCGGTTCCGGCACCGACCGTGCCTGGAACCTGCGGCTCGGCGCGATGCTCGAGCAGGTGATCGCCGAGCGCGAGCCCGACCTGATCGTCTTCGACGGCGTCCATCCCTACCGGGCGCTCACCCACCTGCTCAGCGCCCGCGGCGCGCCGCCGTCGATCTGGTGCCGGCGGGCGATGTGGCGGTCCGGCAGCGCGACGGCGCCGCTGCGCCGCGTCGGCGCCTTCGACGCGGTCCTCGAGCCCGGCGAGCTCGCCGAGGCGGACGATCCCGGGCCGACGGTCCCGCACCGCCGCGAGGCCCGCCGGGTGCGGCCGATCGTGCTCCTCGACCGCGCCGAGCTGCTGCCGCGCAGGCAGGCCGCCGCCGAGCTCGGCCTCGATCCCGCCCGTCGCACCGCGCTCGTCTCGCTCGGGCAGGGCGGCGAGCTCGATCGGGCCGTCGCCCGCACCCTCGCGACCCTGACCGCGGTCCCGGGGCTGCAGGTGGCGGCGCTGCGCTCGAGCCTCGCGGCGTCGCTCCGGCTCCCCGACGGCGTCGCCCAGCTCGAGGCGACGTTCCCGATGAGCCGCTACTTCGCGGCGTTCGACGTCGCGGTCGCCGCCGCCGGCTACAACGCCTTCCACGAGCTGATCGCCTTCGCGGTGCCGACCCTGTTCGTGCCGATGGCGCGGAACACCGACGATCAGGCGGCGCGGGCGCGCTGGGCGGCCGAAGCGGGAGCGGCGCTGGCCGTCGAGGGGGCGGGCGATCCGGCGCTCGAAGAGCGGCTCACCGAGCTCGCCGACCCCGATCGCGGCGCGGCGCTCGCGGCCGGCTGCGAGCGCGTCTGGCCCGGCAACGGCGCCGGTGATGCCGCCGATCTCCTCACCGCGATGCTCGCCGGGGACCGTCCTGCCGCCGCGGTCCGCGACCGCAGCAGCTTCAACCGCTGGCTGCGGCTTTCGAGCCACCGGGTCGGCCCGTCGCTGCCGCTCGTCGCCGCGCTCGGGGCTCGCGATCTCGCTCGCCATCCCGAGCGCCGACGGCCCTATCTCGCCGTGCTCGCGATGGACGTACCCGAGGCCGAGCTGGTCGAGCGGCTCCGCGCCGCGATCGGCGAGCTGCCGCCGGAGCGCGTCCTCGTCCTCACCGACTCGACCGCGTTCGCGGAGCTGCGGCAGCTCGGCGTCGGCTTCGAGCTGATTCCCTCCTATCCGCGGGCGGGTGAGCCGGCGGTCACCTCGGTCGCCGACCTCCGCGCCCGCCTCCGCATCCTCCTCGCCGGCCGCAGCCCGCTCCGAGCGGTCTCGATCGGCAGCCACGGTGCCGATCTGCTCGATCTCAGCGCGGGGTCCGATGACGGCCCGAAGCCCGGATCGTGACCGGGCCACCGGTATCCTCGGAGGGGCCTATGGAGGCTCCGGCCCCGACTGAAGCGGCAGCCGTCACCGGGGAAGACGGCGCCCGCGAGACGCTCTCCCGAGCGCGATCCGGCAGCGGAACGCGCGATCTCACGCTGCCGAACCTGATCGTGATCGGCGCCCAGAAGTGCGGCACCAGCGGCCTGCACTACTACCTCAGCCTCCATCCCGAGGTCTCGATGTCGACCCCGAAGGAGCTCAACTACTTCATCGCCGAGCGCAACCTGCCGCGCGGCCTCGAGTGGTACTCGCGCCACTTCGACCCGGCGGCGCGCTGTCGCGGCGAGGCGTCCCCGAACTACACCGCCTACCCGCAGCATCTCGGCGTCCCCGAGCGGATCGCCGAGGTCGTCCCCGACGTCCGCCTCGTCTACATCGTCCGCGACCCGATCGAGCGAATCACCGCTCACTTCGTCCACAACTACGCGAAGCGGCGCGAGAAGGGCGACCTGCGGGCGACGCTGCTGCACCCGAACACGTCGTACGTGACCCGCAGCAAGTACTTCATGCAGCTGCAGCGCTACCTCGCGCTCTTCGACGAGGAGCAGATCCTCGTCCTCGATCAGCGCGATCTCCGCGACGACCGGATGCCGACCCTGCGCCGGCTGTTCGAGTTCGCCGGCGTCGATCCCTGCTTCCAGCATCCGAAGTTCGAGCAGGTCCGCCACTCGACCTCGCGAAAGAAGCGCGCGACCCGCCTCGGCATGCGGGTGCAGCGGATGAGCCGGACCCGCTTCGGCCGCCGGATCCCGCGTCGCGCCTGGCTCGCGCTCGACGTCGCCCTGCCGCTCTCGAAGCCGATCGAGAGGCCCACCGGCATCGCCGAGGCGCTCGGACCCGAGGTCCTCGAGGTCCTTCACGAGGACGCCGACCGGCTGCGCGCGCAGACCGGGAGGTCGTTCGACCACTGGTCGGTTTGAGCGCGAACGACGGCAACGACCGGAAGAACCGGAACCAGCGGAAGAACCGCAAGGGGGGAGGCGGGCCGAAGCGGCCCGACAAGGGCGGCGGCACCGGCGCGGCGCTCGGCACCCAGGTGCTCCGCTACTCGGGCATCCACGGAATCGGGATGGTGCTCGGGAACGCGGTCACGTTCGCGTCGACGATCGTCATCGCCAACTTCTCAGAGCCCGGCGAGTTCGGCCAGCTCGGCCTGCTGATGTTCTACTCGGGGCTGCTGACGATCCTGTTCACGCTCGCCAGCAAGCAGGGAACGCTGAAGCGGACCTTCGGCGGCGACGACGAGGACGACGACGATGACGACGACGAGGACGATGACGAGCTGGCAGCCTCGCCGCGACGCAGCCTCGGGACCGGGCTGGTCACGATCACGATCGTCTCGATCATCGGCACCGGGCTGTCGATCGTCTTCGCCGATCAGATCTCGCACTACCTGCTCGGCGACGCCGACCCGAGCCTGGTCATGTACGCGGCGCTGGCCGGCGGCACCGCGGCGCTCTACCGGGTCTCCTCGATCGCGATCTGGATCGAGCGGCGGCCGAAGTCGTACATCGCGGTCGAGGTCGCCAAGCCGATCTTCATCCTCGCCGCGGTCGTGCCGCTGCTGATCGCCGGCGAGGGGATCACCGGCGCGATCGCCGGTCAGGCGATCGGCACCGGCCTGGCGCTGCTGATGTCGCTGGTCGTCCTCCGCGGCAGCTGGGAGCTCTGCTGGGACTGGCGCGAGGCGATCGCGATCTACAAGAAGGGGGCGATCCGGGTCCCGCTCGTGCTCTCGATGTGGGTCGTCGGCTACGCCGACATCTTCATCCTCTCGCGCTTCGTCGACCACACCGAGCTCGGCACCTACCACCTCGCCTCACGGGCGGCGTTCCTCGTCGCGGTCCTCCCCGGCGGCTACCGGAAGGCGCTGCGGCCGCTTCAGAAGACGCCGATGTTCCGCGCCGTCGAGGACGAGTACGGAGTCGGCAACGCGCGCGGCATCCAGTTCGGCTACTTCACCTTCGTCCTCGCCGCGACGATGCTGATGACGACCGTGATGGCGACCGTGATGGTCCGCGTCGCACCGCCGTCCTACGCCGACGCCGCGCCGCTGATCCCGCTCGTCGCCGGCGGCCTCGTCGCCCCGACCGTCTACCGGATGATCAACAAGTCGGTGAAGTACGCCGACAAGCGCGTCCCGTTCATCATCGGCGCCGTCATCGCGATGTTCGCGTTCGTCGGGCTGACGCTGCTGCTCGTCGGCGAGATCGGCGTCAAGGCTGCGCCGGTGGCGATGATGCTGGCCTTCGCGATCCCGACCGTCTACGTCTTCATGCGCTCGCAGCGGGGCCGGAGTCCGATCATCCTGCCGTGGCGGCAGATGATCATCTGCTGCGGCCTCGCCGTCCTCGTCGGCGCCGCCCACAGCCTCATCGATCCAGGCGGGATCGTCCTCGACCTGATCGCGGGGACGGCGGCGATCCTCCTCTGGCTCGTGCTCTGCCTGCTGCTCGGGGCCGTCCCGGTCGCTCACCGCGGCGCGCTGTTGACGATGTTCAAGGGGCTGCGGAGCCCCCACCACGGCTTCGAGGCCGCCGCCGGCCTCGAGGCGCTGCGCCCGCGTGAGCGCAAGTCGCTGCGCCGTGCCGTCGTCCGCGGGCTGCCCGCGGAGGAGGCGGCGAAGCCGGCCCTGACGATGCGCCGGAACGGCGGCGGCAACGGCGAGCCGGGCGATCCCAACGCCGTCCTCGTCGAGATCCTCCGCCGGACAGCGGAAGAGGGCGGCGCGCCCGGCATCCCCGACGGCTACGCCCGCCGCGACGACCCCGCCCGGGACGCCCAGATCGGGGCCTACCTGTTCGCGCAGGGGCCGATCGCGGCCCGCGATCAGATGGGCAAGAAGCTGATCAACGACGGCGTCGCCGAGCCGTTCGACCTGCACACGCTCGAGCACGTGCTCGCGGCGCTGCGACGGGCCGAGCAGCCCGCCTGGAACGGCGGCTCGGACTGAGACGGCCGGAACGCGGTGACGCTAGTCGGCGTCGCCGCCGGCGCGCCTGATCGTGATCTGATCGGGCTCGATCGTGACCCGGACGGCGCGGTGGCCCGACCAGTTCTCGGCGTAGACCGGGTTGTCCTTGACCGCAGGATCGAGCCAGAGGCCGTAACCCTCGTCCTCGCCGTGGTCGAAGGTGCCCTCGATCGCGTTGGCGCTTCCGCGGCGCCGCCCGCGGCCGCCGCGACGGCGCCGGCGACGGCGGGGCCGCTCCTCTTCCTCTTCCTCGTCCTCGTCGCGATCCTCGTCGTCCTCGACCTCCTCGTCGCTCTCCTCGGCCGCCTCGGCGGCGCTCAGGGTCGCGGCCTCGACCTCGGCCTCGATCTCGTCGCGGAGGTCGTCGGAGGTATCGGGCTCGGAGTCGGGGGTGAGGTCGTGGCGGCGGCGGAACTCGCGGAGCTCGGAGGCGGAGATGTCGAGCTGGTGGGCGATCCAGGCATCGGTGCGCCCCTCGCGCACCCAGGCACGGATCTGGTTCAGCTGCGATCTCAGCGGCTTGCCTGCCATTCGGCGCGTGAGTCTATCCAACGGCCCCCGACCCCCCGGGATACGTGTGGACGCACGAATCGGCTTTCGCTAAGGTCGGGCCAACCGCTTGTCGCGGGGGGACGACCGTGCACCCTGCCGTTCCAGCCCGGCCCGAGGTCCGGGCGGCCATGCTCGTACTGACTCGGAAGACCAACCAGAGCATCGTGATCGGCGATGACATCGAGATCACAGTCCTGTCCGTCTCCGGGGACAAGGTCCGGATCGGCATCGAGGCGCCGCGCGACATCGCCGTCTTCCGCCGCGAGGTCCTCGACAACGACGAGCGCCCGGCCCAGCGCCGGACGGCGCCTCCGAAGGACTAGACGATCTGGCGGCTCAGCCGCCGACGAGCCAGGCGAGCGTCTCGAACATCACGACCGTGACGACGACGACGGTCGCGGTCAGGCAGATCGCGAGGACGCTGAAGCGAACGCGGCCGCGCTTCTCGGTCTTGACGATGTCGCGGGCCCGGGAGCGGTTCGCGGCGCGGCGGCGCAGCTCGAGGCGACGCTGCTCGTCGACCTGCTGGGCGCGCTCGAACGCCTCCTCGAACTGGTCGAGGCTCCGCTCCATCCGGGGAGCGTCGGTGGTTGCAGTCGAGGGAATCGGATCCGCCGGTGCCGCCGGAGCGGCGATGGGGGTCTCGGTTGGCACGAACAGGAATATTAGCTGTTGCTAAGACGGGACGCGAATCGCGCTCACGTCAGCAGGCGCCCCAGAGCCCGAGGCCACGCTCGCCGGCGCGCTGCTCGAGCGCGGCGAGCCGATCGGCTCGCGACGTGTTCGGGGGGATCTCGAGCGTCCGGGCATAGCCGCCGCGCACGATCGCGGCGTTGACGAAGCGGTCGCCGACGTAGACGTAGGCGAGCAGCCGGTCGTAGACGTCGCGCAGCTCGCGATCGAAGACGAGCCGGACGGTCTCGCCGTCGACGAGCTCGTGGTTGAACTCGGACGCCTCGGGCCCGTAGCACTGGACGGGCTCGCCGGGCTTGACCGTCTCCGGCGTGTCGACGCCGATGTAGCGGACGTCGTCGGTGCCGCCGTCGAGCGCGACCTCGATCGTGTCGCCGTCGACGACGCGGACGACCCGCGCCGTGACCGGCTGCCCCGCCGCCGCGCCGCCGCGCCCCTCGCCGGCCGCCGTCCCCGTCGTGCCGCGGTCCTCGTCGCCGCCGGCGAGCAGCAGGTAGACGAGCAGGGCGAGCAGCGTCAGGGCGCCGGCGATCCCGCCCCTGGTTCCCGGAACCACCGCCTGCCCCCGCCGCGTTGCTCGAGATCCGCCGCTAGGGAATGCGGTGGACGCTCGAGAGCATGATCTCCTTGATCTGGCCGATGATCTCCAGCGCCTCGTTCCACTCGCGCTGCCAGACGTTGCGGCCATAGATCACGCCCGAGCCGCCGGCCTGCATGATCTCGCGGGTCTGACCGAGCAGGGCGTCGTCGTCGATCTTCGAGCCGCCCGAGAGGACGACGAGCGAGCGACCCGCCGACTCGACGCAGTGGGCGATCGCGTCGCCCTGCGAGAACCCACCCTCGTTGTAGGGGGCGGGGGAGTCCTTGTCCTTGTCGGGATCGATCTTCGGCATGTTCAGCTTGACGATGTCGGCTCCCATCTCCATCGCCATCCTGGCCGCGTAGTCGATCGCGTAGAACGAGTTCTGACCGCCCTTGGCGGCAACCGCCTCGCCGCGCGGGTAGGACCAGACGACGAGCGGCATCCCGAAGCGCTCGCAGTCCTCGCGGACGCCGCGCAGCTGGACGAGGTCCTCGTCCTGGCGCGGCGAGCCCACGTAGAGGGTGTAGCCGACCGCATCGGCGCCGAGCCGGACCGCGTCCTCGACCGACGCGTTGCAGGTCGAGAGCGCCCGCTCCGACGGCGGGATGTCGGTCTTGCCGTTGACCTTGAGGATCAGCGGCACGCTGCCCGCGTAGTCGGGGTAGTACTTCGTCGCCATCCCGATCTGGCAGGCGATCGCCGAGTAGCCACCCTCAGCGGCGAGCCGGAACTGGTAGTCGGGGTCCTTGGAGGCCGGGTTCGGGAAGAAGTCGCGAGGCCCGTGCTCGATGCCCTGGTCGATCGGCAGCAGCATCAGCGTTCCGTTGCCGGGACCGAACTCGAACAGCAGCCGGTGCAGACGGGCGCGCTTGCCGGGCGCCAGCGTCTCGAGGAGCGACTTCTGCTCGGTGATGCTCTTGACCTCCACTTGGAGTTCCTCCTTGGTGTCGGGATGCCGGGTTGCCCGCTCAGGTGACGGGCGGCAGGGGAGAATCGCCAGTATAGGTGGGTCGGAGCGGCCTCAGACGGCCGCTCAGACGGCCGATCAGCGGGGTAGGATCGCCGCACTCCCCGTGCTCGAGCACAGCTTCAACGGGACGCCCTTCACCGTCGGGATCGAGGAGGAGCTGATGCTCTTGGACCCCGCGACCCTCGACCTCTCGCAGGGCATCGAGACGATCCTTGCCGCCGTTCCCGACGAGCACGCCGCGCAGGTCAAGCCGGAGCTCTTCAAGTCGGTCCTCGAGGTCGCGACGACCCCATGCGACGACATCGCGAGCGCGACCGAGCAGCTCTCCGGGCTGCGCCGCCTCGTCAGCGGGATCGCCGAGCGCAACGGGATGCTCGTCGGCGCCGCCGGCACCCACCCGTTCGCGCTCTGTGACGAGCAGGAGATCGTCGAGCGTCCCCGCTACCGCGAGCTCGTCGCCGACCTCGGTTTCATCGCCGAGCGGGAGCTGATCTTCGGGACCCACGTCCACGTCGGCATCGACTCCCCCGACAAGGCGATCTACGTCGCCGACGGGATCCGCCGCCACCTGCCGCTGCTGCTGGCGCTGTCCTCGAACTCGCCGTTCTGGGAGGGCAGGAACACCGGGATGATGTCGGCCCGCACGCCCGTCTTCCGGGCCTTCCCCCGCCAGGGCGTGCCGCCGCACTACGGGAGCTGGGAGATCTACGCCCGCCGGGTCGGGCAGATGACCGGGTCGGGGGCGATCGACGACTACACCTACCTGTGGTGGGACGTCCGCCCGCACCCGAACCTCGGGACGGTGGAGACCCGCGTCTTCGACCAGGCGACGCGGATCGAGGACACTGCTGCCCTCGCCGCGCTGACGCTGTCGCTCGCCCACCGATTCGCCGAGCTCTTCGACGAGGGCGACCCGCTCGTCGAGGCGCCGTTCGAGCTCGTCGACGACAACAAGGTCCGCGCCGCCGTGCGCGGGATGGAGGGGGAGCTGATCGACTTCACGCAGGGCTGCCCGGTCGCGGCGACGGCGATGGCGGAGCACCTGATCGCCGAGGTCGAGTCGAGCGCGATCGCGGTCGGCTGCCGCGACGAGCTTCGCCGGGTCAGCGACATCGTCGCTTCCGGGACCGGCGCCCGCCGTCAGCTCGACTTCGTCGCCGGCCATGGCGACGACCTTCGCGAGCTGGTCGCGGCCGCCGTGGCGCTCACCGCCCGCTGATCCGCGAACCCCGCGGAGCTATCCTCGACCTGTGGCACAGGCCCCGGAGCTCAGCGTCGTCTGCCGGAGTTGCGGTTCCGAGGTGAGCCCGTACGTCACCGAGTGCCCCTACTGCGGGCACCGGATCCGCAAGCGCGCCCCGAAGCTCGAGCGCGAGGGCGACGAGATCCGCGTCCGCGAGACCCGCCGCGATCGCCGCCGCCGGCGCCGGCGCGAGCGGGCCGCCGAGCGCAGCGCCACGGTCGCGCTCGGCACCCGTCCGATGGCGACCGGCCTGACCCTGCTCGCCGGCGGGATCCTCCTCGTCCTCGGCCGCGCCGTCCCGTTCACGCTCAGCGAGCTCGGCGCGATCGTCGGCCCGGTCGGCTCGGAGGCCTGGCGATACGTGACCGCGCCGTTCGTCTACGACGACCTCGGCGCGCTGCTCATCACCGGCCTCGCGATCTGGATCTTCGGATCGGCGATCGAGCGCCGCCTCGGCTCGCTCGCGACCGCGACCCTGATCGTCGCCACCGGCGCCCTCGGCTCGCTCGCCGCCGGTGCCGTCTATGCGGCCGGCATCACCGACACCCTCGTGGTCGCCGGCGGCAACGCGATCGCCCTCGGTCTGCTCGGCGCCTGCCTGATGATCTGGCGCGGCGAGGCGAAGCAGGCGTTCGGCGAGCCGCTCGAGACGATCGGCATCGCGGTCGCCGCCGCCGTCCTCCTCCTGCTGCCGCTCTTCGAGGTCGGGGCCGACCCTGTCGCCGGGATCGTCGGCGCCCTCGTCGGCCTCGCGATGGGCGCCGTCGCGGCCCGCCGCTTCGACGCGTCGTCTGGCTGAGCTCCGCCCGCCGGCCCGCTTGCCGGGGCGCTGCGCGGGGTATGTTCAGCCCGTGTCCGGCGCCCGATTCACCGAGACCGAGCTCGAGGAGGCCGTGAGCCGGCTCACCGACGGCACCCGCCTGCATGCCGCCGAGGCCCGCGTCGCCGCGGCGGCGCCGGCGCTCCAGCGGGTCCTCGCCGGCGCGCTCGCCGCCGGGGGCTGGTTCGGCGAATCGCACCGGGCGGAGCTCGAGCGGGTCGTCTCGGTCGACGATCTCGACGAGCGGGCCACCGCGGTCGACGTGCTTCTCGCCGAGGAGACCCGGATCTCGATGATGGTCGGGGTCGCGGTCGGCTGGGCGCTCGCCGACGAGCTCGGATCACCGACCACCACCAACGACGAAGAGGAGAGTTGACGATGGACATCAGATGGCTTGGTCACAGCTGCTTCGAGCTCAGCGACGGCACCGCGCGGGTGCTGATCGATCCGTTCCTGAAGCCGAACAGCCCGACCGCTCCGGTCACCGGCGAGGAGGTCGAGCCGACCCACATCCTGCTCAGCCATGGCCACGCCGACCACATCGCCGACGCCGTCGGGGTCGCGACCCGGACCGGAGCGCCGGTCGTGGCGATCGTCGAGCTCGCGAAGTGGATGGACGCGCGCGGCGTCGAGCAGACCTTCGACCCGAACCTCGGCGGCGTCGTCGAGTTCGACTGGGGCTGGGTCAAGCTCGTGCAGGCGTTCCACACGAACACGACGCCGAGCGGCGAGGAGGGCCATGAGCCGTTCAGCGCCGAGACCGGGACCTCGATCGGGCTGCCCGCCGGCCTCGTCGTCAACATCGGCGGCGTGACCGTCTACCACGCCGGCGACACCTGCCTGTTCGGCGACATGAAGCTGATCGCCGAGCGGACGCCGCTCGACGTCGCGATCGTCCCGATCGGCGGCCACTACACGATGGGAATCGACGACGCCGCCTACGCCTGCGGCCTGCTCGGCGCCGGAACGGTGCTGCCGATGCACTACGACACGTTCCCGGCGATCGAAGCCGATGCCGGGGAGTTCAAGCAGAAGGTCGAGAGCGGCAGCGACGCCGAGGTCGTGGTGCTCGAGCCGGGCGCCACCCACACCGTCTGAATGCTTGCCTGACGCGGCCGCCGGCGCCGCCCCCTCGGGGACGGCGCCGTGCAACCGGTCAGTCCCAGTCCACCGAGGCGCCTCGCCGAGTCCAATGGCGAGCGATCGTGCCAATCATGCGCCGGCAGAACCGATCCGGACGGCATTCGATCGGATTGGCCCCGGGCAGAGGGTCTCCCGCCGCCGCGGACAGGGTGCAGTCCGGCCGGCAGGTGTTCGATCGAGCCGTCACGGCCACCCCCATCGGCACCTGGGGGCTGGACCTTAGGCAGCTCCTGGGCGCTGGACGCCCGTCCGGTTCAGCCGACCGGGGTGGTGGCCGGCGCGGTCGGCGCGGTCGGATCCACCGCCGGGTCCGGTGCGGGGGTCGGCGCCACCACCGGATCCGGGTCGGTCGTGGCGGGGTCGGTCGGTTCGGTCGGCTCGGTCGGCGTCACCGGATCGGCCGGGGCGCTGCCGGTGTCCTGGCCACCGGTCCCTGTCGCCGTTGTCGGCTCGGTCGGCGGCGCGACTGCGACGTCGCCTTCCTCCGGGGTCGTCACCACGGCGGGATCGGTCGCCGGCTTCGGGACGTCGGTCGCCGGCGGGTCCGCCGGCGGCGGTTCGGTGCGGGCGTCGGCCGGAGCCTGGTCGGTCGCCTTCCGGTCGTTGGAGCCCGCGGCCGGCTGCGTTGCCGGGGCCGGGGCCGCGACGCGGTCGACAAGGCGGGCCTGGACGTGGATCGGCTTCGCGACCGGTTCGGTGACCGTGACCGCCGCGGGCGCGACCTTCGGATCCGGGTTGTCGTTGCCGTTGTTGATGTTCCTCACCTCGACTGCGCCCGCGGTGAGGATCGCGGCCGTCGCGAAGCCGGCCGCGGCCTTGGCGCCGATCGCGCCGCCGAGGATGCCGACGCCGCTGATGCCGCTGGAAGCGGAGGCGCCGCCGACGGCGCCCGCGGCGCCGGAGCCGGCGCCGGCGGCCGAGCCGCCGCCGAGGAGCTTCGCGACGATCCCCTGCTTGAGCAGCGCGAAGAGCCCGACCGGGAAGAGCGCCGCCATCGCCTTGCGGTCGGAGCGGAGCTGGTTGCGGAACGCCTTGCAGACGTCGCAGTCGCGGACGTGCTTGCGGGCGGGCCCGGAGACCTTGCCGATTCCCTCGGCCGCCTCGGCGAGGTCGATCTGGACCTCGTCACAGGTGAGCAGCCGTGCCTGCCCCGACTCGGCGAGGCCGATCCGGGCGCGGACGAGCAGCGACTTCACCGACGGGACCGTCGTCTGCATCGCCTGGGCGATCTCCTCGTAGGAGAGCTGGTCGATCTCGCGGAGGAGCAGCGCCGTGCGCTGCGTCTCCGGGAGCGTCTCGACGTCGGCCATGAGCTGGCGGAGGTCCTCGCGGAGCTGGACCTGCTCGGCGGTGGTCGTGCCGTTGTTGTGCGGGAGCACGTCCATCGAGTCCTGGCCCTCGGGAACCGGCTTGCGGAGATGGTTGAGGCAGCGGTTGCGGGCGATCCGGTAGAGCCATGGCCGGACGTTGATCTTGCGATCGTCGCCGAGCATCGCCGAGTGGGCGTTGGTGAAGACCTCCTGGAGGACGTCCTCGGCGTCCTGGCGGCTCTTCAGCATCGATTGGCAGAAGCCGAGCAGCCGGGCGTTGTAGCGGTTGAAGAGGGCCTCGAAGGCGCCGTCGTGGCCGGCTCGGATCAGCGCGACGAGGCGCTCGTCGGACTCGAGCCGGAGCAGGGGCGAGCGCCGGGACAGGAACCCGCGTGCGGGCGCGCGGCGTGTAAGTGCGGAAGCTTCCAAGGCGAGACGTCCTCCTTGAAGAACACCGTAGGGCAGAAAAGTTGCGTCAACCTAAATCCCCTGATCGGGGTAGATAGCCTTCGGCGGCGCTGCCGGGGTGGCGGAACTGGCGATACGCGGCCGGCTTAAACCCGGCTGCCCGAGAGGGCATGAGGGTTCGAATCCCTCCCCCGGCACTGGCCTCGGATTGCGAGCCTGCGATGACGACGCCGAGGATCGAGCGACGGGCAACTGTCGTCTGGCTTCTGGCGGGGCGCTAAGCTCGAAGCCTCACGCGGGAATCTGGAAGCCATCCAGTCCGATTGGGCATTCGATGAGGGGCGCTGTTCACACCTCGAGGATTTGCTGCGCCCTGGCCGCCCTCACCGCGCTCTTCGCGATCGCGGCGGCAACCGGCACTGCCTCGGCAGCGCCGCAGCGCCCCGGCTCCGTCCTCCTCGGCTTCGAGCCGGGCACCACAACGGCGCAGCAGCGAGCCATCGAGGCCCACGTGCCGGGCGAGCGGGTCGAGCGACTGCTCTCCGCCGGGGACGTCGAGGCCGCCCGGCACAGCGCTCCGGGCCCGGCGGCAGCGGACCGGGTCGATTCGGTGGGGCCGTTGGTGCGGTTGCAGGTGGCGGACGGCAGCGAACGCCGGGTGGCCTCCCGGCTCGAGCGACTCGACGGCGTCCGCTTCGCCGAGCCGGACTACGTGATGCAGTCGTCGGCCGTGCCCGACGATCCGAGCTTCGGCCTCCAATGGCCTTTGCAGAACACCGGCCAGACGCTCAACGGGTCGAGCGGGCTCGCCGGTGCCGACGAGCACGTGGTCCCGGCGTGGAACGTGACGACGGGATCGCGCAACGTCGTCATCGGCGAAGTCGACTCCGGCGTCGATTACAACCATCCCGACCTGGCCGCGAACGTCTGGACGAATCCGGGCGGGATCGGCGGCTGCCCGGCCGGAACCCATGGCGTCAACGTCAAGGGCACGTCGGTCACGTGCGACCCCATGGACGACGAGACCAAGTACGGCGGTCACGGAACCCACGTGGCCGGGATCCTCGGCGCAGTCGGTGACAACGGGATCGGCGTCAGCGGCGTCAACTGGTCGACGTCGATCCTGCCGGTCAAGTTCACCGGCTCCAACGGCAGTGGCTCGACCTCCGACCTGATCGAGGGCCTGCAATGGCTGGTCGCGGCGAAGCAGGCCGGAGTGAACGTCCGCGTCGTCAACGACTCCCAGACCTACGTCGGGACCGCCTATTCGCAGGCGCTCTCGGACGAGATCGACGTTCTCGGCGCCAATGACATCCTCTTCGTCACCGCGGCCGGCAACACCGCCGATGACAACGACGATCCTGCCCTGCGCCGCTACCCCTGTGGCTACAACCGGGCGAACGAGATCTGCGTCACGGCGACGACCCAAACGGACAAGCTCGCGTCCTTCGCGAACTATGGCGATCAAACCGTCGATCTTGCAGCGCCCGGCAGGAACGTCTACTCGACGCTTCGCGGCGGCGGCTACGGCTATCTGAGCGGGGGCTCGATGGCCTCCCCGGAAGTCGCCGGCGCCGCCGCGCTGATCCTTTCGACCGGTTACAAGACGGCGGTCCAGCTCAAGGCCAGCATCCTCGACAACGTCGACCCGCTACCCGCGTTGGCCGGCATGGTGCGAACCGGAGGCCGCCTCGACGTCTGTGCGGCGCTCCCCGGCTGCAACCCCGACACGGACGGCGATGGGGTTCCCGACGCGAGCGACTCCTGTCCGACGACCGCAGGCGGCGGATCGGCGAACGGCTGTCCGAGCATCGCCCGGACGGTCACGCTGGCGTACGGCGGCGGCCGTTTCAGCGGCATCGTCTCCGCACCCGCGCTGAGCGCATGCGCCGCCAAGCGCACGGTGACGATCTGGAACAGCGTTCCGGGGCCCGACGTCAAGAAGGCCACGACCAAGACCCTCGCCGACGGCTCGTACTCGATCGCCTATACGCCGTCGCCGGGCGACTACTACGCGAAGGCGAACCCCGCGACCCTCACCGGCATCGCCGACTGCCAGCTGGCGACCTCGCCGATCCTGACGATCGGCTGATCCGAGCGCGCTGCACGAGGTCGCGCGGCCGTCGACCGATTCGCCCTCCGAGGGCAGCCCGTTGCGGACGGGGCGGCGCCGGCGGCCTCGACGGCGCCAGCCGCTACCTTCGTCCCGATGGAGTCCTCTGACCCGCCCCGTCGTCCGCACGGCAGGCTCGAGACCGCCGAGCGGCTGATGCCCCCGGTCGAGCCGGGCCCGCGTCGCGCCGGCGGCATGGACCCCGACAAGCTGCGGGAGCCGACGCCCTTCCTCGAGCGGCGGATGCCGTCCTCGCCGTTCCCGGCGATCGCCGACTACGCCTTCCTGTCCGACTGCCACACCGGCGCGTTGATCGCTCCCGACGGGACGGTCGAGTGGCTCTGCCCGCCCCGCTTCGACTCGCCGAGCGTGTTCGCCGCGGTGCTCGACCGCGCCGCCGGCGGCTGGCGCTTCGGGCCGTCGAACACCGGCCGTCCGGTCGGCCGTCGCTACGAGCCGGGCACCAACATCGTCGAGACGACGTGGATGACACCGACCGGCTGGCTGATCGTCCGTGACGCGCTGATCGTCGGCCGCTGGCGTTCCCGCGAGTCGACCAAGGCGACCGCCCACACCCGGCCGCCGTCCGACTTCGATTCCCATCACGTCTTGGTCCGCAGCGCCCGCTGCGTGCACGGCACCGTCCACCTCGAGCAGGTCTGCGAGCCGGTCTTCGGCTACGGCAAGCGGCCCGCGACCTGGAGCCGCCCCGGGCCCGAGCACGGGATCGCGGACGCCAGCGACGGCGAGAGCACGCTGCGGCTCCACAGCGACGTCAACATCGGGATCGAGGGCGGCAGCGCCCGTGCCCGCCGCCGCCTCGATGCCGGCGAGGGCTGCTTCTTCGCGCTCTCGTGGTCGTCGCGGCTCGACGGCCCCGACAGCTTCGAGGCGGCCGAGGCGGCGCTCGACACGACCTCGCGGTTCTGGCGCTCCTGGCTCGCCTCCGGCGACTTCCCCGACCACCGCTGGAGCGATCACCTGCAGCGCTCGGCGCTCGTCCTCAAGGGGCTCACCTACCTGCCGACCGGGGCGATGGTCGCCGCGCTGACGACGTCGCTGCCGGAGACGCCGGGCGGCGTCCGCAACTGGGACTACCGCTACACGTGGATGCGCGACGCGACCTTCACGCTGCAGGGCCTGCACGCGCTCGGCTTGAGCTGGGAGGCTGACGACTTCATCCAGTTCGTCGGCGACGTCGAGCGGACCGAGGACGGTGGGCTGCAGATCATGTACGGGATCGGCGGCGAGGCGGAGCTCCCCGAGCACGAGCTCGATCACCTGACCGGCTACGAGGGGGCACGCCCGGTCCGGGTGGGCAACAACGCCTACGAGCAGCGCCAGAACGACGTCTTCGGAGCCGTCCTCGACTCGATCTATTTGCATCAGAAGGAGTACGGGCACATCTCGCCGCGGCTCTGGCCGGTGATCGAGGACCAGGCGCGCTGCGCGACCGAGGTATGGCGGCTGCCCGATCACGGCATCTGGGAGGCCCGCGGCGAGCCGCGCCACTACGTCAGCAGCAAGGTGATGTGCTGGGTGGCGCTCGACCGGGCCGCGCGGATGGCCGCCCGCCGCGGCTACGAGGGCCTCGCCGACGAGTGGCGGCTGATCGCCAACGAGATCCACGCCGACGTCCTCGCCAACGGCGTCGACGATCGCGGCGTCTTCACCCAGCACTACGACACTGACGCCCTCGACGCCTCGAACCTGTTGATCCCGCTCGTCCGCTTCATGCCGCAGGGCGACGAGCGCGTCCGCGCGACGGTGCTCGCGATCGCCGAGGACCTGACCGAGAACGGCCTCGTCCTCCGCTACCGGACCGACGAGACCGACGACGGGCTCGAGGGCGAGGAGGGGACGTTCCTGATCTGCTCCTTCTGGCTCGTCTCGGCGCTGCTCGAGATCGGCGAGCGCAAGCTCGGTCGCGAGCTCTGCGAGCGGCTGCTCAAGGACTCGAGCCCGCTTGGCCTCTACGCGGAGGAGCTCGAGTCGGCGTCAGGCCGGCATCTCGGCAACTTCCCGCAGGCCTTCACCCACCTCGCCCTGATCAACGCGGTCACCCACGTGATCCGCGACGAGCGGGCGATGCCGAGCCTCTACGAGGATCTACACATGTAGAAAGCCCAACGAGGGCCAGTCCTGGCCGGCCGGCCTGTCGCCGTGTGTTCGGCTGATGAGGGGGAGACGGTCCAGCGGTTCGAGGCACTGGGTGCAGATGGCGTTGCTGTGCGACGTCGGATGCACCCGCAGCGTTGCGGCGGGAGCCGGGGCCGCACCTCGACGCTCAACCGCAAATTGGTGTCCACATAGGGCAGTGATCTGCAGTTGAGACCTCGAGTGACCTTCCGGCGCCCCGCCACCGCCGGCGGGACGGAGTGCTCCGCGGAGTCTCCGCGGGCGATCATCCATCCAGCGGACCATTCCGCCGGTGAGTATCTCGCCTATCAAGCCGGCGATTGGCGCTACTTCGTGCCTACCTGCGGACGGAAGCTCGTGCTGAGCAGCTCCGCGTCGGCGATCAGGCGCGGCGGGGCGCCGGCGCCGATCGAGGTCGCGAGGTAGTAGCGGTAAGGGCCGGCGGCGCGCAGCGTCACCCGGTAGGGACCGGCGGCGCCACCGTCGACGGGTACGTCGGCCTCGAGCACGGCGATCGAGGTCTCCGGGCTCGGGCCATCGACGCGGTCGGTGACGCGCGCGTTGTCGCCGAGTCCCTCGAGGCCGGCGAGCGACTGGTCGACGAACTCGTCGAAGTCGAGCTTCGGGTCGCGGTCGACCCAGAGGGTCGCGACGCCGAGGCCGTCGTCGGAGGCCGCGGCGAAGCTGGCGCCCTCGGGGGGCTTGCTGCGATGCCAGCTGTCGGGCAGGGCGATCGCGAAGCCCTTCTCCTCGACGAACTGGGGATCGCTGATGACCGAAGGCGGCTCGGCCTCCGCCGCCGGCGATGCCGAGGTCGCCGCCTCGTCGCTGGAGCCGCCGCCGGCGACGACGACGATCACGACGACGGCGACGAGCGCGATCCCGAGCCCCGCGGCGGCGAGGCCCCAGCGGCTGTAGCGGACGGCATCGACGCCGTCGGCGATCCGCAGCCAGAGGCCCTCGATCGCGAAGCTGAGTCGGTCCCAGAGGTCGGGGATCACAGTTGCATGGTTCGCGGCATCGCGCCCGGAGCCTGCGTACCGGTTCCGGAATCGCGGCACCGAACAACCTCCGACGGGCAGTCGGACGCCGTCCCGTCCGCCGCTTCGGGACAATCCGATTGTGCTTCGCGCACCTTTCGAGTGGCTCTACGGGAAGCTCGGACCGCGCTATCCGGCGGTATTCGTCTGCCTCGAGCTGCAGGCCGGGTTCCTGGTCACCGCGGCGACCGTGGCACTGCTCCTCGCCTACTACGACGCCACGCTCACCGACTTCCTCCTGGTTCTCGGCTTCGCCACCGTGCTGACCGGCGCCGCGCTCGCCTGGGGCCTTCACCGCATCCTCCCGTGGCTGCAACCGATCCGTGCCTGGATCGCCGGCGCCCGCGACGAGGAGAGCACCGAGCGCGCCTGGGCGGCCGCGGTCGGGCTGCCGATGACGCTCGTCCGCCGCGAGCTCTTCTTCCCGGTTGCGGCGGTGGTGCTGCCGTCGTGCGTCGCCGCGGTCCTGATCCTCGAGCTCTCCTGGCTCGACTTCTTCCCGCTCGCGATCGCCGGCTCGGTCGCCGTCGGCTACGGCGCGATCCTCCACCACCTGATGATCGAGGCCGGGATGCGGCCGGTCCTGATCGACATCAACCGCTCGGCTACGCCGCGGGTCAGCGCCGAGATCGAGGCTCTGTCGCTGCGCTGGCGACTGCTCCTGGCGCTGCCGATGATCAACGTGATCACCGGCGTCGTCGTCGCCGCGATCGCCGGTGCCGACAACCTCGGGGTCACGGTCCTGGTCGCGATCGGCGTCGCGACGACGATCTCCCTCGAGCTCACCGTCCTGCTGTCGCGCTCCGTGCTCGGGCCGCTCGCCGATCTCCGCCGCGCGACCGGCGCGGTCACCGAGGGCGACTTCGACGTCGCCGTCCCGATCACCACCGCCGACGAGATCGGCGACCTCGCCTCGGCGTTCAACGAGATGGTCGACGGCCTCCGCGAGCGGGAGCGGATCCGCCGGGCGTTCGGGACCTACCTCGATCAGGGCGTCGCCGAGCACATCCTCAGCGAGGGCTTCTCCGAGCGTGGCGAGCTCGTCGAGGTCTCGATCCTCTTCACCGACGTCGTCGACTTCTCGAGCTACGCCGAGTCGAACCCGGCCGACGAGGTCGTCTCCTGCCTGAACGCGCTGTTCGAGGTCATCGTGCCGGTGATCGCCGCCGCAGGCGGCCACGTCGACAAGTTCGAGGGCGACGGGCTGATGGCGGTCTTCGGTGCCCCAGAGATCGTTCCCGACCACGCCGACCGGGCGCTCCGGGCCGGTCTCGAGATCGACCGGCTCGTCAACCACGAGGGCGAGGGCGGCGAGTTCCAGGTCGGGATCGGGATCAACACCGGCCGGGTCCTCGCCGGCTCGATCGGCGGCGGCGGTCGGCTCAACTTCAGCGTCATCGGCGACACCGTCAACGTCGCCGCCCGGGTCGAGGCGGCGACCCGCGAGACCGGCGACCACCTGCTGCTGACCGAGGCGACCCGCGAGCGCCTCGCCGGCACGGTCGAGCTCGAGTCGCGCGGCGAGCGGGACCTGCGAGGGCTCGAGCGCCCGGTCCGTCTCTACGCGCCGCCCGGCGAGCCCGGTGGCGTCCAGCGCGACGCCGTCGAGGCGGTTCGGTCCGTGTACGCTCGCGTCCGTGGCAACCGCGGCTAAGACCGAGGGCGGCGTCGCCAACCCGGGGGCGCTGCACGGCGGCAGGCTCGCCGCCAAGGCTCTTCGCGAGCGCGGCGTGACCCACCTCTTCACGCTCTCCGGCGGGCACCTGTTCAGCCTCTACGACGGCTGCCGCGAGGAGGGCATCGCGGTGATCGACGTCCGCCACGAGCAGGCGGCGGCCTTCGCCGCCGAGGGCTGGGCGAAGGCGACCCGGACGCCCGGCGTCTGTGCCCTGACCGCCGGGCCGGGCGTCACCAACGGCGTCAGCGCGATGGCGAGCGCCGCCGCCAACGGCACCCCGATCGTCGTCCTCGGCGGCCGCGCCGCCGAGGGTCGCTGGGGGAGCGGCAGCCTCCAGGAGATCGACCACCTCCCGTTCGTCTCGCCGCTCGTCAAGTCGGCGGAGACGGTCAAGGACCCGGCCGCGATCGGCGATGCGACGGTGCGGGCGCTCGACCTGGCCGCCGCCGCACCGACCGGGCCGACGTTCCTCGACTATCCGCTCGACGTCGTCTTCATGGACGCCGACGCCGAGATCCCGCCGCCGCCCGCCCACACGTCAGATCCCGCCGACGCGATCGAGGAGGCGGCGGAGCTTCTCGCCGCTGCCGAGCGGCCGGCGATCATGGCTGGGACCGGGCTGTACTGGGCCGGAGCCGAGGAGCAGCTCCGCGAGCTCTCCGAGCGCCACGGCATCCCGGTCTTCCTGAACGGGATGGGGCGAGGCTGCCTGCCGGCCGACCATCCGAACGCCTTCAGCCGCACCCGCGGGCTCGGGCTCGGCGAGGCCGACGTCGCGATCGTGATCGGCGTCCCGCTCGACTTCCGGCTCGGCTTCGGAGCGGCGATCGGCGCCGAGGCGAAGCTGATCCGCGTCGACGTCGAGCCGAACCGGCTCGAGCGCAATCGCGCCGCCGACGTCGACCTCGTCGGTGACGTCACCGGGACGCTCGCCGCCCTCGCGGAGGCCGCCGTCCCCGCCGATCGCTCCGCCTGGACCGGCCGGCTGCGCGAGGAGGAGCAGTCGAAGCGCGCCGCCGAGGCGGAGGAGCGGGCGGACCCGCGGGGACCGCTTCATCCGATGCGGCTCTACGAGGAGCTCGGCCAGGTCCTCGACCGCGACGCCATCGTGATCGGCGACGGCGGCGACTTCGTCTCCTACGCCGGCCGCGTCATCGAGACCTTCGAGCCCGGGACCTGGATGGACCCCGGCCCGTTCGGCTGCCTCGGCGCCGGCCCCGGCCAGGCGATCGGCGCCGCCTGCGCGAAGCCGGGCCGGCAGGTCTGCCTGCTGCTCGGCGACGGCGCGTTCGGGTTCAGCGGCCTCGAGTTCGACACGATGGTCCGCCACGGCCTGCCGGTCGTCGGCGTGATGGGGAACAACGGGATCTGGGCGCTCGAGAAGAACCCGATGGAGTACCTCTACGGCTATTCGATCGCCGCCGAGCTGCAGCCGGAGACGCCGTACGAGCAGGTGATCGAGGCGCTCGGCGGGCACGGCGAGCTCGTCCGCGAGCCCGACCAGCTGCGGCCGGCGCTCGAGCGCGCCTTCGCCTCGGGCAAGCCGGCGCTCGTCAACGTCCTCACCGACCCCGACGTGATCTACCCGCGCCGGGCCGTCCTCGCCTGACGGTGGGACTCCGGGTCGGGCGCCACAACTTCGCCTACGTCACCTACGACGCGGCGAGCGACGTCATCTACGCCAAGGACGACGACTCGCCCTCGGCCCGCCGCGAGCGGACCCCGGAGGGCCACGTCTGGCTCTTCGACGAGGACGACCGCTTCCACGGGATCGCGCTGATGGAGCCGCGCGAGCGCCTCGAGCGCGACGGCGCCGTCCACGTCTCGCTGCCGAGCGGCGAGCTCGAGCGTGCCGTCGGGGTCGACTTCACGGTCCGGGCGGCCGGTCGATCAGGCCGCTGATCAAGGGGCCGGAGCCGCGATCGTGCCGGCGACGGTCCCGGCGGCGTCGCTGATCCAGAGCATCCCGTCGGCGCGGTGGAGCGTTGCCGGCCCGTGGCCGATCCCGGAGCGGAACTCGGCCTCGAGGACGGCGGTCGGGGCGGCGGCGGTCGGCAGGTCGAGGTGCTCCTCGGCCGGCTGCCAGTACCAGAGGTTGCTGACGTGGCCGGCGAGGTCGATCAGCGACCTGCCGAACCACCAGTCGAAGCGCTCGGCACCGGCCGGCGGCTCGGCCGGGTGGCGGAGCGAGGCGCGGGCCTTGCGGCCGGCGGCGCTCGGGCCGTAGATCCGCTCGAACTCCGCCGGTAGCCGTGCCGGCAGCCGGGTCTGCGGATCGACGTGGACCCAGATCGCCTCGGCGGTGACGTCGGCGCCGCCGTCGCCCGCGATCGTCGTCGTCCGCTCGGCGACCGACTTCGCCTTGCCGCTGCACCAGGTCGTCACGGTCAGCTCCTCGGGAAAGGAGGGGAGGCGGCGGATGTCGAGCCGGAGCCGGCGGATGATCCAGAAGGCGTCGGCCCCGAAGCCGGAGTCGAGGCCGTCGGCGAAGGCGGTCTCCTGCAGCCAGCGGGCGACCGCGAAGACGTGAGCGCCGCCATCGGCGGCGACGTCGGCGGCTCCGACCCGGTGGCGGTCGGTGAACTTCCGGCCGGCCGGATCGTCGCTCACGCGATCAGCCGCCGGCGGCCGACTCGACGTGCTCTTTGAGGCCCTCGGCGGCGCCCTTGGTCAGGAACTCCTTGACCTTGCCCTCGACCGGCCCGCGCAGGAGCATCCCGAGCACCCGCCCGGGATCGACGGCGAGCGCGAACGTCGCCTCGGTCCGCTCGGCAGCGAGCTCGACGAACTCCCAGGAGCCCTCGAGCGACTTGACGTCGCCCTCGATCTGCACCCAGCTCATCCCCGCGGGTTCGTCGTCGTAGGAGAAGCGGAGGCGCTGGCGGGTCTTCTTGACGACCGCGTCCGATGAGGTGTCGACGAGGGTCGCGCGGCCCTGCTCGTCGCTCTCCAGGGTCTCGACCGTCTCCAGCGCCGGCTGCCAGGCGGGCGAGGCGGGGACGTCGGCGGCCACCGCGTAGACGCGCTCGCGCGAGGCCTCGATCTCGACCGTCCAGCTCGCCGTCAGGGTTCCCACCGCGGCCACCCTACTGCCGATCGCTGCGACCGCGGGGCAGGCACGTAGAGTCCGGTCCGATGTCGAAGCCGCGCCCCGACATGCCGCCGTTCGGCGAGGCCGACCTTCGCGACGACCCGATCGAGCTGTTCGCGAGCTGGTTCGAGCGCGCCGCCGCCGAGGCGCCGCTCGCCGAGTCCGTCTGCCTGGCCACCGTCGATGCGGACGGCATGCCGGACGCCCGGATGGTCCTTCTCAAGGGCTTCGACGAGCGCGGCTTCCGGTTCTTCACGAACGAGGAGTCGGTCAAGGGCCGCCAGCTCGCCGAGCGGCCGGCGGCGGCGCTCGTCCTCTACTGGCGCGAGCTCGACCGTCAGGTGCGGATCCGCGGGCCGGTCGAGAAGCTCGCTGCGGCGGAGTCGGACGAGTACTTCGCGAGCCGGCTGCGCGAGAGCATGATCGGCGCCTGGGCGAGCCCGCAGAGCCGCCCGCTGCGCGATCGCGCCGAGCTCGACGCGCGCGTCGCCGAGATCGTCGAGCGCTACGGATCCGGATCGGTCCCGCGGCCGCCGCACTGGGGCGGCTTTCGCGTCGTCCCCCGCCAGATCGAGTTCTGGCAGGGACAGGTCGGCCGCCTCCACGACCGCTTCCGCTACGAGCGCGATGCGGGTGGAGGGTGGACCTGGACGCGGCTGGCGCCCTGAGCGGGTCGGCGCCGCGTGTGCGCTGCGCCCGCGCTCAGCCGGCGGTGGCGGCGTGGCGCTCGGCGGCCCGCAGAGCGGCGCCGAAGAGGATGTCGCGCTCGGAGACGGTGATCCGCTCGAGCGCGAAGGCGCGCATCGCCTTGACGAGGATGACGACGCCGGCGACGATCGTCGGCGCCCGGTCGGGATCGACTCCCCGGACGGCGCGCCGCTCGTCGACCGGCAGCGACGCCAGCCGCGAGAGCAGCTTCTGGACCGTCGCAAGGTCGAGCTCGTGACCCTCGATTCGGGTGTAGTCGACACGATCGAGCCCGAGATCCATGGCGGCGAGGATCGCCGGGGTGCCAGCGACGGCGACGCCGAGGTCGGCGCGCAGGCTCGGATGCGCCACGAGCTCGGCGTCGATGGTCCCGCCGACGTCCTCGGCGAGTGACTCGAGCTCGTTCGTCAGCGGCGGGTCGTTGTGGAGGTGGCGCTCGGTGTGGCGGACGACGCCGAGCTGCAGCGATGCGTTGTAGATCGGCTGCCCGCCGGAGCCGACGACCAGCTCGGTCGAGCCGCCGCCGATGTCGACGATGACGGTCTCGCAGTCGGCGCACGACCCGCGGGCACCGAGGTAGGTCAGCTCCGCCTCCTCCTCGCCCGAGAGCACGCTCGCCGAGAGGTCGAAACGCTCGCGGAGCTCGGCGATGAAGGCGGCCGAGTTGGCGGCGTCGCGCGCCGCGCTGGTCGCGAACGCAAGGGTCTCGACGGCGCCGAGCTCCGAGGCGATCGCCAGGTAGTCGGAGATCGCGCCGAAGACCCGCTCGATCGCCTCGGTCGAGAGCTGGCCGGAGATCTCGACGCCGCGGCCGAGCCCGGTCACCCGCGACTCACGCCGGGCCACCTCGACCCGTCCGTCGGCGACGTCGGCCACGAGCAGCCGGGTCGAGTTCGTACCCATGTCAATCGCCGCGACGCGCAAGACCCGCGATCGTAGACCTTTGCGTGTCCGCGACCTCCCATCGGGGCGACGTTTTTCCGGACATGACCCGGCGCGCTACAGTCGCCCACGGGATGACGGAGGCGACGACGCGATACGCCCATTCGCACGACGGCACCAGCATCGCCTACCGCGTCCACGGCGAGGGGCCGCTCGACCTCGTACTCGTGCCCGGGTTCGTGTCTCACGTCGAGTTGCTCTGGGAGGAGCCCGCCATCGGGCGCTTCCTGCGCCGTCTTGCATCCTTCTCCCGTTTGGTCGTCTTCGACAAGCGCGGCCAGGGCCTCTCTGACCGGCCCGGCCGACCGCCGACGCTCGAGGAGTCGATGGACGACCTCGCCGCGGTCATGGACGACGCCGGCATCGAGCGGGCCGCGATCCTCGGGATCTCCGAGGGCGGGCCGATGTCACTGCTCTATGCAGCCACGCATCCCGATCGGGTCGTTTCACTCGTCCTCTACGGGACCTTCGCGCGGTTGCTGAAGACCGACGACTATCCGGAGGGCGTTCGCGAGGAGGTCTTCGACGGCTGGGCCGAGCAGGTCCGCTCGGATTGGGGCGGGCCGGTGGGGATCGAGCTGTGGGCGCCGAGCGAGCAGGGCAACCCCGACTTTGCGCGCTGGTGGGCCCGGCTGCTGCGACAGGGCACGAGTCCGTCGGGCGCGATCGACCTCATGGACCTCTATCGCGAGATCGACGTGCGTCCGGCGCTGCCGGCGATCGCGGCGCCGACGCTGGTCGTCCATCGTCGCGACGACGCCCTCGTCCCTGCCCGTCAGGCCCGCTACATGGCTGACCACATCGGCGATGCCCGCTACGTCGAGCTCGGGGGCGCCGACCACCTGCCGGCCATTGGCGGCGACGACGACCTGATCGAGGAGATCGAGGAGTTCCTGGTCGGCAGCCGTGGCGCTCACGGCGCCGAGCGCTCGCTGGCGACGGTGCTGTTCACCGACATCGTCGGCTCGACCGAGACGGCTGCCCGACTCGGCGATCGCCGCTGGCGCGAGCTCCTCGAGCGCCACGACTCCACCGTCCGCGGCGCCCTGGCAATCCACCGCGGTCATGAGGTGAAGACGACCGGCGACGGCTTCCTCGCCACCTTCGACGGGCCCGCCCGCGCGATCCGCTGCGCGACGTCGATCCGCGACGACCTCGGCGAAAGCGGCGTCGAGGTCCGATCCGGCATCCACAGCGGCGAGGTCGAAGTGATCGGCGCCGACGTCGGCGGCATGGCGGTCAACATCGGCGCCCGCGTCGGCGCCCTCGCCGGCCCCGGCGAGGTCCTCGTCTCCAGCACGGTCCGCGAGCTCGTCGTCGGCTCCGGGATCGAGTTCGAGTCCCGCGGCACCCACGAGCTCAAGGGCGCCCCCGGCGAGTGGCGCCTATTCGCCGTATCCGGCTAGCGCCCCGAGCGCTGCCGAGGGACTCGCGGCCCACCACTGAACCCGAAAAGAGCCCATATCCGGGCCAAATCTTCCCCAGTAGACCCCCGACCGCTGCGCCGGCACTGCTATCCTCATCAGTCCGCCGCGGGGTGGAGCAGTCAGGTAGCTCGCCGGGCTCATAACCCGGAGGTCGC
>DASTTY010000026.1:0-8907 GCA_035759925.1 Solirubrobacterales bacterium
CCGGCTGCTCCAGGCGCCGGTCGCGATCCCCATGCACTACGGCGGCTACGCCGGCACCCGCTTCTACCGTCCGGCCGAGGCGTCGCTCGAGCGCTTCCTCGCCGCGGCGGGCGACGACTGCGAGGTGCGCCCGCTCGCGCCCGGCGAGCAGCTCGAGCTCGGGGAGCCGGCCGGCTCCGGCCGCGCCGCTGCCTGAGCGCTCCCAGCCGGCGAGGCCGCGGTCGCGCGGGTCAGCGATCGGGATCCGTCTCGTATCCGAGCCCTATCCCGATCAGTGCGTACCGAGCCCGAGCGCCCGCCGCATCGCGGTCCGGCCGCGGGCGACGGCCTCGCCGTCGGCGTGGAGCTGGATCGCCTGGTTGACGCCCTGGGCGATCGCGTTGATCTCGAAGGCCGCCTGCGCCGGGTCGACGCCGCTCAGCTCGCCGCGCTCGAGGGCCGTGGCGACCTCGTGCGCGAGGACCCGTCCCCAGCGGCGGCCGATCGCCCGGACCTCGTCGCGGACCGCGCCCGGGCGGTCATCGAAGTCGGCGGCCGCCTGGGTCAGGAAGCAGCCGCCCGGAAAGCCCGGCCGGGCGAGGTGGTCGAGCCAGGAGTCGATGATCGTCTCGAGTCGCGCCAGCCCCGGCTCGGCGCCGGCGGCCGGGTCCCAGACCTCGGCGCGGAAGATCGCCGCCGCACGGTCGAGGGCCTCGAGCTGGAGGCGCTCCTTGCTTCCGAACGGACCGACGACTCCGGCCTTGCTCATCCGCAGGCGCTCGGCAAGCGTCCCGATCGTGATCCCGTCGAGCCCGGCGATCGAGGCCTCGCTGACGACCTCGCTGAGGATCGCCTCGCGGGTCCGTTCGGCGGCTGCGCGTGAGCTTCGCGGCATCGCGATCACGATAGCTGACGACCGTTCGGTCTACGTGCGGCCGGGCCTCGATCCGGCGGCCGACCTCTGCGATCCTCCCTGAGCGGAGGAGAGAAATGGAACCGATCGCACCCGAGCCGGTCGACGCGCTGACGGTGACCACGTTGGTCGACAACGTCAGCGACATCCTCCTCACCGACGACGGCCCCGCGCGGCGCGCCCCGTTCGCGCTCGCGACGACCGGGAACGTGCTCCGCGCCGAGCACGGGTTCTCGGCTCTGGTCACGATCACGAAGGGCGAGCGGACGACCCGGGTTCTCTTCGACGCCGGGATCACGCCCGACGGGATGGTCGAGAACATGCGCCGCCTCGAGATCCCGCCGGGCGAGATCGACATCATCGTCCTCAGCCACGGCCACTGGGACCACACGACCGGGATGCACGGCCTGGCCGCCACCCTCGGCCGCGCCGAGCTCCCGGTGATGATCCATCCCGAGTTCTGGACCCGCCGGCGGATCGCGATCGAAGGCCGCGAGCCGCTCGCGCTGCCCGCGACCAGCAGGGGCGCGCTCGAAGGTGCCGGCTTCGAGATCGTCGAGCGCGAGCAGCCGTCGTTCCTGCTCGACGGCTCGCTGCTCGTCACCGGCGAGATCGACCGGACGACCGGCTTCGAGCGCGGGGCCGCGCCCGCCCATCAGGCCGAGCGGGCCGGCGGCTGGGAGCGCGACCCGCTGATCCTCGACGACCAGGCGCTCGTCGCCAGCGTCCGCGGGAACGGCCTCGTCGTCCTCACCGGCTGCGGCCACTCGGGACTGATCAACACGCTCCGCCACGTCCAGCGCCTGACCGGCGAGGATCACTTCCATGCGGTGATCGGCGGCTTCCACCTCAGCGGCCGCTACTTCGAGCCGATCATCGCGCCGACCTGCGACGCCCTCGCCGCCATCGGTCCGGACTACATCGTCCCGACCCACTGCACGGGCTGGCGTGCCATCCATGCGATCGCCGCCCGCTTCCCGGACGCGTTCATCCAGAACAGCGTCGGCACCCGCTTCGAGTTCGTCGCTTGAGCGACCGGCCACCATCCCGGCGCAGGGGCATTCCGTCTAGCCTTCCGGCCCCGGGCGAGGTAGCTCAGTTGGTAGAGCACACGACTGAAAATCGTGGTGTCGCCGGTTCGATTCCGGCCCTCGCCATCATCGCCGTCATCTCCAGATGCGTCAGGGCTCGACCGCCGGCTCGGCGTCGAGCAGCTTCAAAGCGCCGACGGCATTGATCGAGCGCGCGAGCGCGACTGCTTCGTCGTTCGCCGCGTGGCGACCTTCCTCGTTCCCGGCTGCCGCGCAGACGGCGGCGCGGGTGCCGAGGGTCATGACCACCATCGGCTCCATCCCGTGCTCCCGGGCGTGCAGGATCGCGTCGTCGATCGTCGCTGCGGCGCGCGCGATGGACTCATCGTCCCCGCGCTCGAGGAGCGCCTCGGAAAGGGCCATCGCCGCCGCCGGCAGAACGATGCTGATGCCGAACCGACGCGCCATCTCGAACGCGGTCTCGGCTGCCTCGATCGCCTCGCCGATCCGGCCGAGCGATGTGTAGGAACGGGCGAGGCTGATCCAGGCGTACGGGACGAGATCGTGGCCCACCCCGCGATCGGCGACGAGATCGATCGAGGCGGTCGCAGCCTCGATCGCGCGATCGGGCTCGCCGGCGCTGACGAGGAGCGTGGCGAGCCAGCCGAGGGCGAGGTTCCGTGAGAACACGTCGCCGATGTCGGACGCGATCCGGGCGGCACGGACGGCATCGCCGAGCGCTCCGTCGTCGATCGGGCGCTCACCCCAGTAGGCGAGGGCGGCGGAGCAACTGTAGGCCCAGGCCAGCGCTTCGGGATCGAGCCGCTCGCAGGCCTCGATGCCTTCGTCGAGCGTGGCTCGCGCCTCCTCGAAGCGACCGAGGCTGCCGCTGTACCAACTGCGGAACGAGATCGCCCATGCCCGCGGGTTGGCGAGGACGATGCCGGCGCCGGCGTCCGGCTCGGACTCGGTCAGCGCGATGATCCGCTCGAGCTTCGCCAGCCCGGACTCGAAATCGGCCGCGAGGAAGTCCGTGTAGACGGTGCCGGACAGGGCGCTCACCCGCACGCCGAGATCGTCGATCCGGTCCTCGAGGTCGAGGCAGAGTCCGGCGAGCCGTTGGAACTCGGCGACGTTGCCGGTCATCGTCACCTCGGTGACACCCATCAGGGCGTGGAGCAGGGCCAGCCCGCCGGGCTCGTCGTGACCCTCGGCGATCTCACAGGCCTCGTGGTAGAGGCGACGAAGGCGTTCGATGTCGCCGCCGAGGCGCCACGAGTGGTTGATGACGTTCAACCGCCAGACCATGCGCAGCGCATCGGCCGCCTCCCCTTCCCCGAGCCTTTCATCGAGCTCGCCGACCGCCTCCCACTGCGCGAGCGCGGCCGCGGGTGCGATCGGTCCTGCCCAGACGGCCGCGCGGGCGCGCCAACCGGCGGCCTCGAACCAGGCCTCGCCGGCCTCGAGGTGCTCGGCGATGACGCCGGCACTCTCTTCGAGATGGTCGCCCGCGGTCTGCTCGAGCGCCGCCGCCGCCGCGAGGTGAAGCCGCTTGCGCTCGGCTCGCAGCTGCGTCTCCAGCGCCACCTGACGGGTGAGGGGATGGACGAACGAGAGCCGGCGCCGGGGATGAGCGGCGGTCTCCTGGACGAACTCGGCGGCGACCAGATCCGGCAATGCCTCCTCGACGGTGCCGCCGTCGTCGCCGGCCACCAGCTCCAGCACCTCGACCGTGAAATCGGCGCCGATCACCGCGGCGGCGTACAGCACTCGCCGGCTCGCCTCCGGCAGCCGGTCGATCCGCGCTGCGAGGATCGGCTGCACGGTCGCGGGGACCGCCAGCTCGTCGATCTCCTCGATCAGCCGGAAGGCGCCACGGGTTCCGCTCAGCGCGCCGCGCTCGGCGAGCTCTCTGACGACCTCTTCGACGAAGAAGGGGTTGCCGCCGGTCCGTTCGCCGATCAGCGACTCGAGTCCGTCCAGCGATGGATCGTCGCCGAGCAGCGTCTGCAGGAGATCGCCGAGGCCGCCGCCTCCGAGCCCGCGAAGCGGAAGCTGCCGGTAGGCGGAGCTGGCCATCCAATCGGCCCTGTACTCGGGCCGCATGTTGACGACCACGAGCGTCTTCGTGCCGGGCACCGCCGAGACGAGGGTCGCGAGGAACTTGTCGCTGACCGGATCGATCCAGTGGAGATCCTCGATCAGCACCAGCGCCGGCCCGAGTCGATCGCGCGCCAGGACCGCTCGCCGGACGAAGTCGTTGAGACGCCGCTCCCGCGCCTCGGCGCTCATCCGCGGCCGTCGATCGGGATCAGCGATGCCGAGGTAGTCCCAGATCAGCGGCAGCTCCTGCTCGAAGGAGTCACCGAGCGCACGCAGCCGCTCCTCGACCTTGAGCCGCGCCGGCCCCGGGGCGTCGTCGGACTCGATCGCGAAGTAGGAGCGGAGCAGCTGCAGCACCGGCATCAGCGGCAGCTCGCGGGCGTGGGCCTCGCAGCGCGCGGTGTAGGCGGGGATGCCGCGCGCGTTGCAGATCCCGAGCAGCTCGTGGCAGATCCGGCTCTTGCCGACGCCGGCCGAGCCGACGATTCCGACGACCTCCCCCTCACCTTCCTCGACCCGGCTCATCGCCGCCTCGAGCTCGGCCAGCTCGGCCTTGCGGCCGGCGAACGGCGTCAGACCACGCGCCAGCGCGACGTCGAGGCGATCCCGTGCCGCCCCGACCCCGGTCGGTGCGAACGTGTCGACCGGCTCGGCCGCACCCTTGACCTCGACGGGGCCGCGACCCTCCAGGTCGATGTAGCCGCGGACCAGGGCCGCGGTCTCGCCGGTGATCAGGATCGAGTCGGGCCCGGCCAGCGACTCCATCCGCTGGGCGAGGCCGACGGTATGGCCGATCGCCGTGTACTGGAGGTCGTCGCGCTCCCCGAGCGACCCGATCACCAGCGTTCCGGAGTTGATCCCGATCCGGACCGCGAGCCGGATGCCGAGGTCGCGGTCGATCCGCTCGGCGTAGGCGGACGACTCCTCGAGCATCTCGAGCGCGGCCAGGCAGGCGCTGCGGGCATGGTTCTCGTCCGCGATCGGCGCCCCGAACAACGCCATGATCCCGTCGCCGGTGAACTTGTCGACGGTTCCCTCGTGCCGGTGGACGCCGTCGGCGAGGAGCTTGAAGAGGCCGTCCATCACCTCACGCCACTGCTCGGCGTCGATCCGCTCGGCGAGCTCCATCGAGCCGGCGACGTCAGCGAACAGGACCGTCGCGTGCTTGCGCTGACCGGCCGCCTCGGCGGCGCCGGCGCGGGCCCGATCGCGAAGCTCCTGCGGGGCCGCCAGCGCCGCCGGCGCGGCGATCGGCGTCAGCTCCCTGCCGCAGGCCGCGCAGAACCGCGATCCGGGCGGGTTGGCGTGCCCACATCCCGTGCAGTAGACCGAGCCGAGGGAGGATTCCTCCATCGCCGATCGATCGTAGCGCCGTGCGGGCTGCCCACCAACGGCCGGCTCGCCGGCCCTGGGCGGAGGTGGTCACGTCAGCTCGACCGCGCCAGCGCCTCCGTGCCTCCGACCCGTCCGGTCGGGTCGGCGCCGCTTCCCTCGCTGAGGCCGATCCGATCGTGGAGGCGCCGCAGCGGCTTCGGCGACCACCAGTTCCAGGGGCCGAGGAGCGCCATCAGCGAGGGCACGAGCAACGCCCGGACGACGAGCGCGTCGATCAGCACTCCGAGCGCGGCGCCGACGCCGATCTGCTTGATGAACAGCACCTCGGAGGTGACGAAGGCGCCGATCGCCACCGCGAGCAGGACGGCGGCAGCGGTCACAACCGCGCCGGTGCGCGCCAGGCCCGTGGCGACGGCCTCCCGGTCCGGCAGGCCGGCGTCGTGGGCCTCCTTGATCCGGCCGAGCAGGAACACGCCGTAGTCGGTCGAGAGCGCGAAGACGAGCGTCGCCGTGACGAGGAAGTCGGTCGGTTCGATCCCGCCGATGCCGGTGTAGCCGAGCAGTCCCTCGAGACGGCCGTCCTGGAAGACCAGCGTCAGCAGCCCGAGCGTGGAGCCGACCGTGAGCGCGTTCATCACGAGCGCCTTCAGCGGCAGCACCACCGAGCCGGTCATCAGCCAGAGGACCACGAAGGTGAGCCCCGCCAGGAGCATGATCGCCAGCGGCAGCCGCGATCCGATCCCGTCCTGCTGGTCGATGAACGCGGCCGCCTCGCCGCCGACGAGGACCGGCACCGGGCCGGACTCGGCGCGGATCGACTGAACGGCCTCGCGGGCGGCGGTTCCGGCCGCATCGCCCTCGGCGATCGCATCGATCCGCCAGGTGTCGGAGCCGAGTCGCTCGGGCGGCTCGACGCTCGCGATCCCGTCGGTCGCGGCGACGCGATCGGCGAGGCCGCGGACCTCGGGCCCCTGCCCGGCTCCCGCCTCGGCGACGATCAGCACCGGGCTGCTGTCCTGACCGGGGAATCCGCTCGCGAGCGCATCGCCGACCGTGCGGGCGCTGAGACCCTCGGGAACCGACCCGACGTCGACGGGTGTCCAGCTCGCCCGCAGCGACGGGATCGCGAGCGCGACCATCAGGGCCGCGGTGACGGCGGCGATCAGGCCGGGACGAGCCATCACCCGCCCCGCGATCCGGTACCAGCGGTCATGCGCGCCGCCGCGGTCGCGCGCCTTCAGCTTCACGTTCCAGAGCGCGAACAGCGCCGGTGCGATCGTCAGCGACGCAAGCGCGGCGATGACGGCGACGCTGGCGCCGCCGATCCCCATCGACTGCAGGAAGTTGAGCGGGAAGACGGTCAGGGAAGCCATCGCCAGGGCGACCGTGGCGGCGCTGAAGACGACCGTGCGGCCCGCGGTCGCCATCGTGTCGCGCAGCGCCTTCGCGCCCGGGCCGCTCCGTTCGAGCTCCTCCCGGTAGCGGGTGAGCAGGAAGAGCGTGTAGTCGATCGCCAGCCCGAGGCCGAGACCGATGACGAGGTTCAGGCAGAAGACCGAGAGCTCGTGCAGCTCGTTGATCCCGCGGAGGACCAGGAAGGTGCTGAAGATCGTCGTGATCCCGACGACCAGCGGCATCAGCGCGGCACGGGCGCCGCGGAAGAAGACGAAGGAGAGCAGGATCAGGAGCGGGAACGCGAGCATCTCCGCCCGGCCGAGGTCCTCCGAGATCTGCTCGCTGAGCTGCTCGTTGGCGAGCAGCGAGCCGCCGAGGGTGACGTCGTCGCGGTTGCCGAGCCGTTCGTCGAGCGCCGCGATCACGGCGTCGTCGTCGGCGTTCGCGCTCAGGGTCGCCGCGATGTAGGTGCTGTCGCCGTCGGCCGAGATGAACCGGTCGGCCGCCGCTCCCCGCTGGGCCGCGGATGCGACCGATGTGACGCCCGGGATCGAGCCGAGCTCGGCGGCGACCTCGCGGATCTGTGCCTGCCCCGCCGGCGAGCGGACGGGCGAGCGGGGATCGAGCAGGGCGATCACGTCGGCGTTGGGCTCGCTCCCGGTTGCCCGCTCGATCCGGGCCTCGGCGCGAGCGGAGTCGGAGCCGGAGTCGGTGAACCCGCCCTCGGCCTGCAGGGCGTTCAGCACCGGGCCGCCGATGGCGGCCGCGAGGACGGCGAAGACCGTGGCGAGCAGGAGCACCCGCTTGGGGTGGGCGTTGATTCGATTGGCGAGCGAGCTGAACATCCGAGCCCTCCTGCGTGAGATCGGGGGATTGGTTGGTTGACGGCCGTCAATGTACGACTGTCAATATACATCTGTCAAGTGCGGCGGTATCGTGGTCCCCATGGCGGCCAACCCGAAGCAGCTGGAGCGAACCCCGCGCGGGCAGGGCGAGCTGCTGCGCGAGCGGCTGATCGACGCCGCCCTCGCGCTGCTCGACGACGGCGCGGCGCCGTCCGAGGTCTCGATCCGGGGCGTGACCAGGGAGGCGGGCGTCTCCCCCACCGCCTTCTACCTGCACTTCGCCAGTCGCGGTGAGCTGATGCGGGCCTGCGTCGAGCGGGTCTTCTCCGACTTCCGGACGCGCACCCACGCCGCGGCCTCTCGCGGCGGCGACCCGAGGACGCGGCTGATCAACGCCGGCGTCGCCTACATCGCCTTTGCCCGCGAGCAGCCCGAGCGCTACGGGCTGATCTTCGCCTCGGACTGGATCGAGGAGGGTGTCAAGGGCGAGCCGGAGGACACGATCGAGATTGCCGCGGCGGCGTTCACGGACCTCGTCGAGCTCGTCTCCACCTACCCCGGATCAGACGAACGCTCGCTCGACCCGGACACGCTCGCGCTCGGGATCTGGTCGGGCATGCACGGCTTCGTCACCCTCTGTCACGCCAACCCCGCCATGGCAGCGCCGAGCGCCGAGGAGTACGCGACGCTGCTCACGGACGCCTGGCTCGGCTCGCCGCGCGGCGAATAGCCACCCTCATCGTCCTCTCATCTCGGGGCGGTACGCCACCACCCGTAGATCCGACCGATGGAGGCGAGCATGATCGATCGACCCACGTCGGAGGGCGTCAAGCGGACGACGTTGATCGCGCTGGCGCTCGCCGCGATCCTGGCCGTCGGGTGCGGCTCGTCCGGCTCCTCGACGACGACGTCCTCATCGGCCTCGACGCTGGCGCCGATCCACGGCAAGTACTCACCGTCGATCGATCCCGCCGACTTCGTCGCCACCGTCGACAACCCATACTGGCCGCTGAAGCCGGGCACCGGATTCCACTTCAAGGGCGTCCGCGGGACGACGCCGCAACGCGACGACGAGATCGTCACCGACCGGACCAAGACGATCGAAGGGGTCGCGAGCACCGTCGTCCGCGACACGGTTTCGGAGCGCAGCGGGCCGGTCGAGCGGACCTTCGACTACTACGCCCAGGACACGGCGGGCAACGTCTGGTACATGGGCGAGCTGTCGCTCGAGAAGGTGCACGGGAAGTTCACCAAGGCGAGTGACTCGTGGCTGTCCGGCGTCGACGGCGCCGAGCCCGGGATCATC
>DASTTY010000027.1:0-15273 GCA_035759925.1 Solirubrobacterales bacterium
GTCGCGACCCTGAACGCGGCCGCCGTGCGCGGCTGCATGCCCGATCGGACCGTCCTGCTCCGGCTCGACACCGAGACGGCGGTCGAGCGCGCCCGCGACCGCTGCGAGTCACCGATCTCGGACCGCTTCGAAGCCGAAGGCGACCGCTTTCAGGACCGGATCGCCGCCGAGTTCGACCGGATCGCCGCCGCCGAGCCGGAGCGGTTCGTCGTCGTCGATGCGGTCGGCAGCATCGACGAGGTGCACGAGCGGGTGTTCCAGGCATTGCGGCTTCCAGAGGACAGATGACGGAGGACAGAGGACAGAGGGCAGGTGGCGAGCTTCCGGAGGCGATCGCGGAAGCGACCGCGGAGCAGGCGGGGGTGCGGGCGGCGCTGGGCGCGGCGCTCCGCGGCGGCCCCGCCCACGCATACTCGTTCGTCGGCCCGACCGGCAGCGGCAAGGCCGCCGCGGCGCGGGCCTTCGCGGCCGAGATCCTGGCGATCGGCGCCGCCGACCCCGACGACGCCCGCCGGCGCGCCCTCGCCGATCCCTCGCCGCACCCCGACCTCACCTGGCTGGTTCCGCCCGGCAACCAGCACCTCGTCGAGGACGTCCGTCGCGAGGTCATCGGCGCCGTTTCCTACCGGCCGTTCGAGGGGGCTCGCCGGGTATTCGTGATCGCCGCCGCCGACGCGATGGCCGAGGAGAGCCAGAACGCGCTCCTGAAGACGCTCGAGGAGCCACCTGACTACGCGCACCTGATCCTGATCACCGCCGAGCCCGCCGGCCTGCTCGAGACGGTCCGCAGCCGCCTCGCCGCCGTCAGCTTCCAGCCGCTCTCGCCGGCATCGCTCGAACGGCGGCTCGCCGCCGATCTCCCCGGCCGCTCCGAGGTCGAGATCGCGGCGCTCGCGGCATTGGCCGGCGGAGACCTCGGCCGGGCCCGGCTGCTCGGCTCGCCGGACGGCACCCGCCTCCGCGAGCACGCCGAGGCGGCCGCTCGCGCGGCGATCGCCGGCGGGCTCGCCGCGCGGCCCTGGGCGGAGCTGCTCGAGCTCGCCGGCGAGCGCGGCAAGGAGCGCGACAAGGCCGTCCGCGCGGCGGCCGGCGAGCGCGCCGCCGAGCTCGGCAAGGGTCGCGACGCGACCCGCATCCGTCGCGACGGCGAGGAGGCGGGCAAGCGCGCCGACCGTCGCGCCCGGACCGAGGCGATCGACCTCGGGCTCGCCCTCGTCGCCGCGTGGTACGCCGATCTCGCCGCGATCGGCGAGGGCGCCCCCGAGATCGTCCGCAACCGCGATCGCCTCGATCGCCTCGAAGCCGACGCGGCCCGCGTCGATCCGGCGGCGGCACGGCGCGCGGCCGAGGCCGCGATGGACACGCGGCGGCGCCTGCAGGTCAACGTCAACGAGGACCTGGCGCTCGACGCGCTCTTCCATCGCGCCGCGGCGCTGCTGGATGACGCCGGGGCCGTCGTCTAGAAAGGAGGGGCAGATGGCCACATCCGCGCCACCTCCTTCCGGCCCGGCGCCGCCGGAGCTGCCGGTGACCGGCGAGCGCGCGGCGATCCAGCCGATCCAGAAGCGCCGCCCGTTCGGCGTCCGCCTCTGGCTCGGGCTGATGTTCTCGGCGATCGGGATCCTGACCGGGGCAACCGTCTACATCGTCGTCGCCGGGTCGAGCGAGGGCGCCGCCGAGAGCCGCTCCCAGGACCTCGCCGTCGGTCGGACGCTGCGCGTTCGCGAGAAGGTCGAGCCGCAGCTTCCGTCGGGACGGCTGACGCGGGCGAACGCCCCGGTCGAGGCGATCAGGGATGCCGCGACCGCCGAGGACTTCCGCACCTGGCTCTACAACAACCCGCCGTCCGGAATGCCGAAGCTGGTCACCCCCGCAACCGTCGCCGGCTTCAACATCAACACGGTTCGCGGCCACCGCGGCGCCGTCTCGACGGCGCTCGAGGGGGACCTCTACGTCAACTCGGACCTGCCCAATGACCGGACGATGGTCGCCGTGCTGGTCGTCAACGACAACGGCGTCGCCGGGGTCCTGCTGTCGATCTCGGAGCGGCCCGAGGAGGTCCAGTCGGCGCTCAACGCGCTGGCCGGGCAGCGGCTGACGGCGCTGATCGTCTCGGTGCTGGTCGCGGGGCTGATCGGCTTCCTCGTCGCCAGCCTGATCACCTCACGGGTCAAGCGGCTCGCCTCGGCGGCCGGCGAGCTCGCCGAGGGACATCTCGACACCCCCGTGTACCCGAGCGGGCGCGACGAGATCGGCGACCTCGGCCGGACGCTCGACTCGATGCGGATCGCCCTCGCCGAGACCTTCGACGCGCTCTCCTCCGAGCGCGACCGCCTCTCGGCGATCTTCACCTCGCTCGACGAGGCGGTGATCGTCGTCGATCCCGACGGCGACGTCCGCTTCGCCAACCCCGCCTCGCAGGAGCTGATCGGCGAGGACGGCTCGGTCGTCGACGCGCTGCGGCCCTGGATCCGCCGCGCCACCCATCGCGGCAGCGCCGAGAGCGACCACGTCGGCATCGGCAACCGCACCTACGCGATCGGCGCCCGCTACCTGCCCGCCGAGCGCTCGGCACTGCTCGTCGTCCGCGACCGCACCGACGAGCTCCGCCGCGATCAGGCCGAGCGCGAGTTCGTCTCCAATGCCGCCCACGAGCTCCGCAACCCGATCGCCGGGATGTCGGGCGCGATCGAGGTCCTCCGCTCGGGCGCCAAGGACGACCCGGCCGCGCTCGAGCACTTCCTCGACCGGCTGACGACCGACGTCGATCGGGTCAGCCGCCTCACCAAGGCGCTGCTGACCCTCGCCCGTATGGAGTCGGTCGGCGAGGGGGAGGCGGATGTCGTCAGCGTCGACCATGCGATCGCCGAGGCGATCGCGACCCTCGATCAGCCGGCGGCGGACGGGGTCGAGCTGAAGACCGACGTGGCGCCGAACCTCGTCGCCGGCGCCGACCCGGTGTTGCTGCGCCAGGTCCTGATCGGACTGCTCACGAACGCCTTCAAGCACACTCCCGCCCCCGGCGTGGTTACGCTTCGCGCGCACTTGGCGGACGGGGACAGAGTCGTGATCGAGGTCGAGGACACCGGCACCGGGATCCGTGCCGACGAGAAGGATCGCGTCTTCGACCGCTTCTACCGCGGCAGCGGCTCGCTCGAGCGCGAGGGCTTCGGCCTCGGGCTCGCGATCGCGAAGCGGATGGTCGACGTCATGGGCGGTGAGATCAGCGTCGACTCCGAGGAGGGCAGGGGGAGTACCTTCCGCGTCGTGCTGCGCGCCGCTGAGCCGACCTCGACGCCGGTAGCGTGAGCTGTATGACCCAACCCGCCCAATGGAGTGAACGAATGATGAGGTCGATGTGAGCAGTGGACGGATCCTCGTGGCCGACGACGAGCCGTCGGTCCGCGAGTCGGTTGGGTACGCGCTCGAGCAGGAGGGCTTCGCGGTCACCCTCGCGACCGACGGCGACGACGCCGGCGACCAGCTCGGCAACGGCGAGATCCCGTTCGACCTGCTGATCCTCGACATCATGATGCCGGGCCGCAGCGGCCTCGACCTCTGCCGCGACGTCCGCGGCCGCAGCGCCGTCCCGATCATCCTCCTGACCGCGAAGGACGCCGAGGTCGACAAGGTCGTCGGCCTCGAGGTCGGCGCCGACGACTACGTCACGAAGCCGTTCAGCGTCCGCGAGCTGCTCGGCCGCGTCCGCGCCCAGCTCCGCCGCCGCGAGCTCGACCGCGCCTCGACGGTCGAGGGCGGCTCGAGCTCGATCGAGGCCGGCGAGGTCTCGATCGACCTCGCCCGCCACCTCGTCACCGTCCGCGGCGAGCCGGTCAACCTGACCCGCTCGGAGTTCCAGGTCCTGCGGCTGCTCGCCGAGCGACCCGGGCAGGTCTTCAGCCGCCTCGAGATCATGGAGGAGCTCTGGCAGTCGGAGTTCTCCGGCGACGTCCGCGCCTGTGACGTCCACATCTCCAACCTCCGCCAGAAGATCGAGCGCGACCCCCAGGACCCGGAGCTGGTCGTCACCGTGCGCGGGATCGGCTACAAGCTCGTCGAGCCTGAGTAGAGCGTGGTCGGGCGCTACGCGCCCTCGCCGACCGGCGAGCTCCACCTCGGCAACCTGCGGACGGCGCTGCTCGCCTGGCTGTTCGCCCGCGCCGCCGGCTCGCGGTTCCTGGTCAGGATCGAGGACCTCGACCCCGACCGCGTCCGCGCCGCGCAGATCGGCGGCCAGCTCGCCGACCTCGCGGCGATCGGGATCGACTGGGACGGCGAGCCGCTCCGCCAGTCGGAGCGGGCGCCCGAGCATGAAGCGGCCCTCGAGCGCCTCCGCGACGCCGGCCTCCTCTACCGCTGCTTCTGCTCCCGCCGCGAGATCCGCGAGGCGGCCTCGGCCCAGCACGGCGAGGCGCCCGAGGGCTTCTACCCGGGCACCTGCCGCGACCTCGGCGAGGCCGAGTCGGACCGGCGGGCGGCGGCCGGCGAGGAGCACGCTCTCCGCCTCCGTGCGGGGAGCGCCGAGGTCAGCTTCCGTGACCGCCTCCACGGCGAGGTGACCGGGGTCGCCGACGACGTGGTCCTCCGCCGCCGCGACGGCGTCGTCGCCTACAACCTCGCTGTCGTCGTCGACGACCACGACCAGGGAGTCGAAGAGGTCGTCCGCGGCGACGACCTGCTGGCGGCCACCGCCGCGCAGGCCCACCTCTGCGACCTGCTCGGGATCGCGCGCCCGGCCTGGACCCACGTCCCGCTCGTCCTCGGCCCCGACGGCGCCCGCCTCGCCAAGCGCCACGGCGCGGTCACCCTCGCCGACCTCCGCGAAGACGGCCTGACCGCCGCCGACGCCGTCGTCTGGATGGCACGCACCCTCGCGCTCGCGGCTCCCGCCGAGCAGGTAACCGCCCGCGATCTCATCGCCCGCTTCGACCCCGACCGGCTACCGACCGAGCCGACCACGTTCACCGCCATCCGGCCCTAGATCGGCCAACTAGACTTCGGCCCCGCGCCGACGTAGCTCAGTTGGTAGAGCACTTCACTCGTAATGAAGGGGTCAGCGGTTCGAATCCGCTCGTCGGCTCTCCCGGAAACGGCTCGGCACCGGGGCGCGTCCCGCTGTTTCGGGCGCCCGGAAGCGGGCAGACCCCCGCCATGGGAGACAGGGAGAACAGGCGGGCGACCGAGCTTTGGATGTTTCCGTTCGGCGCGGTCCTGGCCGGGGCGGGCTACACGGTCGGACTCGTGCCCCTGGCGATCGCGGGACTGCTGATCATCGTCGTCGTCGCCACGCGGATCTTCGCTGGGCCTGCCTGAACTGCGCCCGGCCCGCTCCGTTTCATCGTTCAAGCCCCCGCGCGCGCCTGTCGATACGGCAGCTGAGAATCGGATGTCGATCAAGGTTCACATCTGCGCGGTCGTCGCCGTCATGGCGCTTGCTCTTGCGCCCGTCGCCCATGGACAGGGCTCGTCGGTCGAGACCTACGGAGGTCAGGGTGGCAACGTGGCGAGCAACGTCGCCGGCGGCGGTCCGAGCGACGCTTCTCCGGCCTCGAGCTCCGGTTCCACCGCCCTGCCGTTCACGGGCCTGGACGTTGCTTTCCTCGCCGGCGGCGGGCTCCTGTTGATGCTGGCGGGAGCCCTGATGGCGAGCGTGGTCGGCCGGCCCAAGCCCGAGGCCGAGGTGCCCGTGAGCGGGCTCGGCCGGCTCGAGCCTGCAGAACAGGTAGCCGCGCGACAGTAGCGCTCCGGACCGGGGCGGAGGGCAGGGCTGACAGCCTGGTTCCGGAACCAGATGTTTGGATATGGCAAGATCGGGGAGTGGCGCTCCGGAGAGCTGCGTCCGTCGTCCCGGATCAGAGAGGACCGAACACTTGGAAGCTCTTCAGGCCGTCACCCGCCGCGATCTCGAGGATCGCTTCGCCAGCGCGTTCGAGCAGCGCGCCGGCAAGGCGCCGGGGCGGACGACGGTCGTCGAGTGCGAGGACCTGCTGATGATCCGTGCTGACGGCACCTTGACGAAGATGCAGGGCGTCCTCTCGACCCGCGATGCGGCCCTGACGGCGGAGATCTCGCGATCGATGCTCGACGACCTCGCCCACAAGGAGCTCTGGGACGTCGCCGAGGCGCTCAGCGGCTACCCGGTGACGGCCGTGCTGGCCGACCAGTCGATCGATCCCGACGTCGCGATCATCTGCTTCGTGCTCGACAAGCCGGACGACGACTGAGATCCCAGCTGTCGTACAAGCCTTGACGGCCGGCGGCGTATGCGCAAATATCTGATGCGGTAAGACTGAGATATCTCCAATCGACAGGAGGTAGAAAATGGCACTGACGAAATGGGAGCCCGCGAACGACGTCGAGTCGCTGCAGTCGGACTTCAACCGTTTCTTCGAGGGCTTCTTCGGCCGCCCGGTCGCCGGTGGGCGTCGGTGGGCGCCGCCGATGGACCTCAGCGAGACCGACGCCGCGCTCGTCCTCCGCGCTGATCTGCCCGGCCTGGACCGCGACGACGTTTCGATCGAGATCAAGGACAACGTGCTGACGGTCTCCGGCGAGCGGCGCCGCGAGCACGAAGACAAGAAGGAGGGCTATCACCGGATCGAGCGCTCCTACGGATCGTTCTCCCGCTCGCTGACCTTGCCCCGCGGAATCGAGCCCGAGTCGGTCTCGGCCGATTTCGACAAGGGCGTGTTGGAGGTGCGGATCCCGAAGCCGGCCGAGCAGAAGCCGCATCAGGTCTCGATCGCCGACAAGGCGATCGAGGGCCAGGGCACCGAAACGGAGTCCTCGGACTGAATGAGGGAGCACGTCGAGCGGTGGCGAGCCGCCGCCACCGCTCCCTGAGCCGTCGGGGCCAGGCCCCGACGGCTCAGCTCTCCATCAGCCGACCGGCGAGGGCATCTCCTCGCCGGCGAGGGCGGCGAGGAGGTTGTCGACCGCCATCGCCGCCATCCGTCCCCGGGTCGCGTGCGAGGCGGAGCCGATGTGCGGGACGACGATCAGGTTCGGGGCACCGAGCAGCGGGTCGTAGCCCGGCAGCGGCTCGGGATCGGTGACGTCGAGGCCGGCGCCGGCGATCCAGCCGGACTCCAGGCCCTTGCGAAGGGCGTCGGAGTCGACGACCTCGCCGCGGGCGGTGTTGACGAGGATGGCGCTCTGCTTCATCGCCATCAACGCCCGCTCGCCGATCAGCCCGCGGGTCTCATCGGTCAGCGGGCAGTGGAGGCTGACGATGTCGGATTCGGCGAGGAGCTCGTCGAGCTCGACCCGGTCCGGGCCCGGGTGGCGACCGTGGCGGAGGATCCGCATGCCGAAGCCATCGCCGCGGGCGGCGACGGCTTCGCCGATCGCTCCCGGTCCGATGATCCCGAGCGTCGCGCCGTGGACGTCGTGGCCGAGCCAGCCGGCCGGCTCCCAGGTCGACCACTCGCCCCTGCGGACGGACGCCGCCGCCTCGACGATCCGCCGTGACGTCGAGAGGATCAGCGCGAAGGCGAGGTCGGCGGTCGTCTCGGTGAGGACGCCGGGAGTGTTGCCGACCGCGATGCCGCGCTCGCGCGCGTAGGCGACGTCGATGTTGTCGGTGCCGACGGCGAAGTTGGCGACCGCGCGAAGATCCGGGCAGGCGTCGATCAGCTCGCGGTCGATCGCGTCGCTCAGCATCGAGAGGATCCCGGCGGCGCCGGTCGCCAGCTCGCGCAGCTCGGCCGGCGTCGGGGGGAGGGCGCCGCGCCAGAACTCGACCTCGTGCTCGGCGTGGAGCCGTGCGAGCGTATCGAAGGGGAGCTTGCGGGTGACGATGCAGCGTGCCATCACGCCCATCATTGCGGCTGAGCGCCGTCGTCACCGCGGCCGTCCATCTAGCATCGCCGCACTTGGCCGCCAGCGAACAAGCCCCGGCGCCCGCGATCGCGGAGGCAGGCGACGACGCACCGGACCTGTCGGTCGTGATCGTCACCCATGACTCGGCGGCGGCGCTGCAGCGGACGCTGCCGGCAATCGTCGCCGAGCTCCGGCCCGGCGACGAGCTGATCGTCTCGGACAACGGCTCCTCCGACCGGACGGCCGACCTCGTCGCCGAGCTTGCGCCGGACGCGAAGCTGCTCGCCCGCGGCGACAACCCGGGCTTCGCCGTCGCCTGCAACGCCGGCGCCGCCGTCGCGAGCGGCGAGCTGCTCCTCTTCCTCAACCCCGACAACGTCGTCGCGCCCGGCTTCCGGGACGCGATCGAGCGGCCGCTGCTCGCGGCGCGCGGCTGGGGCGCCTGGCAGGGACTGGTCACCGCCGACGACGGCGCCGCGATCAACAGCCGCGGCGGCGTCGTCCACTTCACCGGGATCGCCTGGGCCGGGGGCGCCGGGCGACCGCGCGGGGAGGCGCCGCCGGCGGCCGAGGAGGTCGGCTTCCCGTCCGGAGCCTGCCTGGCGATCCCGCGCCGGATCTGGGAGATGCTCGGCGGCTTCAGCGAGCCGTACTTCCTCTACCACGAGGACACCGATCTCGGCCTCCGGCTCCGCCTCGCCGGGCTCGCGGCCGGGATCGAACCGGGAGCCGTCTCCGACCACGACTACGAGTTCGACAAGGGCCCGGCGAAATGGCGCTGGCTCGAGCGCAACCGCTGGGCGACGATCCTCCGCACCTATCCGACCCGCCTCCTCGTCGCGCTGCTGCCGGCGCTGCTCGCCACCGAGCTGGCGCTGCTGGCGGTTTCCGCGACCGGCGGCTGGCTCGGGCAGAAGCTGCGCGCGTACGCCGACGTCGTGGCGGCGCTGCCGCGGTTGCTCCGCGAGCGTCGCGCCATCCAGGCCGGCGCCGCGATCGACGCCGCCGCGTTCGCGGCGGGACTCACGGCCGGCCTCGACAGCGACTTCCTCGGCGCCGCCGGCCGCTCCCGCCCGCTTCGCCGCCTGCTCGTCGCCTACTGGCGGCTGGCGCGGCGGCTGCTCTAGCCGCGGGCGACTGCCTGGCGCGCGCTCGGGGTGCGCCCAATAGGGTTGCCGAGCTAACGAGTGATGGGGAAGGCGATGAGGGGAATCCGAGCGGCGCTGGGGATCTGCTGCGTCTGTCTGCTCGGCGCATGGCTGCCCACCGCCGCCGAAGCGCTGCCGCCGGGATTCGCCCGCTCGATCGCCTACCCCGCCACGTCTGGGCTGGCAAGCCCGACGACGATCGCGTTCGCGCCCGATGGCAAGCTCTACGTCGGCGAGAAGGGCGGCGCGATCAAGGTCTTCGACGGTCTCGGCGATACGACGACGACGCAGTTCGCCGATCTCCGCGCCGAGGTCCACAACTTCTGGGACCGCGGCCTGCTCGCGATCGCCCTCGACCCGGACTTCCCGGAGAAGCCGTACGTCTACGTCTCCTACACCTACGACGCAGAGATCGGCGGAACGGCGCCGAGATGGGGATCGTCCGACTCGATCGGCGACCCCTGCCCGGATCCGCCGGGGGCGACCGTGAACGGCTGCGTCGTCAGCGGCAGGCTGGTCCGGCTGACCGCGGACTCCAGCGGCGATCGGATGGTGCCGGGCTCCGAGAAGGTGCTGATCAACGACTGGTGCCAGCAGTTCCCGAGCCACTCGGTCGGTGACATCGCGTTCGGGAAGGACGGGATGCTCTACATGACCGGCGGCGACGGCGCGTCGTTCACCGTGGAGGACTCGGGGCAGATCGGGAACCCGTGCGGCGACCCCGCCGGCGAGGGCGGAGCACTGCGCGCCCAGGACATCCGCACCAGCTCCGACCCCCTCGGCCTCAACGGTTCGCTGATCCGCGTCGACCCGGCGACCGGCCGGCCGGTCCCCGATCCCGGACCGGACGCCACCGAGTCGCAGCTCAACCAGGCGCGGATCCAGGCCTACGGGTTCCGGAATCCGTTCCGGATCGCGATCCGCCCCGGCACCAACGAGGTCTGGGTCGGCGACGTCGGCTGGGACACGACCGAGGAGATCGACCGCGTGCCGGAAGCGGTCCTGCCCAAGCCGAACTTCGGCTGGCCCTGCTACGAGGGCAAAGTCCGCCGCTACGACCCCGGACTGAGCATGTGCGGCGGCCTCCTGCTCCGGCGGGTCACGGTTCCCTACTTCAGCTACGAGCACGGGATGAAGGTCGAGCCGACCGATCCGTGCCCGACCAACCTCGGCTCCGACATCACCGGGCTCGAGTTCTACGACCCCTCGAGCGTGGACCATCCGTTCCCGCCGAGCTACGAGGGCGCGCTGTTCTTCGCCGACCACTCGCGCCACTGCGTCTACGTGATGAAGGCGGGCGCCGACGGGCTCCCCGATCCCGCCACCACGACGCTCTTCGACGCCGCCGTCGGCAGCGGCGGCGCCCCCAACGGCCCCGTCGATCTCGAGGTGGGCCCCGACGGCGCCCTCTACTACCCGATGCTCAACAACGGCCAGATCGCGCGGATCGCCTGGGAGCCCGACAACCGGACGCCGACCGCGCGCGTGACGGCGACGCCCGACCACGGCGCCGCGCCGCTCGACGTCCACCTCGACGCGTCGGGGTCGAGCGATCCCGACCCCGGCGATCAGCTCGACTACTCCTGGGACCTCGACGGCGACGGCGACTTCGACGATGCGACCGGAGCGACCGTCGACCACGTCTATGCCGATCCCGGCAGCTACCACCCGAGCGTCCGCGTCAGCGACAGCTACGAGGCGTTCTCCATCGCCAACGCATCGGTGGAGGTCGGCGCTCCGCCGGTCCCGGAGATCACGGCCCCGCAGGAGGGGACGACGTTCAGCGCCAACGAGACCTTCAGGTTCAGCGGCGCTGCCACCGACACCGACGACGGCGAGCTCCCGGCGAGCGCACTCGACTGGTCGGCTGTCCTGAACCACTGCGTGCAGGGCGGCGGCTGTCATGAGCACCCGCTCCAGGACTTCGAGGGGGTCGACACCGGCGAGCTGACGATGCCGGCGCACGAGCGTCCTTACCACCTGACGCTGACCCTGACCGCGACGGACTCCGACGGCCTGACGGCAAAGACGTCGATGCAGATAGATCCGACTCCGAATGCCCCGCCGATGCCCACGATCACGACGCCCGCTGCCGGCGCCACCTACTCGGCCGGCGAGCGGATCAGCTACGCCGGGACGGCGAGCGACCGCGAGGACGGCGAGCTGCCCGGCACGGCGATGAGCTGGAAGCTGCTCGCCGTTCGCTGCTCGGGCGGCAGCTGCAGCGAGGACGAGATCGCGAGCCTCCCCGACGGCGCCGGCGGTGAGCTGACGGCACCGCGCGGCACCGCGCCGAAGCGGCTCCGCCTGGCGCTGGTCGCGACCGACTCGGAGGGGGCGACGGCGCGCGCCTCGGCAGGCATCGACCCGAGCACCGTCGAGGTCGCGGTCGCCTCACGGCGCGACCGCGCCCGGATCGTCGTCGACGGCAAGCGGGCCCGCACCCCCTACCGGATCGACGTCCTTCGCGGCTCCTCGGTCCGGCTCGCGACGCCGCGCGTCCAGCGCGCGCCCGGTCGAAGCAAGCGCTGGAAGCTGCGATGGCGCCGGTGGTCGGACGGTGGCGAGCGCAAGCACGTCGTCACTCCGCTCACCGACGCCGGCTACCGCGTCTCCTACGCGCTCGAGCGCCGGCGCGGCCGCTAGGCGCGACCGCGCCGGTCCGGTTGCCAGGCGCGGCCGCGCCGGGCCTGATCGCTAGGCGACTGCCGGCACCCGGTCGGGCTCGAGCGCGATCTCGAGCACCTCGTCGACCGTGAACACCGGGTGGAACCGCATCTCCTCGCGGACCTCTTCCGGCACGTCCTCGAGATCGCCGCGGTTGCGCTCGGGGATGACGACGTCGGTCAGCCCGGCGGCGTGGGCCGCGAGGACCTTCTGCTTGAGGCCGCCGATCGGCAGGACCCTGCCCTGCAGCGTCACCTCGCCGGTCATCCCGACCGTGTGCTTGACGGGCCGCCCGGTCAGAAGCGACGTCAGCGCGGTCGTGATCGTGATGCCGGCGCTCGGTCCGTCCTTGGGGATCGCTCCGGCCGGGACGTGGACGTGGAACTCGCGGCCCTCGAGGGCGGCGCGGTCGATGCCGAGAGCGTCGGCGTGCCCGCGCACGTACGAGAGCGCGATCCGTGCCGACTCCTTCATCACGTCGCCGAGCTGGCCGGTCAGGACGAAGTCGTCCTTGCCGTCCATCGACGTCGTCTCGATGAAGAGGACGTCGCCGCCGGCGCCCGTCACCGAGAGACCGGTCGCGACGCCCGGCAGGGCGGTGCGCTCGGCGGCCTCCTGGAAGTGGCGCTGGCGGCCGAGCGCCTTGCGGACCCCGTCGGCGTCGATCGTCACCGCGCCGTCGGCCTCGCCGCCGGCGATCCGGGTCGCCGTCTTGCGGAGCACCTTGCCGAGCTCGCGCTCGAGGCCGCGAACGCCGGCCTCACGCGTGTACTCGGTCACGATCGTCCGCAGGACGTCGTCGCCGATCTCGACCTCGCCGGCCTCGAGCCCGTTGCGCTCGAGCTGCCGCGGCCACAGGTAGCCGCGCGCGATCGCGACCTTCTCGTCGGTCGTGTAGCCGTCGAAGCCGACGACCTCCATCCGGTCGAGCAGCGGTCCCGGGATCGTCTCGGCGACGTTCGCGGTGGCGATGAACAGGACCTCGGAGAGGTCGAGCTCGACGTCGAGGTAGTGGTCCCGGAACGAGTGGTTCTGGGCAGGGTCGAGCACCTCGAGCAGGGCCGAGCTGGGGTCGCCGCGCCAGTCGGCGCCGACCTTGTCGACCTCGTCGAGCATGATCACCGGGTTCATCGTTTCGGCGTCCCGGAGCGCCCGGACCAGGCGTCCCGGGAGGGCGCCGATGTAGGTCCGGCGATGGCCGCGGATCTCGGCCTCGTCATGGATGCCGCCGAGCGACATCCGCACGAACTCGCGGCCGGTCGCGCGCGCGATCGACTCGCCGATCGACGTCTTGCCGGTGCCGGGCGGGCCGATCAGGGTCAGGATCGCCCCGGCGGCCTTGCCATCGTCGGCGACGCCGCGCTCGGCGCGCAGCTTGCGGACGGCGATGTACTCGGTGATCCGCTCCTTGACGTCCTCGAGACCGGCGTGGTCGGCGTCGAGCACCTCGCGCGCGCCGACCGGGTCGAGCCGCTCGTCGGAGCGCTCGCCCCATGGCACCGCGATCAGCCAGTCGAGGTAGGTGCGGAGCATCGACGACTCGCCGGAGCCGTCGCCCATCCGCTCGAGCCGACCGAGCTCGCGCTCTGCCTGCTCGCGGACGTCGTCCGGCATGCCGGAGTCCGCGATCTTCTTGCGGTACTCGTCGGCGACCGACGCCTCGTCCTCGCCGAGCTCCTTCTGGATCGACTCGAGCTGCTTGCGCAGGAAGTACTCACGCTGCTGCTTCTCGGCGCCGCTCTGCACGTCCTCGCGGATCCGGCTGCGGACCTCGAGCTCGGCGAGTCGCTCGCGCTGGAACGCGAGCGACTTCTCGAGCCGCTCGCGGACGTCGAGCGTCTCGAGCAGCTCGACCTTCTGCTCGTAGGTGAGATCGGGCGAGTAGCCGGCGGTGTCGGCGAGCGCACCCGGCTCGGAGATCGAGCGCAGGAAGGCGCGGATGCCGTCGCCGGCCTGGCGCAGCTCGAGGATCTCCTCGACGACGGCGCGGTACTCGCGCTCGAGGCCGCGGATCTCCTCATCGCGGTCGGCCGGGTCCTCCCAGGGAGTGACCTCGATCCGCAGGGTGCCGTTGAGATCGGTGCGGGCGGCGCCGGCGACGCCGCGATGGAGGCCCTCGAAGCCGGTCGCGCGGGCCCCGCCGGGCAGCCGGACCTGCTCGTCGACGCGTGCGACTGTGCCGACGGCGGCGAACTCCTCGCCGGAGCGGGGGACGAGCAGGACCTCCTCTTCGTCACCGGCGTCGAGCCCGAGGGTGAGGTTCATGCCCGGGAAGACAACGACGTCGTCGAGGGGGATCAGGGGCAGGGTCTTCTTGGTGCTGTTCGGTTCCATCTGGCGGAGGTCCTCTCCCGGTCGAAGTGATTGCGGATGCAAGGGTACCACCAATGATTATGAATGCCAATGATTATGAATCCGCGTAATTGGTCGCTATATTCGTCGCCATGGCCTCCGCGCACCGATCCGCCCGCTCGGCATCGAAGCCGAGCTGCGGGGTCCTCTTCTTCCGGCTCTCGCGCGCCTCCGGCGAGGGCCTCGGCGACGCGCTGTCGGCGGTCGGGCTGAGGGCGCCGGAATTCGCGATCCTGCATCAGCTCTACGAGGCCGGGCCGATGTCGCAGCAGGCGCTCGGGCGCTCGCTGCGGATCCACGCCTCGAACCTGGTCGCGCTGATCGACGAGCTCGAGTCCGACGGCTCGGTGATCCGCCGCCGCGACCCTGAAGATCGCCGGCGCTACCTGCTCGAGCTGACCGACGACGGCGTCCGCCGGCTCGCCGAGGCGCAGCGTGCCGCCGAGGGCGCCGAGGCCGAGATGCTGGCGCCGCTGACCGCCGCCGAGCGCGAGCGGCTGCGGGCCTACCTGACGAAGATGGCAGGCCACGCCTGCGGCGCGAAGCGCTGCCGCTGAGGCTCGGGGTCAGTCCCCGGGGACCGAACCGCCGTTCGTCGCCGGCGGGTCGACGGCGGCCACCGCGACGTCCTCCTCGCCGCTGAGCGCGCCCTTGCGGATCCGCCGCTGCTCGCGGTCGAGGCGGGCGACCTCCTGAGCGAGGATCTTCGTCTCCTCGCTGAGCCGCGAGAAGGCGACGGAGAAGTGGAGGGCGAGGACGAACAGGGCGCCGACGCCGATCAGGAAGAGGGCGTTCGGCGGCGAGAGGATGCCGAGGCGGTCGGCGATCCAGTTCAGGGCGCCGTTCCAGACGGCGAGGACGACGAGCACGAGCGCGGCGCTGATCCAGAGCAGCGCGTAGCGCTCGACGAGGCGGCGGCGGCGGACGAGCTCGATCACGAGCGCGAGGAAGAGCAGGGTGACGATGACCGCGATCCGCTGCGGCTTGACGCCGAGGCCGTCGGCGAGGATCGGGACGAGCTCGCTCATGCCGGGCCGCTCCCCTCGACGCTCGGCTCGACCGCGGCCTGGGTGTCGGCGGCGGGCGGCGGCGCTCCCTCGAAGGCGTCGGGCCGGCGGCGGAGCAGGCCGACGAACAGGGCCAGCATCACCTTGACCATGTAGTAGGCGGCGCGCGGGTAGTCGATCGAGCTGCGTCCGAACCCGCGGGCGTTCATCCGCACCTGGACCTCGTGGATCCGCAGCCGGTTGTTGTGGAGCATCAGGATCGCCTCGACCTCGGGGTA
>DASTTY010000028.1:0-15921 GCA_035759925.1 Solirubrobacterales bacterium
GGCGCGAGCGGGCGCACCTCGCAGTCGTCGCCCGCCGCGGCGAGGAAGCGCTCGAGCGACGCCTCGGCCGGACGGTAGAAGCGGGTGCCGGCGTAGCCGCCGTAGTGCATGGGGATCGCGACCGGCGCCTGGAGCAGCCGGACTGCCTCGGCGGCCTGCTCGGCGTCCATCACTCCGGGCAGGCGGCTCGGGGGCTGGCGGTGGGGGAAGTCGAGCACGGCGCCGTTGATCGGCACGAGCGCGGTGTCGATCGGCCCGGCCCGCAGCGCGATCCGCCACCAGTAGCCGTGGAACATCGTGTCGCCGAGGTGGAGCACGCGGGCGCCGTCCGCTTCGACGAGCCACGAGACCTGCGGATCCCCGGTGCCGTCGACCGCGGGCAACGCCGTGACCGTGAACGGTCCGATCGTGGTGGTGTCCCAATCGGCGAGTCTTTGTCGCTCGAGCCCGGCGGCGTCGAGCTCGTGCTCGGCCTGGGCGAGGCCGAGCTCCTCGAGACCCTCGCCGCCGCCGGCGACGGGCTCGAGCACGGGCGCGCCCGGGGCCAGGCCGGCAGCGAGAGCCCCGGCGTCGGCGTGGTCGCGGTGGAGGTGGGTGACGAGCCCCGCCGTCGCGGTCGGCCGATCCGGCGCGATCACCTCCGGTGGCACGATCGGATCCGCTTCCTCACCGAGGGCCCGGAAGACGGCACCGGCGTCGGACAGCGGGTCGATCAGGAGGGTCTCGTCGCCGGCGCCGAGCTGGAAGCCGGCCCAGCCGAGCGATCTGATCCGCAAGCCCATGGCCAGGCACAATAGCGAACGAGCGTCTGCTATGTCGCGCCGCCTGCTCACGTCGGGTCCGGCGGCCGGACGCTCCGTAGCGGCCACCGAGCGCGGCCGGTGCGGGTTGCCGATGAGCCGCCGATCAGCGCGTCCTAACCTGGGTAGTGCATTCCTCGAGGAGGTTGCGTTGACGCCCTGTTCAGAGTTCCCGACGATCGGGTGCGGATCATGCGCCTGACCCGCCGTGGAACCTTCGCCGACCGCCGAGAAGGCGGCCGGCTGCTCGCCGCGCGGCTGAGCGGCGAGGAGCTCGAGGACCCGGTCGTCGTCGCACTGCCACGGGGCGGCGTCCCGGTCGGCTACGAGGTCGCGACGGCGCTTCACGCCCCGCTCGACATCGGGCTCGTCCGCAAGCTCGGGCACCCGAACCAGCCTGAGCTCGGGCTCGGCGCGATCGGCGAGGACGGGACCGTCGTCGTCGACGAGAAGGCGCTCGAGGCGTTCGGGATCAGCGGCGAGCAGATCGAACCGATCGCCCGCCGCGAGCAGGAGGAGCTCGACCGCCGCCGCCGCCTCTACCGGGGCGATCGCGAGCCGGTCCCGATCCGCGGCCGTACCGCGGTCGTCGTCGACGACGGGATCGCAACCGGCGTCAGCGCCGCGGCGGCCTCGCGGGTGCTGAAAGCGCAGGGCGCCGCGAAGGTGGTGCTCGCCGTCCCGGTCTGCCCCGAGGGGGCGCCGGAGCGGATCGACGGCGACATCGACGAGGTCGTGACGCTCGCGGCCCCGCATCACTTCAGCAGCGTCGGTGCCTGGTACGACGACTTCGCGCAGATCAGCGACGACGAGGTCATCGACCTCCTCGACGCCGCCCGCGAGCAGCTCGCCGCGCCCGGCGACGAGCCCGCCGTCGCGGCGCCCGGCGAGGATGGCCCCGGCGAGGCGCCGGCCGACGAGTCCGGGGAGGTCGTGATCCCGACCGGCGACGGCGCCGAGCTCGGCGGCGCGCTCCGGCTTCCGCCCGATCCGGCCGGGCTGGTGGTCTTCGTCCACGGCAGCGGATCGAGTCGCCACAGCCCACGCAACAACTCGGTCGCCCGCTACCTCGAGGGCCGCGGGTTCGCGACGCTGCTATTCGACCTGCTGACGGCGGACGAGGCCGGCGACCGCCGCAACGTCTTCGACATCGACCTGCTCACCCGCCGGCTGCTCGACGCGATCCAGTGGGCGCGCCGCCGGCCCGCCCTCTCGCGGCTCCCGGTCGCTTGCTTCGGCGCCTCGACCGGAGCGGCGGCGGCCCTGCAGGCGGCGGCCGACCCGCGCGGCGGCGTCGGTGCGGTCGTCTCCCGCGGCGGTCGCCCCGACCTCGCCGGTCAGGCGCTCGGCCGGGTGACCGCGCCGACGCTGTTGATCGTCGGCGGCCGCGACACCGAGGTCCTGGCGCTGAACCGCAGCGCGGCCGCCGCGATCGCCGGGCCTTGCCAGCTCGCCGTCGTACCGGGCGCGACTCACCTCTTCGAGGAGCCGGGAACGCTCGCCCAGGCCGCCCGCCTCGCCGCCGACTTCCTCGAGATCAGGATCTCCGAAGGCGAGCGCGGCTACCGGTCGGCGACCGGCGGCGGCGCGCGATAGTCGCCGAACGGCCCGCTTCGTCAGCAACCGGCGCCGGCCGACGACTGAACGGTCGAGGAACCGTGTCGATCCGCAGACGAGACAGTCAAAACGGCCTCCGGCGGCCGCTGATCGGGCCCACGTCGTCCGCCCCCATCCCTACCGTCCCTCGGGCCATGGAACCGCTGCAGTCAGAGCTCGGCGAGACCACCCCGGAGGCCGTCCCGGCCGCCGCCCATCAGGCGTTGGCGGCGCTCGCCGACGGCGACCGGGTCGAGTGCTGCTACGCCGTCCGCGACCGTAGCCGCCGGCCGACGAAGCGCGGCGGCGAGTGGCTGTCGCTGAAGCTCGCCGACCGCACGGCGACGATCAACGCGAAGTCGTGGGACGAGGTCGAGGCGCGGTTCGCGATCGCCGAGCCGGCGACCGTCGTTCACGTCGTCGGCCGTTTCGAGTGCAGCCCGCAATGGGGCGATGCGCTGATCGTCGAGGCGATCGCGCCGGCCGGAGAGGCCGACTACGACCCGGCGAACCTGCTCGAGGTCTCGCCGCTGCCGCTCGAGCGGATGGAGGCCGACCTCGTCGACCTCCTCGAGACGATCCAGGGGCCGGATCTGCGGGCGCTGCTCGACCGGCTGATCGCGCCGGGCGGCGAGCTCTGGGAGCGCTTTCGGGACGCCCCGGCCGCCAAGCACTACCACCAGGCATACCGCCACGGGCTGCTCGAGCACACCCTCTCGGTGGCGCAGGGCGTCAGCGCCGCGGCGTCGTTCTTCCCGGGCATCGACCGCGACGTCGCGATCGCCGGAGCGCTGCTGCACGACATCGGCAAGCTCGACGCTTACAACGACAACCCGCTGGCGATCGACATGACCGACCTCGGCCGGCTGATCGGCGAGATCCCGCTCGGCTACTACCGGGTCCGCCGCGAGATCGAGTCGATCGAGGGCTTCGACCCCGACCTCGGCTGGGCGGTCCTCCACATCATCCTCTCCCACCACGGAACCCTCGAGCACGGCTCGCCGGTGACGCCGGCGACCCGCGAGGCGACCCTCGTCCACATGATGGACAACCTCGGTGGCAAGCTCGGCAGCTTCGACCGGATCGAGCGGACCCTCTCCGAGGGCCAGGCCTGGTCGGGCTTCGACCGCGGCATAGACGGCTCGGCTTACTTTCGTAACCGAGCCGCCTGAACCGTTTCTAGCGAGCGTGGCGCCGAGAGGTGCGGGCCCTGATCAGGTCCGGGTCCTTGCGGACCTCGCGGGCTTCCTGGGCGAAGAACTGGGCGATGGCGAGCATGGCCTCTTCCTTTCCAGTCGGGATTACGACAATGACCGGTGAAAACCTTATAGGGGTCACGCTGACCTGTCAAGTTGAATTGGCGGTCACGCGGCGGTAGGATCGTGCCATGGAAACGGCAGCCATCAGCGCCTGGATCGAGGACAAGGTTGCGCCGAAACCGCTGCTCGCCGTCCAGGCGCTGGCGAACTCGCAGGCCTCCGAGGAGGACCCCGAGCGACTCGGAGACGCCGAGGGGTCGCGGGAGTGGTTGACCGGCTTCGGCCTTCTCGCGCCCGGAGCCGAGATCACCGAAGCGGACCGGCAGCGGCTCGTCGAGTTGCGCAGCTGCGTCCGGGCGCTGATCGATGCGAACATGACCGGAGAGCAGGACGAGGCGGCGAACGCCGAGCTTGCCCGGATCGCGGCACACCATCCGGTCCCGGTCGATGTCGGCGCCGACGGCGCCGTCGACCTCGACCTCGAGCCGGCCGCTTCGATCGACGCGCTGATCGCGCAGATGATCGGCATCGTCCTCCGGGCACAGATCGACGGCAGCTGGGAGCGATTGAAGATCTGCGCAGCGGACTCCTGCCGCTGGGCATTCTTCGACGTTTCGAAGAACCGCGGCGGCCACTGGTGCTCGATGGAGGTCTGCGGCAACCGCGAGAAGAACCGCGCCTATCGCGAACGGAAGGCGTCCGCCGCTACTTCGTGAAGCGCTCGGCGCAGCGCTGCATCTTCGTCGTGTCCGGCTGAACCCGCTGGACGCAGGCGAGGACGCGCTCGGCATCGGTCTTGCCGGCGCCGGTCAGGTTCGGCGGGTTGACGCCGGCGTCGTCGAAGGCGTTGTCGATCGAGCTCTCGACACCGCCGACGCTGTCGAAGGCGCGGTCGATCGTGTTGTTGGTCGTGTCGAGGATCGGCCGAACCAGGAAGAAGTAGATCGCGGCGATGATCCCGACCGTGACGATCAGTCTGATCAGGCTGCGAGCGAGGGTCTCCGACATCGACAGTCGCGAATCTAACGTGACCGGAGGTCGGCGAGGCGCACGGAAGGCGCGCCAGAGAGCGCAAAGTGCGTGAAAGCCGGCGACGGCTCGGCGGAGGGCCAGCCGGTGGCATCTATCCTCAGGGCGTGGCCAAGGACACTGAGAAGCTGATCCGCCAGCTGTCCCTGATCTCGTTCCTGATGGCGAATCGCCGCCCGGTCTCGGCGCTCGAGATCAAGCAGGAGGTCGAGGGGTACAGCTCGATGAACGAGGACGCCTTCGCGCGCCGGTTCTATGCCGATCGCGCCGAGCTCGAGAGCCTCGGGATCGCGCTCAAGGTCGACAAGCCGAGCGAGGGCTTCCTCGAGTCCGAGCTCTACGCGCTGCCGCCCGAGAACTACTACCTGCCCGCGATCGAGTTCACCGACTCGGAGCTGGCGGCGCTGCGGACCGCGCTCGCCCTGCTCGACGGTCAGTTCGCCTACGCCGAGCCGTTGCGCCTGGCGCTCCAGCAGGTCTCGTGGGGGCGGAAGAGCCCGCTCAACGGCAGCGCCGACGCGCCGATCGAGATGGCGATGACGGCCTCCGCCGGGGGCCGTGAGCTGTCGCAGCGACTCGCCAAGATCGAGACCGCGATCTCGCGCCGGAAGACGATCGAGTTCAGCTACTACACGATGGAGCGCGATGCGACGATGGACCGCAAGGTCGATCCCTACCACCTCGTCTTCCGCTCCGGCCAGTTCTATTTGATCGGCTACGCGCACGAACGCGATGCCGTCCGCGTCTTCCGGCTCTCGCGGATCCAGGGCAAAGTCTCCTACGCGAGCAAGGCCGAGCACGACTTCAGCCCGCCCGGCAGCTTCGACCGCCGCGACTACGCATCGCGTGCCGACTGGCAGATGGGGACGAGTGAGGGAACCGCGCGGATCTTCCTCCGCGACCGGATCGACTGGCTCGTCGAGCGCGATTACGGCGAGTACGGCGAGATCGAGCCGGCCCGGAACGGCGACGGCAAGCGCGGCAAGGGCTCGGTGTTCGAGACCGAGTTCTCCTCCACCCGCCAGCTCGTCGCCTGGCTGCTCGGCTGGCGCCACAACGCGGCCGTCCTCGAGCCGCCCGAGCTCGCCGCCGAAGCAGAGGAGCGGCGCGACCTGCTCCGCAGCCGCCACTCGAGCGATTTCAAGACTGCGAAGCCGGTCGCCACGCCGGCGGTCGGCGAGGCCGAGCGCCGGAGCCGCTCGAACGGCAAGAACGAGACCGTGATCCGGCCGGAGCGCTTCGCCCGGCTCGTCACCCTCGCCGGGATGCTGATCGACTCCGCCCGCAACGACCGGCGGCTCGCGACCGCCGACGTCTGCGACGAGCTCGGGATCACCGTCAAGGAGCTCGCCAGCGATATCGACGTCCTCAACGTCGTCAACTTCGGCGGCGGCACCTACGTGCTCTACGCCGAGGTCGTCGGCGACGAGATCGAGGTCGATCCCGAGGCCTACGGTGACAGCTTCGCGCGGCCTGCCCGGCTGCTGCCGCTCGAGGCGAAGGCGCTGGTCGCCGCGATTGACCTCTTCGGGGACCACCTGCCGCAGGCGGGGCTCGACACCGCCCGCGACAAGATCGTCGCGGCGCTCGGTCACGACCCCTCCGAGGAGGGCCTGCAGATCACGGTCGAGCGCGACGATCCGGAGATCGTCACCGCCGTCAACGACGCGATCGCCTCGCACTCGGTGCTGAAGATCAACTACTACAAGGAGAACGAGGACCAGTTCACCTCGCGCGAGATCGAGCCCTACCGGCTCGCTCGTGGCCCCGACGGCTGGTACGTCGGCTGTCGCGACCGCAAGCGCGACGCCGTCCGCCACTTCCGGCTCGACCGGACGAAGGAGGCAGAGCCGACTGGCGACAGCTTCGAGCCCGACCAAGCCGTGGTCGACGAGGTGGCCGAGCAGCAGTGGCTGACCGTCGGCGAGCCCGAGGACGCCCGCTTGGCACGGGTCTGGGTCTCGCCCGAGCGCGCCCGTTGGGTCCGCGAGGAGCGAACCGTCGTCGAGGAGCTCGCCGACGGGGCTCTGGTCATCGAGATGCCGTTCGCCGGCACCTCCTGGCTCGTCCGCGAGGTCCTCAAGGGGGCCGGCGACATGGTCGTGCTCGAGCCCGACGACGCCCGTGAGGCGGTGCTCGCCGCGGTCACCGAGAAGGCCTGAAAGAACGACCGATGGAGGAGCCCGCGGTCGAGGCTCCCGGCCATCCGGCCGTCGTCCGCATTCGCGCCCACAACCCCGGGCCGATGACGCTGACCGGGACCAACACCTACGTCGTCGGCAGCTCGCCCGCCTGGGTGATCGACCCCGGCCCCGCCGACCGCGACCACGTCGACCTGGTCCGCCGGGTCGGCGAGACCCGCGGCGGGATCGCCGGGGTCCTGCTCACCCACTCCCACTCCGACCACAACGGCGGCTGCGGGATGCTCGGGGTCGAAGTTGTCGTCGGCAACGAGGACGGCTTCGACGACATCGCCGCGATGCTCGCCACCGAGCCGGTCGCCCTACCGCCGGCGCCCGCCGAGCGCCACGTCGGCCCGTTCACGGTCATCGCCACCCCCGGTCACGCGCCCGATCACGTCGCCTACTCGTTCGGCGAGGTCTGCTTCTGCGGCGACCTCGTCCTCGGTGAGGGATCGACGATCGTGCCGCCCGCGGCCGGCGGCGGGTCGCTCGCCGCCTACATGGATTCGCTCGACGCGCTTGCCGCCGTCGGCGCGTCGCTGCTCTGTCCCGGCCACGGCGAGTGGATCACCGATCCGGCGGCGAAGATCGCCGAGTACACCGAGCATCGCCGCGAGCGCGAGCGCCTCCTCGTCGAGGCCCTCGCCGCCGGCAAGCGCACCGACGACGATCTCCTCGACGCGGCCTGGTCGGACGTCCCGGCCCCGATGCGGCCCGCGGCGGCGCTCGCGATGCGGGCCCACCTCGAGAAGCTCGCCGCCGAGGACCGGCTTCCCGGCGACTTCGCGTTCCCGCCTCCGGGCTAGGATCGCCGCGTGGCGAGCAAGCGCGACCAGATCAAGCTGACAGCCGAGGAGCAGCTCGAGCTCCTCGACGCGGAGCGGATCGTCGTCTGCACGACGAACGGTCCGCGCGGCTGGCCGCACTCGATGCCGCTCTGGTACACGGTCCGCGACGGCGACGTCTGGTCGTGGACCTTCGCGAAGTCGCAGAAGGTCCGGAACCTCGAGCGCGACCCGCGCTGCACGCTGCTGGTCGAGGCGGGCGTCGAGTACGGCGAGCTCCGCGGCGTCCAGATCGAGGCCGAGGCGGAGCTGATCCGCGACCCCGAGCAGGTCTACGAGTTCGGGGTCGAGCTGACGATCCGCTACGCGGAGGGGATCGACAAGATCGAGGGTGACGCAGCGGCCGGCCTGCGGGCGCAGGCGCCGAAGCGCGTCGCGATCCACTTCCATCCGGTCCGGGTGGCGACCTGGGATCACCGCAAGCTCGGCGGGACGTACTAGGGAAAACCCCACCTCGGGAACGGGGGGCGACGGCGAGAAGAGTCCGGGATTCCCCATAGGAATGCGGTTTTCGCGGGCCTACGTTGGCCCGCATGAGCAAGCGAAGCGAACAGTTCAAGTCCCTGTCCATCCCGGTCCGCGGTCTCGCGGGCCTCGTCCAGCGGGCCGCGCGCGCTTCCGGGCGGCGGCCGAAGACGGCGATCGCGCTGTGGCTGGCGCTGATCGTCGGCCTGATCGCTGCCGGTTCGATGACCGGCACCCGGGAGATGACCGCGACCGAGGCGGCCGTCGGCCAGTCCGGCGATGCCCAGCGCGCGCTCGCCGATGCCGGTCTCGCCGATCCCGCCGTCGAGTCGGTCCTCGTCACCGCCGACGATCCGGCCGTCGCGGCCGATGCCGCAGCCGGGCTGGCGGCGAAGCTCGACCGCGTCGACGCGGTCGCGTCGGTCGCCGCCACCGACGATCCGGAGCTGACCGCGAACGGCGGCCGGGCCCGGCTCGTCCAAGTCGAGCTGCGCGGCGATCCCGAGCACGCGGCCGGCAAGGCTGCTGCGGTCGGCCGCGAGGTCGACCGGTTCGCCGCCACGAACCGCGACGCGACGTTCGAGCAGTCCGGGGCGGCGTCGCTCGACAACGCCGTCGAGGACGTCGTCTCCGAGGACCTCGGCCGCGCCGAGGTGTACTCGCTGCCGCTGATCCTCGCGATCCTCCTGATCGCGTTCGGCGCGCTCGTCGCCGCGTCGGTGCCGGTCATCCTCGGCATCACCGCGGTCGCCGGCGCGCTCGGTGCCGCCGGGCTCGTCTCGCAGATCGCGCCCGACAGCGGCAGCACCGCTGCGCTGGTGGTCCTGATCGGCCTCGCGGTCGGCGTCGACTACTCGCTGTTCTACATCCGCCGCGAACGCGAGGAGCGGCGGCGCGGCAACGGCCCGGTGGCGGCGGTCGACGCCGCCGCGGCGACCGTCGGGCGCGCCGTCGTCGTCTCCGGGCTGACGGTGATCGTCGCTCTCGCCGGCCTGCTCGTCACCGGCCTTGCGGTGTTCGAGTCGCTGGCGCTGGGGACGATGGTCGTCGTGCTGATGGCGGTGATCGGCTCGATCACGGTCCTGCCCGCGGTCCTGACCCTGCTCGGCGACCGGATCGACCGCGGCCGGCTGCCGTTCATCGGTCGCCGCCGCGACCGCGGGGCCGGCTTCTGGGCCTGGCTCGCGGGCACGGTCTCGGGCCGCCCGGTCGCGGCGCTGGTCGCGTCGGTCGGCCTGCTCGGCTCGCTGGCGGTGCCTGCCGCCGGGATGCACCTCGGCGAGACGACGCCGGCCGACCTCCCCGACGACATCCCCGCGGTGTCGGCGCTCCGTCACATCGAGGCGGCGTTCCCGGGCGCCCCGGCGGACGCCGAGCTGGTCGTCGAAGGCGAGGCGCTCGGCTCGACCGCGAAGCGGGCCGCGCTGACCCGGATCGGCGAGCGGGCGCTGTCGGTGACCGGAGGCGGCGGCAGCGCTGCCGTCCGGGTCGGCGACCACGGCCGGATCGCGCAGGTGTCGGTCCCGACGCCGGAGATGAGCCGCGACGATGCGACCGCGACGGTCGAGCGGCTCCGCGACGAGTTCGCCGGCGGCACCCGCGCCGGCACGGTCCTGGTCGGCGGCGAGGCGGCATCGAGCGCCGACTTCACGACGGCGCTTCGCGATGCGATGCCGATCGTGGTCGGGATCGTCCTCGTGCTGGCGTTCGTCCTCCTCGTCGCCGCGTTCGGCTCGCCGTGGCTGGCGCTGTCGGTGATCGCGCTGAACGTGCTGTCGGTCGGCGCCGCCTACGGCGTGCTGACCGCGGTCTTCCAGCACGGGATCGGCGAGGACCTGCTCGGGTTCACGAGCAACGGCGCGATCGTGCCGTGGGTGCCGCTGTTCGCCTTCGTGATCCTGTTCGGGCTGTCGATGGACTACACGGTCGTCGTGCTCGAGCGGATCCGCGAGGCGCGCCGGGCCGGGCTCACCCCGCGCGAGGCGGTTCGCCAGGGAGTCGGCGCGACCGCCGGCGCCGTCACCAGCGCCGCCGTCGTGATGGTCGCCGTGTTCACGCTGTTCGCGATGCTGCGGCTGCCGGAGATGAAGCAGCTCGGGGTCGGACTCGGCGCGGCGATCCTGATCGACGCCACGCTCGTCCGCGGGGTGGCGCTGCCGGCGGCGGTGACGCTGCTCGGCGAGCGCCGCTGGCGGGTCCGGCGGGTCCGGGGACGCCGTGCGATCATCGCCCGCGGTGGCGAGGCCACCCTGAGGACCGATCCATGATCGCCGAGCAGGCAATTGCGAGCGCCGTCTCCCAGAAGCGGGAGGCGGCGCTTTCGCTGCTCATCCCGGCGACCGCGGTCACCGGCTTCGCCTGCACGGTGATCTGGGCCGGCACCGGCTTCGGGGCCTACTGGCCCGCCTGGGTCTGGTTCGCGGGCCTGGTGCCGATCAGCTTCGTCTGGATCCTTCCGCAGGCGACCGAGGGCCTCGAGGGGCGGCGGCTGAAGCTCGCCGTCCACGGCGGCATCTCCGCCTGGGTGATCGTCGTCATGTTCCTGATCTGGGCGATCTCGGGCGGCGGCCCGTACTGGCCGCTCGTCACGACCGTCGTCCTCGTCGCCGCCGTCGTCCTCCACGCCCTGATCCTGCGCCGGATCGAGGCGCGCGACGAGCACGAGCTCGAGGAGCGGGTCGTCGAGCTGACCCGGACCCGGCGCGGCGCCCTCGACGTTCAGGCGCAGGAGCTGCGGCGGATCGAGCGCGACCTCCACGACGGCGCCCAGGCGCGCCTCGTCGCGCTGAGCATGCAGCTCGGCCGCGCCGAGGAGCGGCTCGCCGACCGGCCCGAGGATCGCGAGCTCGTCCGCGCCGCCCGCGAGGAGGCCGGCGAGGCGATCGCCGAGCTCCGCGACCTCGCTCGCGGCATCGCGCCCCCCGTCCTCGCCGACCGCGGCCTCGCCGCCGCCCTCGAGGCGCTCGGGTCGCGCTCGGCGGTGCCGGTCGAGGTCTCGGTCGCCGACGGCGAGCGGCTCGCTCCGGCGATCGAGACCGTCGCCTACTTCGTCGTCGCCGAGTCGCTGACGAACGTCGCCAAGCATGCCGGGACGCCGGCGACGGTCGAGGCGACCCGGAGCGACGACACGCTCCGGGTCGTCATCGCCGACAGCGGCCCCGGCGGCGCCGATCCCGCCGGCAGCGGGCTCACCGGCCTCCGCAACCGGGTCGAGGCGGTCGACGGGACGCTGTCGATCGAGAGTCCGTCCGGCGCCGGCACCACCGTGATCGCGGAGCTGCCGTGCGAGTAGCGCTGGTCGAGGATCAGGCACTGCTCCGCGAGGGCATCGTCGCGCTGCTCCGCGAGCAGGAGATCGAGGTCGTTGCGCAGGCCGAGGACGCGGAGGGCTTCCTGCGCGCCGTCGGCGCCCACCACCCGGACGTCGCGATCGTCGACGTGCGGCTGCCGCCGACTTTCACCGACGAGGGCCTGCGGGCGGCGCTCGAGGCGCGCCGCCGCCATCCCGACCTCGGCGTCCTCGTCCTCTCCCAGTACGTCGAGCCGGCCTACACGACCGAGCTGCTCGAAGCCGGAAGCGGCGGCGTCGGCTACCTGCTCAAAGAGCGGGTCGCCGAGGTGCGGACCTTCGTCGACGCGGTCGAGCAGGTCGCCGCCGGCGGGACCGTCCTCGACCGCGAGGTCGTCAGCCGGCTCGTCCGCGGCGCCGAGCCGGCCGGCTCGGAGACCGGGATCGGCTCGCTGACCGCGAAGGAGCGCGAGGTCCTCGAGCTGATGGCGGAGGGCCGGACCAACGCCGGCATCGCCAAGGCGATGGTCGTCACCCCCGGGGCCGTCGAGAAGCACATCTCCAACATCTTCGCCAAGCTCGACCTCCCCGCCGGCGGCGACGACCACCGCCGCGTCCTCGCCGTGCTGACCTGGTTGCGGACGAGCGGGGAGTGACCGCCTCAGCGGGCCCGTGCGAATCGATCATTTAGCCTGCCACCCGGCATGGAATCGCTGAAGGGCCTGATTCTCTCGGGAGGCGCCGGAACGCGCCTGCGGCCGATCACGCATACGTCGGCGAAGCAGCTCGTCCCGGTCGCCAACAAGCCGGTGCTGTTCTACGGGATCGAAGCGCTCGTCGATGCGGGCGTCACCGAGATCGGGATCGTGATCGCCCCGGAGACGGGCGACGAGATCCGCGCCGCCGTCGGCGACGGCTCGGCGCTCGGCGCCAACGTCACCTACATCCCCCAGGCGGAGCCGCTCGGCCTCGCGCATGCGGTTCTGACCGCCGAGGAGTTCCTCGGCGACGCCCCGTTCGTGATGTACCTCGGCGACAACCTGCTCCGCGACGGGATCACCGGGCTCGTCGAGGCGTTCCGCCGCAACGAGCCCGACGCGCTGATCCTGCTCACCCAGGTGCTCGACCCGCAGCACTACGGGGTCGCCGAGCTCGACGGCGAGCGGATCGTCAGTCTCGTCGAGAAGCCCGTCGACCCGCCGTCGGACCTCGCGCTGGTCGGCGTCTACATGTTCAAGCCGGTCATCTTCGACGCGGCCCGCTCGATCGAGCCGTCGGCCCGCGGCGAGCTCGAGATCACCGACACGATCCAGAAGCTGATCGACACCGGGCACACGGTCGAGCAGCATCGCGTCAAGGGGTGGTGGAAGGACACCGGCCAACTCGCCGACATGCTCGATGCGAACCGGCTCGTCCTCGAGGACATCGAGCGACGGCTCGACGGCGAATGCTCGGGCTGCGAGATCGTCGGCCGGGTCGTCGTCGAGGAGGGTGCATCGCTGGAGCGCTGCACCGTCCGCGGTCCCGCGGTGATCGGCGCCGGCAGCCGCCTCGTCGACTCCTACGTCGGCCCCTACACGGCAATCGCCGCCGGCTGCGAGGTGATCGGCTCCGAGGTCGAACACTCGATCCTGCTCGCTGGGGCCTCGATCCGCGATCTGCCGTCGCGCATGGAGGCGAGCCTGCTCGGCCGCAACGTCAGGATCTCGCGCGCCGACGGACTGCCGAAGACGCTGCGGATGCTGGTCGGCGACCGCTCCGAGATCACGCTCGCATGAAGGTCATGGTCGCCGGCGCCGCCGGCATGCTCGGCCAGGACGTGGTCGGCGCCGCGCAGCGCCGCGGCCACGCGGTCGCGGCGCTCACCCACCAGGACCTCGACATCACCGATCCGGTCTCGATCGACGACGCGATCGCGGAGCTGCGCCCGGAGGCGATCATCGACTGCGCCGCCTGGTCGGATGTCGATGGCGCCGAGGATGACGAGCGCGGCGCGATGACGATCAACGACACCGGAGCGGGGCTGCTCGCCGCCGCCGCCGCCCGGATCGGCGCGAGCATCCTCTACCCCTCCAGCGACTACGTCTTCGACGGCACCAAGCGGAGCCCGTATCTCGAGGCCGACATGCCGGAGCCGATCAATGCCTACGGGCGCTCGAAGCTCGGCGGCGAGGTATCGGTCGCGGCGGCCAACCCGAAGCACTTCATCGTCCGCACCTCATGGCTCTACGGCCTCGGCGGCGGCAACTTCGTCGAGACGATGCTGCGGATCGGCAAGGAGCAGCCCGAGGTGCTCGTCGTCAGCGACCAGCGCGGCTGCCCGACCAGTACCGCCGACCTCGCCGAGGGCATGATCGAGCTGATCGCCACCGATCGCCACGGGATCCACCACATGGTCGGCGGCGGCGATTGCACCTGGTTCGAGTTCGCGGCCGAGATCTTCGATCAGGCCCACTACGAGACCCGGGTGATGTCGGCGACGACCGAGATGATGGCCCGCAAGGCGCCCCGGCCGGCCTACTCGATCCTCGGCCACATGCGCGACGACGCGATCCTGCTGCAGCCGTGGCAGCATGCCCTGCGCCGTTACCTCGACGACAGGGAGCTGATCGCTCGGTGAAACTTCTCGTGACCGGAGGGGCCGGGTTCATCGGCTCGACCTACGTGCGCCGCCGCCTCGCCGAGCGGCCGGACGACCGGATCGTCGTCCTCGACAAGCTCACCTACGCGGGCCGTCGCGAGAACCTGGCCGGCGCGCCGGATGGGCAGATCGAGCTCGTCGAGGCCGACATCGTCGATCGCGAGGCGGTCGCGCGGGCGATCGACGGCTGCGACGCGGTCGTCAACTTCGCGGCCGAGTCCCACGTCGACCGCTCGATCGCGGAGCCCGACGCGTTCATCCAGACCGACGTCTTCGGGACCTTCGTCCTGCTCGAGGCGGCCCGCGACGCCGGCATCCGGCACCTGCAGATCTCGACCGACGAGGTCTACGGGTCGATCGAGGACGGTTCGTTCACGGAGAGCTCGCCGATCGAGCCGTCCTCGCCCTACTCGGCCTCGAAGGCGGGCGGCGACCTGCTCGTCGGCGCCTTCCAGCGCACCTACGGGGCGGACGCGCTGATCGTCCGGGCCTCGAACAACTACGGGCCCTACCAGCACCCGGAGAAGCTGATCCCGCTGATGGTGCTGAACGCGATGGCCGGCGACCGCCTGCCCGTCTACGGCGACGGGATGCAGGTCCGCAACTGGCTCTTCACCGAGGACTTCGCATCCGCCATCGATGTCGTCCTCGAGCGCGGCGAGGCCGGCGAGGTCTACAACGTCGGCGGCCCCGAGGAGCTGCCGAACATCGCCGTCGTCAAGCGGATCATCGACCTCACCGGAGGCGATGAGTCGCTGATCGACCACGTCGACGACCGGCTCGGGCACGACCGTCGCTACTCGCTCTCCTCCGATCGCACCGAGGCGCTCGGCTGGCGGGCGCAGGTCCACTTCGACGAGGGGATCGAGCGGACCGTCGCCTGGTACCGCGACAACCGCGACTGGTGGGAGCCGATCCGCTCCGGCGAGTACCGCGAGTACTACGAGCGCCAGTACGGGACCAGGCTCGGCGCCTGATGACGGCGGCGATCGAGACCACCCTCGACGGGCTCGTCGCGATCGAGCCGACCGTCCACGGCGACGACCGCGGCTTTCTGATCGAGAGCTTCCAGGTCGATCGCTGGCGCGATCTCGGCGTCGACGAGACCTTCGTCCAGGAGAACCACTCGCGCTCGACCCAGCGCGGCACCCTCCGCGGGATGCACTTCCAGACCGCGCCCGGCCAGGGCAAGCTCGTTCGCTGCCCGCGCGGTGCGATCTTCGACGTGGCCGTCGACCTCCGCCGCGGCTCGCCCACCTACGGTCGCTGGGAGGGCCACGTCCTCGACGACGACCGCCACCGCCAGCTCTGGGTCCCGGTCGGCTTCGCCCACGGCTTCCAGGTCCTCAGCGAGGTCGCTGACGTCGCCTACAAGCTGACCTCCCTTTACGACCCCGCCACCGAGTCCGAGATCGCCTGGGACGACCCCGACGTCGGGATCGAGTGGCCGGTCTCCGACCCGCTCCTCTCCGAGCGCGACAAGCAGGCGCCGTGGCTCGGCGACGTCGCCGACTCGCTCCCGTTCACGTACTGATGCCTGCGAGGGCGATCGCCGCGGCGAGCTGGGCGACGACGCGCTGCGGTTCCTCGAGCTGGTCGTAGGCGAACCGCAGAACCGTGATTCCGCGGGCGGTCAGCTCGGCGTCACGCCGGCGGTCGCGGTTTAGCCGGGCCCGCGTCGAGTGCCAGCGGTAGCCATCCATCTCGACGTTGAGCCGGAGCTCCGGCCAGAAGAAGTCGAGCTCATGCCCGTGCGCCCCGACGTTCCGCCGCGGCTTCGGCAGGCCGGCGTCCCGGATCAGAGCGCGGAGCGC
>DASTTY010000029.1:0-27870 GCA_035759925.1 Solirubrobacterales bacterium
CGACTACCTGCCGGTGCTCGACGCCAACGAGGGCCTCGAGCGCCAGTTCCAGCGCTTCCTCGCCGAAGCGGGGTTCCCGCAGCCGCAGACCAATGTGCTCGTCGCCGGTCAGGAGGTCGATTGCTGGTGGCCCGAGCACAACCTCGTCGTCGAGCTCGACAGCCGCCGGTTTCACGCCGGCTGGCAGGCACAGGAGCGCGATCGGGCCCGCGACGCGAGGCTTCTGCGGGCCGGCATCCCAGTCCTGCGCGTCACCCACCGCCGCCTCACCCGGGAACCGGCCGAGCTGATCGCCGACCTCGCCTCCCGGCTGCCGGGGACGGAGTCGATCGAACACGCCGGATAGCCCATGGCGCTGCGGGATAGCGCCGATTCGCACCAAGTGGCGCCGAAGGCGCGTTCCGGTAGGTTTCGCGAGGTGCCGACAGCGGGTGAACAGCTCGAGACCAGGGTCCTGCTCCGCCACATCGACGAACCCGGACTGCATCGGATCGAGATCTACGAGCAGCTCGGCGGATACACGGCGCTGAAGCGCGCGTTCCGCGACTGCGAGCCCGGGGAGCTCGTCAGCGAGTTCGAGGCGTCGGGCCTGCGCGGCCGCGGTGGCGCCGGCTTCTCGATGGGCAAGAAGGCGAGCTTCCTGCCGCACGGCGACATGGACAAGTACCTGTGCTGCAACGCCGACGAGTCCGAGCCCGGCGCCTTCAAGGACCGCGAGCTGATGTTCAAGAACCCGCACCAGCTCGTCGAGGGCGTCGCGATCGGGGCGATGGCGGCGGGCGCGACGCGGGCCTTCATCTTCATCCGCGGCGAGTACGCGGAGGTCGCCGACCGGCTCGATGCCGCCGTCGCGGAGGCCTACGAGGCCGGCTATCTCGGCGCCGGCGTCCTCGGGACCAAGATCGACGCGGACATCGTCGTCCATCGCGGCGCCGGCGCCTACATCTGCGGCGAGGAGACCGCACTGCTCGACTCGCTCGAGGGCAAGCGGGGCAACCCGCGTCTGAAGCCGCCGTTCCCGGCCATCCAGGGCCTCTACGGCGGCCCGACGCTGATCAACAACGTCGAGACGCTCAGCAACCTCCCCAACATCGTCAACCGCGGCCCCGATTGGTTCAAGAGCTTCGGGACCGAGCAGTCGACCGGGACGAAGGTGGTCTCCGTGTCGGGCTGCGTGCAACGTCCCGGCAACTACGAGATCGAGCTCGGGATCCCCGCCCGCGACATCATCTTCGGACTCGCCGGCGGGCCGCTGCCCGGCAGGACGATCAAGGCCTGGTATCCGGGTGGCTCGTCGGCCCCGGTGCTCGGACCGGAGGAGCTCGACCTCCCGTACTCGTTCGAGTCGCTCGCCGAAGCCGGCTCGATGCTCGGCTCGGGATCGATCATCGTCGCCGACGACACCATCTCGATTCCGGAGATGGCGCTGCGGACGGCTCGCTTCTACCGGCACGAGTCGTGCGGCAAGTGCAGCCCCTGCCGCGAGGGGACGAACTGGACGGTGAAGATGCTGGAGCGCGTCGTCCGCGGCGAGGCGACGCCGATGGACCTCGACATCATCGCTTCGGTCCAGGAGAACATCATCGGCAACTGCCTCTGCGTCCTCGGCGACTCGATGGCGATGCCGGTCGGCGCGATGGTCCGCCGCTGGCGCGGCGAGTTCGAGGAGACGATCGCCCGCGCCCGCGAAGCCGGCCCGGCCGCCCTCGACGTCGAGCCGGCCGTGATGACGCCGGCCGGAGTCGGCGCGTGAGCGGGGACTCGAAGCCGATCACGATCGTCGTCGACGGCGTCGAGATCGAGGCCGCCGAGGGGGCGATGCTGGTCGACGCCGCCAAGCACGGCGACGTCGAGATCCCGGTCTTCTGCTACGAGCCGAAGCTCGGCGATCCGGTCGGCGCCTGCCGGATGTGCCTGGTCGAGATCGAAGGCATCCCGAAGCTCCAGACCGCCTGCTCGACGCCGGTCCGCGACGGGATGGTCGTCTATACGCAGAACGACCGCGTCAAGGAGGCCCAGAACGCGATCGTCGAGTTCCTGCTCGTCAACCATCCGCTCGACTGTCCGGTCTGCGACAAGGGCGGCGAGTGCCCGCTTCAGGACATCGCGCTGGGCTGGGGCGCCGGCAAGAGCCGCGTCACCGACCCGAAGCGCCACTTCCAGAAGCCGATCCCGCTCTCGCCGCTGATCAGGATCGACCGCGAGCGCTGCATCATGTGCTACCGCTGTGTCCGCTTCAGCCAAGAGGTCTCCGAGGACGAGCAACTTCAGCTCCTCGACCGCGGCGACCGCTCCTACGTCGGGACCCACGAGGACCGGCCCTACATCGGGCCGTTCCACGGCAACATCATCGAGCTCTGTCCGGTCGGCGCCCTGACCTCGCAGTCGTACCGCTTCCGAGCCCGGCCGTGGGACATCGAGGACGCAGGGTCGGTCTGCACGCTCTGCCCGAGCCAGTGCAACGTCAAGTTCACCGTCCGCGACGAGAAGGTCGTCCGCGTCCTCGCGCGCGACAACGAGCAGGTAGACGATGGCTGGCTCTGCGACAAGGGCCGGTTCGGCTACCAGATGCTCTCCAGTCCCGACCGGCCGCTGACGCCGCAGGTCGGCGGCGGCGGCAGCCTCGAGCCGGCGAGCTGGGAGGAGGCGCTCGAGACCGCCGCCCGCGGCCTCGCTCCGGCGATCGGCCGCACCGCGGCGATCGTCGGCGGCGGCGCGTCGAACGAGGAGGGATGGCTGATCCAGCGGCTCGTCCGCGGCGTGCTCGGCTCCCGCGACGTCGCCTCGACCGCCCGCCGCGGGCTCGGCCGCGCGGCCCGGACCCGCCTCGCCTCACCCGAGCTCGCCGTCGCCACCGCCGACATCGACGACGCCGGCGCGATCCTCGTCCTCGGCTGCGACCCGATGAACGAGATGCCGATCGTCGAGCTGCGTATCCGCAAGGCGGTCCGCCGCAGCGGCGCGAAGCTGCTCGTCGCGACCGAGCGCCCGACCGCCCTCGACGGCGGCGCCGCGATCGGCTCCGCCGGCTGTATCGGGGCGCAGCGCTACGCGCCCGGCGAGGCGCTCGACTTCATCGAGGGCCTGCGGGCGGCGATCGCGTCCGGCGACGCCGACGACGACGCCGCCGGGTTCGCCGACGCGCTCCGCGACGACGGCCCGGTCGTGATCGTCTGGGGCGAGGGGATCCTCGCCGGCGCCGATCGCGAGCAGGTCGCCGAGGCGCTGCTCGGCCTCGCCGACGTCCTCGGCCTCGACGGCAGAGACGGCGCCGGCCTCTATGAGATCCCCGCGGCGACGAACGGCCGCGGCCTCCGCGAGGTCGGCTGCGCCGAAGAGTCCGGCCCCGGCTACGCCGCGACCGAGCCGGGCCGCTCCGCGGACGAGATCCGCGCTGCGCTCGAGGCCGGTGATCTCGACGCCGTGATCCTCGCCGACGTCGACCCGATCCGCGACTTCGACGATCCCGAGGGCTGGAAGCGCGCGCTCAGCGCCGCGAAGTTCACGCTCGACATCTCGTTGCTCCCGGGCGAATCCGGCCGCGCCGCGAACGTCCACCTGCCGGCCGAGAGCCACGCCGAGAAGGAGGGGACGCTGACCCATCCGGACGGCCGCCTGCAGCGCGTTCGCCCATCGGTCCCCCGCCCCGGCGCCGTTCGCCCCCTCTGGCAGGCGCTCAGCGAGCTGTCGGGACTGCTCGGCGCCGATCCCGGCGCAGGGACGGCGGGCGAGGTCTTCGACCTGATCGCCGCCGAGGTGCCGTTCTACGCCGGGATCACCGTCGACGACATCGGTGGCATGGGATTGCGCTGGCAGGATCGCCACGGGCTCGAGCCGGCCGGCGAGCTCGAGGCCGCCGAGCCGCCTCCGGCGCCGGCGACCGACGGGAAGCTGCGACTGGGGACCTATACCGAGCTCTGGGCCGACCACGTGGCCGAGGACAACCCGGCGTTGCGATTCCTGGCGGTCGGGCAGACGCTCGAGCTCGGGCCCGACGACGCCGAGCGGCTCGGCCTCGAGCACGGTCAGCGGGTCGAGGTCAGCGCCGACGGACGCTCGCTGACCGCGACGGTCGGCCTCCGCGAGCGGATGCTGGCCGGAACGGCGTTTCTGGCCCGGGGGACCGCGACCGATCCCGCCGGCGTCCTCGCCGGCGCCACGAGCATCGACGTCGCCCCCGCGCCAGGACCCGAGCCTGAACCCGCGGTCGAGTCGTCGGATGCGGACGGCGAAGCTGAGAAGCGCCCGGAACCGGCGGCCCCGTCGCTCGTCGTCACCAAGCGGGAGCCCGTCTCGTGGTAGCGGCCGACGTCGGGTTCGCCGAGGCGAGCTGGATCATGGTCGTCAAATCGCTCGTCATCTTCGCCGTGATCCTCGGCATCGTGCCGATGATCCTGCTCCTCGAGCGAAAGCTGCTCGGCCGCTTCCAGGCCCGCTACGGCCCGAACCGGGTCGGGCCGAAGGGGCTCCTGCAGCCGCTCGCCGACGTCGTCAAGCTGCTCAGCAAGGAGGCCTACAAGCCCGAGGCCGCGGTGCCGGTCCTCTGGGCGATCGCGCCGGCTCTGGTCATCCTCAGCGCCACCGCGACGCTGGCGATCATCCCGTTCGGCGACGTCGCCGACGGCAACGTCGGCCTCTACGGGATCGACGTCTCGATCGGGATCCTCTACGCGTTCGCCTTCGGCTCGATCTCCTTCTACGGCCTCCTGCTCGGCGGCTGGGCATCGGGCTCGAAGTACAGCTTCATGGGGGCGATGCGGTCCGCCGCGCAGCTGATCAGCTACGAGATCTCGATGGGGCTGGCGCTGCTCGGCGTGATCATGATGGCCGGCTCGCTCAGCCTCGTCGACATCGCCAATGCCCAAGCCGACACGATCTGGTACGTGATCCCGCAGTTCGTCGGCTTCCTGATCTTCATGGTCGCGGGCTTTGCGGAGACGAACCGCCCGCCCTTCGACCTCCCCGAGGCCGACGCCGAGCTCGTCGCCGGCTACAACACCGAGTACGGGGGGATGCGGTTCGGCTCCTACTTCATGGCCGAGTACATGGAGATGGTCGTCGTCTCCGGGATCGCCGCGGCGATGTTCCTCGGCGGCTGGCACGGCCCCGGGCCGGACTGGCTCGGGCCGATCTGGATGCTCGCGAAGATCATGATCCTGATCTGCCTCTTCATCTGGGTCCGGGCGACGCTGCCGCGGCTCCGCTACGACCAGCTGATGAGCCTCGGCTGGAAGGTCCTGCTGCCGCTGGCGACCCTGAACGTGCTCGTGACGGCCGTGCTGGTCGTCGTCTGGTGAGGCTCCCGCGCCGGCCTTGGAGCTAGCCGAGCCGGTCGAGCATCCGCGCGATTGCCTGGGTGTGCTGCTTGGTCGCCACGTTGAGGTCGCGGAGCTCCTCGGTGCCGGCCTCGACCCGGGCCGTGTTCGCCGCGATCTGATCGACGAGCTGCCTGGTCACTCGCTCCTGCCGCACGGTCATCTCGCGGATGAAGTCGCGGTGCTCGGCCGCAATCTGATCGCCGCGCGCCAGATGGCGGTCCAGTCGTTCGAGCAACTCCGACTCGGTCATCGCAGCAATTGTCGAGGGCCGGGTCGCGCAGGTCAAGGCGCCCAGGTGCCGCAGGCGCACGGATGTGTGGCAACAGTAGGATCGGGGTGATGGCAGAGACCACCGAACCCGACGCGGCCGACCGCGACTACCCCTACCTGCCCGACGACTCGATCGTCAACGTCCAGCGCGGTCCCGAGCCGGGCGGCATCAAGGGCGCCTACCGGGCGTTCGGCGAGACCCTGCGCGGGTTGAAGACGACGATGGCGCGGGTCGCCGAGGGGCCGGTGACGATCGAGTACCCGGAGGAGAAGACGCCGGTCTACCCGCGCTTCCGGGGCCGCCACAAGCTCCACCGCTTCGAGGACACGGGGCTCGAGAAATGCGTCGGCTGCTCGCTCTGCGCGGCTGCCTGCCCGGCCGACTGCATTCGCGTCGTCGCCGCCGAGAACGACCCCGACAACCGCGTCTCGGCCGGCGAGCGCTACGCGGCCGTCTACGAGATCAACCTCGCGCGCTGCATCTTCTGCGGCTACTGCGAGGTCGCCTGCCCGTTCGACGCGATCACCATGGGGCACGAGTACGAGATGGCCGACTACAACCGCAACGACCTGATCTTCACCAAGGAGATGCTGCTCGCCGAGCCGATCCTGAAGATCCCCCTCCGTAACGAGGGGGAGTGAAGTCAGGACCGCCGCCGCCTCTTCTTGATCTTCAGGTCGGCGCAGCTCGGTGCCGAGTTGTTGCCGGCCCGGTCCTGCGAGACGATGCAGAAGCGCAGCTTGCCCTTGACCGACCTCGGCACCTTCCAGACCACGAAGTAGGGGCCGCCGGTCGATTCGCCGAACACGGTCGTGATGTCGGCGATCACGTCGCCGTGCCTGAACACCTGGAGCCGCTCGCGGGACTCGCCGCTGTCGTCGCTGACCCGGTAGCGCAGCTTCGCCTTCTTGCCGCTCTTGCCCCTGCTGTCGAGCGCCTTCAGGTTCGGCGGGACCCGGTCGCCCTGCTGGGGCGGGTTCGGGAGCCGGAGCTCGCCGCGGCCGTAGACGTTGTCGGTTCCGGTGGCACCGCGGTCGACGGTCGCGTTGAGCAGGTATGTCTTCAGCGACTGTGGCGAGCTCGCGGCACCGGCGCTGAGGACGAGCGCCGCCGCGCCCGCGGTGACCGGCGTCGACGACGACGTCCCGTTGAAGCAGCCCGGCGAGTAGCTGAGGCTCTTCACGCAGGCGGCCGCCGACAGGTCGGGTTTCGTCCGGTTGTCGTTGGTCGGGCCCTCGGAGCTGTAGTTCGCGATCGTCGTCCCGAGCGCCGGGTCGACGGCGCCGACGGCGACGGCGCCGGGGCTGTTGAGGTCGGCCATCGGCCCGGACGCGCTGAACGGGTTCTGCGGGTGCTCGACCTCGGCACCGTTGGTCATGATCTCGAGCACGTCGCCGGCGCTGCCGGATCCGGCATCGAAGCGTTCGATGGCCATCGCGGCGAAGTTGTCGTCACAGGAGTAGGAGTCGATCCGCTCGATCGGCGGCGCCGTGCCGCCACTCGATCCCTGGCTGTCCTCGCTGCTCGCGATCTCCGCCGGGGTCGTCTCGTCGTCGTAGAGGTAGAAGTCGTAGTCGCTCGTGCCGGCGCCCTCGCCGAAGTCGTTCCAGCGCAGGCCGTTGATGAACGAGCAGTCGAAGCTCATCAGCTCGTCGCCCGGAGCGAACTCGATGAAGCCATCGGCGTCGTTGTCGACCCAACCGCCGCGCCAATAGGTGCCTTTCTGGCCGTTGCGGCCGGCGCTGTTGCCGGCCGAGTTGAGGTAGAACATCCCCTGCCCCACCGCCGAGCTCTGAATCACGCTCGCGATCGGCCCGGTGCCGTTGCCGGGACCGTCGTAGCGGCCCGTCTGCGATCGGGTGACGACCTGGACGCCCTGAGCGTCGAAGTAGTTCAGGGCAGCCTGGGTGTCGCTGGCGCTGACGGCGCTCGCGAAGTAGAGCTTCGCGGACGGGGCCATGTCGCTGACCGCCTCGGCGACGGCGACGCCGTGGCGGTCGCCCGAGAACATGCTGCCCGAGCAGTCGATGCCGTTGACCCGGCAGAACGTGCCCGACACGGGCTGGATCTCGCCACCCGCGACCGCCGCGTTGTAGTGGCTGAGGCTGAAGCTGTCGATGATGCCGACCTTGACTCCCTGCCCGGTGATCCCGGCCGCATGCCAGGCGGCCGCGTTCGTCTTCTGGATCTGCTCGCCGGCCAAGCCGATCCGGAGCGCTGCCGAGGTTCTGCGTTCGTCGCCCCCGCCGGCCGGCTCTGCGTAGTCCAGCGGCGTCCGCACGAGTCGCACCGCCGGATCGCCCTCGAGGCGCTCGAGGCCGGCGACCGGGACCGTGGCCTCGATCAGCTCGCCGGGAACGGTTCCGTGCGGGTCGCCTCCGGCGTCGCCGATCGCCTGCCGGGCGTCGGCCCCCTCACCGTCCCCGAACAGGACCTCGACGACCACGGCGCCGTCGCCGGCGCGCGCCAGCCCGGGGACGCCGCGGGCAGAGCCGGCGGCGACGGCGGCGCGGAGCGCCGTATCGCTGAGGTCGGCCGCGTGCTTGTGCGGGGGCGGAACCGGCGGCGCCTGCTCATCGGCCCTCGGGACGATCGCGCCGGTGGCCTGACCGGCCATCGCGGCATAGACGGCCGCCAAGCAGGCCACGACGAGCCCCCGGCCAAGCCGTCCTCCGATACCCGATCCTCCCATTCGTCACATCTCCCCTCGAGGGACGAACGGGATTCACTCTAGGCGACCTCCGGCTCACAGGCAAGACGGATCCGGATTACTTCTTCTCGTCCCCGGCGACCTCCTCCTCGTCGGCCTTGAAATCACGGTCTGCGGCTTCGGCAGCCTCGCCCGCGCCGGCCGCCGATTCGCTCGTCGCCGCCTGCAGATCCTTCGGCTCCTCGCTCTCGCCCGGCGATGCCGGCGGAGTCGCGTTCGCCGCAGGCGTCTCGGCGGTCGTGCGCGCGGCGGTCTCGGTCGCCGCAGCGGGCGGCCCGGGGACCTCTGGCGCCGGCCCGGGCGCGGAGCCGCCGATCCGCGAGCGGACGGCGTAGGCGACGCCGAGGCCCGCGGCCGCGGCAGCGAGCAGGATCGGCAGCTTCCGCTTCGGGGCCGGCGGACCGATCTCGGTCAGAGTCTCGGCGACGTCGGCGGCGACGTCGCGGACCGTGGCCGCGTAGTCGGCGGCATCGGCGCGGACGCCGTCGAAGGCGTCGAGCGCCTGATCGACCGGGGACTTGCGGCGGGCGAACGGGTTTCTGATCATCGGGAGCCTTTCCTGTTCGGGTTGTCTGTGTCCATTGCCCCGGGAAGTCAGTCTCTAACGCCTGCGAGGCGGGCGATCTCGGCAGCTCCGAGTCCCCACGCCGACAGTGCCCGCTCGGTGTCGGCGCCCGGCTCCGCGGGCGGCTCGGGCACGCTCGCGGGCGTGCCGCTGAACCGCGGCGCCGGTGCCGGCTGGAGCTTGCCGCCGACCTCGACGAAGCTCCCGCGGGCGGCGTTGTGGGGATGGCGCGGAGCCTCGTCGAGGCTGAGCACCGGGGTTGCACAGGCCTCTGCATGCTCGAGGATCTCGGTCCACTCGTCACGCGTCCGCGTCCGGAAGATCTCCGCGAAGCGCTCCTTGAGCTCCGGCCAACGCGCCTGGTCCATCTGCGGGAACTCGTCCGGTTCGAGCCCGATCAGCTCGAGGAGCTGCGCGTAGAACTGCGGCTCGAGCGCGCCGACGGCGATGAAGCCGCCGTCTGAGCACTCGTAGACCTCGTAGAAGTGGGCGCCGGAGTCGAGCAGGTTCGTGCCGGGGGGCTCCGACCACATGCCGATCTCCCGCATCGCGTGGATCAGGGTCATCATCACCGAGGCGCCCTCGACCATCGACGCGTCGACGACCTGGCCGCGGCCGGACTCGCGCGTCTCGATCACCGCCGCGAGGACGCCGAGCGCCAGCAGCATGCCGCCGCCGCCGAAGTCGCCGACGAGGTTGAGCGGGAAGAGCGGCCGCTCCCCTTCCCGGGCGATCGCCCCGAGCGCCCCCGAGAGCGAGATGTAGTTGATGTCGTGGCCGGCGACGGCCGCCATCGGCCCCTCCTGCCCGTAGCCGGTCATCCGCCCGTAGACGAGTCGTTCGTTGCGCGCCGCGACGTCGTCGGGACCGATCCCGAGCCGCTCCATGACCCCCGGCCGGAAGCCTTCGACGAGCACGTCGGCCTCCTCGCAGAGCCGCAATGCGAGCTCCCGTCCGGTCGGCGACTTGAGATCGCATCCGACCGAGGGACGGCCGCGATGCATGAAGTTCCACGAGCCCGATCCGAGCCCGCCTCCCCCATCGGAGCGCTCGAGCCTGATCACGTCCGCCCCCATGTCGGCGAGCATCATCACCGCGAACGGCCCGGGCCCGATCGAGGCGATCTCGACGACCTTGACTCCGTGCAGCGGCCCCATCGCGCCGAAGCCTATTGACGTGGGTCAGTCCCTATCCAAAGGGTGGTGGCAGGCGGCGTAGTGGTCGTTGCCGTGATCGATCAGCGGCGGCTCCTCCTGCGAGCAGATCTCGGTCGCGCGGGGGCAGCGGGTGTGGAAGCGGCAGGCCGGGGGCGGGTTGGCCGGGCTCGGGACGTCGCCTTCGAGGACGACCTGCTTGCGGGCCGCGTTGGCGCGCGGGTCGGGGATCGGCACGGCCGACAGCAGCGCGTGGGTGTAGGGATGGATCGGAGTGTTGTAGACGGCTTCGGCGGGGCCGATCTCGACGATCTTGCCGAGGTACATGACCGCGATCCGGTCGGCGACGTGGCGGACGACCGAGAGGTCGTGGGCGACGAAGATGAAGGTGAGCCGGTATTCGTCTTGGAGGTCCTCGAGCAGGTTGATGATCTGAGCCTGGATCGAGACGTCGAGGGCCGAGACGGGCTCGTCGGCGATGATCAGCTTCGGCCGCAGTCCGAGCGCCCGCGCGATCCCGATCCGCTGTCGCTGGCCGCCGGAGAACTCGTGCGGGAAGCGGTTGTAGTGCTCGGGGTTGAGGCCGACCGTCTCGAGCAGGTCCTGGACCACGCCCTTGGCCTCGTCCCGCTTGACGATCCCGTGCATGACCATCGGGTCGCCGACGATCTGGGCGATCCGCTTGCGCGGGTTCAGCGATGCGTACGGGTCCTGGAAGACCATCTGCATGTCGGCGCGGAGCTCGCGTGACTGGCGGCGGCCGAGGCCGGCGATCTCGCGACCCTCGAACCGGACCGAGCCGGATGTCGGTTCGATCAGCTGCAGGATCGAGCGCGCCAGCGTCGACTTGCCACAGCCCGACTCGCCGACCAGTCCGAGCGTCTCGCCGCGGTTGACCGCGAAGGAGACGTCGTCGACGGCCTGGACGGCGCCGATCTGGCGGTCGATCAGGATCCCGGCCTTGATCGGGAAGTGCTTGACGAGGTGGTCGACGACGAGGATCGGGTCCTCGCCGGCGATCTCCTCCCCCGAGGGGACCGTGCTCGCCTCGGTCGTGCCGCTCATGCCGCCGGCTCCTTGGCCTCGAGGCCGATCTCGCCGGTCGAGACCACCCGCAGCTCCTGCTTGCGATCGGGGGGCAGCCAGCAGCGATCGCTGTGTCCGCCGCCCTCGGCCCGCTGCTCGAGCCGCGGATGCTCGGTGCACTTCGCGAACTCGTGCGGGCAGCGGTTCCGGAAGTGGCAGCCGCTCGGCGGGTTGATCAGCGACGGCGGCTGGCCGGCGATCTGCGCGAGCCGGGCGAGCCGCGGCTGATCGACCCGGGTCAGCGAGCCGAGCAGGCCCCAGGTGTAGGGGTGCTGGGGGTCGTAGAAGATCTGGTCGAGGGTGCCGGCTTCGACGACCTCGCCGGCGTACATGACCATCACCCGGTCGGCGACCTCGGCGATCACCCCGAGGTCGTGGGTGATCATGATCACCGCCATCCCGAGCTCCTTGCGGAGCCGCTCGATCAGGCGCAGGATCTGCGCCTGTGTGGTCACGTCGAGCGCCGTCGTCGGCTCGTCGGCGATCAGCAGCTTCGGGTCGTTGGTGAGCGCCATCGCGATCATCACGCGCTGCCGCATGCCGCCCGAGAACTCGTGCGGATACTCGCCCATCCGCCGTTCGGCGTCGGGGATGCCGACCCGCTCGAGCAGGTCGATGGCGTGTGCGCGCGCGGCCCCGTCGTCCAGGTCCTGGTGGATCTGGATCGCCTCGACGAGCTGACTGCCGATCTTGAAGAACGGATGCAGGGCCGAGAGCGGGTCCTGGAAGATCATCGAGATCCCGTTGCCGCGAATCCTCTGCAGGGTCTCGTCGTCCATCTCGAGCAGGTCCTCGCCCTCGAAGGTGATGCGCCCGGTGATGTCCGCGTTCGACGCCCGGGTCAGCCCGAGGATCGTCATGTTCGCGACGCTCTTGCCGGAGCCGGACTCGCCGACGATCCCGAGCATCTCCCCCTCGCGGACCTCGAGCGAGAGGCCGTCGACCGCCTTGACGACGCCCTCGTCGGTCGTGAAGTGGACCTTCAGGTCCTCGATCTCGAGCAGCGGCGCTGAGCTCATTCGTAGCGGACCCTCGGATCCAGGTAGGCGTAGACGACGTCGACGACGAGGTTCAGGGTGACGATGAAGAAGGCGCCGAACAAGGTGATTCCCTGGATCATCGGCAGATCGGAGCGCTTGATCGCGTTGAACGTCTCGGCACCGACGCCGGGGATGTTGAAGACGGTCTCGGTGAGGATCGCGTTGCCGGCGAGCAGCACGGCGACGTCGAGGCCGAGCAGCGTGACGATCGGCGTGATCGCGCTGCGGAGGACGTGCTTGCCGATCACGCGTTTCTCGGGGAGGCCCTTCGCGCGGGCCGTGCGTATGTAGTCCTCCTGCATCACGTCGATCATCTGCGAACGCAGATATCGGGCGTAGATCGCCGCCGTCGCTGCGGCCAGGACCAGCCAGGGCAGGATCATCGATGCGCATTTCGACAGGAAGCTGTCGGCTTCGGCGTAGCTGCCGATGCCGGGGAAGATCGGGAAGATCCCGACGTCCTGGGCGAACAGGTAGAGGGCGACGAGGCCGAGCCAGAAGACCGGCGCCGAGATGAAGACCAGGGTCGTCACCATCGTCGACCGGTCGAGCAGCGAGCGCTGCCGGATCGCCGAGATGATCCCGGTCGGGATCGCGACGGCCATCCAGACGATCACGGCGCCGACGACGAGCAGCACCGTCGCCGGAAGGTCGGAGAAGATCACGTCCTTGACGTCGGCGTTGGACTGGTAGCTGTGCCCGAAGTAGAGCGGGCCATGCGCGTCGGTGCCGGGCAGGTCGAGCGGCGTGAAGACGCCCTTGATGTAGATCCAGAACTGCTCGAGGACGGATTTGTCGAGGCCGAGCGACTCGCGGATCGCCTGGATCTGGTCCTCGTTGGCCTGGCGGCCGGCGCGAAGCTGGGCCGGATCGGCGGACGGGAAGACGTAGAAGAGGATGAAGACGACGCCGCTGACGGCGATCAGCATCAGGAACGCCCAGATCAGGCGGCGGACGATGTAGCGGGCCATTAGCGGGGGTGTGAGGTCGGTCGAGGGGGCGGGCAAGCGGCCCGGGTGGAGACCAGGGGGCCCGCCGGTCGGCGGGCCCCCTGCTCCGGACTACTGCAATCGGACTCCGGTCACGGCTTCAACGAAGTGAACGCCAGGTCCCAGTTGGCGTTGAACTTGTTGATCACGCCGGCGACGTCAGCCGACTGGATGTTGGCCTGGTCGTCCCAGATGTACGGGATCGCAGCCGCGGTCTCGGTGACCATCCGGTCGACGTCGGCCCATGCCTGGTTGCGCTCGTCGATGTTGTCGATCAGCGTGGCGTCGTCGATCGCCTTGTTGATCTTCGGATCATCGAGCTGCGGCCAGTTCGAGTTGTTCTCCGGGACCACGTTCTGCCCGTTGAACGTCGGGTCGAGCATGGACTGGCCATCGTTGAAGTCCTTCAGCCAGCCGACGTTCGGACACACGTTCGGTGCGTTCGACGGCGTGCTGCAGAACTTCGTGTACATGATGTCGTGGGTCACCTTCTGGAAGTTGACCTTGAAGCCGAGCTGCTCGAGCTGGCTCTTCACGACGGCGGCCGTGTCGGACCCCGGAGGCGAGTCGTCACCGACCATGGTGATCTCGCAGTCGGGGCCTTCGCACTTGCCACTCGAGAAACCGGCCTTCTTCATGTACTCCGCAGCGACCTGCGGATCCCCATCGGGGTTCGCCATGAAGTCGAGGTCCGGGCCCTCGAGCCCGCCGGCCTCCTCGAAACCGGGGAAGTCCGGCGGCAGGTAGTGGGTCGCGACCGGGCCGGTCAGCTCTCCACCACGCGTGTTCCGGAGGTCGGTCCGGTTCGAGTTGGCGACGACCGCCCGGCGGACGTTGACGTCGTCGAAGGGCGGCTTCGACGTGTTCAGCGCCACGTAGCGGTTGCCACCGCTCGGCGTCAGGGTCAGCTGACCCTCCTCGCCGGAGGTGGCGGCCTCCTTGATGGCACTCGGCGGCGTCGTGAAGTCGCCGTTGACCATCGCGCTCCCGGCCAGCACCTTCTTGGAGGCCGACACGGTGTCCGCGAAGCCCTCCTGGACGGTGATCTGGTCGAGGTAGGCGGGACGGAAGTCACCCTCCGGCGGACTGCCCGGCGAACCGGCCCAGCTCGGGTTGCGAACCAGGTGGATCTCCTTGTTGGGCGTGTAGCCGGTGAGCTCGCCGTCGCACTTCTCGTTGACGATCTCGCCGTTGTCGTCGACGCAGGCGTTCTGGATCATGTACGGGCCGGTCGCGACCTGGTGCTCGCCGTACGTCGACGGGTTCTCCGCGTCGTACTGCTTCGCATACTCCTCCGGCACCGGGGAGCTGACCGGGAGGGTCAGGGCACCGATCACGCCGATCGAGGTCGTGTTCGTGAGCTTGATCTCGAGCGTCGTGTCGTCCGGCGTAGTGATCCCGCTGATGTCGGGAGCGCCGCCGGTCGGGTTGTCCTGGGCCTCCTTGATCGCCTTGTCGATCCCCTCGACCCCGGCCAGATAGGTCTGGACGTAGCCGTTCGGGACGCCCGGCAGCAGCGATCGCTCGATCGCGTACTTGACGTCCTCGGAGGTCACCGTCCGGTTCACCGGCGGCGAGTACTTGACGTCGTCGCGGATCGTGTAGGTGACCGTCTTGCCGTCGTCGGAGACGGTCGGGGCCTCGGTCGCCAACAGCGGTGTTGCATGCTCGATGTCGGCCGGGGCGTAGCCCTCGAGCGGCGACAGCGTCGCCGAGTTGATCATGTAGGTCCACTGGTAATAGGACGCGCCCGGGTCGATGTAGTCGACGTCGCTGGCCGCGATCACGGTCAGATCGCCGCCGGACTGCGCATCGGATGGGGCCTCGGTCGGGGCCGCGTATTGCTTGGCGGCCTCGCTGGTGCCGCTCGAGCTCGTGCTGTCGCTGCTACCGCAGGCGGCAAGCACCAGCGCCGCAACGACCAGTGTCCCGGGGATCAGCACCCGTAGGACCTTCATTCGCATTGTTCTTCCTTTCGGTTCGGACGAGTGTCTCTCGTTCATCTCGTGCTTCCTCCGGCTCCGCTCCCTCAACTTCGCCGCTTGCGCGGGTTGAGGGCATCCTGCATCGCGTCGCCGACGAAGTTGAAGGCCAGGACCGTGAAGACGAGGGCCAGGCCGGGGAAGAGCATGTACCACCAGGCGTCGCTGAACACCGGGGTGGCCTCGGAGATCATCTGCCCCCAGCTCGGCGTGTCGGAGCTGACGCCGACGCCGAGGAACGAGAGCGCGGCCTCGTAGAGGATCACCTGGGGGATCAGGATCGACGCGTAGACGATGATCGGCGCGGTCAGGTTCGGGAGCAACTCGCGGAAGACGATCCGCATGTCGGAGGCGCCCATCGACCGCGACGCCTCGACGAACTCCTTCTCGCGCAGCGACAGGACCTGGCCACGGACGATCCGCGCCATGTAGGTCCAGCTCGTGAACGCGATCACGAAGATGACGACGCCGAGGCCGGGCTTGATCAGGCCGCCGAGACAGCCGGATCCGCCACCGCTGGTCTGGCCGAGAGTGCAGGCCGCGGCGAGGCCGGTGGCGAGCAGCAGGTAGGGAATCGCGAGCAGGACGTCGACGAAGCGGGAGATGACCGTGTCGGTCCAGCCGCGGTAGTAGCCGGCGAGGAGCCCGGCGATGACTCCGAAGACCGTCGCGAGCGCGGTCGCCGCGAAGGCGACGATCAGCGAGACGCGAGCCCCGTAGATCGTCCGGCTGAAGACGTCGCGGCCGAGCTGGTCGATGCCGAACCAGTGATCGGTGGATGGGCCGGTGGGCGTTGCGAAGAGGGGATCGAGCGCCGCCGTGTCGCGGGCGTTGGGATCGGGCGAGCCGGTGACCGAGACGATCACCGGCGCGAAGATCGCGACCAGGATCAGGATCCCGATGAAGATCAGCGAGGCCATCGCCACCCGGTCCTCCCGGAAGCGGTTCCAGAACAGCCTCCCGGGGGATTGGACCGGGGTCGTGAAGTCCGACTCGATCAGTTCGGCGGAAGCGCCGATCGGCGCTTCCTTCTCCTCACGAAATTGGCTGGCTTCCAAGCTGCCCCACTTGGGTCGACCGCGGCAGGGCCCTGACCCCGCCTCCTGTACGGCGGTCAGAGTAGCGCTCCGGGAAGGCGACGCCGCAACTGACCGCCCGGACCGCAATTACCCCTGCTGGGGGATGTCAACCGGGCGCCCTGGCTCAGTCGGCCCGATCCAGGCGGCGGGCCAGGAACGCGGCGATGTCGTCGAGCGCCGCACGCGCCGAGGGCAGCAGCCGGGCGAAGACCTGGAAGTCGTGGAACAGGCCCTCGAAACGCTGTAGCTCGACGTCGACGCCGGCCGCAGAGGCGCGCTCGGCGAATCGGGTCGAGTCGTCGAGGACGATCTCGTCGGTGCCGACCTGGACGAGCGTCGGCGGCAGCCGGTGCAGGTCCGCGAACAGTGGCGAGATCCGCGGGTCGTCGAGATGGAGCCCGTCGGCGTGGTTGCGGGCGGCGCTCTCGAGCCACTCGCGGCGCAGGACCGGATCGCGGCGGCCGACGAGGCCGACGCTGGCGCCGGAGAGCGACAGGTCGAGCCAGGGGGAGATGAGGACGAGCGCCGCGGGGTCGGGCAGCCCCATCTCGCGCAGCGATCGGACGGTCGAGACGGCGATGCCGCCGCCGGCCGAGTCGCCGATCACCGCCGTCCGGTGCGGGTCGTGACCGAGCTCGAGCACCGCCCGGTAGGCGGCGAAGGCGTCGTCGGTCGGCGCCGGCTGCGGATGCTCGGGCGCGAGCCGGTAGTCGGGGAGATAGACGTCCGCCCCGGTCACCGCGGCGATCCAGGAGGCGAAGCCCACGTACATCTCCCCGCCACCGATCTCGAAACCGCCGCCGTGGACGTAGAGGACGGCGTCGCGCCCGCCCGGATCGATCGCGCCGACGACTCCCGAGTCGATACGGCGAAGCCGGGTCATCGACAGCTCGCCGATCCAGATCTCGCTGCGCTCGATCCCCTTCGGCCCGCCGACGATCCTGGTCAGCGCGGCGGCCCAGCGGCGCTGGAAGGAGATCGGCAGCCGCGAGCCGATCACCGGCCGAAAGAACAGCCGCATGCTGATCCGCGCGAAGCCTCTGATCAGCTTCTCCATCACCGAGACCATATGGGGCAGCAAGGGCTTACCGGCACGCCCCGCCCGCGAGTCGGAGCCCGGCAAGCGCCTCCGGGCGGCGGGTGCCGCGGGAAGGGGACCCCGCCGCCGACAGACCCGCTTCGGACGCCGGATGGTCGGCCACTGGTGGAGGCGGGCCGGGGCGTGACCCGGTCCGCCGGCGCAGTCGAGCGCGGCAGAGCCGCGCGAGTCGCGCATTTATCTAGGATGCCCGGCGTGGAGCAGGTCGCATTCTTCGCTGGCGCCATCGGCGCGCTCGGGGGAGCGATCGCCGTAATCGCGCTTCGGAATCCCTTCTACAGCGTCCTCGCGCTCGTCGCCCATCTCTTCTCCCTCGCCGGGCTCTTCCTGCTCCTCCACGCCGAGTTCGTCGCCGCCGCCCAGGTGGTCGTCTCCGCCGGCGCGGTGATGGTCCTCTACGTCTTCGTCGCGGCCTACGTCGGCGGCTTCGAGGAGCCGCTCTGGGACGCGATCCCGGGCCAGCGGATCCTCGCCCCGCTCGTCGCCGGGGCGCTGTTCGTCGAGCTGTCGATCGCGGTGCTCGGGTCGGGGCTGAAGTCGCTCGGCAGCGAGGGCGAGGTCATCCCGATCGGGTTCGGGTCCCCGGAGGCGGTCGGCCGGCTGCTGCTCGAGCGCTTCCTGATCCCGTTCGAGGCGGCATCGCTGCTGCTCTTGATCGCCGCCGTCGGGGCGGTCGTCCTCGCCGCGCGCCGGCCGGAGCCGGAGGGCCGGATCGAGGGTGAGGGCTCCCTCTGATGGGCACCACCTGGTACCTCGTGCTCAGCGCCCTGCTGTTCGCGATCGGCGCCGGCGGCGTCCTGATCCGCCGCAGCCCGCTCGTGATCCTCCTCTGCCTGGAGCTGATGCTGAACAGCGCCAACCTCGCCCTGCTGGCGTTCGGGCGCCACCTCGGCAACGCCGACGCGCAGGTCTTCGCGATGATCGTGATGGTCGTCGCCGCCTGTGAGGTCGTCGTCGGGCTCGGCCTGATCGTCGCGATGTACAGGCGGCGGATCCCGCTCGACGTCGACGAGAACCGGGGGCTGCGCGGGTGAAGCAGACAGCGCACAGCAGACAGCAGACAGCCTCGGGGGCGGGCTCGTGAGCGTCACCACCTGGGGGTGGCTGATCATCGCGTTCCCGCTCGCGGGATCGGTCCTGATCGGGCTGCTGTTCAGGATCCTCCCCGCGAAGGCGGCCGGTTGGATCGGCACCCTCGCGATCGCGCTCGCGTTCGCCTGCTCGATCGGTGCGCTGCTGGCGATGCTCGGCCATCCTGCCGAGGAGCGCGAGTTCACGAGCACGCTCTACGACTACGCCGGCGCTGCCGGGATCCCGTTCGACCTCGGCATCTACGTCGATCAGCTCAGCGTCTTCATGGCGCTCGTCGTCACCGGCGTCTCGATGCTGATCCACCTCTACTCGCTCGCCTACATGGAGAGCGACGCCGGCTACCGGCGCTTCTTCTCCTTCCTCAACTTCTTCGTCTTCTCGATGCTGCTCCTGGTCCTCGCCGGCAACTACGTGCTGCTGATCATCGGCTGGGCATTCGTCGGCTTCGCCTCCTACGCGCTGATCAGCTTCTGGTACCGGCGGCGGACGGCGACGGCGGCCGGCATGAAGGCGTTCGTGATCAACGTGATCGGCGACATCGGCTTGATGTTCGCGGCGATCCTGCTGATCAAGGAGATCGGCGTCAGCGACTACGGATCGGTCTTCGAACGCGCCCCGGACGCGTTCACGACGAACGAGTGGACGATCGTCGCGATCTGCCTGCTGTTGATGCTCGGCGCCTTCGCCAAGTCCGCGCAGGCCCCGCTCCACACCTGGCTCGCCGACGCGATGGAGGGCCCGACACCGGTCAGCGCCCTGATCCACGCCGCGACGATGGTCACCGCCGGGGTCTATCTGATCGCCCGCTCCTACCCCCTGTTCAGCCTCGCCCCGACCGCCGCCGACATCGCGGCGTTCGTCGGCCTCTTCACGCTGCTGATGGCGGCGACGATCGCCCTCGCGGTCACCGACCTGAAACGGATCATCGCCTTCTCGACGATGAGCCAGATCGGCTACATGATCGTCGGCGTCTCGATCGGCGCCTACAGCGCCGGCCTCTTCCACCTGATGACGCATGCCTTCTTCAAGGCGCTGCTGTTCATGGCGGCCGGCTCGGTGATCGCGGCGATGGCGGCGATCCAGGACATCGACCGGATGCGCGGCTTCCGGCGGGCGATGCCGTTCACCTCGGCGGCGCTGATCGCCGGCGCCCTCGCGCTCGCCGGCTTCCCCGGCACCTCCGGCTTCTTCAGCAAGGACGAGATCCTCGCCTTCGCCGCAACCCGCGGCGGCATGTACTGGATCTTCGCCGTCGGCGGCTACATCGGCGCGATCCTGACCGCGTTCTACTCGTTCCGGATCGTCTTCCGGGTCGTCTACGGGGAGCCCTGCGAGGAGGCGCGCGAGCTCGAGCGGGGGCACATCCACCACGGCGAGCCGGTCAACCCCGCGACCGGCGAGCGCGAGGACACTGACGTCGGCTTCCCCGGGCCCGAGCACCACATCGCCGAGCGCGAGTGGCCGATGAAGGTGGCGATGGCCGTCCTCGCGTTCGGGGCGCTGTTCGGCGGGCTGATCCAGATCCCCGGCGTCACGAACGTCCTCGAGGGCTTCCTCGAACCGGTCTTCGCGGCCTCGCCGATCGCTTCGAGCGTCCACGTATCGACGACCGACGCCTACATCGGGATGACCGTCGGCGGGCTCTGCTCGCTGCTCGGGATCGGTGCCGCCTTCTACATGTACATGGTCGCTCCGGGCTCGACCGTGCGGCTCCGCGACCGCTTCCGGCGCCTCCACGACTTCCTCTTCAACCGCTGGTACTTCGACGAGCTGATCGACGCGCTCGTCTACCGGCCCGTCGTCGCCTGCGGGCGGTTCGCCTCCGGCACCTTCGAGCGGGTCGTCGTCGACGGCATCGTCCGCGGCACCAGCGACGGCGTCGGCGGGCTCGGCACGGTCGTCCGCACCGCGCAGTCCGGCTTCGTCCGCTTCTACGCCCTGCTCGTCGTCGTCGGCCTCGCCGGTCTCGGCCTCTACTTCCTGCTGGCGGCGTCCTGATGCTGGTCGCGATCTTCGTCGTCCCCGTCGCCGTCGGCCTGATCGGCTTCCTGCTGCCGGCCCGCGTCGCCGGCTGGTGGGCGACGCTGGGGGCGCTCGCCTCGCTCGTGCTGGCGATCGTCCTGGCCGCCGGCTTCGATCCCGCCGGTGGGAATCTCCAGGACGTCGTCGACCAGAGCTGGATTCCGCAGCTCGGCGTCCGCTTCCAGCTCGGCGTCGACGGCATCAGCATCTTCCTGGTGCTGCTGACCGCGCTGCTCTGGGCGGCGGCGACCCTGTGGTCGGCGCTTCAGGTCCCGGACCGCCCCCGCAACTACTTCTTCATGCTCGGGCTCTGCGAGACCGCGACGCTCGGCTGCTTCCTCGCCCAGGACCTGCTCCTCTTCGTCCTCTGCTTCGACCTGATGCTGGTGCCGCTCTACTTCCTGATCGGCGCCTGGGGCACTGGCGAGCGGGTCCGCGCGACGATCAAGATGATCGTCTACACGCTCGTCGGCTCGCTGCTGATGCTGGTCGGGGCGATCGCGACCGCGGTGCTCAGCGCCGACGCGGCCGGCGGCGTCACCTTCTCGATCGAGGCCCTGCGCCAGGCGCCGCTCGCCGACGGCACCCAGTACTGGATCTTCTGCTTCTTCGCGGCGGCGTTCCTGGTCAAGATGCCGGCCATCCTCGTCCACGGCTGGGTCGTCGACGCTTACCGCTCCTGCCCGCTGCCGGTCCTGATCCTGCTCGGCGGCGTCCTCTCGAAGGTCGCCGCCTACGGGTTCCTGCGGATCGCCATCCCCGTCTTCCCCGACGCCTCGGTCCACTTCCAGGAGCTGCTTCTGATCATCGGCCTCGCATCGATCCTCTATGGCTCGGCGATGGCCTTCACCCGCACCCACCTCCGCGACATCGTCGCCTTCTCCTCGATCGCGCAGATGGGGTTCATCACGATCGGGATCTTCAGCCTCAGCGGGGCCGGCGGCGACGGCTCGGTGATCCAGATGGTCAACCACGCGCTCGTCGTCGCGCCGATCTTCCTGATCATCGCGCTGCTCGCCGAGCGCACCGGCACCGAGGACATCCGCGAGATGGGCGGGATGGCGAAGCGGGCGCCGGTCTTCGCGATCCTGTTCGTGGTCGTGACGATGGCGCTGCTCGCGATGCCCGGCTCGGCCAACTTCGTCGGCGAGTTCTTCATCCTCAAGGGCCTCTTCGAGACCAAGGTCGCGATTGCCCTGATCGCCTCATCCGGGATCGCGTTCGCGGCCTTCTACGCGCTGCGGATGTACCAGCGGACGATGCACGATCCGCTTCCCGCCGGCAGCGCCTCACGCGAGATGACGCTCCGGGAGGGTGTCGTCCTGGTCCCGCTCGTCGCTTGCATCGTCGCCCTCGCGCTCTACCCGGGGCTGATCACCACCCGCGGCGAGGCCGCCGTCGATCGCAGCCTCGCCGCCGTCACGCCCGATGCGACGCCGCCGCCGGAGGCGATCGCCGAGCGATGATCAACACGCCCGACATCGACTACGGCGCTCTGTCGCCGGTCATCGCCCTCGTCGCCGGGATCTGCGTCGTCCTGCTCGTCGGCCTGATCGGGTCGCACGGCAGGCGCCGGCTGTCCTCGGGGCTGACGCTGCTGACCCTCGCCGCCACCGCCGGGCTGATGATCTGGCGGCTAGGCGAGCCGGACGTCGACCTCGTCGCCGGCGCCCTTCGTAGCGACGGCCTGTCGCTGACGATCGGGCTGATCGTGGTCGCGTCGGCGGCGCTGGTCGTGCCGATGCAGCTCCGCGACCCCGCCGCCGAGGAGTCCGGGTTCGGGGAGAGCCACACTCTCCTGCTCGGCTCGGTGCTCGGGATGGTCCTGCTCGCCGCATCGCAGAACCTGATCTCGTTCTTCGTCGCCCTCGAGCTGCTCTCGATCCCGCTCTACGTCCTCTGCGGCTCGCACCGCTCGCGGACGAAGTCGCTCGAGTCGGGGCTCAAGTACCTGATCGTCGGCTCGATCGGGTCGGCGACGCTGCTCTACGGCTCGGCGTTCATCTACGGCGGCTCCGGCGGCGCGACCGACTTCACCGCGATCGCACAGGGGATCGGCACCGATCTCGCCGACGATCCGCTGGTCCTGATCGGGATCGCCTTCGTCGCGGTCGGCCTCGCCTTCAAGGTCTCGATCGCCCCGTTCCATCAGTGGACCCCGGACGTCTACGAGGGCGCGCCGACGCCGATCACGGCCTTCATGGCGGTCGCGACAAAGGCCGCCGCCTTCGCGGTGTTCGCCCGCTTCTTCATCGTCGCCCTCGGCCCGTCGGCCGACCAGTGGCAGCCGGCGCTCGCGGTGCTCGCAGCGGTGACGATCGTCGTCGGCAACGTCGGCGCGCTCGGCCAGAACTCTTTGAAGCGCCTGCTCGGCTACTCCGGCGTCGCCCAGGCCGGTTACATGCTCACCGGTCTGCTGCTCGGCACCGTGATCGGGATCGATGCGCTCGTCTTCTACCTCGCCGCCTACATGCTGATCAACATGGCCGCGTTCGGCGTGATCGCCGTCCGCGAGCGCGAGACGACGCTCGGCGACGACATCACCGCCGTACAGGGGCTCGGCAAGGACCGGCCCGAGCTCGCCTGGCCGCTGACGATCTCGATGCTCGCCCTCGCCGGGCTGCCCGGCACCGCGGGGTTCATGGGCAAGCTGTTCCTGATCGAAGCGGCGGTCGCCGGCGACTACACCTGGCTCGGCGTCTTCATCGTCGTCGGCTCGATGATCTCGCTGGTCTACTACCTGCGCGTCGTCGCGGCGGTCTGGATGCGGCCGGCGCCGCGGCTGGCGCCGGCGATCGCCGGAGCGGCGCCCGAGGCCGGCGCCGAGCCGCTGCCGAGCCGGACCGGCACCCCGGGCCGGACCCCCGAGGGAACCCCGAGCGGCGGGCGCTGCTGGCTCCTGCTCGGCTCGCTCGTCGTCACCTCGGCGGCGACGATCGCCTTCGGCATCGTTCCCTCGCCGCTGATCGACTTCTCGCTCCACGCCGGCCGCGGGATCGCTTCGATGGTCGGGCTCGGATGAGCGACCCCGGCCCGGAGCGTTTCCTCTACATCGTGGGGACCTCCTACACCGGCTCGACGCTGCTCTCGTTCCTGCTCAACCTTCATCCGCGCATCGTCAGCGTCGGCGAATGCGAGCCCAACTTCAGCAACTGGGCAGATCCGAGCCAGTACCCGTGCTCATGCGGCGCCACGCTCGCCGATTGCCCGTTCTGGACCGCGGTCGGCGCCGCGATGGCCGAGCGCGGGATGCGCTTCGACGCCGAGCACTGGGAGATGAGCTTCCGGCTCAGGACCCGGCTCGGACGGGGATTGCTCGCGAGCGATCGCGGCGATGCTCTCCGTGCGGCCCTTGCGACGCACGCGCCGATGCTCGGCTCGCGGGTTCGCTCGGTCGCACGCCGGAACGAGGCGCTGGTCGGGAGCGCCCGCGCGGTCGCCGGCAAGCCTGTCTTCGCGGACGCATCGAAGGACGTCAGCCGTGTGCGGCTGCTCGCCCACACCACCGACCTCGACCCCTACGTCGTGCACCTCGTGCGCGATTCGCTCGGCTATGTCGCCTCGAAGAAGTCTCGTGCCGAGAAGGACCCCGAGGGCGTCCGCGGCGCCGGCATCGGCGTCGCCTCGCGCCACTGGAACCGGCGCAGCGGCCAGGCCGAGCAGCTGTTCGCGACCCTGGCGGAGAACCGGCGGCTGCGGGTGCGATACGAGGACCTCTGCATCGACCCCGAGCACGAGTTCGGGCGCATCTGCGAGTTGCTCGGGCTCGAGACGATTCCCGGCCCCTACGAGTTCCTCACCGGCGACCATCACATCATCGGGAACCGGATGCGGCTCGCGGGATCGAGCGAGATCGTCCTCGACGAGCGCTGGCGCTCGGTCCTGACCGCCGAGGAGGCAGACGAGGTTCGGCGCACGACGAGCCGGCACCGTCAGGCCTTCGGCTACGCCTGACGACCGCCCGCTCCGGGAGCGTCACCGGCCGGGACCGCAGCGAATCCGATCGCGGCCGCCGCCGCCGTGACAGTCGTCGGGACCGGGACCGCCGATCACGCGGTCGCGCCCGCCGTTGCCCGACAGCCGGTCGCTGCCGGCGCCGCCACAGATCAGGTCCTTCCCCTTGCCGCCACGGACGACGTCGTTGCCGCCGAGCGCGGCGATCACGTCCCGCCCGCGGGAGCCGTGGAGGCGCTCGGGCCGATCGGTTCCGACGATCGTCGCGACGCTGCCATCGCAGCGGACCGGGCCGACCGAGGGCCATCCCTTCAGCTTCGAACGGTAGAGGCGCTTGACCGCCTTGCCGTAGAAGGGCCCGAAGATCCGCCCCTGGGCCCGCCGCGCATAGGCGTGGCTCGTGTTCGAGACGACGATCGTGCGCTGCGCGACCCAGCCGCCACCGCTCGCTCCCCGCCCCATGTCGCAGCGGATACCGCGCCCTCGCGGCCCGCCGAAGCGACCGGGGTCCGCGGATTGCCGCGAGTCGCAGCGGATCAGCCGGGTGCCGTCGTAGGCGGGGCGGCCGCCGCCCGGGTAGCCGTAGGCCTGCAGGCGCTGCGTCCGCGGTTGGCCGAAGCCGATGCCGCGGGCACCGACGACCCTCTCCAGGGTTCCGGCGGGCCGGCGCCGGACGCGGAGCATCGCGACGTCGAAGTCGGGCGATCCGAAGCGGGCCCAGGCGCCGGGGACGATGACGTGGCCGACGCTCCAGACGTCGTACGGAGTCTCGCCGCGGGAGTAGCCGGGGACGAACGCGAGGTTGGTCGCGAAGCGGCCGGTGCCGCCGGCGTCGAAGGCGCAGTGGCCGGCGGTCGTGAGCAGGCTGCCGGAGCGGGAGCTGACGACGGTCGCCGAGCAGGCGAAGTCGCCGAGGCCCCGGAAGGTGCCGAGCAGCTTGCCGTGGACGCGGTTCGGGTAACGGTCGGGGTTTCGGACCCGGACGCTCCGTAGCGCGGCCGCCGTGATCGCCGCAAGATCGCGGCGGGCGGGCGCCGCGCCACCGGCGCCGTCGAGCCCGAGCCCCGGCGCGGCCGCGATCCGCTCCGCCGTCCAGTAGGAGCCGGCCGCGGCGCGGCCGCTCCCGGACGAGTGCTCGGTCGCCGTCGCGATCGGATCGCCGTGGGCAAGGGCGGGCGCGGCGAGCGCCAGTGCGGCGGTCGCGGCCACCACGAGCCGCGAGGTCCCGCTCACCTGCACCGTTCCACCTCCAAGGTTGTTCGTCGCTCCCCTGCTGCCGGGCGAGGCGGCGATGTTAGACGCGGCCGCGTCGCGGCCCTACGGTTCCGGTGATGCTCCACCACGTCACCTTCGAGATCGATGCCGGCGACGCCGACCGGTTCGCGGAGCTCCTCGCCGCGATCGGGTTCGCGCCGGTCCCGGCCCCGGAGACGCTCGGAGGGGGGATCCGCTGGTTCGAGCGGTCGGGGACGCAGGTCCACCTGATGACCGTGGCGGCGCCGGTCGCGCCGCCACGCGGCCACGCCGCCTTCGTCGTCGATCCCTTCGAACCGGCGCTGGAGCGGCTCGCCGGGCTCGGCTTCGAGGCCGCCGACCGGCGCCGTCACTGGGGTGCGCGCCGCGTCTTCGTCGCCGCTCCGGGCGGGCACCGGATCGAGCTCATGGAGGCGCCACCGGGCCCGTCCTGACCGCGCGGCGCCCCGCCGGTACTCCTGAGATGGCCGGTCCCCCAGACTCGCACGCGCGAATGACGCACGGACACACTTCGCCGGATCGCGCCCGTGCCCCTCGCCCGTGCCTTCCAGGCACGCGCTCGTCGCGCGGCCACGCCCGGCTCGGTGCCGTGCGCCCTCGCGCGCACGATTCCGAGGAACCGACCATCTAGCATCGGCGCCCCTTGCGTTATCCGGTCGAAACGTTCACCGCGGAGGAGCGCCGCGCGCTCGAGCCGCACTTCAGCAACCTCGACCGGCCGGTCTTCGCGCTGACGAATCTCCCCGAGACCGTCAAGGGAGCGCTGTTCGCCCGCTACTCGCGCTACCAGGGGACGCTGCGACGCCTCTACCTCGACGAGTTCGCCGCCGATGCGCCGCCCGAGGGACGGCCGTTCGACGGCGTCGAGGGCGAGCGCGCCGCCCAGCTCTACGAGCGCATCTTCATCGGCTACGGCGACGACTCGGTCGCCCAGCTCGGCGGCGCGCACCTCGCCTGCGAGTGGGTCAGCAACGTGCTCACGAAGGTGCTCCAGCGCGGCCGCCTCGCCGCCTACCTCGAGCAGTCGACCCGCTACATCCCCTACGACGCGCCGATCGAACCCGATGCCGATCAGGGCGCACCGGGGAGCTGGCGCTACTGGCGCGACGACGCGCTCGGCCCCGAGTTCGGCGCGGCGATGGACGAGATCTTCACGATCTACTCGCAGACGCTGGCCGACGTCCGCGCCTGGGCCGGGCAGCGCTGGCCGCGCGGCGAGGAGCCGCAGGGGGCTTGGGAGCGCTCGATCAAGGCGAAGGCGCTCGACCTGCTCCGCGGTCTGCTCCCCGCCTCGACCCTCTCGCACGTCGGCATCTACGCGTCCGGGCAGGCCTACGAGCAGCTCCTGCTCCGCCTCGCCTCGTCGCCGCTGCCCGAGGCCCGCGAGGTCGGGGCGATGGCCCACGACGCCCTCGGCGCGGTGATCCCGTCCTTCATCTCGCGGGTCTCCCGCCCCGACCGCGGCGGCGAGTGGATCTCCTACCTCGAGCAGCGCCGGGCCGACACCGAGCGCTGGGTCGCCCGGCTCGGACTCGACCGCCGCGAGGGCCCCGACGCACCGGCGGTCGAGCTGATCCACGTCGACGGCGACGAGGACGCGCTGCTGGCCGCATCGCTCTACGAGGCGACCGGCCTGCCGGAGGCCGAGATCGCGGGGCGGATCGGCACCCTCGACCCGATCGAGCGCGAAGGCATCCTCGCCGACCTCGTCGGCGAGCGCGGCAACCGCCGCCACCGCCCCGGCCGCGGCTGGGAGGCGGTCCGCTACCGCTTCGAGATCGTCTCCGACTACGGCGGCTTCCGCGACATGCAGCGCCACCGGATGCTGACCTGCCAGTGGCAGTCGCTCGGCCCCGACCTCGGCGCCGGCGTCCCCGACGAGGTGATCGAGGCCGGCGCCGGCGACGAGTACCGGCGGGCGCTCGAGATCTCCCGGGCCGAGTTCGAGCGGCTCGAGGCGGCGGGGATGGCCGAGGCGGCGCCCTACGCGCTCTGCCTCGGCTACCGGATCCGCTATGTGCTCGACATGAACGCCCGCGAGGCGATGCACGTCTGCGAGCTTCGCTCCGGCCGCGAGGGCCACCCCACCTACCGTGCCGTCGCCCAGGCGATGCACGAGCAGATCAGCGCCGTCCATCCGGCGATCGGGGCCGCGATGCGCCACGTCGACTCGACCTCGGAGCCGCGCCTGGAGCGGATCATGAGCGAGATACGCACCCACCGAAAGCGCACGCTCGCCGGGCGTTCCTGACGCT
>DASTTY010000030.1:0-3096 GCA_035759925.1 Solirubrobacterales bacterium
ACGAGCAGATCAGCGCCGTCCATCCGGCGATCGGGGCCGCGATGCGCCACGTCGACTCGACCTCGGAGCCGCGCCTGGAGCGGATCATGAGCGAGATACGCACCCACCGAAAGCGCACGCTCGCCGGGCGTTCCTGACGCTCAGCGGTTTTTCGAGCCACGCATGCGTTTGTAGAGCTTCTTGGCCGTCTTCGACAGGTACGGGCCATAGAGCGATGTCGGACTGGGGCCGTAGCCGTAGCTGACGACCGAAAGCAGCGTCCCGCCCGCGATCCAGCCACCGCCGCTCGAACCACCCGTCATGTTGCAGCTGGCCCGCATCGGTGCCGGCCCGCCACCGCCCGCCTCATCCGAGCCGCGGTAGCTGCTGGAGCAGGAGTACTCGAATGCCGATACGAACGGGCTCCTAACGGGGTAACCGAGGATGTCGAAGCTCTGCCGACGTGGCTGATCGAAGCCGATCCCGCGGGCCCCGACGACCGACTGCAACCGCCGCCCGTCGGGATCACGGCGGACGACGGCCGCCCCGATGTCGTAGCGGAGGTTCTCGCCCCGCTTCCACTGACGGGTGGTCGCAGTCCGCTTCGCCGGCCAGGTTCCGAACGGCCGTGCGTCGGCACCGTTGTAGGCAGGAACGAATGCCCAGTTGGTCACCTTGCGGCCGCGGTCCTCCCAATCGAAGATGCAGTGGCCGGCAGTCATCACGAGGCTTCGGTTGCGGCTATTGATGGCGGTGCCGGAGCAAACGAAGTCCTTCCCGCGCTCCGGCCCGTGGACGAGTCGGAAGAAGACCTTCCCGTGCATCCTCTTATCAGTCGCGGTCGGGTCGACGACGGGGGTCGCAATTCCGGAAGCTCTGCCGCTGCCCACTGTCGTCCCGCGTCGGATCTCAGTGCTGCCTGGCTCCCCCGGCAACGCTGGGGTGACATAGCTCGGCGGTCCGCCGGCTTCGGGCCCGGCCGATGCCGAGCGCTGATCGGGCGTCGGCAGCGGCACCGGCTCGGCCTCACGCATCCGCTCCTTCGTCCAGTAGTCGCGAACGGACGCCGCCGGCCGGTCGACCCTGGTGACGACGACTCCTGCGCCGGCCCCGGCCGGGACGAGGAGGACGAGCAGGCCTGCGAGCAGCAGCGTCGCGAGTGTGGTTCGGGTCGGGGCCATTCGAGTCGGTCGAAGCGCGCGCGACGATACGTGGCTTACCCGCCGCTGCGCCTACAAACACGCCCGGCACCGGAAAGCTGCGGCGCTTGGTTGGCTAAGGTCAGGCCGTCAGGAGCGACCACGGAGGAGGCGCGATGAGCGAGGAGCAGCCGGCAGCAGGAGGAGACGGAGGACTCGACGTCCTCCTCCATACCGAGCAGACCTTTCCGCCGCCGCCGGAGTTCGCCGCCCAGGCGAACGCCTCCGACCCGGGGATCTACGAGCGTGCCGACAGCGATCCGGAGGCGTGGTGGGGTTCGTGGGCCGAGAAGCTCGACTGGATCGAGCAGTTCGACGAGATCCTCGACTGGTCCGAGCCGCCGTTCGCGAAGTGGTTCAGCGGCGGCAAGCTGAACGTCTCGGCGAACTGCCTCGACCGGCACGTCACGGCCGGGAACGGCGATCGGATCGCCTACTACTGGGAGGGCGAGGACGGGACCCGCAAGGAGATCACCTACGGCTGGCTGCTCGAGCAGACGCAGCGGGCGGCGAACGGGCTGAAGGCGCTCGGCGTCGGGAAGGGGGACGTCGTCGGGATCTTCATGCCGATGATCCCCGAGGCGGCCGTGGCGATGCTCGCCTGCGCGCGGATCGGCGCGATCCACAACGTCGTCTTCGGCGGCTTTTCGGCTGCGTCGGTCGTCGAGCGGATGGAGGTCTCCGGCGCGAAGGCGCTGATCACAGCCGACGCCACCCTGCGCCGCGGCAAGCCGACGCCGATGAAGGCGGCGGTCGATCCTGCGATCGCCGGCCTGGACTCGCTCGAGCACGTGATCGTCGTCGATCGGGCCGGCTCGGATCCGCCGATGACCGACGGCCGCGATCACCACTGGGAGGATCTCCTCGCCGGCGCGGAGTCGGAGTGCCCGCCCGAGCCGATGGACTCCGAGGACCCGCTCTTCATCCTCTACACCTCGGGCTCGACCGCGAAGCCGAAGGGGATCCAGCACACGACCGCGGGCTATCTGACCGGGGTCACGGCGACCCACAAGCTCGTCTTCGACCTCAAGGACGACGACGTCTACTGGTGCGCCGCCGACATCGGCTGGGTCACCGGCCACAGCTACATCGTCTATGGCCCGCTCGCCAACGGCGCGACGTCGGTGATGTACGAGGGGGCGCCGAACTATCCGGCCGAGGATCGCTGGTGGGAGATCGCCGAGCGCTACGGGGTGACGATCCTCTACACCGCCCCGACCGCGATCCGCGCCTGCATGAAGTGGGGCGTCGAACATGTCGAAAAGCACGACCTCTCGAAGCTGCGGCTGCTCGGCTCGGTCGGCGAGCCGATCAACCCCCGGGCCTGGCTCTGGTACCACGAGCACGTCGGCGGCGGTCGCTGCCCGGTCGTCGACACCTGGTGGCAGACCGAGACCGGCGCGATCATGATCACGCCGCTGCCGGGCCTGACGACGACGAAGCCAGGCTCGGCGACGGTGCCGTTCCCGGGCATCGAAGCGAGGATCCTCGACGACGCCGGCAACGAGATCAGCGAGGGCGGCGGCCACCTGGCGCTGACGCGCCCGTGGCCGGCGATGGCGCGGACGCTCTACAAGGAGCCCGACCGCTTCGTTGAGACCTACTGGACGCGGTTCGGCCGCGCGACCTACCAGGTCGGCGACGCCGCCCGGATCGATGAGGACGGCTACTTCTGGATCGTCGGCCGGACCGACGACGTCATCAACGTCTCCGGCCATCGCCTCTCGACGATGGAGGTCGAGTCCGCACTGGTCAGCCATCCGAAGGTCGCCGAGGCAGCCGTCATCGGCGTCGCCGACGAGGACACCGGGCAGGCGATCTTCGCCTTCGTCACCCCGGCGGGCGGCACGACCGGCGACGACTCGCTCGAAGCCGAGCTCCGCGACCACGTCGCCGAGAAGATCGGCAAGCTTGCGCG
>DASTTY010000031.1:0-2094 GCA_035759925.1 Solirubrobacterales bacterium
GCGCGCGACCGACGGCACCGACGCTGCGGCGGCGCTCGACGAGCATCTCGTCGGCCCGACGGCGCTGACGTTCGTCCGCGGCGACGCCGTCGTCGCCGCGAAGACGATCTCCGACTTCATGAAGGCCAACGACGTCCTCGCATACAAGGGCGGGTTGATGGACGGCGCCGCGCTCGCGCCCGACCAGTTCAACGCGATCGCGAAGCTGCCCGGCGTCGAGACCCTGCGCGGCCAGCTCGTCGGCCTCGCCGCGAGCCCGCTGAGCGGCGTCGTCCGGACGCTGAACCAGCTCCTCGCCGGCCTTGCCCAGCAGCTCGGCCAGGTCGCCGAGCAGGGCCTGGTCACCGGCGAGGCTCCGGCCGCCGAGCCTGAGGCCGAGGCTGCCGAAGAGCCCGCCGCCGAGGCGGAGGCCGAGGCCGAAACGGAGCCCGAGGCCGAAGAGCCCGCCGCCGAGGCCGAGGCCGAGACGACTTCCGAATCCGAAGACGAAGCTGATCAGACCCCGGCGGAGGGCGGCGACGACGCCGACGCCGACGCCGGGGACGAGAAGGAGGACTAGATGGCAGACACCCTTACGACCGAGAAGTGGATCGAGGAGCTGAAGAGCATCTCCGTCCTCGAGCTCTCCGAGCGGATCAAGGCGCTCGAGGAGGAGTTCGGCGTCTCGGCGACGGCCGTGGCCGCCGCCGCTCCCGCCGCCGCTGCCGGCGGTGATGGCGCCGGCGCCGAGGAGGAGTCGGGCACGGTCGACGTCGTGCTGACGAGCGCCGGCGAGAAGAAGATCCAGGTCATCAAGGCGGTCCGGGCCGCGACCGGCCTCGGCCTCAAGGAGGCCAAGGCGGTCGTCGACGGCGCCCCCGGGCCCGTCAAGGAGGGCATCGAGCGCGAGGAGGCCGAGAAGCTCAAGGCCGACCTCGAGGAGGCCGGCGGCGAGGTCGAGCTGAAGTAACGAGCAGGCAGCAGGCAGCGAGCAGCGAGCAGCCTCCGAGCCCGCTCCGCTGCTCGCTGCGAGGCGCGCGAAGCGCGCCGTGCTGCCCGCTTTCAAGCCGCTTCCGGGGCGGCCTTGTGCCCGGGAGGTTCGCTTTGTTATATTCAGCGGTCGCGCGCCGGTTCGTCTCGCTGCTCGGATCTCGAGCCGCGCGCATTCCGACCACCCCCGAGACCTTCTGAGGAGTCGCCCAAGTTGGCCCCTTCGCACGCTGCCGCCCGCCGCACCTTCTCCCGCCTACAGACCCCGCTCGACGTCCCCAACCTCATAGATATCCAGCGCCGTTCGTTCGAGCGTCTCACCGACACCAAGAACGGCATGCTGCGCGAGACGATCGACGACGTCTCGCCGATCACCGACTACACCGGCAACCTCGGCATCGTCTTCGGCGACTTCCGCTTCGACGAGCCCCAGAACACGATCGAGGAGTGCCGCGAGAAGGACATCACCTACTCGCGCCCGCTCAACGTCGAGGTCGCCTTCCAGAACCGTGAGACCGGCGAGATCCGCGAGCAGACCGTCTTCATGGGCGACTTCCCGTGGATGACCGACCGCGGCACCTTCATCATCAACGGCACCGAGCGCGTCGTGGTCACCCAGCTCGTCCGGTCGCCGGGCGCCTACGTGATGGCCCCCAAGGACCGCGAGAAGCAGGTCTTCATCGCCAACCTGATGCCGGCCCGCGGCTCCTGGCTCGAGCTCGAGATCGACAAGAAGGGCAAGGTCTTCGCCCGGATCGACCGCAAGCGGAAGCTGCCGGTCACCGTCCTGCTGCGCGCGATGGGGTTCGTCTCGGACGAGCAGCTCCTCGAGATGTTCGACAACTCCGTCTACATCCGCCACACGATCGAGGCCGACACCGAGGCGACGAAGACCGAGGAAGGCGCCCTGATCGAGCTGTTCAAGAAGCAGCGCCCTGGTGAGCCGCCGTCGGTCGACGCCGCCACGGCCCTGATGGAGCAGCTCTTCTTCGACCCGAAGCGCTACGACCTGACGACGGTCGGTCGCTACAAGCTGAACGCCCGCCTCGACCTCGACATCGACCTCGAGACGCGGACGCTGACCAAGGACGACATCGTCGCCCTGATCAAGGAGCTCGTCAGCCT
>DASTTY010000032.1:0-10683 GCA_035759925.1 Solirubrobacterales bacterium
CGCGAACGCGCTCGTCGCCGAGGCGAAGCGCGACGAGCGCGTGATCGGGATCACCGCGGCGATGGCGGGGGGGACCGGGCTCGACGTGCTCGCCAAGGAGGTCCCCGGCCAGTACATCGACGTCGGCATCGCCGAGCAGGAAGCGGTCCTGTTCGCCTCCGGGCTGGCGCTGCAGGGCGGCAAGCCGGTCTGCGCGATCTACTCGACCTTCCTGCAGCGCGCATTCGACCAGATCGTCCACGACGTCTGCCTCCAGAAGCTCAACGTCGTCTTCGCGATGGATCGCGCCGGCCTCGTCGGCGACGACGGCCCGACCCACCACGGCGCCTTCGACGTCTCCTACTTCCGGCCGCTTCCGAACGTCGTCCTGATGGCTCCGCGGGACGAGGCGATGCTCGTCAACATGCTGCGCACGGCGCTCGCCCACGACGACGGGCCGGTCGCCTTCCGCTACCCGCGCGGGACCGCCGAGGGCGTCCCGCTGCCGGAGCCGCCGCGCGAGATCGAGATCGGCGTCGGCGAGCTGCTGCAGGAGGGGGAGCGGGTGGCGCTGCTCGGCTACGGCTGGGGTGTCCAGGTCGCCAACGACGCTGCGTCGATCCTCGCCGAGCGCGGCCTCCATCCGACCGTCGCCGACGCCCGCTTCGCGAAGCCGCTCGACACCGGCCTCGTCGACCGGCTCGCCGCCGACCACGAGCTCGTCGTCACGATCGAGGAGAACGTCTTGCCGGGCGGCTTCGGCGCCGCCGTCCTCGAGCATGTCGAGGACTCGTGCGGACCCGACCGCGCCCGGATCGTCCGGATCGGCCTACCCGACCGCTACGTCACCCACGGCAAGCCGGCGCTGCTCCGCGAGGAGGTCGGCCTGACCGGCGACGCGGTGGCCGAGCGCGTCCTTGCCGCCGCCCGGACGCCGGCAGTCAAGTAGCGCTCGGATCGGTGCACGAAAGCTGAAACGACGAGCGGCCCGGAGGTCCGGGCCGCTCGCAGGCTGGCATTGTCTCCCGTCAGCGGGAATCAGCCCCCGTTTCCGATCGCGTAGCCGAAGGTCAGGCAGGTGGCACCCGGGATGTCGCTCCCCGAGCCCCACTGCACGACGACGCTGTCACCGGCTCCCGAGACATAGCGAACCTGTCCGACCAGTTCCCGACTCGTCTGGCCGGGGTGCAGGTTCAGCGAATCCCCGGGATTGAAATCGTCGTCGTCGCCCGAAGTCTCGCTCAATCCGGCTCGAACCGTATTGAAGTAGATCTCGCTGTTGGCGACGGTCGTCTCCGCCGTGATGGTGTCATTCGTACCGTTGCAGTCCGCGCGCATCCGTAGGCCGTTCAGGTCGAGGATCACCTCGTTGGCGGCCCCCGCTGGACGGAAATCGATCTGCACGACGCGGTTGCCGTCAACCGTGTCCGCATTGGCGACCGACAGGCCTGGCGCCTTCGCTTCGATCTGCTTGTTCGCCTGCTTCTTGGCGATCTTCTTGACCTTCGACTTGGTCAGCTTCGGGTAGATCGTCCCGTCGTTGGCTGCGACGGCGGTGCCGACCAGCGCGAACGCCATCGCCACGACGGCGACGGCCATCGCCGGCGATGGCCCCTTCCTGAGTGGCTTCATCGATCCTCCTCCCGCCCCGTCGCTTCGGTCCGGGGCTTTCGCTCGACCGGACCAGCGTCCCGCGAGAGTCCTTTGGTGTCAAGTCACCCGTGAAAAACTAGACGTATGTATGAGCCGATCCGTTCAGAGCGGTCGCCGAGGGCGACCCGGCGTCCAGCTTGATCCCCTCGCAACGCTCGTCATCGTCGAGCCGGGCCCTGACCGACCGGAAAAGCGAAAGCGCCCCAACTGTGGGGCGCTCTCGGGTACAGGGAGGAGAGTTATGTGTGTTGAGAGGGACCGGCCTGTGGGACATCGCGATATATGGCGGTGGCCGACCGGTCCTTAAGCTTGTTGACCACTCTACGAACACCTGTCCGGCTTGTGTGTGAGTCCGGTCACACGCTGTTGTCGGATCGGACAAGAGTGCCGACTTTGCGGCCGGCTCCGGCTCGGCTACGGTCCCGGCGACGATGATCAGGTCGCGGCTCGACACGCTGATCGCCGAGCGCGGCCTGCTGCCGTCGCGGACCGCCGCCGCCACCGCGATCCGCGCCGGCCAGGTCCGGATCGGCCGCGGCGGCGAGAAGGCGCTGAAGCCGGGGCAGATGGTCGCCGACGACATCCGGGTCGAGATCGAGGGCGGCCGGCGCTACGCCTCGCGCGGAGGCCTCAAGCTCGAGGCGGCGCTGGCCGAGCTCGGCGTCGATCCCGGCGGCCGCGACTGCCTCGACGTCGGCGCCTCGACCGGCGGCTTCACAGATTGCCTCCTGCAGCGCGGCGCTGCCCGGGTGATCGCCCTCGACGTCGGCCGCGGCCAGCTCGACTGGTCGCTTCGCAATGACGAGCGCGTGACCGTGCTCGAGGGGGTCAACGCGCGCGCCCTCGAGCCCGCCGACCTCCCGTTCCGCCCGTCGCTCGTCGTCGTCGATGTCAGCTTCATCTCACTGGCGAAGGTGCTCGGGCCGATTCGCGCGGCGATCGCCGATGATGGTGAGGTGCTCGCGATGGTCAAGCCTCAGTTCGAGCTCGGCCGCGGCAGGGTCGGCAAGGGCGGCGTGGTGCGCTCCGGCGGCGAGCGCCGCGAGGCGGTCAGGAGCGTGATCGCGGCCGCCGCGGAGCTCGGCCTTGCCGCCACCGGAGTCGCGGCGGCCGGGGTGCCCGGGCCGAAGGGAAACCAGGAGTACTTCGTCCGCTTCGCGCCGGGCGCCGATCACGGCGACATCGATGCGGAGATCGAGAGGGTGGTCCGGTGAAGCGCGTCGCCGTTCTCGCACACTCGCGGCCGAGCAACACCGACGGCGCGATCATCGCCGCCGCGAAAGCCGCGGCCGAGGCCGGCTGCGAGCTCGTCGTCGTCGAGCGTGAGCCCGATCCGGCCGGCCGGCGCGAGGCGATCGACGACATCCGCTTCGTCGCGACGCTCCCCGACGACGTCGACCTCTGCCTGGCGCTCGGCGGCGACGGGACGATCCTTCGCGCGCTCCGTCGCTACACCGGCACAACGGTCCCCGTCTTCGGCATCAACTACGGGACGGTCGGCTTCCTCGCCGCCGCCGAGCCCGACGACCTCGAGGCCGGCCTCGCCCGGGCGATGGCCGGCGACTTCGAGACGGTGTCGCTGCCCGGACTCGAGGTGACGATCGGCGGCGAGACGCAGATCGCCGTCAACGACGTCTCGTTCACCCGGCGGCCCCATCACCGCGTCGCCGACCTCAGCTACAGCGTCGGCGGCAGCGAGGTCGGGCGGGTCCGCTGCGACGGCCTCGTCGCCGCGACCCCGGCCGGATCGACCGGGTACAACCTCGCCAACAACGGGCCGATCCTCGCCTGGGGCGTCGAGGGCTACGTTGTCAGCTTCATCGCGCCGCACACCCTGACCGCACGGGCGCTGGTCGTCGCCCCCGACGACGTCCTTCACGTCGCCAACGTCGGCAGCCGCGACCCCGTTGACATCGGCATCGACGGCATCGACTCGGGGATCCTCGATCCCGGTGAGGAAGTCGTCGTCGGATTCCGCGACAACCTCTGCCTGCTCGCCCAGCTCGAAGGGGAGACGTTCTATAGGCGGATCAGGGAGAAGTTCGGAAGGCTGGCGCACTGAACAGAGGACAGGTCGCTCGCTGACAGAGGACAGGCCCCGACCTGAACCTGTCCTCTGTCCTCTGTCCTCTCCTACTTGATCCGTCGTCGCCTGCTGCTACCAACACTGCGTGCTTCGCGAGCTGCGAATCGAGAACCTGCTCTTGATCGAGCGTGCCGAGATGCGCTTCGGGCCGGGCCTGAACGTGATCACCGGCGAGACCGGCGCCGGCAAGACCGTCCTGGCGCACTCGCTGGACCTCCTCCTCGGCGGCCGGCCGCGGAGCGCGATCGTCCGCCCCGGAGCCGCGGAGGCGTGGGTCGAGGGGAGCTTCGAGGTCCCGGACGGGATCCTCGCCGACCCGGCGCTGAGCGAGATCGCCGACCGGCTGCCCCCCGGCGAGGAGGTCGTCCTCGCGCGCCGGGTCGCGGCGGAGTCGGGCCGCTCCTCGGCCTTCATCGCCGGTCGCTCCGCGGCCGCAGCGGACCTGCGCGCGCTCGGGTCGCGGCTCCTCGCCTTCTACGGCCAGCACGAGCACCGGAAGCTGACTCTGACCGCCGCGCAGGCCGAGATCCTCGACGGCTTCGCCGGCGAGGGGCACCTGAAGCTGCTCGCCGGCTACCGGGCCGCCCACGCCGAGGTGACGGCGCTGATCCGCGAGCGCGACGAGCTGCTCGCCCGCGAAGGGGCACGGGAGCGTGACATCGACCTGCTCCGCTTCGAGCTCGGCGAGATCGAAGCCGCCGCGATCGGCCCGGACGAGCAGGGCGAGCTCGAGACCGAGCGGGACCGGCTCCGCCACTCCGAGTCGCTTCGCGAGGGCGCCGGGGCGGCGCTGCACGCAATCGCCGGCGGCGAGGAGGGAGGAGGTGCGACGGGGGCCCTCGCCGAGGCCGAAGCCGCGCTCGGCCGTGTGGCCACGCTCGACCCGGCGCTCGACGCGCTGACCGAGCGGGCGGTCGCCGCCGCGGTCGAGCTCGGCGACCTCGCGGGCGATCTACGCGGCTACGTCGACGGGGTCGAGGCGGAGCCGGGAGGGCTCGAGCAGGTCGAGTCGCGGCTCGACGAGATCGAGCGGTTGATGCGCAAGCACGGCGGCAGCGCCGCTGCGGTGCTGGCTCACGCCGAGCACTGCCGCACCGAGCTCGATCGTCTCGAGCGGGCGAGCGAGCGGGGTGCCGAGCTCGACGCGGCGCTCGCCGAGGCCGAGGCGAAGCGGGTGAAGCTCGGGAAGCGGCTCTCGAAGTCGCGCGCGGCCGCGGCGCCGAAGCTCGAACAGCAGGTCGCCATGGCGCTGTCCGAGCTCGCGATGGACGGGGCCCGCCTCGAGGTCGCGCTCGAGCCGCACCCCGACGGCTGGGGTGCGGGCGGAGGAGAGACCGTCGAGCTCCGGGTCGCGACGAACCCGGGGATGCCGATCGCACCGCTCGGCGATGCCGCCTCGGGCGGCGAGCTGTCGCGGGTGATGCTGGCCCTGTCGGGGACCGGGCAGGCGGGCGAGGTCGAGACGCTCGCCTTCGACGAGATCGACGCCGGCGTTGGCGGCAAGGTGGCGCGCCGGGTCGGCGAGCGGCTGCGAGCGCTCGGGGAGGGGCGGCAGGTCGTCTGCATCACCCATCTCGCCCAGGTTGCCTCACTCGCCACGACGCACTTCCGGGTCGTCAAGGAGGCCGCCGGCGACGCCGCCGTGGCGCGGGTCGAGGCCGTCAGCGGCGACGGCCGCCATGCCGAGATCGTGCGGATGCTCGGCGCCGACAGCGAGGACGAGGCCGCCGGCAGGCACGCAAGGGATCTGCTGACTGCCGCATAATCGAGCGATGAGCCCGGGTGGGAGGCTGCGCGGACTGCTCGGCCGCCGCGAGGGAGCCGAAGTCGACACCGACCCCGATCGCCGGGTCGTCGGCCCGGTGCGGCTCGGCAAGCGGACCAAGGACCTCGTCAAGCGCCTCGAGGTCGGCGAGATCGCGATCATCGACCACGCCGACCTCGACCGGATCGCCGCCGAGGACCTCGCTGCCTCCCGGGTCGCGGGGGTCGTCAACGTCGCGCCGTTCTCGACCGGCCGCTATCCGAACGTCGGCCCGCTGATCCTCGCCCGCTCCGGAATCGTGCTCGTCGAGGCCGTCGGGGCGCCGCTCTTCGAGAGCCTCGATCGCGGCGACGTGATCGAGCTCGACGGCGGCGACGTCCTGCTCTCCGGAGCCACGCTGGCGAACGGCACCCGGCCCTCGACCGGGGACCTCGAGCAGCGGCTCGCCGAGCAGCGCTCGCGGATCGACCGGGCGATCGCCGAGTTCGCGACGAACACGATCGAGCACGTCCGCGAGGAGAGCGAGCTGCTGTCGGGCGAGATCCGGCTGCCCCAGACGCGAACCCGCTTCGACGGACGGCACGTGCTGATCGTCGTCCGCGGGCCGCGCTACCGCGAGGACCTCGCCGCGCTCAACGCCTACATCCGCGACGTCCGGCCGTTGATCATCGGCGTCGACGGTGGCGCCGACGCCGTGCTCAGGGCCGGCCTGAAGCCGGATGTGATCCTCGGCGACATGGACAGCGCCACCGACAAGGCGCTCCGCTGCGGCGCCGAACTGATCGTCCACGCCTACCCGGACGGCAGCGCGCCGGGCCACGAGCGACTCGAGGACGCCGGGCTCGACCACCTCGTCATCCCGGCGCCGGGGACGAGCCAGGACGTCGCGATGCTCCTCGCCAACGAGAAGGGGGCATCGCTGATCGTCATGGTCGGCGCTCACTTCAACCTGCTCGAGTTCCTCGACAAGAACCGCGCCGGGATGTCCTCGACGTTCCTGACCAGGCTGCGGGTGGGAGAGACGCTCGTCGACGCGAAGGGTGTCAGCCGGCTCTACCGGCCGGGGATCGGAGCCCCGGGGGTCGCGCTGTTCGCGCTCGCCTTCGTCCTCGTCGTCGTCGCGGTGATCATCGCCTCGCCGGGGATCGACAACGTCTTCCAGCTCCTCTGGATCAAGATCAAGGACGCGTTCGGTGGCTGAGCGCCGGCGCTCGCCGTCGCCGCCACCGGGCCTGCGAGGCTTCGGCCGCAATGGGCTATAGCGGTCGCTATCACGCCGCCTCGCTGGCGGCCGTCTTCATCGCGCTCGCGGTCGGCATCCTGATCGGGATCGGCCTCGCCGACGACGTCGTCTCGAGCGCCTCCGAGGAGCTCGAGTCGAGCCTGCGATCCGATCTCAAGTCCGCCGAGGACCACGCCGACGACCTCCAGACCCAGCTCGACCGCAGCAACCGGTTCAGCTCGCAGATCGTTCCCGAGGTCCTGAACGGGCGGCTGGCCGGGCGGCGGGTCGCGCTCGTCGAGCTCGGCGGCAGCGACGACGACCTCGTCGCCGCCGCCCGTGACGCCGTCGAGTCGGCCGACGGCGAGCTGGCCGCCGTGGCCGAGATCGCCCTCCCCCCGGACGAGCAGGCGATGGTCGATGACCTGCCGGAGCGCTACGCGCGGATCCGCCGTGATCCCGACGCGCTGAGCCGGATCGGCGAGACGGTCGGCCGGCAGCTCTCCGGCGGCGGTCCGGTGATCAACGCGCTCGAGCCCGACCTCTTCACCCGGATCAGCGGCAACCTCCACGGCGTCGACGGGATCGTCCTGGCGCGGATCCCCGGCGACATCCCGCCGGGCGAGCGCGACGCGAGCGCGACGTTCGAGCAGGGGGTCATCGACGGCGTCGCCGGATCCGGAGCCGATTCCGCCGGGGTCGAGCTGGTCGCGACCGACCCGAGCACGCTCGGCCCGTTCATCGACGCCGGGATGACGACGATCGACCACCTCGACCTTCCGGCCGGACAGGTCGGCCTGGTCTACGCGCTCGACGGCTACGCGGGCAACTACGGGATCAAGGAGGAGGCCCGCAGCTACATGCCCGACTTCGGTCACGGGCCGACCGCCCCGTGACGATCGCCGGGCTGGTCGTCTCGGCGCTGCTCGCGGTCTGGTTGCTGCCCGCGTGGACGACCGACATGCTGAGAAGCGGGCTGACCCGCGAGAACTGGCGCGGGCGAACGGTCGCGTTCCCGAGCGGGGCGCTCGCGATCTCGGTCTCGGTGATCGCTCTGGCACCGCTGGCGGTCCTCAACGATCGCGCCGACCTCGACCTGCTCGAGCCCGACCTGGGCCGCTGGGCCGCCTACCTGCTCGGCATCGCGATGCTCGGCCTCCTCGACGACATGCTCGGCCGCGGCCACGCCGGCGATACCGCCCGGGGCTGGCGCGGCCATGCCCGCGCCGTCCTCTCGGGACGGCTCTCGACCGGGGCGATCAAGGCCGCGGGAGCGTTCGGTCTCGCCGCCTTCGCAGTCTCCGGCCTCGGCCGCGAGTGGCCCGGCTACCTCGCCGACCTCGCGCTGCTGCTTCTGACCACGAACCTCTTCAACCTCCTCGATCTGCGGCCGGGCCGGGTCGAGAAGGCGCTCGTCCTGCTCCTCGCCGGGGTCTGCATCGGGGCCTGGACGATCTACCCGCTGCAGCTTCTCGGCGTCTTCATCGGCCCGCTCGTGATCGGCGCCGCGCTGACCCTGCGCGAGCGGGCGATGCTCGGCGACTGCGGCGCCAACCTGGCCGGCGCCGTCGCCGGGGTTGCGCTGTTCGCAGCGCTCGGAACCGATGCGCGCCTGATCGCGCTGATCGTCGTGGCGGCGCTCACCGTGTTCGGCGAGTTCCGCTCGATCTCGGCGACGATCGACCGGCTCGCGCCGTTGCGGGCGCTCGATCGGATCGGGCGGCTCAGTCCTCGCCCGTGAACCGCGAGAAGTCCGCCCGCTCCTCGAATCGGGGGAGGCCGTCGGCGGGCACCGGAGCCCAGACCGGCGCGTAGGCGGTGAACTGATGGAAGGCGGGGCGGACGCCGGGGTCGTCGTCGAAGCCGCCCATGCGGATCCCGATCACGGAATCGTCGTCGGGGTTCCGGGTGAACAGAGCCGAGCCGCACTCGCCGCAGAAGTACTTGTGCCAGCCGGAATCGGGTTTCCAGGCGCGGATGAGCTCCTCGCCGTCGGTCACGGTGAACGTGCCGGCACGGGCGAGGGCGCTGACCGAGACCGATGAGCCGGTCCGCCGCTGGCAGCGCTTGCAGTGGCAGTAGGCGGAGCCGATCGGCGGCTCGGAGAGCTGCCAGCGGACGGCGCCGCAGCCGCAGCCGCCGGCGAGTGGCGTTCCGCTGTCGCCTCCGCTCGCGTCCATCCGGATCGGACCCTACCGGCCCGCAAAACGCGGAGTTCGCCGCGGCCAAGGCTCGCGGCGGACCGGCTTCCGTCCTCGCGGCGGCTAGACTCGGGTCCCGGTTTGAGCGTTCGGATGCCAGCAGGGGAGACGAGGTTCCTCTTCGTCACGGGAGGTGTCGTCTCGGCCCTCGGCAAGGGGATCGCATCCGCCTCGATCGGCCGCCTCCTGGTCGCTCGCGGCTTCCGGGTCCAGCTCCAGAAGTTCGATCCGTACATCAACGTCGACCCCGGGACGATGAGCCCGTTCCAGCACGGCGAGGTGTTCGTCACCGAGGACGGCGCCGAGACCGACCTCGACCTCGGCCACTACGAACGCTTCACCGACCACAACACCTCGCGGGCGTCGAGCGTCTCGGCCGGGTCGGTCTACAACACCGTGATCGCCCGCGAGCGGCGCGGCGACTACCTCGGCGGGACCGTCCAGGTGATCCCGCACATCACCGACGAGATCAAGCAGAAGATCCTGATCGTCGCCGAGGCGCAGTCGGTCGACTTCGTGATCACCGAGATCGGCGGCACGGTCGGCGACATCGAGTCGCTGCCGTTCCTCGAGGCGATCCGCCAGCTCTACACCGACCTCGGCCCGAAGCGGGCGATGTTCCTGCACCTGACGCTCGTCCCCTACGTCGGCCACGCCGGCGAGCTGAAGACCAAGCCGACCCAGCACTCGGTCAACGAGCTGCGCCGGATCGGCATCCAGCCGCACGCGGTCCTCTGCCGCTCCGAGTCCGGGCTCGACCGCGACATCCGCCGCAAGATCGCGCTGTTCGGCTCGCTCCCCGAGGAGGCGGTGATCTCCGCCCGCGATGTCGACAACACCTACAAGGTGCCACTCGCGTTCCGCGCGGAGGGCCTCGACGACCTGATCCTCGACCACTTCGCGATCGATGCGCCGGCGCCGGATCTGACCGACTGGGAGGAGTTCTGCCGCCGCGCCGACGCCGCCGAGGGCACGGTCCGGATCGCACTGGTCGGCAAGTACGTCCAGCTCGAAGATGCCTACAAGTCGGTGATCGAGGCGCTCAAGCACGGCGGCTGGCATCACGGCGTCAACGTCGAGGTCGATCTCGTCAGCAGCGAGGAGCTCGACGTCGATGCGCTCGCGGGCGCCGACGGGGTCCTGATCCCGGGCGGCTTCGGCGAGCGCGGGATCGAGGGCAAGGTCGCCGCCTCGCGGTTCGCGCGCGAGAATGGGATCCCGTTCCTCGGCATCTGCCTGGGGATGCAGATGGCGGTAGCGGACTTCGCCCGGCACGTGGTCGGAATGGAGGGCGCGAACTCGACGGAGTTCGACCCGGAGACGCCCTATCCGGTGATCGACCTCCTGCCGGAGCAGAAGGAGGTCGCCGACATGGGCGGCACCATGCGCCTGGGCGCCGATCCCGTGAAGCTGCACGACGGCACGCGAGCGCGCGAGATCTACGGCGAGGCCGTGATCTATGAGCGCCACCGCCATCGCTACGAGGTCAACAACTTCCTGCGCCGCCGGCTCGAGGCCGCGGGCCTGGTGGTCTCCGGCACGTCGCCGGACGAGCGGCTGGTCGAGGTGATCGAGATCACCGACCACCCGTTCTTCGTCGCCTCGCAGTTCCACCCGGAGTTCAAGTCCCGGCCCGAGCGGCCGGCCCCGCTGTTCCGCGACTTCGTCGGAGCGGCGTATGCGCGCACGCGCGCCGCGGCCGGCGCGCCCGGCGAGTACCGCGCCTCGCGCACGTAGCGCGCGCGTCGCGGTACCGACCACCCGGCGCCCGAGCGAG
>DASTTY010000033.1:0-20374 GCA_035759925.1 Solirubrobacterales bacterium
CCGCCGCGGGCGCTGCCGCAGCCGGCCCAGCGGCTCGACGCGTCCGGGCCGGTCGGCGACCGCGAGTTCGAGCTGGCCGTCGAGCGGCTCTGCCTCGACTCGACCTCGTTCCGGAACATCCGCGAGCGCAGCGGCGGCGACGCGGACGCGATCGGGGAGCGGATCGCGGCGATCGTCGCCGAGCGCGGCAAGATGCACAACCCCGAGACCGACTCGGGTGGCGTCCTGCTCGGGACGGTGACCGCGGTCGGCGATCGCTTCGAGGACCCGCCGCCGCTCGGCGCCCGGGTCGTGACGCTGGCCTCGCTGACCCTGACGCCGCTCCGGCTCGCCGCGGTGACCGGGGTCGATCCCGAGTCCGCCCAGGTCGCGGTCGAGGGGACTGCATACGTCTGGCAGTCGGCACCGTGGGGCCTGCTCCCCGACGACATCCCGACCGCGACGGCGATCGAGCTCTACGACGTCTACGGCGCCGGCTCGCACACCCGCGACCTCGCGCCCCCTGACGGCGGGACGGTCTGCGTCCTCGGCGCCGGCCACGCCGGCAAGCTCGCGCTCGCCGCCGCCCGCGACGCGATGGCGGGCGGGACGATCGTCGCCGTCGACGTCGATCCCGACGCCGTCGACCGGGCGGTCGCACTCGGCCTCTGCGACGCCGGCGTCGTCGCCGACCTCCGCGACCCGCTCGCCACGTTCGACGCGGTCCGCGACGCCGGGGTCGGACCGGCCGACCTGACCGTCGTCGTGGTCAACGCGACCGGCTGCGAGCCGACCGCGATCCTCCTCACCGCCCGGGGCGGGACGGTCCTCTTCTATTCGATGGCGACGCGCTTTCAGACCGCGGCGCTGACCGCCGACGGCCAGTCCGCCGAGATCACGATGATCGTCGGCAACGGCTACGCGCCCGACACCGGCGCCTACGCCCTCGACCTCTACCGGCGGACGCCGGCACTCCGCGAGGCGATGGCCGGATGAGCGGCCCGGGCATGTACGACGTGCAGACGCGCTGGCAGGACCTCGACGGCCTCGGCCACGTCAACCACGCCGCCGTCTTCACCTATCTGGAGGAGGCCCGCGACGCGTTCCTGCGCGACCACGGGATCGGCCGCGAGGAGTACGTCGTCGGCCGCTGCGCCGTCGAGTTCCGGGACGAGATTGCGCCCGGGCACGCCAGCGTCGCGGTCGAGTGCGGGGTCAGCGGGCTCGGGACGAAGAGCGTCCGCACGCGGGAGCGGATCCTCGGCAGCGACGGTGAGGTCGTCGTCGACGCCGAGTTCGGCCTCGTCCTCTGGGACCCGGGATCGCGCAGCACCCGGCCGATCACCGACGCCGAGCGAGCGTCATTGAGCGAATCGGAGGTGGTGCCCGGATGAGCGCCTGGAACGAGAACCCGGTCGTCGTCACCTGCGCCATCACCGGCGCCGATGTCTTCCGCGAGAACAACCCGAACATCCCCTATACGACGGCCGAGATCGCCGACTCGGCGATCGGCGCGGCGCGGGCGGGGGCGACGGTCGCCCACCTCCACGTCCGCGAGGACGACGGCACCCCGAGCGGGCGCCCGGAGCTGTTCGTCGACGTGATCGAGCGGATCCGCGCCGAGAGCGAGATCCTGACGATGGTCTCGACCGGCGGCTCCAACGAGATGACGATCGAAGAGCGGACGACCGGCCTCGAGGCGAAGCCCGACATCTCCGGCGTCGAGTCGGGCTCGATGAACTTCGGCGACGAGACCTTCATCACCCCGCCGCCGGCGGGCCGCGGGATCGCCAAGCGGGCCCAGGAGGCCGGGATCGCGCTCGAGGTCGAGGTCTTCGACGTCGGCCACGTTGTCAGCGCCGTCCGCTGGCTCGAGCAGGGCGTCATCGAGTCGCCGATGACGATCAACCTCGTCTTCGGCGTCCCTGGCGGCATCGACGCGTCGCCGGAGGCGCTCGATGCGATGCTGCGGCCGCTGCCGCCGGAGACGTTCTGGACCGTCACCTGCATCGGCCGCCACCACCAGCGGATGCTGGCGCTGGCGCTGCTTCGCGGCGCGCCCGGGATCCGCACCGGCCTCGAGGACGTCGCCTACATCAGCCGCGGCGTCCACGCCCCCTCGAACGCCGCCCTGGTCGAGATGGCGGTCGGCCTCGCCGGCACGCTCGGCCGCGAGGTCGCCACCCAGGAGCAGACCCGGGAGCTGCTCGGGCTTTGACCGCCGAGCCCGACATCAGCGGCGCGGTAGTCGTCCGCCGCGGCCCCGAGACCCGGGAGGCGATCCACCGCGCCGCGATCGAGCTGTTCGCGAAGCTCGGCTACCACGCGACCTCGATGCGCGCGCTCGCCGCCGCCGCCGACGTGCAGCCGGCGGCGATCTACCACTGGTACCCGAGCAAGGAGGCGATCCTGATCCACCTTCAGGACGACTTCATGGAGCAGCTCACCGCCCGCGTCCTCGCCGCCATGGACGAGCAGGAGCAGGCGGCGATGAAGCTCGCCGCCGCGGTCCGCGAGCACGTCGTCTACCACGGCCTCCACACCAGCGAGGCGTTCGTGACCGACAGCGAGATCCGCGCGCTCGCCGACGGGCCGCGCCACGAGCTGATCGCAAAGCGCGACGAATACCAGGCGATCTTCAGCGGCCTGATCGCGGCCGGGATCGACGAGGGCTCCCTGCGGGCCTCCGACGTCGACGTCGCCACCTACGCGATCCTCCTGCAGTGCACCGGCGTCGCCCTCTGGTTCGATGCCGAGGGGCCGCTCGGCATCGACGAGGTCGCCGCGCTCCACGTCGATCTCGTGCTCGGCTCGGTCGGTGCCGACCGCTCGCTGATCGACGCCGCCATCGCCGCCGTATCGCCGCGCCCGCGCGCGGCCGGGAGGAGCTGAGGATGGCGGTGAAGCCACCGGCGCTCCCCGACAAGGCGACGATCGCCGTCGTCGCGCCGGCGAGCCCGCCGCAGGAGCGCTCCGGGATCGAGCAGGCGACGCAGTACTTCGAATCGCGCGGCCACGAGGTCGTCTTCGGGCCCAATCACCGCAAGGTCCACGGCTACCTCGCCGGCAACGACGAGGAGCGCGCCGCCGACCTCCAGTGGGCGCTGAGCGAGCCCGGGATCGACATGGTCCATGCGCTCGAGGGCGGCTACGGGACCGCGCGCCTGTACCCGCTGATCGACTGGGAGGCGCTCGGGGACCCGCGGATCGTCTGCGGCTTCAGCGACCTGACGGCGCTGCACCTGTTCGTCCAGCGCCACGCCGGCTGGGTCAGCTTCTACGGGCCGAGCTTCCTGCGCTTCACGCGCACGAAAGGCGACTACGAGCTCAGCAAGGAGACCGAGGAGTGGTTCCACCGGGCGCTCCGGCCGGAGCCGCTCGGCAAGGTCTTCGAGGACCCTGAGGACCCCTACGTGCTGACGCTCGGGGAAGGAGCCGCCGAGGCGCCGCTCGCCGGTGGCTGCCTGACCCTGCTCGCATCGAGCATCGGCACCCCGTACGAGGTCGAGACCGAAGGCCGGATCCTGATCGTCGAGGACCTGAACACCGAGGCCTACCTGATCGACACGGCGCTGAACCACCTGCGGCTGGCCGGCAAGCTCGACGGGATCGCCGGCTTCGCCTTCGGGACCAGCGTCAACCTCGGCTATCAGACGCTTCCCGAGGGGCCCGAGTCGACGCTGTCGATCGAGGAGATCCTCGACGAGCTGATCGCGCCGCTCGGCGTGCCGGCGATCGCGAACGTGCCGTTCGGGCACGGCAAGCACCTGGCGACGATGCCGCTCGGCGCCACGGCTAGGATCGACGGCGCCGCGAAGAGCCTGGAGATCATCGAAGCGGCAGTGGAGGAGAGCAAGTGATCAAGGGAGCAGTGACGGTGGTCCTCGCGCTGGTCGCATTCGGGCTCGCGCTCGTCGCGACGGGTGCCTCCGGACAGGACGGAACGACCGGGGACGGGACGACGGCGGAAGCGACGACGACCGCGCCGAGCGGCGACGAGAACGTGCTGCGGATCGGCTGGGCGCAGGACCCCGACACGCTGAACCCGTTCGTCGGCCAGAACGAGGAGGACTACACCGTCTGGGCCCTGAACTGGGACCTGCCGATCAACTTCAGCCCGAAGACCCTCGGCCCGGCGCCCGGCATCGCCGAGAGCTGGGAGGTCTCCGACGACCGCAAGACGGTGACGATGAAGCTGGCGCCCGACATGAAGTGGTCGGACGGCAAGCCGATCACGTCGAAAGACGTGAAGTGGTCGCTCGACGAGCTCGGCGGCCACGGCGTCCTGTTCGCCGGCTATACGTCGAGCATCACCCGGATCGAGACCCCCGACCCGGAGACGGTCGTGATCCACACGAAGCGGCCGGACGCGCGGATCATCGGCGGTCTCTTCGTCTACGTGCTGCCCGAGCACATCTGGGGCAAGGTGCCGCTGAAGCAGCTCAAGGGCCAGTACCAGCCGAAGCTGCCGATCGTCGGCAGCGGTCCCTACATGGTCACCGAGTACGAGCGCCGCAAGATCATCACGATGGAGCGGAACCCGAACTGGCGGGGCGAGCCCGGCGCCTACGACAAGGTCCAGTTCATCAAGTACGGCAACCAGGACGCGGTCGAACGAGCCCTCGACCTCGGCGAGATCGACCTCGTCCGCGAGGTCGAGTCCTCGAGCTACGCCCGCCTCGGCGAGCAGGACAACGTCTCGACGCGCCGCAGCCAGACCCCCGCCTACACGCAGCTCTCGTTCAACATGTGCCCGGAGCGGCTCTGCCCGGACGCCCAGTTCAATCCGGCCGTCCAGGACCGGACCGTGCGGCAGGCGATCGCCTACGCGGTCGACCGCAACAAGCTGAACGAGATCGCGACCCGCGGCACCTCGTTCGTGGCGAACGGGATCCTGCCGTCCTACTACAAGTCGTTCTACGAGACGCCCGAGCAGACGTACCCGTACGACCCCGATCAGGCGAACCAGATGCTCGACGACGCGGGCTGGGAGCTGAACGACGACGGCGTCCGCGAGAAGAACGGCGAGACGCTCTCGTTCGACCTCTACGTGCGCTCCGAGTCCCCGTTCACGGTCCAGATGGCGAAGCTGATCGCCGAGATGACCCAGGACATCGGCGTCGAGTTCAACGTCCAGGTCGTCAGCACCGACAAGCTCTACGACCTCACCGTCAGGACCGAGAACGGCAAGCCGGCGCCGGACTTCGACACGTTCATCTGGGGCTGGGGCGGCGATCCATACGACCCGAGCTTCCTGCTCAGCATCCTCACCACCGGTGAGATCGGCGGCTCCTCCGACTCGTTCTACTCGAACGCCGAGTACGACAAGCTCTACCGCGAGCAGACCGGGATCTTCGACGTCGAGGAGCGCAAGGCCGTCATCGCGCGGATGGTCGCGATCACTCAGCGCGACCTGCCCTATCTGGTCCTGACCGAGGACCCGCAGCTGCAGGCCTACCGGACCGACAGGATCGAGCCGATCAAACCGGTCTGCCCGGAGGAGACCGGTGACCTGTTCTGCGACCAGGTCTCCTACGACGGCGTCCTCGCGCTCGAGCCGATTGCCGGCGCGTCCTCGGGGGAGACGGGCTCCGGCAACGCCGGCCTCGCCGGGTTGATCGGTCTGATCGTCGGGTTCATCGGCGGCGTCATCGTCACCCGGATGCGCTCCCGGGGCCGGAACGAGCCGCTGGAGATTCCCGAATGAGCGGGAGATGGCTGTTCACCAAGGTCGGCGCCGCGGTGCTGACCCTGATCTTCGTCCTCATCTTCAACTTCTTCCTGTTCCGGGCGATCGGCGACCCGACGACGCAGCTCGCCCGGCTGCCGGGCGCCACCGACAAGGAGATCGAGCAGCTCAAGTCCGACTACGGGCTCGACAAGCCACTGCTCGGCCAGTTCGCCGATTACGTCGGCGACACCGCAACCCTCGACCTCGGGATCAGCCAGAACACGCGCGAGCCGGTCTGGAACGAGATCGTCGACGCGCTGCCGTGGACGCTTCTGCTGGTCGGGACCGGGACGCTGCTGGCTACCCTGATCGGGGCGTGGATGGGGGTGAAGGCCGCGACGAAACGCGGCACCAAGACCGACGACGGCCTGCTCGGTTTCAGCTTGTTCACCTATGCCGCGCCCGAGTACTGGATCGGGATCATCCTGATCCTCCTGTTCGCTGTGGCGTGGCCGATATTCCCGGCCGGGCAGCAGGTCACCCCCGGTGTCGAGTTCGCGAGCTGGTTCGACGAGGCGCTCGACGTCGTCGACCACCTGATCCTGCCGGCGACCGCGATGACGCTGATGCTGCTCGGCCAGTACTTCCTGATCATGCGCTCCTCGATGGTCGACGTCCTCACCGAGGACTTCATCACCGTCAAGCGGGCGACCGGGCTGTCGCGCGAGCGGGTGATCAACCGTCATGCCGTCCCGAACGCGCTGCTGCCGCTGGTGACCCTGTCGGCGATCCAGTTCGGGGCCGTGGCCGGCGGCGCGATCACGATCGAGACGGTCTTCTCGTGGCCCGGGCTCGGCGAGCTCAGCTTCAACGCGATCAATGACAAGGACTTCCCGATGCTGCAGGGGACGTTCCTCGTCTTCAGCTTCGGCGTGATCTTCGCCAACCTGCTCGCCGACATCCTCTACTTCTACCTCGACCCGCGGGTGCAGTCGCGATGAGCGGCGGCACGATCACGGTCGGCGGCACCGGCGACACCGGAGCCGGCAGCGCAAGCGGCGTCAAGCACCTCCTGCTCGGCACCTGGCGCGGCCGCTTCGGGATCGGCGTCCTGGCGCTGACGATCTTCGTCGCGATCTTCGGCGAGCTGCTCGCTCCCTACGACCCGAACGCGTCCAGCACCGACGTCCTCCAGTCGCCGAGCTGGAGCCACATCCTCGGCACGACCGAGAACGGCTCCGACGTCTTCTCGCAGCTCCTCGTCGGCACCCGGGTCTCCGTGATCGTCGGCTTCGCCGCGGCGCTGATCTCGGCCGTCCTCGGATCGCTCGTCGGCCTCGCCGGCGGCTACTTCGGCGGCTGGACCGACCGGATCCTCGACGCCACCGAGAACTGGTTCCTGGTGATCCCGACGCTGCCGCTGATGATCGTCCTCGCCCGCGTCCTCGAGCCGTCGCTGACCGTCCTGATCGCGGTGATCGGGCTGACCTCGTGGGCCGGCACCGGGCGAATCGTCCGCGCCCAGGTCCTGACCCTGCGCGAGCGGGCGTTCGTCGAGCGCGCCCGGGCCCTCGGTGCCGGTGACACCTACATCATCCGCACCCACATCCTCCCGAACACGCTGCCGCTGATCTTCGCCAACACCGTGCTGATCGTCGCCGTCGCGATCCTCTCCGAGGCGGCGCTCGCCTTCCTCGGCCTCGGTGATCCGACCCAGATCTCCTGGGGGACGATGCTCGAGAACGCCTTCAGCTCCGGCGCGCCGAGTGCCGGCGCCTGGTGGTACGTCGTGCCGCCGGGCCTCTGCATCACGATCCTCGTGCTCGCCGTCTCGATGCTCGGCTTCCTGTTCGAGGAATACATAAACCCCCGGCTCCGGGAGGCGACATGAGCGCGTTGCTCGAAGTCGAGGACCTGCGGGTCACCCACGACGGCAAACCGATCGTCGACGGCGTCGACCTGAAGCTGGCGCCGGGCGAGGCGCTGGCGCTCGCCGGTGAGTCGGGCTGCGGCAAGACGACCACGGCGCTGGCGCTGATGCGCCTGCTGCCGCCGACGCTGACCCAGAGCGGCGTGATCACGCTGCGGCCGGAGGGTGTCGAGGACCCGATCAACATCGGCCGCCGGACCGAGACCGGGATGCGGCTCGTCCGCTGGCGCCACATCTCGCTCGTCTTCCAGGGGGCGATGAACTCGCTCGACCCCGTCCAGAAGGTCGGCAAGCAGATCGCCGAGGCGATCGGCATTCACGAGCGCGCGAGCTCGAGCGACATCGCCGCCCGGATCGACGAGCTGCTCGCGACCGTCGGCCTGACCGGCGGCGTCGCCGGCCGTTACCCGCACGAGCTCTCGGGAGGCCAGCGGCAGCGGGTGATGATCGCGCTGGCGCTTGCCTGCCGGCCGTCGCTGGTGATCGCCGACGAGCCGACGACAGCGCTCGACGTCGTCATGCAGGCCCAGGTCCTGCAGCTCCTCGAGCGGCTCCGTGAGGAGCTCGGGCTCGCCCTGATCCTGATCTCCCACGACCTCGGCGTGCTCGCCGAGACCTGCGACCGGATCGCCGTCATGTACGCCGGGCGGATCGTCGAGACCGGCTCGGTCGATGAGGTCTTCGCGGCCCCCCAGCATCCCTACACGAAGCTCCTTCTCGACTCCCTGCCTGTGATCGGCGGCGACCGCGGCGTCGGGATCGCGATCCCGGGGGCGCCGCCGGACCCGGGCGATCCGCCGCCCGGCTGCCGCTTCCGTCCGCGCTGCCCCTACAGCGCCGAGCGCTGCGATGTCGACCCGCCGCTCCGCGAGGTCCGTCCGGGTCAGCTCGCGGCGTGCCACTACGCACCCTGGGAGAAATGGCCGGATCCGGTGGCGGCCGCCGGCGGGGAGGTGTCGAGATGAGCGAGATCCAGGCCGGCGAGGTCGGCGCGGGAGAGACGCTGATGAGCGTCAGCGACGTTGCGGTCCATTACCGGGCCCGGCGGAAGACGGCGCGAGCGCTCGACGGTGTCTCCCTGGACTGGCGCCCCGGGGAGATCCTCGGGATCGTCGGCGAGTCCGGCTGCGGGAAGTCGACGCTCGCCAGGGCGATGATGGGCCTGCAGCCGGCGTCGGAGGGCGAGCTCACGGTCAGCGGCGGGGTCGTCGCCGGCAAGAGCGAGCAGCGGGCGCTGCGGAAGCGCGTCCAGATGATCTTCCAGGATCCCTACCAGAGCCTGAACCCGCGCCAGCGGGTGTCGACGATCGTCACCGAGCCCCTAAAAGTGCAGGGGATCGCTAAGGAGGAGCACGAGGAACGGGTGCGACGAGCGATGAGCGATGTCGGGCTCGATCCCGACCGTTACCTCGACCGCTACCCGCACCAGCTCTCGGGAGGGCAGCGGCAGCGGGTCGCGATCGCGGCGGCGCTCGTCCTCGACCCCGAGGGCCTGATCTGCGACGAGCCGGTGTCGATGCTCGACGCGTCGGTCCAGGCGCAGATCCTCAAGGTGCTCGTCGGCCTGCGCGAGCAACGTGGCCTGGCGCTGATCTTCATCACCCACGATCTCAGCCTCGCCTGGTCGCTCTGCGACCGGATCGCGGTCATGTACCTCGGCCGGATCGTCGAGGAGGGCAGCGCCGAGGACGTGATCGAGCGTCCGCAACACCCGTATACCCAGGCGCTCGTCACCGCGATCCCGGTCCCGACCCCGGGCGGCGGCGGCCGTCGCGAGCTGCTCGAGGGCGAGTTGCCCGACCCGACAGCGATTCCATCCGGGTGCCGCTTCCATCCCCGCTGTCCGCGCCGCTTCGAGCCCTGCGACCGGGTCGACCCGGAGCTGATCGAGACAGGTGGCCGCGGTCAGCGCGCGGCCTGCCTGCTCCATGATCCCGCGGCCGTCGCGGCGGCGGGGAGGGACGGCGCCGGATCAACGGCATGAGCGGTCGCTGGCGCGATCTCGCCGGCCCGATCGGCGTCGGTCCGATCCCGACCGGCTCGCGGAACACGATCACCGACGTCCCCGGCGTCCGGGTCGGACAGGCGCAAGCGGCGAGCGGGCAGCGGACCGGCGTCACCGTGGTCGCGCCGCCGGAGGTGCCGACCCCGGCCGCGACCGCGACCGTCAACGGCGTCGGCGAGCTCACCGCGAAGCTCGAGATCGACGAGCGCGGACGGATGGAGACCCCCGTCTACCTCTGCGGGTCGCATGCGATCGGGACCGTCCTGCAGGCGGCGATCGTCGCCTCCGGGCGTGGCCCCGACAACATCGTCCTGCCGGTCGTCGGCGAGTGCGACGACGGCGATCTCGCCGACTCGCGCACCGTGGTCGCCGCCGACGTCGATGCGGCGCTCGGCGACCTCGGCGCCGAGGTGGCGGAGGGCTCGGTCGGCGCCGGCACCGGCATGCAGTGCTACGGGTTCCCGGGCGGGATCGGCACCGCGTCGCGCCGCGTCGGCGGTGGGACGATCGGCGTCCTGCTTCTCTGCAACTTCGGTGAGCGCCCCTATCTCGACCTGCTCGAGGGGACCGCGGCCGCTCAGGACGACGACCCGGCCCGGCCGACCCCGCACGGCTCCTGCATCGCCGTCTGCGCGACCGACCTGCCGCTCTCGATCGCGAACCTCCAGCGCCTGGCGCTGCGGCCGCTGCTCGGCCTCGTCCGGACCGGCTCCTATGGATCCGAGGGGTCGGGGGAGATCGGGATCGCGTTGACGACCGGCGGCCGGATCGCCGGCGGGGAGGGGGTCGACGACGATGTGATCGAGCGTTGCTTCGCCGCCGCCTACGACGCCTCCCGCGAGGCGGTCTACAACTGCCTCGTCGCCGCCCGGCCGGAGCAGCGCCTCGACGGGACGATGCAGCCGGCCTTCCCGGTCGACGAGGCGATCGCCTCTTTATCCAGCCGGGACGGGCTCGCCTGATCCCTCGGGCGCCGCTTCCGCCTCGGGCGGGGCCGGGTGGCCGACCATGTCCCGGGAGCGGATCAGCAGCCAGCTGGCGATGCTGCCCGCGATCGCGATCGCGGCCCCGATCAGGAGGATCTCGTTGAGCCCGCCGATGAACGCCGCGTTGGCGGCCTCGACGGCCTGATCGCGGAACTGCGGCGGGATCGAGGGCAGGGCGCTCTCGACCGCGCCGGCCGAGACCGCGTCCGAGAACGCAGCCGGCGCCTGCGGCAGCGACTCCGCGAGCTTCGTGTCGACCCGTGCCTGGAAGATCGCCCCGAGGGCCGCAACCCCGGTCGCGATCCCGACCTGGCGGAACGTGCTGTTGATCCCGGAGGCCATGCCGGCGCGGGCCGGCTCGACGACCCCGATCGCGACCGAGGCGATGCCCGGGTTGGTCATCCCGATGCCGGCCCCGCCGACGAGGAACCCGAGCAGCAGCGTCGTCCAGCCGTCGGTCACGTCGATCCCGTTCATCAGGATCAGACCGAGCCCGACGAGCAGCAGGCCGACGCCCATCAACGCCCGGAACGGCACCCGGTTGGAGAGGCGGGCCGAGATCGGGGCGACGACGAACGAGAGCAGCGTCAGCGGCAGGAAGCGCAGCCCGGCGTCGAGCGGCGAGTACCCGAGGACGTCCTGCATGTAGAGCGTCAGGTACAGGAAGAGCGCGAACATCCCCGCCGATAGGCAGAAGGCGACGATCGAGACGCCGGCGAACGACGGATTGCGGAACAGCGACATGTCGAGCATCGCGTTGCGGCGATGGGTCTCGATCAGGACGAACGCGACCAGAAGCGCCGCCGCGGCGGCCAGGCAGGCGACGATCACGCCGCTTCCCCAGCCCTCCGCGTTGCCGCGGATCAGCCCGAATATCAGCAGGAACAGAGCGGCCGAGAAGGTGACGAGACCGGGCCAGTCGATCGGCTGGGGGTCGGTCGCCCGGACGTTGACGAGCTTCGTCTCGGTGATGAAGATCGCCGCGATCCCGATCGGGACGTTCACGAAGAAGATCCACTCCCAGCCGAGGCCGTCGGTGATGACGCCGCCGACGAGCGGGCCGATCGCAACTGCGCCGCCGACCGTGGCTCCCCAGATGCCGACGGCGGTCGCGCGTTCGCGACCCTCGAACTCCTGGGCGATCAGCGCCAGCGCCGTCGCGAACATCGCCGCGGCGCCGGTTCCCTGGAGGCCGCGCGCGAAGTTGAGGACGGTCGGGTCGCCGGCGAGCCCGCAGAGGAAGGAGGCGACGGTGAACACGGCGAAGCCGATCGTGAAGACGCGACGGCGGCCGAGGCGGTCGCCGAGCGAGCCGAAGACGAGCAGGAACGAGGCGAGGGTGAGGGCATAGGCGTCGACGACCCACTGCAGGCTCGAGAGGCTGGCGTCGAGGCTGCGCTGGATGTCCGGGAGCGCGACGTTGACGATCGTGACGTCGATCAGGAGCATGAACGTCGCCACGCAGACGGCCAATAGGGTCCACCGCTTGCGGCTCATCTATCCTTCCTTTCCACAGTCTCACTGATCATCAGTAAAGCTGACGATCAGGCTAGCGAATCGATCACACGCATGTCAGCCGACCCTACGGATCACCCGGGCCCGCCTCAGCCGCCCCTACCCATCGACCCGGCGGTGCAACCGATGCTCGCCGAGCGAATCGGGTTCCTGCTCGCCAAGCTCCACCAGCGGTGGGGTGCCGAGTCGGTCGCCGTGCTCCGCGAGGAGGGCGTCGGCCTCACGGGGATGCACTTCGGGGCGCTGACGCTCCTCCGCGCCGCCGGGCCGATGTCGCAGCAGGCACTCGGCGAGATGATCGGCAAGGACCGCTCGTCGATGGTCGCGGTCGTCGACGATCTCGAGGCCGAGGGACTCGTCGAGCGGCGTCGCAACCCCGACGACCGCCGCGCCTACGCGCTCGAGGTGACCCGGCGCGGCGACGACTGGCTCGCCCGCGCCCGACCGGCCCTGCAGCACGCCGAGGATCGGCTCCTCGCGACGCTCGACGCCGACGAGCGCAAGGCCCTGACCGGGCTGCTCCAGCGCGTCCTCTTCGACCCGGCCTGAGCAGCGTGACAGCGATCGACCGCAGGGAGGTGGCGGCGGTGTTCGCGGGCGGCTTCGTCGGCGCACTCGTCCGCCTCGGCCTCGTCGAGGCGCTTCCGCACGGGCCGCTGGAGTGGCCCTGGCCGACGTTCATCGCCAACCTGCTCGGCGCCTTCGCGCTCGGATACTTCGCGACCCGGCTTCAGGAGCGGCTGCCGCTCTCGGCCTACCGCCGGCCGCTGCTCGGCACCGGCTTCTGCGGCGCCCTGACCACGTTCTCGACCATGCAGCTCGAGATCTACGACATGCTCGACGGCGGGGCCGTCGGCCTCGCCGTCGCCTACACCGCGACGAGCATCGTCGCCGGCTTCGCGCTCGTCGTCCTCGCGACCGGCCTGGTCAGAAGGGCGCGGCTGGCGCCGTGAGCGCGGGTCTGATCGCCGCGGTCGGACTGCTCGGAGGCGCCGGCGCGGTCGCCCGGCTGCTGCTCGACGGCGCGATCTCCGAGCGGGTCGCGGTCGCCTTCCCGGTCGGGACGCTGGCGGTCAACCTGATCGGCAGCCTGATCCTCGGGATCGTGATCGGCGCCGGGATCGGCGCCGACGGCGCCCGGCTCGTCGCGACCGGGCTGCTCGGCTCGTTCACGACGTTCAGCACCTGGATCTACGAGAGCCACCGGCTCGCCGAGGACGGCGAGGCCGGCGTCGCGTTCGCGAACGTTGCGATCAGCCTGATCGCCGGCGTCGGCCTGGCCTCGTTCGGGATCGTGATCGGGGGAGCGCTGTGAGCGCGGAGGCAGGGGTGAAGCTCTCGGTCTTCTTCGGCGAGCGCGACGTGGCCGACGGCCGCTTCCTGGCCGAGCGGATCATCGCCGAAGCCGATCGCGCCGGCGTCGCCGGCGCGATCCTGATGCGCGGGGTGGAGGGCTTCGGGATCAAGCACCGGCGCCGCACCGATCGGCTGCTGACGCTCTCCGAGGACCTACCGGTCGTCGCGATCGCGGTCGGCAAGACCGGGCCGGTCGAGGAGGCCGCGGCGCGAATCGGCCGGATCGGCTTCGACGGCCTCGTCACGCTGGAGCGGATGCGGCTGCTCGTCCCACCGATCGAGTCCGCGGCGCTGAAGGGGGACGCGAAGCTCTCCGTCTACCTGGGGCGTGGGCGTCGGGTCGACGGGGAGCCCGCGCACCGCTGGCTGATCTCGCGCCTCCGCGAGGCAGGGATGGAGGGCGGCACCGTGCTGCTCGGCGTCGACGGGATCCTCAGCGGCGCCCGCCGGCGCGCCGGCTTCTTCTCCCGCAACGTCGACGTTCCCGCGCTGGTCGTCTCGGTCGGCCGCGCCGATCGGTTGGCCGCCGCGGCGGCGGCGGTCGCCGAGCTTCCGGGAGCACCCGTCGCGACGCTCGAGCGCATCCACGTCTGCAAGCGCGACGGCGGGCCGCTGACGCCACCGCCGGCCGTGCCCGAGCGCGACCGCGGCGGGATGAGCATCTGGCAGAAGCTGACCCTCTATTCGAGCGAGCAGGTCCATGTCGGCGGCCGGCCGGTCCACGTCGAGGCGGTGCGGCGGCTGCGGGCCGCATCGGCCGACGGCGCGACGGCGCTCCGCGGCGTCTGGGGCTTCACCGGCCGCCACGCTCCCCACGGCGACCGGCTGGGCTCGCTGCGCCGGCGGGTGCCGACGCTGACGGTCGTGATCGACTCGCCGGCGCGGACCCGCGACTGGATCGAGGTCCTCGACGAGCTGACGCCCGAGCGGGGGCTGATCACGAGCGAGGTCGTCCCCGCCCGCCACGCGCGCGGCCCCGGCGGCGAGGAGGCGCTCGCGGCGCTGGCCCAGCCGTCGCACTGACAGGCAACGCCGCGGGTGGCAGATAGATCACCTATCTGGTGATCGAGCTGCCGGCGGCACCTTGTTGACACAGCATCAATAAGGCCGGTAGGTTTCCGTTCGATGCCCGAAGCCGGCGGCAGACCTTCGCGAGCGCCGTACTCGCTCCTCATCGCAGCCGTCGTGCTGCTCGTTTCGGCCGCAGTGCTGCTCACCCTCGCCGGCGAAGCCGACGCGGCGAAATGCCGGCAGCCCAAGGGCAAGCTCGAGCCGCCCTGCAACCCGGCCCTCGCCCAGTCGCCGTGGAGCGGCTCGCACCGCTCGAGCTACGCGCAGGCGTCCTCGCCCTATCGCGGCATCGAGAGCGCCGACGTCCGCGCCCAGCACATCGACCTGCCCGGGATCCCGATCTCGATCCAGTTCAGCAGCAAGTACGACGACGGCGGCCGCGTCGCGTGGGGCTCGCTGATCGACGGGGCCAACGCGGGGCGGCTGTTCAAGGTCGATGCCGAGTCGGGGAAGGTGATCGACGTCTACACGCCGGCAGAGCGCGAGAGCGAGCCGCCGCCGGCCTCCGGAGCCGCCGGGATCACCGGCGCCTACAACCTGCTCGACCGCTCGAACCGCTTCATCGTCCCGCGACTGACCTGGTTCGACGTCTATGGCGACGCCCACCGCGGCGACGCCGACTCGCCGATCGAGCTCCGCAAGCGCTTCGTGCTCCCGGATTCGGCCCTCTGCGGGAGCGACGACCGGCTCGTCGGGGCGGTGATGACCTATGACGGCTACATCGCCTTCGTGACCGAGAACGGCGTCGTCGGCACGATCCCGCGGCAGCCGTCGCGGATGAAGCAGGCGAACCTGCGCACGGTCAGCCTCAACCGCGCCGCCGCCTGCGCCGCGGCCGACGATCCGGCCACCGACCTGCAGACGGTCTCGAACAACATCGCGGCCGACGAGAACGGCGGCATCTACATCGTCACCTCGAAGCGGATGGTGCGCGTCAACCACGACCCCGAGACCGGCGACCTCGAGCGCGCCTGGTCGTCGCCCTACAACGCCGGATCGGAGGTCTCCGAGATCCGCCTCGGTGAGGGATCGGGCTCGACCCCGACGCTGATGGGGACCGGCCGCAAGCAGGACAAGTTCGTGGTCATCACCGACGGTCAGGATCTGATGCACCAGGACCTCTTCTGGCGCAACGGGGTCCCGAAGGACTGGAAGGGCCTCGGCGGCGACCGGCCGCGACGGATGGCCTGCGAGTACCCGGTGACGTTCGGCGATCCCGGTGCCACGGCTTCGTTGTCGGAGCAGTCGGTCGCGGTCCGCGGTTACGCGACCTTCAATGTCAACAACCTGCTCGACTACGACTTCCCCGACGGGCTGCCGGCGGTGCTGCTGAACGCGCTCGCGGCGCTCCGCGGCGGCGATCCGGCGGCGACTCCGCACGGCGTCGAGCGGATCGACTGGAACCCGCGCACTCAGCGCTGCCACTCGGTATGGGCGAACCCGCGGGTCTCGATCCCGAACGGCATCCCCTCGGTCAGCCAGCGCAGCGGGCTCTTCTACGGGATCAGGCTCGAGGACGGCGAGTGGGGGGTCGGCGGGCTCGACTGGCGCACCGGCCGCTCGCGCTTCTTCGCGCCCTCGCCCGGCGGTCCCTGCTCGGAGACAGCGATCGGCTACCTCGAGCAGTCGGGGACGCTGCCGGTCCTCGGACCGGTGCTCGACGAGCTCCCGAACAGCTGCGAGAACTCGTTCTACGCCGCGACCGAGATCGGTCCGAAGCGATCGATCTGGACCGGCACGTTCCTCGGCCTGACCCGCTACCAGGGCGGCGGCCGCCCGGCGGGCTGATGAGTTTTCCTCATCGCTTCCTAACACTTTGCTAACGTTCCGGCCCGATGAGCCCGGTTCGTCCCCGCCCGCCCGTCCCTTCGCGTCTGCTCGGCTTCGCGGCCGCTGCCGCAGCGCTGCTCGCGCTCGCCGTCGCCGCTCCCGCCCATGCTCCGGCGTCGGGCGGGATCAGCACCACCGCCAACACCGGCCCCGCCGACAGCAAGAGCGGCGGCGGGCGGACCGCCCCGAAGTACGTGCGGCTCTGGGAGAAGACCTCGAAGCGCAACAAGCGCTGGGCTCACCGGACCGCCCAGTGTGAATCGGGCCGCGACCCGAAGGCGATCGGCGGCGGCGGCCGCTACCGAGGCGCGTTCCAGTTCATGAAGTCGACCTGGCGGACGTCGCCGAAGTCTCCGGGAGGCGATCCGATCCGCTACACGTACAAGACCCAGGCTGTCGTCGCGGTCGCCCTGAAGAAGCGGGTCGGGACCAGCCCCTGGCCGGTCTGCGGCTGAGCGCCCGGCCGGCCGGCGGCGCTGCACGATCGCTGCCGGTCTGATCTGTCGGCGCCGGAGGGCCGTTACCCTTTCAGTCTCCCTTTCCGATGTCCCTGCGCTCTCGACAGAGGCGGCAGACCCGTACGCGCGGGTCGGTCGGCAAGACGATCGTCGCCGTCGCGGCCGGCGTGCTGGCGCTCGTCGCCTGTGCGGCCGGCGGGCTCGCGATCTGGGTCCTCAACGTCGCCGCCGACGCTCCCGACATCGACACGCTCCGGCCCGCGAACGACGGCGCCAACTCGCAGGTGTTCGACTCCGCCGGCAACAGCCTCGGCTACGTGCAGTCCGACATCCTCCGCGAGCCGGTCAAGCTCAAGAAGATCCCGAAGGACCTCCAGGAGGCCACGATCGCGATCGAGGACTCGAACTTCTACGAGCACGGCGGGGTCGATTACGGAGCGATCATCCGCGCCGCGGTCGCCAACGCCGAGGCCGGGGAGGTCAAGCAGGGCGCCTCGACGATCACCCAGCAGCTCGTCCGCAACCTCTACATCGAGGACCCGAAGGACACGATCGAGCGGAAGATCAAAGAGGCCCGGATGGCCCAGCAGTACGAGGAAGAGCACTCGAAGAACCAGATCCTCGACGAGTACCTGAACACCGCCACCTACGGGACCAACAACGGCAAGTCGTCGGTCGGGGTCCAGGCCGCCGCCGAGGCGTTCTTCGACAAGGACGTCGAGGATCTCGGGCTGCGCGAGTCGGCGATGCTGGCCGGCCTGCCGCAGGCGCCCTCCGAGTACAACCCGTTCACGAACCCGAACGCGGCCATCAAGCGCCGCAACGAGGTCCTCGACGCGATGGTCGACCAGGGCTACATCACGCCGGCCAAGGCCGCGAAGGTCAAGGACACCGGCCCCGGTCTGCAGGCCGGGGACAAGTACCTGAAGCGTTCGCAGCCGTTCTTCTTCGACTTCGTCCAGAACGAGCTGATCGACAAGTACGGGCTGAAGAAGGTCCGCCAGGGCGGGCTGAAGGTCTATACGACGCTGAACCCGACCGACCAGGCGGCCGCCGAGCAGGCGATCCTCAACGCGCCACCGGTCTACGGCGCCGCGCGGGCCCTCGTCTCGACCGACACCAACACCGGGGCGATCCTCGCGATGGCCTCCTCGCAGTCCTACGACACGAGCCAGTTCAACCTCGCCGCGACCGGCGAGCGCCAGCCGGGCTCGTCGTTCAAGCCGTTCGTGCTGACGACTGCCGTGAATCAGGGCATGGACCCCGAGACCACGACCTTCCCGGCACCCTCGACGATCACCCTGACCCCGCCCGGCAGCGAGCCCTGGACGGTCTCCGGCGGCGCGGGCGGCTCGATCACGCTCGCCGATGCGACCGCGAACTCCGTCAACACGGTCTTCGCCCAGCTCGGCGTCGACGTCGGGCCGGCCAACTTCGACGAGATGGCCCACAAGATGGGGATCACCTCGGAGTTGCAGGGCGTCTACGCGGAGGCGCTCGGCGGCACCAGCACCTGCTGCACGGTCCTCGAGATGTCGAACGCCTACGCGACGCTCGCCAACGGCGGCGTCCACCACGACCCGACCGCGATCACCAAGGTCGTGTTCCCGAACGGCAAGGTCGACAAGCCCGAGGACAGCGAGGGCACGAGGGTCATCTCCGACGGCGTCGCCTACACGGTCGCCAACGTGATGGAGGGGACGCTCGACTTCGGAACCGCGCAGGGCTACGACCTCCCGGGCTGCACCGCCGCCGGCAAGACCGGGACCACGGAGGAGCAGTCCGACGCGTGGTTCGTCGGCTACACGCCCGACGTATCGACTGCGGTCTGGACCGGCAACCCCGACGCGCGGACGCCGCTTCCCGGCTACGGCGCCACCCTCTCCGCGCCGGTCTGGCAGGACTACATGGAGGTCGCCGCCACCAAGGGCTGCCGCGACTTCCCGGCCCCGAAGGACCCGGCCGATCTCTCGACCTACTCGAGCAGCAGCGCCGCGTCGACATCGACCTACGACACGACCTCGACAACGACGACGACCACCCCGACGACGACCACGCCGGCGGCGACCGGCGGCGACACCAACGGCGACGGCTACCCGGACAACGCCTACGCGCCCGGGATCCAGGGCAACGGCGGCAACTAGATCCGCACGGCTCGCGCCGGCGCCGCTCCGACCAGGCCGGGGCCGCGCTCGGCGTAGGCGTCGCGGGCATCGAGCCGCTCGCCGCAGCGCTCGCAGTAGCCGCGGTCGTCGACGAGACCGCCGCACTGCTTGTGGTGGATGACGACCGGCGGCCCCTCGTCGGTCGCGAGCCAGCGGTCCCCCCAGTGCATCATCGCGACCATCACCGGCCAGAGCTCGAGGCCCTTCTCGGTCAGGAAGTACTCGTAGCGGGCCGGCCGCTGCTGGTAGGGGCGCTTCTCGAGGATGCCCTCCTCGACGAGCCGGGCGAGGCGTGCCGCGAGGACGTTGCGGGCGACGCCGAGGTCCTCCTGGATCGCGTCGAAGCGGCGCTTGCCGTGGAAGATGTCGCGGATGACGAGCAGCGTCCAGCGCTCACCGAGCACCTCGAGCGAGCGGGCCACCGAGCAGACCTGGTCGTAGTCGCGCTTCAGCAGCGAAACGTGATCTTGGCACACTGAGTTGCATCAAGCAACTTTATGCTCCGGATTCCGCTACCCTCGGTTGCGTCAAGCAACTCACATCCGCGGGGAGTCGCGGAGGAGGAGGCACGATGAGCCCCCACGACATCGACAAGCCACGCAAGACGAGCCGTGCGAAGCAGCAGTTCGCGCTGACCAGCGAGGAGATCATGGCCGACCTCCTCTACCCGGCCCCGGTGCGGACGCAGAAGCCCCGCAAGCGGCGTCGATGACGGCGATCGACGCGGCGGCGGCGCACGCCGAGCTGGCGCCGGAGAGCACCCGGAGCCGGACGATCGTCTGGCAGGACCCGGTCGCGGCCGCCGGCGCCGGGGCCGCGATGGCAGGGCTCGACTACATGCGGGCGATCGCCGCCGGCGAGCTGCCGCCGCCACCGATCGCGGTGCTGATGAGGATGCAGCCGGTCGAGGTCGATCCCGGGCTCGTCGTCTTCGAGGGCGAGCCCGGCGAAGAGCACTACAACCCGATCGGCACGGTCCACGGCGGCTACGCCGCGACCCTGCTCGACTCGGTGCTCGGCTGCGCAGTCCACACGACGCTCGAGGCGGGCGAGGGCTACACGACCGCCGGGCTCGAGGTCAAGTTCCTGCGCCCGATCACCCGCGACGTCGAGCGCGTTCGCGCCGTCGGTGAGGTCGACTACCGCGGCCGCCGCCAGGCTACCGCCCAGGCCCGGCTCACCGATGCGTCCGGGGAGCGGCTGCTCGCCTCGGCGACGACGACCTGCATGATCCTGAGCTGAGCCGCCGGCCGGCTAGGCCGGGAAGCCCGCGGCGAGCGCCAGCGCGCCGCCGACCGCCGCCATCCCGAGCACCGACCAGGCCACGTAGTCGCCGGCGTGGCCGGTGTGGATGGCCCGCAGCGGCGAGACCGCCCGCTCGGCGAGCCGCCCTGCTCCCGGCAGGAAT
>DASTTY010000034.1:0-15859 GCA_035759925.1 Solirubrobacterales bacterium
CGCCAGGAACCCGGACGGGCAGCAGGACGTCGTCGCGCTCGACCTGCTCGATCGCGGCGCCGTGCTCGCGCTCGCCGCCGACTGGCGGCCGGAGGCGATCGTCCACCTCGCGACCGAGATCCCGACCGAGGCCGGACGCGGTGACGTCGCCGCCCAGTTCGCGGCGACGAACCGGCTCCGGACCGAAGGCACGCGGATCCTTCTCGACGCTGCCGAGGCCGGCGGCGGCGCGAAGCTGATCGCCCAGAGCATCGCTTTCGTCAACGTCACCGGCGACGGGCCGGCCGACGAGGACGTGCCGCTCCGCGACGATCCCGGCGACCCGCTGACCATGGCGGCACGACCGATCGCCGAGCTCGAACGGCTCACCCTGGAGGCCGACGGCATCGTTCTTCGTTTCGGCCAGCTCTACGGCCCGGGGACGATGTTCGCCGTCGACGGCGGCTTCAGCCGCCTCGCCGCCCGCGGCAGGCTGCCGATCCTCCACCGCCGCGGCCGCAGCTCGACCTTCTCGTTCGTCCACGCCGACGACGCCGGCAGCGCCGTGGTCGCCGCGATCGCAAGCGACGCCCGCGGCGTCTTCAACATCGTCGACGACGAGCCGGCGACGGTCGACGAGTGGCTGCCGGTCCTCGCCGCCGCTCGTGGCGGCCGCAAGCCGCGGCGGATCCCCGCCTGGGTGGCGCGGCCGATGGCCGGCGCCTACGGAGTCGCGTTCATGACCGATCTCCGCGGCGCGTCGAACGCGAGGGCGAAGGCCGAGCTCGGCTGGACGCCACAGGTTCCCTCCTGGCGCCAGAGCTTCGGGTCCGGGACCGCCGATTGATCCATTGATCCCGGTCGGGCGGATCGACGAACCCGAGCCGCGCGCCCGCGGGGCCGCGATCGGAACCGCCTGGCGGGAGCGGATCGCCGCCGCCTGGGACGGCTACGAGCGGCTCTTCGCGATCGCCGCCGCCGCTCCCGGCCTGCAGCGCGATGTCGCCGAGCGCTCGCTCGATCAAACGCGATCATGGGCGCCGGCGCTGGCCGAAGAGGTGGCCGGGCTCGCAGTCGGAGCCGGGCTCGAGCCCTGGTGCGTGGCCGCGCTCAACGCCCGGACCGAAATCCTGGCTGCAGCGGGCGCGACGACCGTCGGCGAATGCTCGACTTTCGTCCTCGCCCCGCCCGGCGGCGGCCTTCCCCGGACGATCCAGACCTGGGACTGGTACGAGGCGCTGCGCGACAACATGCTGCTGCTGTCCGTCGCGACCGAGGACGGCCGGACCGTCCGCCTGTTCACCGAGTTCGGCATCGTCGGCAAGATCGGCGTCAACGACGCCGGTCTCGGCCTCCACTTCAACATCCTCCACCACCGCGACGACGGCGGGAGCCCCGGCGTGCCGGTCCATGCCGTCGCGCGGCGGATCCTCGACGAGGCGACGACGATCGTCGAGGCGACCGCGATCGCCCGCTCGGCGATCGTTTCGGCCTCGACGGTCCTCACCGTCGCCGCCTGGGACGGCGAGCGCGCGAGCGCCCGCTGCCTCGAGCTCTCGCCGGCCGGCGTCGGTGTGGTGGAGCCGGACGCGGCCGGGGTGCTCCTGCACACCAACCACTTCCTCGACCCGGCTCTGGCCGCGGGTGAGACAGAGGCCGAACCGGGCTCGACCACGCGCGAGCGGCTCGCCGCGCTGACCGAACGGGCCGGCGAGCTCTCCGCCGCCGCCGATCCGACGAGCCGAGCCGGCGCCCTGATCGACCACGACGCCGGCATCTGCTGCCATCCCGACAACGCCGGCGAGGCCGAACCCTCGGCGACGCTGGCGACGATCGCCCTCGACCTCCCCGGCAACGCGGTCCTCGCCCACCCCGGCGGACCGTGCGCCGTCGCCGCCGGCGGCTGGACGGCCGCCTGACCCGGGACCGGCCCGTGCGCGCGCGCTGCCGATGACCGGACCCGCCGGCTCGAAGACCTCTCGCGGTGTTCCACGGCCAGCGATCGGGATTTGCCTCGTATCCGAGCCCGATCCCGATCGGTGCGCTCCGGGCTGGGCGCTGATCGGGGTTGGGGTCGCATACGAACCCCGATCCCGATCGGTGCGGAAGTGGCCTGCGCCGCGGTCGCCCATCCGCCCGAGCGCGTGCATCCCAGGCAGCTCGCGACGGATTTCCTCGGGGATGTTGTCCTCGAGGCCGGTCTTGATGTAAGCCGGGCCGACGGCGGCCGTACGGATCCCCTGCTCGCCGTACTCCCACGCGATCGTCTGGACGATCCCGACCACGCCGTGCTTTGCCGCCGCATATGGCGCCATTCCGAACAGCCCGCGCTCGCCCGCAATACCCGCGCCGGGGCTCGGCTCAAACGTCGGAGCGCGCCGGGCGGCCGGATGGGACGCCGATGGGCGATGTAGGGCTCGAACCTACGACCTTGAGATTAAGAGTCTCCTGCTCTACCAACTGAGCTAATCGCCCGGGCCGGTGATGGTAGCGAGAGCGGCCGCGCGCGTGAAGCGCACCGCTGCGGCCGGCGGAGGACCGCTCAGCCGCCGCTCGGGAGCGGTGCCTGGGTGCCCCCGAGGCCGCCGAGCGGGTTCTCGAGCTGGCTCTGATCGGGGGCGCTCTGCTTGATCGCCTTCTGGATCGCGGCGCCCTGCGCCTTCGCCTGCTTGACCTGCGCCTTCGCCTGGTTCTTCGACGTCGAGTCGGGGGCCTCGGCGAGTGCCTTCTTCTCCGCCTCGGCGCCGGCCTTCTCGTCGCCGGCGTAATAGGCGTAGGTGGCGAGCTGCAGGTAGCTGCCGAAGCTCGGGCGCGCGTCGGCGACGATCTGCGCTGCCTTGAACGCCCCGTCGACGTCCTGCTGGATCCGCGCCGGGTCGGAGCCAGCGAGCGCGGTGTAGGCCTGGAGCATCAGCGATGCGACGCCGTCGTCGGGCTGCTTCGGCTTCGCCGCCAGATAGCGCTCCCAGGCGGCGGTCGCGCTCCGGTAGTCGGTCAGCGTCTCCTCCGTGTAGGTGATCCGGCCCTGGTCGTCGGTCCCGGTCGCCGACTGACCGGCGAGGAAGTGGGTGCGGGCGAGGCTGATCAGCGCCTTCTCGTTCTTCGGGTCGGTCTGGAGGGTGTCCTCGGCGCGCTGGATCTGGGCGTCGTACTGCGGCGATGACGACGTGTTGCCGCCGCCGATCCCGAGCGCGTCGAAGAGGCCGCCGCTGACGTTGCTGCCGATTCCGAGGCCGACCAGGCCGACGAACATGAGCAGCGCCAGGCAGACGTAGATCGCCTGGATCAGCCGCTTTCTCTTGCCACCGAGCTCGAAGAGCATGGCGGGGAGCCTAGAGGACCATCTACCCGGTCGGTTCGATCGGGGCCTCGGCCGGCTCGACCTCGGTTCCCCTGCTCTTCCCGGGCCTTCCGAGGACCCTCGCGACGATCAGGCTGAACTCGAAGAGGAGGACGAGCGGCAGCATCGAGAGCAGCATCGTGATCGGGTCGGTGCCGGGCAACAGCATCGCCAGCACGGCGATGATCAGGATCGCGTAGCGGCGATTTTTGGCGAGCTGCTCGGGCGTGACGATGCCGAGCTTGGTGACGGCGAGGATCCCGATCGGGATCTGGAAGAGGATGCCGACCGAGATCAGCGACAGCGAGAAGAAGCTGTAGTACTCGCGGGCGCGGATCTGGATGTTGAACTGATCGTCGTTGAAGTTGAGGAGGAACTTGATCGCGGCCGGGACGACCACGAAGTAGGCGAAGACGACGCCGGCCACGAACAGGATCGGCACCATCAGCAGGACCGGGAGGATGACCTTCCGCTCGCCCGGGGTCAGGGCCGGGAGGATGAACGCGTAGGCCTGGTAGAGCAGGATCGGCAGCGTGACGAGGACGGCGCTGTAGAGGACGAGGGTCAGCGTCGTCATGAACGGCTCCGAGGGCGAGAACGTCAGCGGCTCGACGTCGTCGGGCAGCGGCCCGTTGGCGATGTCGAGCAGCAGGTGGTTCTGCCAGAAGCAGACGATCGCGGCGGCGACGAGCGCGATGGCACAGAAGATCAGCCGGTTGCGGAGCTCGTCGAGATGCTCGACCAGGGTCATCCGGTCGTCGAAGCTGGCCGCCTTGATCCGCGCCACGATTCAGCTCCGGTCCCGGTCGGCGCTCGCCACCGGAGGGATCAGGAGGGGGTGCGCTCGGCGGGTTCCCCGGGCTTGGCGGCGGGCTCGTCGTCGGCGAGCTCCGCGTCCTCGATGTCGTTGTCGATCTGCGGCGGCTCGTCGTCGTCCTCGTCCTCGTCGTCGCGGCCCTCGCCGCTGACCGAGGCCTTGAACTCACGGAGGCCGTCGCCGATCGATCGACCGAGCTCGGGAAGCCGCTTCGGGCCGAAGATGATCAGCGCGATGATCGCGACGATCGCCAGTTCGAGTGGACCGATGTTCGGCATGGCCGTTGATCGTAGCGCGGCGGGATCACGGGTCCGCCCGGTCGGGGCGGCGCTGCGAGCCGGCTACCAGATCCGGAACCGGCGCTTCTTCGGCTTCGACGTGTTGTTGGCGTCGTCGATGACCCGCAGAACGACCTCGTAGCGGCCGCGCTTCGGCTTGAAATGAGGCTTCCGCTTGCCGATCCGGGCGCGGTTGTAGCCGACGTATCCCTTGTACTTGGCATAGCCCGCGAACCGGCGCTTGCCCTTGTTCGAGAAGCGGTAGTACTCGACGTCGAGCTTGGCGGGCTCGTTCAGCGAGTACTGCAGCGGCCCGCCCCGCTTGCCGAACTTGACCGGGAGCTTGACCCCACGCATCTTCGGCGCGGTCCGGTCGACGTTGCTCTTCGGGACCGGGTCGGGCTCGGCCTCGGGATTGCCGGGAGTGTTCGAGACCGTCACCGTCCCGCGCACGAGCGAGTGGATCTTGCACTGGAAGCGGTAGACGCCGGGCTTGTCGAAGGTGAGCTGGTAGTCGTCGCCGATGCTGTGCTGCGGCAGCGTCCCCGGGTCGGAGTCCCACTGCGTCGCATTCGGCGGCTGGCCGGTGATCGAATGCATCAGGTCGGGACCGGTCCAATACCAGGTCACGTGCTCGCCGAGGTCGATGTGCAGGTCGTCGTCCGACCACTGGTAGTTGCTGATCGAGATCCGCCGGTTGGCGGCGTCGGCGGGGGCCGCGACGAGGAGCAGCGCCACCAGCAACGCCAGTCCGAGCGCCAGCCGCCTCATTCGACGATGTACCAGCCGCTCATCCCCTGGACGATGTGGCTCCAGACGTGGCAGTGGTACAGCCAGCGGCCCGGGTTGTCCTCGGTGAAGCGGGCCGTCGTGACGTCGCCGGGGCCGAGCGTGACGTTGTCGATCGTCGGCCCTCCGAACGGCGGCGTCCAGCGGTGTCCGTGGATGTGGAAGGTGTGGAAGTAGTCGTCGACCGCGTAGACGTGGAAGGCGACGTCCTCGCCGACGTTCGACTTCAGGTTCGGCGTGTTGCCGGTGTAGGCACGGCCGTTGATGCAGTAGAAGGGCTTGCTGAGCCCGGTCGCCGCCGGCTGGAAGGAGTGGAAGGCGACGAAGTACTCGCGGTCGGGCCGCGGCTTGGCCGGGTCGCGGACGATGATCGGCCCGAACAGGCCCTTGTAGACCGGCAGCGGCTCGCTCGGCCCGTGGTCGTGGTACCACCAGGCGCCCTCGGAGCTCGCGACGGCCTCCCAGATGTAGGTGACCTCGTCGCCCTTCTGGACGAACCCGCCGGGGTCGGTGTACTTGCCCTTGTAGGCGCCGTCCATGTCGACCGAGTACTGGAGGCCGTGCGGGTGCATCGTGACCGGCGTCGGGAGCTTGCTGCGGAAGTGGACCGTGACGGTCTCACCGACGTTGGCCTCGAGCAGCGGGCCGGGGACCTTGGCGGGGCCGAGCGGCTCGGCGAAGTTGGCCGAGTAGGGGCGGTAGCCCCAGGCCTTGAAGGTCGTCTTCCCCTTGACGTCCTTGCCCATCATCTGGTCGCGGCCCTTCGGGACGATGTCCCACTTCATCTGCTCGGCCTGGATCCAGTACTCGTTCGCCGTCGTCGCCTTCGCCAGGACGGGCGCGGCGCCGGGGGCGACGCCGCCGTTGGCGCGGGCAGCGGCGACCTTCGGGGGCACCTCGAGGCCCTCGTTGAGGGCCTCGACCGGAACCTCCTCGTCGACGCTGAACTTCTTGCCGGCGAGCGTGCAGAGGAGCAGCCCTCCCGCCGCCTCGGCGACGAATGCTCGCCGTCCGATCGGGGGAAGGCTCATCTCAACTCCCTCGCGCCACTACCCCTTGACGACGACCTTGACCTTCATCGTCGTCGGGTGGATCGTGCAGACGAAGTTGTAGGTGCCCTTCTTGTTGAACTTCGGGTTGAACTTGATCCCGATGGCACCGCTGCCCGACTTGTTGCACTTCGTGATCTTGCCGCCCGTGCAGGGCTTCGACTTCTTGACGCCCTTCGGCCCCTTCTTCAGCGTCACGTTGTGGGTGTTGATGTTGCTCGAACCCCAGTTGAACTTGACCTTGGCGTTCTTCTTCACCTTGACCTTCGTCGGCGAGAAGAAGTCGTCCCTCACCTTCACCGTCTTGTTCTTGGCGGCGAAGCTGGTCGCGGGAACCGCCGCCAGCGCCGTCAGGGCGACGAGGGCGGTGATGATCGTCAAGGTGCGTCGCATTGGTCTCCTCCTTAAGGGGTGCAGTCCGGGCCGGGCGTGACGTTGAGCGGCTTGAACTTCTTGAACTTCGGATGGCTGTGCTCGGTCCAGAAGCACTGCTGGTTCTCAGGCGGGTCGGCACTCACCAGCGGCAGCAGAACCTGCAGCTGCAGGTAGAGGTTGCCGAGGCTGCCACCGGTCGCGCCCGGGTTCGGCTGGGTGCCGGCCGGGACCGGACACGGCGGGTAGAGCTGTGCCTGCGTCGCGTGGTTCGGCCCCGGGGCGCTCTGGTCGAGCTCGAACGTCGAGGTGTCGTTGCCCTCGAAGCAGTTGTTGCTGCCCGACCCGTCGGTGAAGAAATCCTTCCGGTTGGTGTCGGTGCCGTCGCGGCCCATCGAGTTGTTCACCAGCTGGTTGTTCATGGCGATCGCGTCGTCCCCCTCGTTGCCGAGCGGATCGGAGAACAGCGCGGCGCCCCACATGAAGTTGCCGAAGATCTGATTGTTCTGGACCTTCCAGCCGTCGGAGCCGAACAGGATCACGCCGATACCGATCGGGTAGTTGACGCCACCGCCGAGGCCGCCCGAGACGGTCTTCACCGGCGAGTTCGGCAGGTAGTAGTTGAAGTTGTTCCAGAAGATGTTGTTGTCCTTGATGACGCCGGACCCGTTCGGCTCGAACGGCTCGGAGTCGAGCGTGTTCGGCACGATTCCGGCGCCGTTGTTGTAGAAGTTCGAGTCCTTGATCACGACGTACTTCGAGTTCGTCCCGGAGTAGCCGAGCACGTTCTCGTAGCTGTTCAGGTTCTTGAGGACCGTCTTCTGCGGGTTCTTCTGGAACGGCGTCGCGCCGATGTAGTAGGCGGAGTCGCCGTGGCCCCAGCCGTTCGACTTGTTGAAGGCGCCGCCCTCGCAGCCGAACATGAACAGCCCGTAGCTGTGGTTGAACTCGACGTCGACGTTCTTGGCGACCGCGTTCTGGCAGGTCGCCTTCTTGTCGGAGGTGTTGGTGTCGTGCCAGAAGACGCCGTTGGCCAGGTAGTGGCGGACCAGCATGTTGCTGATCGTGACGTTCTTGGCGTCGGCGATCTCGATCCCGTTGTTGGCGGGGTTGCCGATCGGATCCTTGGCGTTCTTGCCCTCGAGGATCACCTTGCTGGCGTTCTTGCTGGTGCCCTTGATCGTCAGCCCGTTGAACTTCTTGCCGAGCGCCTGGACGCCCTCGACGTACTTGCCCGGCTTGACCTTGATCACGTCGTTCTTCTTGTCGGTCTTGCCGGCCTTGTTGACGGCCTTCTGGATCGTCCGGTACTTGCAGCCGTGCTTACAGACCACGAGTGCCTTGTTCTTGTTCTTGCCGCCCTTGCCGGCGATTGCGGACGCGGGGACGGCGAGCATCGCGACGGCGAGGAACGCGGTGGCGATGCGGACGATCAGACGACGATTCATGGCTCTCCTGATTGGGCTTTGTCGGGCGGCCCTACCCGGCCACCGGGAACATCAACAGACGGTCGGCGCCGAAGTTGCGCTCTCCCTCAATTCGTTCTCCGACTCTAACCGAATCGGGGCAGTCGTGTGCCGCCTTTCCGTCCCCGCGGTTCCGGCTCATTCGTCGAAGTACTCGGGGTGCTGCTCGCGCAGTCGCGGGATCTCGCGGAGCACCATCCGCAGGTGATGGCGCATCGCCGCCTCGGCGCTGTCGGCCTCGTGCCGATCGACGGCGCCGAGGACCTGCTCGTGCTCGGAGACCATCTCCTCGAGATAGCTCGGCGCCGGCAGGCTGAGCCGCCGGACCCGGTTCAGGTGCGGCTTGATCCGCTGCCCGAGCGTCCAGACCGCGGTGTGGCCGCTGAGGTCGCAGAGCGCGTGGTGGAAGTCGTCGTCGAGGACGTAGAACGCGTCGTGGTCACCGCCCCGCACCGCCCGGTGCTGGTTGCGGACGATCCCCTCGAGCTCGGCGATGTCGTCGGTCGTCGCCAGCTCCGCCGCCTTCCGCACCGCCGCGCACTCGAGCGCCTCGCGGACGAACTGCGCGTCGGTCACCGCCCGCGGGCTGATCGGCGCGACGAACGTCCCGAGCTGAGCGACGATCTCGACCAGCCCCTCCTCGCGGAGCCGCGCGAGCGCCTCGCGGACCGGCGTCCGGCTGACCCCGAGCCAGGCCGCGAGCTCGTTCTCGGAGAGCTGCCGTCCCGGCTCGAACTCGGAGCGGACGATCGCGTCGAGGATCGCCCCGTAGGCATGGATCCGCGCCAGCGTCCCCTGCCGCCGCCGGGCCGTGTTCAGCTTGACGATGTTGTCGCCGCCGGCCGGCTCGGGCATGCGAGCAGGTTATCCGGGGTGAGCGCTACTTCTCGAAGTTCAGGTAGTAGCGGCTCGCGGTCGGCTCCTCCTGGCCCTGGTACTTCGAGCCGGTCTCGTCGGAGCCGTAGGCGTGCTCCACGGGGCCGTCCATGCGCATGAAGGAGATCTGGCCGATCGGCATGCCGTGGTAGATCGTGATCGGGAGGTTGGCGACGTTCGAGAGCTCGAGGGTGAGGTTGCCCTCGAAGCCGGCGTCGACGAAGCCGGCGGTCGAGTGGATCAGCAGGCCGAGGCGGCCGAGCGAGCTCTTGCCCTCGAGGCGGGCGACGATGTCATCGGGGAGGCGAACCCGCTCGAGGGTCTGGCCGAGCACGAACTCGCCGGGATGGAGGATGAAGGGCTCGTCGCCGGGCACCGTGACGAGCTCGGTCAGGTCCTCCTGGGCCTTGCGGACGTCGATGAAGGGATGGCGGGCGTTGTGGAAGACGCGGAAGCTGCGATCGACCCGGACGTCGACGCTCGACGGCTGGATCAGGCTCGGGTCGTAGGGATCGAAGGCGATCCGGCCGGCGTCGATCTCGGCCCGGATCGTGCGGTCGCTGAGCACCATCGCGGCGGGAGTCTATGCAAGGGGCCGCTGCAAGGCGGGTGGACGAACGTCCAGGGCGCCGAGATCGCCGTGCGTGCGGGCGATCGCGCTGCCGATGGGGTGCCGGATCGATGCAGCGACCCGATCGACAGCCTCCGCCGTTCCTTCTCGAGGACCTGCACGTCTGCCCGGAATGCGGCTCCGCCCTCGTCCATCCGGTCGACTGGTCCGCCGCCGACGCGGTCCACTGGCGGGTCGAGCTGCGCTGCCCCGAGTGCGAGCACCGCTCGACCGGCCTCTACGAGCAGGCGGTGGTCGATCGCTTCGACCAGATCCTCGATGCCGGCACCGACTCCCTCTACGCCGACCTCCGCCGCCTCGAGCGATCGAACATGGAGGCGGAGCTGAAGCGCTTCAGCGCGCTGTTGGCCGCCGACCTCGTGTTGCCGGAAGACTTCTAGAAAGAGAGGACAGGACGCTCGCTGCGCTCGCTGACAGAGGACAGGTCTGAACCCTGAGACTGTCCTCTGTCCTCTGTCCTCTCTCAGCTGTACCGCTCCACCACTCCGTCGGCCACCAGCTCCAGCATCTGCAGCTCTTCGCCGCCGATCCCCGATTCGCGCAGCGCCCGCTTCGCGCTGGCGACCCGCTCGCGCGCCTCGGCCCGGACCTCCTCCGGTGAGCCGGTCGCGGCGATCCGGTCGCAGACCGCCTCGGCGGCATCCGGCTCGAGCGAGCGGAGGTCGATCTCGCGGAGGCCGGGGTCGCGCTCGCGGGCGAGGATGAACGGCAGCGTCACGGTGCCGTCGAGCAGGTCGGTTCCACGCGCCTTGCCGGTCCGCTCCGGGGGGCCGAGGACGTCGAGGACGTCGTCGAGGAGCTGGAAGGCGAGCCCGATCGCGCGACCGAAGTCGAGCAGCGCCGCCTCCTCGGCGGGGCCGCGCGATGCACCGATCACGCAGGCGCACTCGAACAGCGCCGCAGTCTTGAGCTCGCAGCGGAGCTGGTAGCGCTCGATCGAGACCGAGGTGTCGTAGGCGTCGCGGCGCTGGGCCAGCTCGCCGCGGGCGAGCGCGACCGACGCATGGGCGAGCAGCTCGACCTGACGGTCGGTCGCGGGGTCGCTCGGCTCTGGCCCGTCAGCGCCGGCGGAGAGGATCGCGAACGCCCGCGAGAAGAGCAGATCGCCGGCAGCGACCGCGCGCCGGCGGCCGGAGCTCGCGAACACGGTCGGTAGGCCGCGGCGGAGCGGCGCGTCGTCGAGGACGTCGTCGTGGACGAGGGTCGCCATGTGGACGAGCTCGATGGCGGTCGCCGCCCGGATCGCCTCCTGCCCGGCGCCGCGACCGGCGCAGAGGAGGACGAGCAGCGGCCGCATCCGCTTGCCGCCCGCGGTCAGGGTCTCCCCCGCGTCGCGACCGAGCTCCTCGCCCCAGCCGGCGACGGTCTCGCCGAGCCGGCGCTCGACCTCGGTCATCCGCGCCGGCAGCCAGGCGGCGGCGAGGTCGGTGACGGCCGTGACCGGCTCCGGCGAGGAAGAGCGGCTCACCGGCTCACTCCGGACGTCGGCCGGAGTGGATCGCGATGATCCCGCCGGCGAGGATCGTCCAGCGGATCCGCTCGAGTCCCGCCCCGTCCATGATCGCCGCGAGGCCGGCCGGCGACGGGAAGCGCTTGACCGACTCGGGCAGGTAGCTGTAGGCGGCGCTGTCGCCGGCGAACCGGCCGATCAGCGGCACGATCCGGTCGAACCAGACCGAGAAGAAGGTCGATAGCGGCGGCCGGGTCGGCTGGGTGATCTCGAGGATGACGAGCCGGCCGCCGGGCTTCAGCACGCGGGCCATCTCGGCGATCCCGCGGCCGAGGTCGGAGAGGTTGCGGACGCCGAAGCCGACGCTGACCGCGTCGAAGCCGCCGTCGTCGTAGGGGAGGTCGAGCGCGTCGGCCCACTCGAAGATCGGCTTCGCCGCCGCCCCCGGGACCGGCTTCTCGCGCGCCAGGTCGAGCATCCGCTCGGAGAAGTCGGACCCGACGACGCGGCCGGCCGGGCCGACGCGGCGAGCCAGCTCGAGGGCCAGATCGCCGGTGCCGCAGCAGACGTCGAGGGCGGCGTCGCCGGAGGCGAGCTCGGCGCGGTCGGCGGCCCGGGCCCGCCAGCGGTGGTGCATCCCGGCGGTCATCGCCGAGTTCATCACGTCATAGACGCCGGCGATCCGGTCGAACATGCCGCGGACCTCGGAGGCGAACTGCTCCGAGTCCCGCGAGGGCTTGCTCTCGGCGGTCGTCAGGGGCTCGAGCCGGAGGCCGCCGGTTCCGCGGCGGACGAGTCGCCCCCGCCGGTGGTGCTGCTCTCGGGCGCACCCGTTCCCGGATCGCCGGCAACGCCGGTGTCGGGCTCGCCGGAGCTCTCCTCGCCGTTCAGCGAGGCGAGGAAGGCGACGAGGTCGCGGAACTTCGCGGGCTCGTCCTCGGCCATCGCCGAGTAGGAAGGCATGATCCCGGGGCCGATCTCGAGCGATCGGGCGATCGCCGCCGGGTTCAGCCGGGCGCCGATCTCGGTCAGCTTCGGACCGGGGCCGTTGTTGCCGTTGTCGCCGAACTGATGGCAGGCGAGGCAGCCGGACTGGGCGGCGATGAGCTTGCCGGGCTCGAACTCGGGAGCGACCTTCATCTCGATGTCGGTCGGCGACCCGGCGTTGGCGCCGAGGAAGGTCAAGAACGCCATCGCGATGATGGTCATGATCCCGGCGATCGAAGCGATCGGGCGCTTCAGCGGGTTGCGCTCCGGGTTGCGGTCGTAGAACGGCAACAGCAGGAGCAACACCATCGCGATCGTCGGGACGCCGATCGTCGCGACCGGGACCAGCCACGGCGGCTTGATGACGCGCAGCAGCTCGAACAGGAAGAAGAAGTACCACTCTGGTCGGGGCACGTAGGTGGTCGTCGTCGGGTCGGCCTTCGGGCCCTGCTCGGCACCGAGGTAGATCGACATGAAGACGATCACGCCGACGACGATCACCGCCATCGTCGAGTCCTTGAGGATCGCGTACGGGAAGAAGGGCTTGCCCTTCTTCTTCATCACCTCGTACTCGCGGAGGTACTCCTCCTTCTCGCGATTGTTCACGGCGCGCTCCCGTTGCCGCCGGCGCCGTTCGCGATCGCGTCGACCGGCTCCGAGCGCGACGCCTTCGGCTTGCGGTCGGCGCGCATCCACGGCGGCGCCGTCGTGCCGAGCTTGACGACGAGATAGAGGTGGGCGCCGATCAGCGCGATGATCGCGCCCGGGATCAGCAGCATGTGGATCGCGTAGAAGCGCGACAGCGTCGTCGCACCGAACTCGGGACCGGCGCGGAGGAAGTCGGAGAGGTACGGGCCGACGATCGGGCCGGTGCCGTTGATGTTGACGCCGACGATCGTCGCCCAGTAGGAGCGCTGATCGAACGGCAGCAGGTAGCCCGTGAAGCCCATCACCATCGTCAGGATCAGGAGGACGACGCCGATCACCCAGTTGAGCTCGCGCGGATACTTGTAGGCGCCGAAGAAGAACGTCCGCGCCATGTGGACGAAGACGAGGATCACCATCACCGAGGCGCCCCACTTGTGCATGCCGCGGACGAACTCGCCGAGGAAGACGTCGTTGGTCAGATGGGTGATCGAGGCGTATGCCTCGACCGGGGACGGCGTGTAGTACATCGCCAGGAAGACGCCGGTCACCGCCTGGACGACGAACGCGAACAGCGTCGCCGAGCCGAGCGTGTAGAACCAGTTGGTCCCCTTCGGGACCTTCCGCATCAGCATCGCGGTCAGGAAGCTGGTCGCTCCCATCCGCTCGTCGACCCAGCCGACGAGGTCGGCGGGCGCGTCCTGAGCCTTCGTCGAGAGGCGGCGGCCGGGGTCGTCGGTCCGGCCCTCGCGCAGCCCGGTCGGCTTGCCGTCCGGCGCCTCGCCGGGCGCGTACTCGGCCGGCTTGCCGTCGGCGTGGCCCGGCTTCGGCGGGCGGCGCATCGGCGGCGGCAGGAGCTTTTGGAGGTCAGGCATGCGCTTCGGTCCCTACGAGGACGGCGGGGCAGCGGTCGAGGGCCGGGGCGGGTAGAGGTACTCCCAGACGCCGCCGGTGTACTCGCCCGGGTCGCGGGCGCGGACCGGCTCGAGCTGGGAGGTGACGCTGTAGCGCGGGCCGATCTCGACGAGGCGGTCGGTGACCCGGGTCTGGAAGCGGTCGAGCGGGCGCACCGGCGGGCCGCCGATGACCTCGCCCTGGAAGCCGTAGACGCCGCCGTGGCAGGGGCAGATGAAGTTGCCGGCGGCCTGGACGAAGCGGACCGGGCAGCCGAGGTGCGCGCAGCGGGTCGAGATCGCGACGTAGGAGTCGGGGTCCTCGCCGAGGTCGGTGCTGCCGCGGCGGACGTAGACGGTCGACTTGCCCGCCTCGCCGATCCCCTGGACGATCGTGATCACGCGCGGGACGTAGGTCTCGGGGACGAAGTCGGCCTCGGGACCGACCGCCTGCCAGTCCTCCTCGGGCTTGTCGAATATGGGCGCGACCGCGAAGCCGAGCGCCGGCAGGACGATCGCGGCGCCGGCGAGGCCGCCGAGCGCCTGGCCGGCGACGGCGAAGACCTTGCGGCGGGTCATCGACTCGCCCTCGAAGTAGCCGATCGGCTTCATCGGGGGGAGCTCATCGGCACGGCCTTCGCCGGCCGGGCTGGTGGTCTTTTCTTCGCCTGATTCAGCCACGGTTCGGGGCGGCGAATCCTACTGCTTCGGAGGCCACCGACAGATGCTCGGACAGGCCGGCTTCCTCGGCGCGCTCGCGGGCCGCCTTCCAGAGCGGGCCGGCCTCGCCGGACTCGCGGAGGGTCGCCTTGGCGGCCTCGTGATCGGCACCGGGTCCGGCCGCGACCGCCACCGCCGCGGCGAGCCAGGCGATCTCGGCCGCGTCGGGATCGGCGCCGGCGGCGTCGAGCTGGGCGGCGAGCGAGATCAGGTCGGAGAGCTCGGCGACGGCGAGCAGGTCGCCGAGCCGGGCCAGCCGCTCGATGCCGCGGGCATAGAGGTGATCGCCGACGAGCAGCCGCAGGTCGGGGTCGAGGCGGCCGAGCAGGCGCGGCTCGCGGTAGTGGCAGAGGTAGCCCTCGCGGACGAGCTCGACCACCGCCGCATACCCGCCGGGGTCGCTCGCGCAGCGCGGGCCGGCGGCGACCAGGATCCCGATCGCCGGGTCGCCGTCCGGCCGAGCGACGTGATCGGCGACGACCGGCCCCGCGTCGCGAAGCTGGGAGGCGAGATCGTCGAGGGCGTCCTCGGGGCGCAGGGGTGAGTCGGTCATCGTCAGTCGAGGGCGACGCGGAAGCAGTCGGCGGCAGCCTCGCAGGTCCGGTCGATCGACTCGTCGTCGTGGGCGAGCGAGACGAACCACGCCTCGAACTGCGAGGGGGGCGGATAGAAGCCGCGCTCGAGCATCGCCCGGCAGAAGCGCCCGTAGGCGTCGAGGTCGCAGGCGCGCGCGCCCTCGAAGTCGTGCGGAGTCGCGGCGGCGAAGAACGGCGTGACGAGCCCGCATACCGAGGCGACGCTGACCCGAGGCTGCTCGCCGGATGCCGACTCGGCCGCGCGGCCGAGGCCGGCGGCGAGTCGGTCGGTCGCCCGGCCGAGGCGCTCGTAGGCAGAGGCGTCGAGGCGGTTCAGGGTCGCGAGGCCGGCCGCGACTGCGAGCGGGTTCCCCGACAGCGTCCCCGCCTGGTAGACGTCGCCGGCCGGAGCGACGCGCTCGAGCAGCTCGCGCGGGCCGCCGTAGGCGGCGGCCGGCAGCCCGCCGCCGATCACCTTGCCCATCACGGTCAGGTCGGCGGCGACGCCGAGCAGCTCCTGGGCGCCGCCGCGGGCGACGCGGAAGCCGCTGATCACCTCGTCGCAGATCAGCAGGGCGCCGGAGCGGTCGGCGAGCGCGCGGAGGTGCTCTAGGAAGCCGTCGCGGGGCGGGATCACCCCCATGTTCGCCGCGACCGGCTCGCAGATGATCGCCGCCGGCTCGTACATGTCGACCGCCTGCTCGACTGCGAGCCGGTCGTTCCAGGGGACGACCGCGGTCGCCTCGGCCTGGGCGCGCGGAACCCCGGGGCTGGCCGGGATGCCCTGCGTGGCGAGGCCGGAGCCCGCCTCGGCGAGGAGGCCGTCGACGTGGCCGTGGTAGGCGCCCGCGAACTTGATCACCCGCTCGCGGCCGGTCGCGGCGCGGGCGAGCCGGATTGCGCTCATCGTCGCTTCGGTCCCGGAGTTGACGAGGCGGACCATCTCGACCGACCCGATCCGGTCGGCGATCTCGGCGGCGCGGTCGACCTCG
>DASTTY010000035.1:0-2203 GCA_035759925.1 Solirubrobacterales bacterium
TCGATGTCGCGGGCGAGGTTGACGCCCATCGCCGCGCCCGTGAAGCCGGCTCCCTGCAGCATGCTGACCGGGACCATGAAGCTGGCGTAGTTGTCGGTCGTGAAGCCCGGCAACAGCGTCAGGTTCCCGAACACGGCGGTCAGGCCGAGGAAGAAGATCGTCGGCGCCAGCACCCCCGGGACCGCCGCGCCGGGAACCCGGATCAGCTCGTTCGCGGAGCGCCGGACGAGCGCCCGGATCGTCTCCCAGTCGCGGCCGAGAGTCGCGTCCATCAGCCCATCCGCAGCCGGCGTCGCAACGCCATCGAGCAGAGCGTCAGGCCGATCGCGCCGACGAGGACGATCCCGGCGAAGCCCTCGAGCAGCTCGCGGCCCGAGAAGACCGAGATCACCGGGTCGCGGACCGCCTCGGCGATGAAACTGAGCGGGTTGATCCGGGCGAGCGTCTGCGCCGGCTCGAGCAGCAGGTCGGCGGGGAAGAACGCCGTCGAGAGGAACAGGATCACGAAGACGAGCGGGAACGTCCCCTGGACGACCGAGGCGCTGCCGCTCCGCAGCGCCAGCGCCGCTCCGAGCGTCCCGAACGCGAGCGCGGCCAGCGTCACCAGCACGATCATCAGCAACGCCCCGAGCACCCCTTCCTCGATCCGGACCCCGAAGACGAGACCGATCGCAAGGAACCAGATCGCCGTGACGGCTCCCATCGCCGCCGTCCCCGCCAGCCGCCCGGCGATGATCGCGAAGCGGGGGATCGGCGCCGCCAGGAGGCGGTCCGTGAAGCCCATCTCGATGTCGATCGCCAGCGCGATCCCGCCGCTGTTGCCGGCCAGAAGAGCGGACTGGATCATCGCCCCGGCGAGCAGGAAGTCGAAGAAGCTCTCGACCGGCGGGAAGCCGGGCAGGTCCACCGCCCGCCCGGCGCCGGCGCTCTGGACGGCGAGCAGCAGGGTCGGGATGATCAGCAGCGGCGCGATCAGCTGCGGGCGCCGGAAGGTCTGGCGGACCGAGCGGCGGCCGAGCTCGGCGACGACGGCCAGCGTCCTCACCCGGCGACGACCTCCGTCTCGCCGGTGCCGGGCTCGCCCTTCTCGGCACCCTCGAGGTGCTGGCCCGTCTTCTCGACGAAGACGTCGTCGAGGGTCGGCTCGACGACGTCGAGCGACTCGACGGTGATTCCCGCCTCGTCGAGCGCCCGGACGACGGGGGCGATCGCCGCCGACCCCGCCGCCACCTCGACCATAAGCGTCCCGTCCCGCGGCGGCAGCGGATCGCCGAAGCGGCCCAGCACGTCCATGCAGGCGCCTGGGTCGCCGTCGGCGAGAACCACCTCCATCCGCGGCTTGCCGACCTCGTTCTTGAGCGCCGCCGGCGTCCCCTCGGCGACGATCCGCCCGCTCGCGATGATGCCGACCCGGTCGGCGAGCTGGTCGGCCTCCTCGAGGTACTGCGTGGTCAGAAAGACCGTCGTGCCCTCGCGATTCAGCGCCTCGACCTCCTCCCAGATCGACTTGCGGCTGACCGGGTCGAGGCCGGTCGTCGGCTCGTCGAGGAACAGCACCCGCGGCTCGTGGACGAGTGCGGAGGCGAGATCGAGGCGCCGCTTCATCCCGCCCGAATAGGTGCCGACCCGGCGATCGCCCGCCTCGGTCAGCCCGACCCGGCGGAGCAGGTCGTCGGCCCGGCGCCTCCCCTCGTCACGGCCGATGCCGTGGAGGGTGGCCTGCATCCGGATCAGCTCGCGGCCCGTCATCAGCGGGTCGAGCGCCGCCTCCTGCAGCGCCACCCCGATCGACGTCCGGACCGCCGCCGGATCGGCGACGACATCGTGGCCGGCGACGGTCGCGCTGCCGCCGGTCGGCCGCAGCAGCGTCGTCAGCATCCGCACCGTCGTCGTCTTGCCGGCCCCGTTCGGCCCCAGGAACGCGTAGATCTCGCCCTCGTCCACGTAGAGGTCGATGCCGGCGACGGCCAGCACCTCGTCCGAGAACGCCCGCTGCAAGTTGCTGACCTCGATCGCGGGCATCGATGTTCATCCTACGTCCGATCCGGCACGATTCGGCCTACCGGGCACCTAAGATCCGTCACAGAACGGGAGCGCGCGACCGCAACAAGCGCGGTCGCCACCGTGTTAGGGAACCTTGATGGCAGCAAGCCGGACAACCACGAGCAGGACGGCGATCGCGATCGCCGCGTTCGTCGCGATC
>DASTTY010000036.1:0-4982 GCA_035759925.1 Solirubrobacterales bacterium
AAGACGTTCTTGACGTCGGTGTAGTGCTCGAGGGCGTCCGGGCCGAGCTCGCGGCCGACGCCGGACTGCTTGAAGCCTCCGAACGGGGTGCTGACGCGGACCGAGGAGTTCGAGTTGATCGAGATGACGCCGGTCTCGAGGGCTCGGGCGACGCGGAGGGCGCGACCGCCGTCGCCGCTCCAGATCGAGCCGGAGAGGCCGTAGATCGTGTCGTTGGCGATCGCGATCGCCTCGGCCTCGCCGTCGAAGGGGATCACTGCGGCGACGGGGCCGAAGATCTCCTCGCGGGAGGCGCGGACTTCGTTGGTCGTCGGCTCGAGGACGGTCGGCGGGAACCAGAAGCCGGGCCCGTCGGGGGCCTCGCCGCGGAATGCGACCGGGGCCTCGTCGTCGAGGAACGACGCGACGGTCTCGCGGTGCGAGGCCGAGATCAGCGGGCCCATCTCGGTCGCCTCGTCGAGGGGGTCGCCGACGACCATCGACTCGACGGTCCGCTCGAGGGCGGCCATGAAGTCGTCGACGGCCTCGCGCTCGACGAGGATCCGCGATCGCGCGCAGCAGTCCTGGCCGGCATTGCCGAAGACGGCCGCCGGCGCCGCCGCGGCGGCGGCCTCGATGTCGGCGTCGGCGAAGACGACGTTCGCCGACTTGCCGCCGAGCTCCAGCGTGACGCGCTTGATCGTCCCGGCCGCGCCGGCGGCGATGCCACGCCCGACCTCGGTCGAACCGGTGAAGGCGACCTTGGCGACGTCGGGATGCTCGACGAGGCGCTGCCCGCAGACCGAGCCGGGACCGGGGACGACGTTGAGGACGCCCTCGGGGATCCCGGCCTCGAGCGCGATCCGCTCGAGCTCGATCGCCGTCAGCGGCGTCAGCTCGGCCGGCTTGATCACGACGGTGTTGCCGGCGGCCAGGGCGGGAGCGGTCTTCCAGGAAGTGATCACGAGCGGGAAGTTCCAGGGCACGATCAGGCCGACGACACCGAGCGGCTCGCGGAAGGTCATGTCGACGCCGCCGGCGACCGGGATCGTCTGGCCGAGCAGGCGCTCCGGCGCGGCCGCGTAGTAGCGGAAGCAGTCGACGACCATCGCTATCTCGCCGCGGGCGTCCCTGATCGGCTTGCCGGCGTTGCGAGCTTCGATCACGGCGAGGTCGCCGGCGCTCTCGCCGAGCCGATCGGCGAGCCCGTGCAGGAGCTTGGCCCGCTCGCCGGGATCGACGGCGCGCCAGGCCGGGAAAGCCGCCTTGGCGCGGGCGACCGCTGCGTCGACCTCCTCGACGCCGGCCCTCGGGACCTCCGCCATCACCTCGGCGCTGGCCGGTTCGATCACCTCGATCATCCGTTCACCTCCTGCCTCGCCGCCTCGACGAGCGATCCGATCACCTTCGATCTCATGTCCTCCTCAGGGTGCCAGAGGACGCCCAGCGCGTACCTGCGGTCGGGCAGCTCGATCGCCTCGACGATCCGGTCGGTCGCCGACCAGCCGCTGATCGTGAGACCGTCGCCGAGCCGGTCGACGCCCTGATGATGATGGGACTTGACGGTCGCGCGCTCGCCCGCGACGGCGCGGGCGGCAAGCGAGCCGGCGACGATCTCGACGTCGTGCTCGCTGTACGTCCCGGCCACCTCGCGGTGGAGGACATCGCCGCCGAGCCGGTCGGGGACGTGCTGGTCGATCGTCCCTCCCCGGGCGACGTTGAGCACCTGCATCCCCCGGCAGATCCCGAGCGCGGGCATGTCGCGCTCGATCGCCCGGCGCAGGAGCGCCAGCTCGAACTCGTCGCGCTCGGCGCGGAAGCCAGTCGTCTCCGGCCCCGGCTCGGCGCCGTAGGTCGCCGGATCGATGTCGGACCCGCCGGCGAGCAGCAGGCCGTCGATCCGGTCGAGCAGCATGTCGGGCTGCGCGATCGCCGCCGGGTCGGGCGGCAGGATCACCGCGATCCCGCCGGCCGCCTGGATCGCGGTCGCATATGTCTGCGGAGCCATCGTGACGACGATGTCCCAGGAGGCCCAGCGCGCCTGCTCGACGGCGGCGCAGACACCGATCAGCGGGCTACTCACCGTCGCCGGCGCGGCTCACAGTCTCTCGAAGCCGCGGAAGAGGTCGAAATCGGTGACGGCCGCCTCGGCGGCATCGATCTCGATTCGCGCCCGGTTCAGGTAGTGGTCGACGACCTCGCTGCCGAAGGCCTCCCGGGCGACCTCGCTGGCGCCGAACAGGTCGCGCGCCTCGTAGAGGTTCGTCGGGACCCGCGGCGCGTCGGAGGTGTAGGCGTTGCCCTCGAGCGGAGGCTCGAGCGGCAGCTCGGCATCGATGCCGTGCAGGCCGGCGGCGATCATCGCGCTCAGCGCCAGGTAGGGGTTGATGTCCGCACCGGGCAGCCGGTTCTCGACGCGGAGGGCTTCGCCGTGCCCGACCACCCGCATCGCGCAGGTCCGGTTGTCGTGCCCCCAGGCGACCGCGGTCGGCGCGAACGAGCCTTCGACGAAGCGCTTGTAGGAGTTGACGTACGGAGCGAACATCAGCGTCATCTCGCGCAGGCAGGCGAGCTGGCCGGCGACGAAGTGGTCGAACTTCGCCTGGTCGCTCGCAAAGACGTTGGCGCCGCTCTCGGCGTCGGCGAGCGAGCAGTGGATGTGGCAGCTCGAGCCCTCGCGTTCGTTGAACTTCGCCATGAACGTGATCGAGTAGTCCTCCTGGGCGGCGATCTCCTTGGCTCCGTTCTTGTAGATCGCGTGCTCGTCGGCGGTCCGGAGCGCGTCGGCGTAGCGGAAGTTGATCTCGTGTTGGCCGAGGTTGCACTCGCCCTTCGAGCTCTCGACGAAGAGGCCCGCCGCCGCCATCTCGTTGCGGATCCGCCGGATGAACGGCTCGATCCGGGCGGTGCCGAGCAGCGAGTAATCGACGTTGTAGAGGTTCGCCGGCTCGAGGTCGCGGTAACCGCGCCGCCAGGCCTCCTCGTACGGCGTTCGGAAGACGATGAACTCGAGCTCGGTTCCGGAGTTGGCGATCAGCCCACGCTCGGCGAGGCGCTCGAGCTGGCCGCGGAGGATCTGCCGGGGCGAGGCGACGACCGGCCGCCCGTCGGCCCACTGCAGGTCGCCCATGACCAGGACGGTCGCCTCGTGCCAGGGCACCGGCCGGATCGTGTCGAAGTCGGGCTTCATCTCGAAGTCGCCGTAGCCGGTCCCCCACGACGCCATCTCGTAGCCCTCGACCGTGTTCATGTCGACATCGACGGCGAGCAGGTAGTTGCAGCCCTCGGCGCCGTGGCTTGCGACCTGGTCGAGGAAGTGGGTCGCCGTCAGGCGCTTGCCCTGGAGCCTGCCCTCCATGTCGGCGATCGCGAGCAGCACGGTGTCGACCGTGCCGTCCGCGACCGCCTGCTTGAGCTCGTCGAGCGTCACCCGCAGGGCAGACTACGCCGTCGGCGCAGGCGGATCCTCTCGGCCTTCGATCACCCGGCCGGTGTCGTCGGTCGTCGGCGGGGGCTCGTCCTCCCGACCTTCGATCACACGACCGGTGTCGTCGGTCGCGACCTGGCGGATCGGTCCCTCGAACTTGTGGCGGGCGCTGATCAGCCACCAGAGGCCGACGGCGATGATCACGATCCCGACCATGATCGGCGCGTAGTTGACGTAGATCAGGCCGGCATCGACGTTCTCGTGGAAGGACCAGCTGAAGCCATCGGTCCAGGGAGCGCCTGCAGCGCCCTGCGGCAGGCTGAACACGATCACGCAGATGATCACCCAGACCACTGCCGCCGGGTTGATCCACTTGTACTTCTTGCCGAGCGTCCACGGTCCCGGCTCGAAGGCGTCGCCCATCCGCCAGCGCAGGAACGTCGGGATCACGTAGGCGATGTAGAGGCCGATCACCGTGATCGAGACGACCGCCTGGAAGGCGTACGTGTAGTTGTTCTTGTCGCCGATCAACGCCGGCAGCGTGACGATCAGCGCCATCGTCGCCATGAAGATCACCGAGAATGCCGGCACCCGGTGGTGGTTGAGCTTCGTCCACATCCGGTGGCCGGGAACGGCACGGTCCCGGGAGAACGCGTAACACATTCGCGAGGCGCTGGTCAAACAGGCCATGCCGCAGAAGAGCTGGCCGATCGTGGCGATCAGGATCACCATCTTCGCCGCCCACGGGTCGAGCGAGGACGAGAAGATCGACAGCGACGAGCCGAGGCCCTGGTTGGTGACGAAGCCCACCTTCGTGGCCGCGAATGTGATCGCGAGCAGGACGAGCCAGCCGATCGCGCCGGCCCAGAAGACCGAGCGCCAGACGCCCTTCGCGGCGCCGAGCGCGGCGCCCTTCGTTTCCTCGGATATGTGCGCGGATGCGTCGTAGCCGGTCTGGGTGTACATCGTCAGCAGGAAGCCGAGCGGCAGGATGTAGAACCAGAAGCTGAACCCGCTGGTCGTGCCGTCGAAGAGCCCCGTGTTGTTGAACGTCTCGGTGAAGACGAAGTCGAGGCTCTGATGCTCGTTGGGGACGATGATCAGGATCCCGATGATCACCGCGACGCCGAGCACGTGCCAGCCGACGGAGATGTTGTTGAACAGCGCCACCAGCGGCGAGGAGAAGATGTTGATCAGCGAGTGGAGCGTCAGGAACAGGGCGTAGAGGACGAAGGTCTCCAGTAGGACGTGCTGGGTATCGGCGAAGTTGATGAAGCCGAGGTCGAGCCCGTAGAGGTTGAGCAGGTAATAGGCGAACTGAGCCGAGGCGTAGACGACCGAGGCGACGACGCCGACGAGGCCGATCAGGTTGAACCAGCCGGTGAACCAGCCCCAGGTCTTGCCGCCGAGGTCCGATGCCCAGTAGTAGATGCCGCCGGCCGTCGGGTACTTGGAGACGAGCTCCGACATCGACACGGCGACGAGCAGGATCAGCCCGCAGATGATCGGCCAGCCCCAGGAGATCGCGATCGGGCCGCCGCCGTTCCACGCAAAGGCGTAGGTCGTGAAGCAACCG
>DASTTY010000037.1:0-10436 GCA_035759925.1 Solirubrobacterales bacterium
CGAGGTCGTCGAGGAGGACGACACCGCGACCCGCGAGGGGTAATCACGGATGGACGAGCGACAGAGGACAGAGGACAGAGGACAGGCGGACGGGGCGGCGGAGGCCGCCCCGTCCGGCGAGCCGGAAGTCGTCGATGCCGAGGTCGTCGAGGACGACGGTCGCCGGGTGACCGAGGGCGACGAGGCGGCGGCCTGGGTCGAGACCGACCTCGACGCGTTGCTAGCCGAGCGGACCCGCGAGCGCGACGAGCATCTCGCGCTCGCGCAGCGGGCCCGGGCCGACTTCGAGAACTACCGGCGCCGGGTCAAGGCGGAGCTGGCCGACGCCGAGCAGCGCGGCCGGGCGAACCTCGCCCGCGGGGTTCTGCCGGCGCTCGACAACCTCGAACGCGCCCTCGTGGCCGCCGGAGTCGATCCGGTCGAACGGCCCGACCCCGCCGGCGAGGCGCCCAGCGAGGAGGTCTCGGCGCGGGACGCGCTCGCCGAGGGCGTGGCCCTCGTCTATCGCGAGCTCGGTGCGGCGCTCGAGCGCTCCGGCGTGGTCTCCTTCGACCCCGTCGGCGAGCAGTTCGACCCCTCCGAGCACGAAGCGATCGCGACCGGCGAAGCCGCCGGAGTCGCCAGCGGCACCGTGCTCGAGACGCTCGAGCGCGGCTACCGGGTCGACTCGCAGGTGATCCGGCCGGCCCGCGTCGTCGTCAGCGGATAGGAGCGCCGATGGCACGCGACCACTACGAGGTACTCGGGGTCGACAAGAAGGCGTCCGAGGAGGAGATCAAGCGGGCGTACCGCAAGCTCGCCCGTGACTATCACCCCGATCGCAATCCCGGCGACGCCAAGGCCGAGGAGCGCTTCAAGGAGATCGGCGCCGCCTACGAAGTCCTCAAGGACCCCGAGAAACGCAAGGAGTACGACTCCGGTGGCGTCTTCGGCGGCTTCGGCCGCGGCGGCGGACCCGGCGGCGGCTTCGCGGGCGCCGCCAACGTCGGCGACATCTTCTCGACGATCTTCGGCCGCGGGGGCCGCGGCGGTCCCGAGCCGATGCGCGGCCGCGATCTCGAGACCGAGATCCCGCTCAGCTTCGAGCAGGCGATGGAGGGCGCGCAGATCCCGGTCACGGTGCCGAAGCAGTCGACCTGCCCGACCTGCCACGGCGACGGAGCGGCGCCGGGGACCGAGCCGATCGTCTGCCCGCGCTGCGAGGGACGCGGCGTCGATGCGCAGAGTCAGGGCTTCTTCTCGATCAGCCAGCCCTGTCCGCAGTGCGGCGGCCGTGGCGAGATCGTCGAGCATCCGTGTCCCGACTGCCGCGGTACCGGCCTGACCCTGCAGCGCAAGCGCTACCGCGTCAACGTCCCCGCCGGGGTCAAGGACGGGACCCGGATCCGCCTCGCCGGCAAGGGCGAGGACGGACCGCTCGGCGGACCGTCAGGGGACCTGTTCGTGACGACCCGGGTCGCGCCCTCGCCGGTCTTCCACCGCCGTGCCGACGGCAACCTCGAGGTCGAGGTGCCGATCACGCTCAGCGAGGCGATCGGCGGCGCCAACATCGAGGTGCCGACCCTGCGTGGCACGAAGCGGATCCGGGTCGCGCCCGGGACCCAGCACGGAACCATCCAGCGGCTCCGCGGCGAAGGGCCGCCGCGGCCGAACACGCGCGAACGCGGCGACATCCACTACAAGCTCGACGTCGAGATCCCCAAGGATCTCGACGACAAGCAGCGCGAGGCGCTCGCCGAGCTGTCGCGCTCGAGCGACGGTCGCGATCCCCGCGAGCGGATCCTCGCCGGCGCCCGCCGGGCCGATCGATCCGGCGAGTCGGGCAAGGTAGGGGCGGCGTGAGCGACGCTGGGGACACCCGCGAGGGCAGCGTGGTCAGGCGGACCACCACGGTCGAGACGAGGATCGACCGCGACCGCGGCGTCTTCATGATCTCGGTCGCCGCCGAGCTCGCCGACATGCACCCGCAGACGCTGCGGATGTACGAGGCACGCGGGCTGATCCAGCCGCAGCGTTCTCCCAAGAACACCCGCCTCTACTCGCACGAGGACGTCGAACGATTGCGGCGGATCCAGGCGATGACCGCCGAGCAGGGGCTGAACCTGGCCGGCGTCGAGACGGTCCTCGAGCTCGAGGAGCGGCTCGAGGAGATGCGGGCGCAGCTGCGGCGGATGCGCGAGCGGACCGCCGAGATGGAGCAGCGGCTGGCCGACGAGGTCGCCCGGGCGCGGCGCTCGCTCGGTGCCGAGCTGATCCCTTACGGCGCCTACGAGGCGAAGCTCGGCGACGGGGAGCCGGTCCGGATCCCGGTCGAGGGCCGCTCCACCCGGTCGAGCTGACCGCGGCGCAAGCGGGATCGGCTCACCAGCTGGCGAAGCCCTTCAGCTCGATCTCGCCGTTCTGGCCGTCGAGCGTGTTGTGGTCGTGCGCCTTCAGGTCACGGCCGCGGATCCCCTTGTAGCGCCCCTTGCCGCCGGTGAAGTCGGCGGTCCCGGTGAAGTCGACCGCGTTCCCGGGGAGGTCGATCGCGAAGGTCATGTCGACCGTGCCGAACGCGGTGCCGCGGTCGTCGCGGATCCGGAACGTGCCGGTGGCGGTCTGCGTCGGGAAATCGAGCTGGACGACGAGCTTGATCCTGCCGTCGCCGAAGGGCTTACCCGAGACGGTGCCGCGATCGATGGCCGGCCCGGGGATGATCGACCCGCCGACCATCTTCGTCGCCCCGGTGAGGTCGACCCGGTGGCGATCGCGTTGCGGCTTCGTCGCGCCGGGCGCGGCGGCCGGCAGGACCAAGAGCGCGGCGGCGATCAGGACGACGACGAGACGGCGCGCGGGTTTCGGGACGGCGGTCGGCACGCGAGCCAACCTACCGCGCCGATCGCCCGCCGGCGCCGTCAGCCGTGCAGCAGCCGCTCCGCGACCCCCTCGATGGTGGCGATCCCGTACGGGATCGAGGGCTGGCGATCGGTCAGGACGGCGATCGCCCGCTCGTCGCCGTCGCGACGCAGCTCCGCCGCCTGGTTGACGACGGCGCCGCCCGGGTCGGGCCGCCAGCCGCCCTTGAAGCGGACCGACCACCCCCGCTCGGAGCCGATCCGCGCAACACCCCAGCCCTGCTCGGGAACGATCGAGCCGAGCAGCCCGAGCCCGAATCGCTGGAAACGCTCCGGGAAGAGGTGGCCGAGGTCGGCGTACATCGCCGCCATGTCGGCGGCGCTGATCGCGCTCGCACCCCAGGTCGTCGACGAGCGGAAGTCGCGCATGCCGGCGCGATGGGCGATCGCGTCGAGTCCCTCGGGGCCGACCCGTGCGAAGACGCTGGTCGCGGCGTCGTTGTCGGAGATTGTGATCATCCGCCGCAACTCGGCGGCTGTCCCGGAATCGAGGGGCTCCCCGGCCGCCGCGATCCGCTGCAGCTCGGCGGCGAGGATCAGCGCCTTGACAGCGCTCGCCGACTGGAAGCGTTCGTGCTCGTTTCGTCCGTGGAGGCGATCGTCGGGCCCGACGATCGCGAACGCGACGCGGCCGCCGCGAGCGGCTGCGTACTCGCCGGCCCGGGCGATCCGGGCATGCCGGCGGGCGGCTGCCCGATGGGCCGGCCGCTTGCGGCGATCGGCGCGCCGCTGTTGCCCGTCCCGCGGCTCCGGCGCGGCGGCCGCCGGCTCGTCGACCGCGACGGCGGGCTCGGGATCGGTGCCCGGTGTCGTCGTCGCCACGACGAGGCCGGCGACGAAAAGGCCGGCCGGCACGAGAATCGCGATCAGCCTGCGCATGCCGATCGGATACCTTCGCACCGATGGAGGAGACCGAGAAGCCGGATGATCTCGCGAGGCTCGGAGCCACCGCGATCGCGAGCGTGCGAATCGCAATCGGCGTCGGCGCGGTCGTCTTGACCAGGCCGGCCCTGCGGGCCATCGGCTTCGGCGAGCCGGACGGCAGCACGGTCGCGCTGACGAGGCTGGCCGGCGGCCGCGACATCGCGATCGGCGTGCAGACCCTGTGGGCGCGCGACGATCCCAACGCACTGCGCAGGACGGTGCTGCTCGCGGCCGCCGTCGACGCGGGCGACGCAGCGGCGTTCGCGATCGGATTCGCCCGCGGCGACGGCATCGCGAGGGCCGCCGCGACGAACTTCCCGTTCGCCGCCGCTGCGGCCGGCGCCGGGGCCTACCTCGCCGGCCGGCTCCGCCGCGGGAGCTGAGGCGGGCTCAGCTCCCCGAGCGTGCCTCCTGCTCGGCCGTCGGGGTCGGCAGGTCGTAGGCGTCGGGCTTGCCGTCGAGGTCGCTGTCGCGAACCGCGTCGAGGACGTCGCTCGCCAGCTTCGATCCGTCGGCTGGGTTGAGCGGGACGGCGGTGATCGTGACCGTGATCTCGTCACCGTTGAGCTCCTCGAGGCGGACCTGCGGCTGGCTGCGGAGCGGAATCGTCACCGCCTTCTCGATCATCCGCTGGAGCTTCTGCGGCGTCACGTCGGCGTTGAAGCGCGCCCTCAGCTCGACCCGCTCGGGCTCCGAGATCGGGATCACGGCGAGCTGCATCAGGACGTTGTTGGGGATCATCGTCCGGTCCCCGCCGGTGACGAGCGTCGTGTAGAAGAGGCCGAGCGAGCTGACGATCCCCTCGATCTCCCCGGCCATCGACCCGCCGCGCAGCTTCACCCGGTCGCCGACCACGAACGGACGCGTCGTCAGCAGGACGAGGCCCGCGAACACGTGGGCGAGCGTCTGCTGGGCGGCGAGACCGAGCACGACGGCGGTGAAGGCACCGCCGACCGCCAGCGTCTCCGGCTTGACGCCGGCGATCCGCAGCGCCGCGATCACGACGATGAAGATCGTCCCGAGCCGGATCAGGAAGCCGACGGTCCCGGCCGTGCCGGGCTCGAGGCGCCGGAACAGCGCCGGCTGGAAGCTCTGCGAGAGCGTCCGCGCGAGTAGCCAGCCGAGCAGCGCGATGATCGCCGCGGTGATGTAGCGGAGCTCCTTGCCCGCGTCGGGCAGCAGGTTGTCCCGCTGCGTGAAGACGATGATCACCCCGACGATCAGGATCAGCAGGACGATCGCCTCGCGGCGCGCCTTGCGGGCGTCGCCACGACTGATCTCGGCGCCGAGCCCGACCTCGCGCCAGACCTCGGTCCGAGACTCGAAGGCGCGCATGCCGCTGCCGCGCCGGGTGTCCCGTGCCTTTCCGTAGATCCGCCTCATCGGTCCATTGTTGCGACCGCCCGGGACCGGCGCATCCCGCTCCCCGGAATCGGGCGGAGACGGCCCGATGGCGCCCACCCACCCCCGCCACACATCGGGGAAAACCACCGAGGCGATCCGGTGCGGGAACCGGATTCCGGGCTCGATCGCAGCGACCTAGGCTGTCACCGGAGGACCATTGGGTGAGCGGCTGACAGCACTCGACGCGACCTTCCTCGAGCTCGAGGAGGCCGACCTGTCGGCGCACATGCACATCGGCGCGGTGATGATCTTCGCGCCGGGCGCGGCACCGAGCGTCAGCGCCGTCGGGGCCGAGCTCGCCCACCGGCTCGACGCGCTGCCGCGCTACCGCCAGCACCTCTCGCAGCCGCGGACCGGCGGCCTGAGCTGGCCGACCTGGGAGAACGGCTCCCTGTTCGAGATCCGCGATCACGTCCACCGGGCGCGGCTGCCGGCGCCGGGCGGCCGGCAAGAGCTGCTCGACTGGGCGGGACGCTACTTCGGCGAGCGCCTCGACCGGTCGCGGCCGCTCTGGGAGCTGGTCGTCCTCGAAGGACTCGCGGACGGCCGCTGGGCGCTCGTCAGCAAGACCCACCACTGCATGGTCGACGGCGTCGGCTCGGTCGATGCGAGCAGCATGCTGTTCGACACCGAGCCGGGTGACGGGCCGCTGGCCGAGCCGGAAGAGCACCGCTCGGCGATCCCGCCGCCGGAGATCCCTCCCGGCCGCTCATCGCTCGACGTCGTCACCGGCGGCCTGGCGGGGATGGCGCGCCTGCCGATCGAGGCGGGGCGCGCAGGCCTAGGCATGGTCGGCGCCGGGATCGACGTAGCCCGCCACCCGCGTCGAGGGATCGACGCGCTGCGACGGTCGCGGCGGCTGGCGGAGCTGCTCGTCCAGGACGAGATCAACGCGGCCCCGCGAAGCAGCATCAACGTCCCGATCGGCGGCCACCGCCGCCTTGCCGTCGTCGCGCTGCCGATCGACGAGCTGAAGGCGATCAAGAACGGGCTCGGCGGCAAGCTCAACGACGTCGTCCTCGCCGTCTCCGCGGGCGGCCTGCGGGCACTGCTCCTGGCCCGCGGCGAGACGCCTCCCGACGCCGGCCTGCGGGCGATGGTCCCGGTCGACATCCGCAACGACAGCGAGCGCCTTGCGCTCGGCAACAAGATCAGCTCGCTGTTCGTCGAGCTGCCGGTGGCCGAGCCCGACCCCCTGCGCCGCTACCGGCTGCAGACCTCCGCGAGCGCATCCCACAAGGGGAGCGGGCAGGCGGTCGGCTCGCGGGCGCTGATCGACTTCACCGCGCACGCGCCGCCGGTGCTGCACAGCTTCCTGGCGCGCTCGATGTACGCGACGCGACTCTTCAACCTGACGATCACCAACGTGCCCGGGCCGCCGCGACCGCTCTACGCATTCGGCGCGCAGGCGGAGGAGGTCTGGCCGATCGTCCCGCTCGCCGCCGAGCACGCCGTCGGGATCGCGATCCTCAGCTACGCGGGCAGGGTCTGCTTCTGCGTGAACGTCGACGCGGACACAGTCCCCGACCTCGAGGTCCTGCGGGCCGGGATCGAGGACTCGATCGCCGAGCTGGCAGAGCTGGCGGCGGCGGAATCGGCTCGCTGAAGCCCGTTTCGGCCCGACCCATGATCTAAGTCTGACCCCATCAGATTTCTTGACTCGGCGCCAACAGGCGCCTAGAATGGCCCAATGCAGTCAGACCGCTTCACCACGATGGGCCGCGATGCCGTCGCCGCCGCGATGCGCATCGCCTCGCAGCGCCGCAACACCGAGGCCGCGCCCGCCCATCTGCTCCTCGCGATCCTCCAGCAGGACGACGGCTTCGCTCCACCGATCCTGAGGAAGATCGGCGCCGACGTCGTCTCGATCGAGAACGCGACCTCGGCCCGGATCGACGAGCTGCCGACGGTCTCCGGGGGCGACGTCCCCGACGTCCGGCCCTCCCAGGGGCTCGTCAAGGTCCTGCAGCGCGCCGAGCGCGAGATGGAGGCGCTCGGCGACGAGTTCATCGCCACCAACCACTTCCTGCTGGCGCTCGCCGAGAAGTCATCCGGCGTCAGCGACCTGCTACCCGACCGCGACGAGATCGCGACGGCCTCCGCCGAGGTCTACTCGCAGCGGATCACCTCCCCGGACCCCGAGTCGACGCTCGAGTCGCTCGAGAAGTTCGGCCAGGACCTGACCGCCGACGCCGAGGCCGGGAAGCTCGATCCGGTGATCGGCCGCGACGAGGAGATCCGTCGCGTCATCCAGGTCCTTTCACGACGGACGAAGAACAACCCGGTACTGATCGGCGACCCGGGCGTCGGCAAGACCGCGATCGCCGAGGGGCTCGCGCAGCGGATCGTCTCCGGCGACGTGCCCGACTCGCTCAAGGACCGGCGCCTGATCGCGCTCGACGTCGGCGCCCTGCTCGCCGGCGCGAAGTTCCGCGGCGAGTTCGAGGAGCGGCTCAAGGCCGTGCTCAAGGAGGTCCAGGACGCCGAGGGCCGGATCGTCCTGTTCATCGACGAGCTGCACACGATCGTCGGCGCCGGCGCCGCCGAGGGCGCGGTCGATGCCGCCAACCTGCTGAAGCCGATGCTGGCCCGCGGCGAGCTGCGGACGATCGGCGCGACGACGCTCGACGAATACCGCAAGCACATCGAGAAGGACGCCGCCCTGGAGCGCCGCTTCCAGCCCGTCTACGTCGGCGAGCCCGACCTGACCGACACGATCGCGATCCTGCGCGGCCTCAAGGAGCGCTACGAGAACCACCACGGCGTCGACATCACCGACCCGGCGATCGTCGCTGCCGCGACGCTGTCGGATCGCTACATCGCCGACCGCTTCCTGCCCGACAAGGCGATCGACCTGATCGATGAGGCTGCCTCACGGCTGAAGATGGAGATCGAGTCCTCGCCCGTCGAGATCGACGAGATCGATCGCCGCATCACCCAGCTCGAGATCGAGCGGCAGGCGCTCCAGAACGAGAGCGACGACGCCTCGAAGGCGCGCCTCGAGACGCTCGAAGAGGAGCTCGCCAACCTGAAGGAGTCGGCGGCCGAGATGAAGGCCCGCTGGCAGACCGAGAAGGGCGCGATCGAGGCGATCAACGAGGCGCGCGCCGAGCTCGAAGAGGCGAACCGCGAGGTCGAGCGGGCCGAGCGCAACGCCGATCTCGAGGTGGCGGCCGAGCTCAAGTACGGTCGCATCCCCGAGCTCGAGCGGCGGATGGCCGACGAGGAGGCGAAGCTGGCCGAGCTTCAATCGGAGGGCGGCTCGATGCTCGTCGACAAGGTCACCGAGCAGGACGTCGCCGAGGTCGTCGGCAAGTGGACCGGGATCCCGGTCAGCCGGCTGATGGAGGGCGAGGTCGAGAAGCTGATCCACATGGAGGAGCGGCTCCACGAGCGGGTGATCGGCCAGGACGAAGCGGTCGTCGCAGTTGCCAACGCGCTGCGCCGTTCACGCGCTGGCCTGTCCGACCCGAACCGCCCGATCGGCAGCTTCCTGTTCCTCGGGCCGACCGGCGTCGGCAAGACCGAGCTCGCGCGGGCGCTCGCCGAGTTCATGTTCGACTCCGAGTCAGCGATCACGCGGATCGACATGTCCGAGTACATGGAGAAGCACGCGGTCAGCCGCCTGATCGGCGCTCCGCCCGGCTACGTCGGCTACGACGAGGGCGGGCAGCTGACCGAGGCGGTGCGCCGCCGTCCCTATGCGGTGATCCTGCTCGACGAGATCGAGAAGGCCCACCCGGACGTCTTCAACGTGCTGCTGCAGATCATGGACGACGGCCGCCTCACCGACGGCAAGGGCCGCACCGTCGACTTCACCAACACGGTCCTGATCATGACCTCGAACGTCGGCTCGCAGGAGATCGCGGGCGAGCGGATCGACGAGAACATCCGCGAGAAGATCAACGACGTCCTCACCGCGACGTTCAAGCCGGAGTTCCTGAACCGGATCGACGAGACGGTGATCTTCCACCGGCTCAGCCGCGAGGACATCACCCGGATCGTCGACGTCCAGGTCGCGATGCTGACCGAGCGCGTCCGCGAGCGCGGCATCGAGATCGAGTTGAGCGACGACGCCCGGACGCTGCTCGGCAACCTCGGCTACGACCCGACCTACGGCGCCCGGCCGCTGAAGCGGGTGATCCAGAGCCACCTCGTCGACCGGCTTGCGCTGAAGCTCCTCGAGGGCGAGTTCGCCGAAGGCGACACGGTCCGGGTCGAGGCCTCGGGCGGCGATCTGGTCTTCGAGAAGTCCGGCGCCGCCGTCGCCGCCTGAGCGATCCCGCTTCGGCTCCGGCTGCTCTCAGATCGCGATCGTCTCGATCTCGTATTGGATGATCGCCGGGTCGGACGTGATCACCGGCACGTCGAGGACGGTGGCCTGAGCGACGATCATCCGGTCGAACGGATCGCGATGGAGCGGCGGCAGGGACGAGACGGCCAGCGCATGCGAGTGCTCGATCGGCAACCCGATCATCCCGGCGAGCCTGATCCGCTCCAGGACGTACTCCTGCGGGGGCTCCGGCAACGAGAGCTTGCCGAGCCCGTGCTTGATCGCGATCTCCCACGAGCTCGCAGCTGAGAGCAGCAGATCCGTCCCGGGGTCCTCGACGGCCTTCAGGTGGCGGCCGAGTCGCTCGGGTTCCGTCTGCAGCCAGAGGAACACGTGAGTGTCGAGCAGCACCATCAGCGCTCGAATGCGGTGATGACTACGTCCGGGAGCGGGGCATCGAAATCGTCGGGAACCTCGAAGCGCCCGCGGTCGAGACCGAACCGGCGGGGCGTACCGCCAACCGGCACGAGCTTCGCGACGGCCTCGCCCCGGCGCGTGATCGTCACCTCCTCGCCGGAACCGGCAAGCTCGATCAGGCGGGACAGATGCGTCTTTGCTTCGTGGACCCCAACGGACTTAGTCATGGACTTAGTCTATCCAGCCCCGTGCCCGGCGCCAAAGGTACCGCGGAACCTCCCCCAGATGGGGTGAATGAGAGGTTCAGGTTCCGCGGTTCTCTCAGCGCAGCTTTCGGGTCAGCGCCGTTACGGCGCGGGCGTGGCGGCGGACCTCGCGTCCGCGGAGGTCGCGGCCGGGCAGCTCGACGACGAAGGCATCGGTGCCGGTCCGGTGGTGCTGCCAGCTGATCGCGCTGCCGGGCGTGTAGTGGTCGCAGTCGCGCTCCGCCGGCAGCCCCGAGAGCCGGGCGTAGGTCCTCGCGA
>DASTTY010000038.1:0-47341 GCA_035759925.1 Solirubrobacterales bacterium
GATAGCCGGTCATGCCGGTGTTGAAGACGACCTCGCCGAGGGTCTCGGCGGCGGCTCCGCAGAGCTCGCCGTCGAGGCGCGAGCCGTCCTCGAGCAGGACGTAGCCGGCAGCGGCGCTCACGGCGCGTACTCCAGGACGAGCCCCTGGACCTGCTTGAAGCGGTCGTCGCCGGCCTTGCCGAGCAGCTCGAAGAGTGCCGTCTCGACGCTCGTTGGCCAGGCCCCGGCCCGCTCGGCCTTGGCGATCCCGAGCTCGCGGTCGGCGGGGCTGCGGGAACCGACCGCATCGGTGACCACATGGACCTCGAGGCCGCCGTCGAGCAGCTCGAGCACGGTCTGGTTGACGCAGACGTGGGCCTCGATGCCGCAGACGATCGCCTGCTCGCGGCCGCCGAGCGCGAAGCCGTCCGCGGACGCGGCCGAGAAGACGGTCTTCGCGAGCGGCTCGACCCCATCGGGAAGATGCTCGGCGACCTCGGGGACCGTCGGCCCGAGCCCCTTCGGGTACTGCTCGGTGACGACGATCGGGACATCCATCGCAGCGGCGCCGCGGACCATCGTCGCTGTCGCTGCGGCGATCCGGTCGAAGCCCGGGATCGCCGGGCGGAACCCCTCCTGGACGTCGACGACGACCAGCGCCGCCCGCTTCGCGTCGAGCTTCCCGCTCATCCCGCCGCCTCCGCTAGCGAGCAGCGAGCAGCGAGCAGCGAGCAGCACTTGGGGTCGCGCGCTGCGAGCGAGCGCAGCGAGCGGGCTGCGCGCTGCGAGCGAGCGCAGCGAGCGGGCTGCGGGCTGCGAGCGAGCGCAGCGAGCGGGCTGCGGGCTCACCCGGCGACCTTCATCGTGAACTCGCGGCGGCGGTAGGCGACGGCCCCGGCGACGATCGTGATCACCGGCCGCGCCCGCAGCCTCCGGCCCGCGAAGCAGGAGTTGTCGGAGCGACTCTCCCAGCCGTCGGCCCCCGCCTCCCACTCGGCGTCGAGGTCGACGAGGGCGATGTCGGCCTCGGCGTCGGGGGCGATCCGCGAGGGCTCGAGGTCGAACAGCTCGGCGCCGGCGCCCAGCCGCTCGACGATCAGGCCGAGGTCGAGGACGCCGGGCAGCACCAGCTCCGTGTAGAGCGCGGCGAAGGCCGTTTCGAGGCCGGTCACGCCCATGTTGGCGACCTCGAAGGGGACCTGCTTCTCGTGCGGGGCATGGGGGGCGTGGTCGGTGCCGATGCAGTCGGCGACGCCGCTGCGAAGCGCTTCGATCAGCGCCTGGCGGTCGTCCTCGGTGCGAAGCGGCGGGTTCATCTTGAACCGCGAGTCGAGGCTGCGGACCTCTTCGTCGGTGAGCACCAGGTGATGCGGCGTCAGCTCGGCCGTCAGCTTCGCGCCGTCCGCCTTGGCCGCGGCGACCGCCTCGACCGAAACGCGGGCCGAGAGGTGCTGGACGTGGGCCCGCGCGTCCTCGTAGAGGCAGAGGGCGCCGTCGCGGGCGATCATCGTCGACTCGGAGACGTCTGGCACCCCGGCGAGGCCGAGCGCGGCCGAGACCGCCCCCTCCCCCATCACCCCGTCGCCGGTCAGCGCCGGGTTCTCCTCGTGGAGGAGGATCGTGCCCCCGGCGAGCCGCTGGTACTGGAGCGCCCGGCGCATCACCCCGGCGTCGGCGATCGGCAGCCCGTCGTCGGAGAAGCCGAGCGCGCCGGCCTCGCGCAGCGCCGCCATCTCGGTCAGCTCGCGCCCCTCCATGCCGCGGGTGACGGTCGCGACGAAGCCGGTCGGGACGACCGCCTCGGCCTCGGCCCGCTCGCGGAGCGCCGCGACGATCGCGGGATCGTCGACGACCGGGTCGGTGTTCGCCATCGCGACGATCCCGCAGTAGCCGCCCGCGGCGGCGGCCCGGGTCCCGGACTCGATGTCCTCGCGGTACTCCTGGCCGGGCGTCCGCAGATGGACGTGAGGGTCGAAGAAGGCCGGGAAGGCGTGGAGCCCGCCGGCGTCGATCTCCTCGCCGCCGTCGGGAAGCTCGCCGTCGCCGGCTTCGGTGATCGCTGCGATCCGCCCGGCGCGGATCACGATGTCGCAGTCGCGATCGAGCTCGGAGCGGGGATCGATCGCATGGACCCCGCGGATCAGCAGGTCCTCGTCGCCGGTGGCTCCGGCACCGCGCCAGTCGAGCGATGCGATCTCGGGGCGCTCGGCGCTCAAGCCGGCTCCCCGATCGGCGCGCCCTCGCTCGCCTCGGCGCCGAACGGGCCGGCGGCGCTCAGCGGCCGCGGTCGCTCACCGCCGGCGAGGATCTCGTAGAGGATCGCCATCCGGACGAGCAGTCCGCCGGCGACCTGGGCCGTGATCAGCGACGCCGGCCCGTCGATCACCTCGGGGGCGAGCTCGACGCCGCGGTTGACCGGGCCCGGGTGCATGACGAGCTGGCGCGGTCCGAGCCGGCGGTTGTCGATCTGGTAGTTGACCGCGTACTCGCGCAGCGACGGGACGAAGCTCTGCCGCATCCGCTCCTTCTGCATCCGCAGCGCGTAGATGACGTCCGCTTCGCCGAGGTCGCCGAGGTCGTAGGCGACCGCGCAGCCGAGCTCCTCGATCCCGCGCGGGATCAGCGTCGGCGGGCCGGCGACCGTGACGGCGGCGCCCATCGTCACGAAGGCGCGGATGCAGGAGCGGGCGACGCGGCTGTGGGCGACGTCGCCGACGATCCAGATCCGCTTGCCGTCGAGCGGGCCGACGTTGTCGATCAGGGTGTAGACGTCGAGGAGCGCCTGGCTCGGATGCTCGTGCTTGCCGTCCCCGGCGTTGACGACGGCGGCTTCGGTCCAGTCGGCGACGAGCGCGGCGGCCCCGGCCTCGGGCGAGCGGATCACGATCGCCTCCGGCTCGTAGGCCGAGAGCGTCGCGATCGTGTCGCGCAGCGACTCGCCCTTGTCGACCGACGAGCCGGCCGACTTGACCGAGACGACGTCGGCGGAGAGGCGCTTGGCGGCGAGCTCGAACGAGGAGCTGGTTCGGGTGCTCGCTTCGTAGAAGAGGCTGACGATCGTGCGCCCGCGCAGGGTCGGGACCTTCTTGATGTCGCGGCGACCGACCTCGGCGAAGCTGCGGGCGCGGTCGCAGATCAGCTCGATGTCGTCGCGGTCGAGGTCGTCGATCGAGAGCAGATGCCTCATTGGGATGCCTCCCCGTTGGTGTGCGCCGTGCCGCTCACCGGCACGGCTTCGCCGATCGCGACCTCGTCGATCCCGTCGATCTCGTCGAGGCGCACGTAGACGCGCTCGTCGCGGGCGGTCGGCAGGTTCTTGCCGGTGTAGTCCGGCCGGATCGGAAGCTCGCGGTGCCCGCGGTCGACGAGGACGGCGAGCTGGATGCGCTGCGGGCGGCCGTAGTCGAAGAGCGCGTCGATCGCGGCACGGACCGTGCGGCCGGTGAAGAGAACGTCGTCGACGAGGACGATCGTCCTGCCCTCGAGCTCGAAGTCGAGGTGCGAGGAGTGGACGACGGGGGAATCGGCCGGGGAGCGGGCGCCGACATCGTCGCGGTAGAAGGAGATGTCGATGTCGCCGAGCGGGAGCTCGGCCGCGATCAGCTCCTCGAGATGGGCGTGGAGACGGCGAGCGAGGAGCGCGCCGCGGGTATGGATCCCGACGATCGCGATGGCCGAACCGCCGTCATCGGGATCGCCGTCGCGGGGGGTCCCGGCGTTCTTCTCGATGATCTCGTGCGCGATGCGCACCAGCGTCCGGCGTAGGTCGTCCTGGTCGAGGACCGGCCTCTCGCTCATGGGCGCCCCTTCCTGGCCTCGCTGGACCTGGTTAAAGGAAACGTCCCGGAGAACTTAGCAGGGCGCCCCGGCGTTTCGAACGGCCTCAGCCGCCGCGATGGGAGCGTTTCGCGGTGTATGCGACATCTTCGGCCGTGCAGGTCGCGTACTCGCGGCCGTCGCGGCGGAAGACGATCGTGACGCTGAACTTGCCGGCGATCTTGCGCCTGCCCTGCCGCTCGCCCTTGATGTCCCACCTGTAGCGGCCGCTGAAGGTGCTGTCGGATTCGACCGTCGAGCCCTCGTCGCGGAAGCGGTCGCGGTTCGAGCGGTCGAGTGGCGCGCGGAACGCGAACTCGCCCACGAACGGCTCGAAGCGGCCGCCGCACGCGGTCCGTGCACTGAAAGCGCCGCGCTTGACCCGGCCGCGGCCGTCGACGATCAGCTTGATCTCGCGGTCCTGGCCGGTCAGGCCCCGGTACGGGGTCCCGTCGCCGCCCGCTCCCGCCGCCCCGGCGGCCAGCCAGAGCGCGACCAGGCAGCCGACGAGCAGCGTTACAGCGAGCGGACGGGACATGGCTGCGAGTTCTACCGGGCCCCCGGGTCGGCAGCGCCGGTCGGCGCGATCGCCCGGGCGCCGTTCTCGACCAGCGCCGGGGGGCCCCGCTCGGGCAGCGGGATCTCGACGAGGTCGAAGTCGCGCGGCGCGACGGTGCCGGCGAAGACGGCGCGCGCCTCGGCGAGGACGTCGGGCACGAAGTGCCGCGAGGAGATGTGGACGAGGGCGAGCATCGCGACCCCGGCCGCGGCGGCGAGCTCGGCGGCGCCGTGGGCGGTCGAATGCCCGGTCTCGACCGCCCGATCCTCCTCGGCGGCCGTGAAGCTCGCGTCGTGGACGAGCAGCTCGGCGCCCTCGGCGGCGATCTCGGTCTCCTCGCAGGGCTCGGTGTCGCCGGTGATCACGATCGTCCGGCCGGGGCGATCGGGGCCCATCACCTGCTCGGGCTCGACGGTCCCGTCGCGCCCGGCGACCGCACGGCCGTCCTGGAGCTCGCCGAACTCGGGACCCGGCTCGACGCCGAGAGCCCGGGCCGCCTCGGGATCGAACCGGCCGGGACGATCGTCCTCGCGGAGCGCGTAGCCGTTGGCGACGATCCGGTGCGAGACCTCGAACGGCTCGACCTCGTAGTCGCCGAAGTCGACCGACTCGGCACGGTTCAGCTCGATCAGCTCGAGGCCGTAGCGGGGCTTGCCGATGATCCGCGAGATCGAGCTGAACAGCGTCGTCAGTCCGGGCGGACCGTAGATCGTCAGCCGCTCCTCGCGGTCTTGCATCTCATAGCTCTTGATCAGCCCCGGCAGCCCCAGGTAGTGGTCGGCATGCAGGTGGGTGATGAAGATCGCATCGACGTTGATCAGGCCGATCGAGCGCTGCATCTGCCGCTGGGTGCCCTCCCCGCAGTCGAAGAGCAGCCGATCGCCGCCGCGGCGGACGAGCACCGCAGCGGTGTTCCGGCGCGCCGAGGGGACCGAGCCGCCGGTGCCGAGGAAGATGACGTCGAGATCCACGCGGCAAGCGTATGGACGTGGGCGAACCCGCGACGGCTGCAGGCGCGGCCTGTACCTTTGCCCGCCATGCCCAGAGCCGTCATAGCCCCGATCGTCACCGCAGCCCTCGCGCTGCTCCTCGCCGCGTCCGCCTCCGCGGCGCTGCCGAAGCCGCGACACACGAAGAAGATCGACGTGCCGGAGTCGATCGCCGGCGTCGGGCTGAAGATGAAGATCGAGGACGCGGACAAGGAATGGGGCCGGAGGGGCGACTGCGACCTGAAGGGCTTTTCGACCTGCGTCTACGAGGGCCGCAACCCGCGTTCCGGCAGCGCGTCGATCGAGGCCGCCCGCCGCGGCAACGTCAGCTCGATCGGGATCTTCGCCGGCCGCAACAAGAACGACCGCTGGGTCTTCAAGGGCAAGCTGATGAGGATCGAGGCGAAGCGGAACATCGGCCTCGGCGCCCGTGGGAAGAAGGTCCCGAAGGCCTATCCGGATGCGATCAGGACCGCCAACCGGACCGGCTACATCGTCGAGGGCAAAGGCCGCTCCTACATGACCTTCCAGACGCTCGACGGCGAGCACATCACCGGAATCACGCTCGTCGACGGCCGCCACCAGGGCTAAATACACTCCGGGTCCGCAAGCGCCCGTAGCTCAGCTGGATAGAGCGCCGCCCTCCGGAGGCGGAGGTCGCAGGTTCGAATCCTGCCGGGCGCGCTGACCCTCTCGGTGGTCGAGCCGCGGGCAATAGAAAAGTGCGCGTGAATCTGCAACGGGGCATCGCTGCCCGATCGGGCGAGTTTCTGCTCTTCGCAGTGACGCCGCCACGACTGACGACGAGCCCCCGGGAGGCCGCGGAGATCGGCCGGATCACCCTGGAGCGGCTGCGGCCGTTGGCGATCGACGGCCTGGTCCTCTACGACATCGACGATGAGAGCGACCGCAATCCCGACGAGCGTCCGTTCCCGTTCCTGCCGACGATGGACCCTGCCGATTACCTCGCTCGTGATCTTCTTGGGCTGGAGGTTCCCGCCATCGTCTACCGCGCGGTGGGCAAGTACCGGGAGGATCGTTTCCGCTCCTGGCTGGAGGAGCAGGATCCGTCCCGGGCGCTCGCGGTGTTCGTCGGGTCCTCCTCGCGCGAGAAGGCGATCCTCACCTCGCTGGTCCGAGCCTACGAGTTGCGCGACGAGGTGCGACCGGAGCTGCCGCTCGGTGGGGTCGCGATCTCCGAGCGACATGCGCGCCAGGGCGACGAGCACCTGCGGCTGATCGCGAAGCAGGAAGCGGGCTGTTCCTTCTTCATCACCCAGATCGTCTACGACGTCAACGCGGCGAAGAATTTGATCTCCGACTACCACCACGAGTGCGTCGCGCAGGATCTCGCGCCGGTGCCGATCGTCCTCAGCTTCTCGGTCTGCGGGTCGCTCAAGACCCTCGAATTCCTCCGGTGGCTGGGCGTGGCCGTCCCGCGCTGGATCGAGAACGAGCTGCGCCATGCCGACGACACCCTCGACGCCTCCTATGAGCAGGCGGTCGCGACGGCCGTCGACCTGATCGCGTTCTGCCGTCGGTTGGGGATCCCGTTCGGGCTCAACGTCGAGAGCGTCTCGATCCGCAAGGTCGAGATCGAGGCCTCGGTGCGGCTGGCCGCCCGGCTGGGAACCGAGCTGCGCCGCTGCCGTTGATCAGGGCTTGATCTTCGAGCACTCCCTGCCGGCGCAGGTCGAGAGCTCGGTCGCCTTCTCGGCGAGCCGTGCCTCGACGTCGGCGTAGGCCGGATCGCCGGCGAGGTTGTGGAGCTCGTACGGATCGTTCTGGCGGTCGAAGAGCTGCCGGTCGCCGCTCTCGGTGTACTCGACGAACGTCCAGCGGTCGGTCCGCACACCCTCGTAGGGCCGGTCCCAGCCGTTGACCGGGATCGCCCCGGCGAACAGCGGCGCCGGCGCCTCGATCCCGAGCGCCCGCTGCGGTACCTGGGCGGGGTCGGCGATCGTGGGCAACAGCGACAGGCCGTCCATCGTCCGGCCCGCTTGCACGTTCGCGAGATCGAGCAGGGTCGGCGCGAAGTCGATGTTCGAGACCTGACCTTTCACCTTCTCGCCCTGCGGGATGCCGGGGCCGCGGACGATCAGCGGCACCTTCAGCGACTCGTCGTACGGCAGGAACTTGTCGCCGGGAATCCGGTGCTGTCCCTGCAGCCAGCCGTTGTCGGAGACGAACATGATCACGGTGTTCTTGAGCTGGTGGGTCTCGCGCAGCGTCTTGATCATGTCCGCGACGTGGTCGTCGACCGCCATGATCGAGCCGGCCCGCCCCTGGTAGTCGAGGTTGAGCTGGTCGATGTCGCTCTGGTCGAGCGGGGTCGCCGCGTTCATGTTCGCCGGGATCGGGCCGGTCCCCTGGCTGTTGAAGCTCGGCCCCTGCGGCAGGGTCAGCTCCGAGCTCTCGTCGCGATAGCGGAACGGCGCCCGCGGGTCCGGTCCGGAGCGCCCCATCAACGTCGTCGAGACGTCCTCGCGGTGTGGCGAGGCGGGCGACCACCAGATGAAGAACGGCTTCTTCTCGTTGCGCCCGCGGCGGACGATCCGGGTCGCGACCTTGCCGGTCACGTCGGGCGAGTAGTCCCGGGGCCGTTCGTCGCCCCAGTAGTCGTAGGGCGGCGGGCCGAAGAGACGCCCCAATTCGGTGAAGATCGTCGCCAGCGTGTCGGGCTCGTCGTCGACCTCGATGTGGGCGAACTCGACGAGCTTCTTGGCGAACTCCTCGTCGCCCCAGGTCCGCAGCTTGCCGTCCTTGTTCATCACGAAGTTGAAGTAGTCGTAGGCGGAGACGTCGAGCAGCCCGCGCCAGGTGTCGAAGCCCTTCGGGACCTCGCCGTGGGCATCGAGGGCGCCGTAGCCGTTCAGCCACTTGCCGATCGCGGCGGTCCGATACCCGGCGTCGTCGAGCCAGGCGGGAAGGGTGTTGCCGCGCCCCTTCATCCCGTACCAGCCATAGGGCGCGAAGTTGCCGATCACGCCGTGGTTGTGCGGGTACTGGCCGGTGATGAACGTCGCCCGAGCCGGGCAGCAGAGCGGGAAGGCGTCGATCGCGTTCGTGAAGGAGGTGCCCTTCTGGGCGAGCTTGCGACGGACACTCGGCATGAACTGCAGGTCGCTCTGGGCCATGTCGTCGGTCATGACGACGAGGATGTTCGGCTGCTTGCCTTTGCCGGCCCCATTCGGGCGCGCGTCCGCGCTCGCCGTCAGCGCCAGGAGCACGAGCAGCGACAGTGCGACCAGCGCGACAAGCGCCGGGCGTCGATCTCGAATCGCTGTTCTCACCGGGGTCACCTCCGTAGCTCGGCCGGCGCGGTGCCGGTCTCGTTCATCGCCTCGCCGAGCGCCTCGACGAGATCGTCATGCGTCTGGCGGTCGCCGGGATCGCTGACGGTCCCGGTCCGGACGCCGACCAGGTTGCGGACCTCGTCCGGGTCGCGCTCGAGGTCGTACATCTCGTACTCGCGCGGGCGCTCGCCGCTCGGGTCGAAGTAGAAGGCGTACTTGTGGCGGGCGGTCCGGATCGCCCGCAGCCGGTTCGGCTGCCCGGGCGCCTCGGTCAGCGCCGTCGCCGCCTGGTGGTCGTCGTAGGTGAACTGGATCGCGTCCTGGACGGTCTCGGCCGGGGCGTCGTGCTCGAGCACTGGACGTAGATCGACCGGGGAACGCTCGACGCGCTCGCGCTCGGGGGCCGCCTTCGCGGCCAGGATCGGAGCGAGGCTTCGCCCGCGCAGACCCGGGACCCCGTTGCCGTCGCCATCGGGCTGGCCGGCGAGATCGAGGATCGTCGGCAGGACGTCGACCAGCGATCCGAGCGCTTCGGTCTCGGCCGGCTTCGGGAAGAGCACCGGGTTGGATACGACCAGCGGCACGTTGATCGTCTCCTCGTAGGCGTTGAACGCCTTCTGGCGGAGGCCCCCGTGCGAGAGGCCCATCTCGCCGTGGTCGGCGACCCGGACGATCACCGTCCGCGAGCGCAGCGAATCGGGGTCGTCGGGGTCGCCGAGCGCGGTGAGGATGCGTCCGATCTTGGCGTCGACGAGCCGGTGCAGGTGCGCGTAGAAGTTCACGTAATCGAGCTGCTTACGGCGGCTGTCGAGCGCTCCCATGTAGGCGGTCATCCCCATCCGCATCAACGAGTGGACCGACGGCTTGCCGGCGAGGGTCTCGTCGATCGTCGGCGGCAGCAGCACGCCGAGGTCGCGGAACTCGTCGTTCGAGTAGCCGCCGTCCAGGTACTGCGCGGGGTAGCCGAGCACGTCGTGAGGGTTGACGAGCGAGGCGACCAGGCAGAACGGGCGCTCCGAGTCGCGACCGGCGAGCCAGGTCTCGAGCTGGCGGGTGTAGACCTCGTCCCAGCCCTCGCCGTCGCCGGCGAGGCCGCCTCCGAAGTTCGAGGCCTTCGCGTTCTCGCCGGCATCCGGCGCCTCCCAGTCGGCGAACCCGTAGTCGCGCTCGATCCGCTCGGCATCGCGCTGGGTCCAGCCGGCGAGCATCGAGCCCTCGCCGCCGAGCGGATGGGTCAGATGCCACTTGCCCTTGTAGGCGACGTCATAGCCTCGGTCGCCGAGCAGCCGCGGCAGGATCGGGATGTCGGTCGGGAGCTCCGTCTCCCCACCGCGGCTCGCCCCGATGTTGAACAGGCCACGGCCGAACTGGGTCACGACCCGCTTCGGCGGCGCCTCCCTGCGGCGCAGGATCCGTGCCATCTCGCCGGCGACGCCCGGGAGGTTGCGCGGGTCCGGCTTGAGGTCGGCGGCGGTCAGCGTCAGCTCGACCCCGTGCTCGGCCGGGAAGCGGCCGGTGAACAGCGTCGAGCGGCTCGGCGAGCACATCGCCGTGTTGCAGAATCCGTTCGTGAAGCTGAGCCCGGTCCGGGCCAGCTCGGCGCAGTTCGGCATCAGCGCGTCGACCCACCCGGGCTCGTCCGGCCAGTGCCGGGGCTGTCGCTGCTGATCGGTGATCAGCAGGAGCACGTTCGGCGGCTGCGCCACGGCTAGTTGGCCACCTACGGCAGGTCTCCGTCCCAGTTGGCCTCGTAGCAGGGCCGCGGGCCGCAGGGGTCGGTGATCGACCCGCCCTCGTCGATGAAGGCGGCGATCTGAGCGCGGATCGCCGGCGTGTTGCGGATCACCCGGTCGTGCGGGTCGAGGCCGAAGCTGTCGTTGGGGGCGGTGTTCGTGAGCGGCGGCGGGTCGGTGCCGAGGATGTCGTCGGGGTCGGGCGTCGTCGGGTCGGGCCGCTTCGGCCCGATGTCCCAGATGAAGAAGCCGCTGCCCTGCGCGGCGGGTCCGCTCAGGTCGCCGAGCGTCTGCAGGCCGACGAACGGGGCGTCATAGCCCGGCTGCAGCCTGTTCGGATCCACCGCCGGGACCCGCAGCGGCGCCCCGATCGTCCGCGCCTCGACCTCGGTCTGGACGTTGGCGACCTGGTGGTCGCCGTAGGCCATCTCGATCAGCACCTCGTGTGGAGGCGTTCCCGGAAGCGGGTCGTCGGTCATGTGGTTGGCGTAGCCGTTCGGCTCGCCGCGGTCCCACATCGACTGGATCAGCGTCAGCAGCAACGGCCGCTCCGACTCGACCGGATAGCTCGGGTAGAGGACCAGCGAGTAGTCCTCGAAGTCGACGCTGCGGGTCAGCAGCGTCGAGTAGTTCATCCCCGGCACGTAGAGGACCGAGCGCGTGAAGTCGGTCGCGATCGCGGTCAGCGCGCCACCGGCGATGCCGCCCTGGCTGTTGCCGTAGTAGAAGAGCGGCTTCGAGGTGTCGATGACGCTGTTGCCGTTGAACCGGAAGGCGGGGTTGCTCGCGAAGCCATCCGGGTGGATCATCGCCCGGCCGAGGTAGAGGAAGTCGAGGAATCCCTGCTGGAGGCGGTCGGGGAGCGGCTTGAAATGCGAGAGGTCGGCCAGCGCCGGGATCGCGACCGGCCCGACGTCGTCTTCGGACATCCCGATCCAGTCGGTCGCGCAGGTCATCACGCCGTGGTCGTTGCCGAGCGTGCGGACGTCGCGGGTGTGGACCTCCGTGTAGTCGCCGAACAGCCCGTGTCCGTACATCGACGTCCGCACCGGTGCGACGACGTTGCCGCCGGCGTCGACGGCGGACCGCGGGATGTTGCAGGTGAATCGGGCGTCGTAGAAGCCGTTCTGCTGCGGGACCCCGTTACCGTCGAGATCGAGGACCGCGCCCGGATCGCAGGGTTTCAGGGGCCCGCCGCCGTCGGGATCGGTCATGTAGCAGGGCACCTTCACGGTCCCCGTCACCTCGCGGACGTTCTCGGCGCCGTGATCGTTCGGGGTGGTCGCGTCCGGGAAGTCGACGACGCCGTCGGGGCCGTTCGCCGGATCGCCGTCGTTCGGGTTGATCGTGAACTGCGGCGAGGCGCCGTCGACGCCGTCGTCGGTCAGGTCGGTGTCGCCGAGGTCGGCGAAGGCCTGATCGCGCATCGAGAGCATCCGCGAGGTCAGGTTCTCGGTGCTCGCGACGGTGAAGTCCCAGGCCATGTAGAGGTGCTTGCGGCCGATGTCGTCCGCCTCGAGGTCGGCGAAGATCGACTCGAAGTGATCACGGCGGCTCTCGATCGCCTTGATCCCGGTCGGCACGCGGTCGCGGTAGAGCTGGAATCCCGGTGGCGCGGCGAGGGTGTTGCCGTCGGCGTCCTCGAGCTTGCGCAGCGCGACGATGTAGCGGTGTCCGTCCTCGAGGTTCTTGCCGAAGTGGATCAGCAGGTCGGTCTGATCGGGGCTGGTGGCGTTCGAGTCGAGCTCGGTCCAGATCAGCTGCCGCTTGCCGGTGTCGGCGTCGATGACGACGATCGGCGCCTTGGCGCGAAACGACTCGCCCATGTCGGTGATCGCGACCGGGTCGGTTTGCGCATACGCCTCCGGCGTGTCCATGCCCGGCACGCGAAGGACGATCGGGGCGCCGGGGCTGAACCCGTCGCTGGTGTTGATCTCGGCCGGATCGACGGGTGTCCCGCTGGCGTTCGTCGGCATCGATGCGGTCTTCAGGTCGAGCCGCAGGCCGGTCGGGGTCGAGTCGTCGGGACGCGTGTAGAAGTCGTTCGGGTACGGGAACAGGCACTGCCCGCCGGGCGCCGCGATCGGATCGCAGCGATCGGCGGTCGCCACGTCGACGCCGACCGGGTTCTTGCCGTCGCACCGCGCCGGGTCGCGCTTCATCTTCCGCTCCACTCTCACGTGGGCCTTGTCGCGCTTGACGGTGAACCTTGCGGTCAGCCGCAGCTTCGTCTTCAGGCAGCTCCGCACCAGCGGCGCACCGGCGCGGTTGATCTCGAAGCTCGCCTTCGCCTTGTGGCCCGGGCGGACGCGGATCTTCTCGTTCGGGGCGATGTTCGTCTTCTCGCCCGCTTGCAGGGCTGCGAGCGAAAGCGTCATCCGCTTCGGTTTCCGGCCCCGGTAGGAAACGGTTGCGCGGGCCTTGCCGCCGTCGGCGAGTGCCGCCTGGTCCGCCTGCTTCAGCTTCAGCTTCACCTTCGGCGACGACTTCGCCGCGCTCGCCGATCCGGCGAGGACGACGACGAGCACGAGGACGATCGCCACGACTGCTGCTGATGCTGTCCGGCCGATCCCGGCGCCTCTGGACAAGGGCTTCTCTCCTCCGGTCGTTTCCCTCTCAGGAATGTAATCCCGGCCCGGCGACGATCCTAGTGACCCAACTGACGCTCCGTCAATAGTGAACCGCGCGCCCCCCGGACCACTCCTGCGAAGCTCCGGGCCGATGCGACTTCCGCGCCCGGCGACAACGGTCCTCGCTGCCGCTCTCCTCGCGCTGCTCGCCGGGTGCGGCGACGGTGGTGACGACACGACCACGACACCCGCGGACTTCGCGATCTCGGTCGATCACGCCGACGGTTCGGTGCCGCCCCCCCACCACGCCGTCTGGCGGCTCGAGGTCGACGACACCGGCCAGGGGGTTCTCGCCTACACGCCCGACTATCCCGGCCCGGACGTGCCGACCTGGCGGGCCGAGTTCGACGTCGCCGCCACGGCGGTCGACGACCTCTATGCGGCGCTCCGGCGCCATGACCTGCTCGGCGAGCTCGAACCCACCTCCGACGAGCCGGTCGGCGGCCCGGTCGAGACCGCGACCGTCACGGCCGACGGCAAGACCAACGAGATCCCGGCGTTCACCGACGGCGGCGCTCCGCTGGCGCCACTCGCGCGGGAGATCCATGCGCTCGTCCCGGTTCGCGTCTGGCGAAACTTCGATGAGCGGCGAGACGCCTACGCCGAGCGGCGTTACGCGGAATCGCCGTGACCTGACTCGGCCCAGCGCCCGACCAGGGGCAGCAGGAGCAGCGCCAGCCACGAGAGCTGCCCCAGGGTGGGCGAGATGAACGCGATCGGGATCGAGGCGAAGAAGATCAACGCCCGGAGCCGCCCGGTCAGTAGTTGCGCACGCCGCTGCCCGGCACTCACCGGCACGGTCAACCCGGCGTCGAAAGCCACCTGGTCCACCCGCGAATCCGCGAGCGCCGCGAGCCCGACGTTGGCGGCGTAGAGCACGATCGCGATCGACTGATCGCCGTAGCTGCCCATCAGCGCCGTCGTGAACGGCATCAGGGCGATCAGCGAGAGCAGCACCAGGTTCGACCAGACGAGCCGCGGCGTCGTCCCCCGCAGCGTCGACCAGGCCTTGTGATGGCCGTACCAGAAGAGCCCGATCACCGCGAAGGCGATGAAGTATGTGATGACATCGGGGGCGAGGTCGTCGAGGGCGGACGTCAGCTTCTCGTCACCGCTCAGCTGCGGCACCTCGATGTTGAGGACCAGCAACGTGATCGCGACCGCGAAGACGCCGTCGCTGAAGCCGCCGATCCGGTCGAGCTCCCGCTGCGTCGACTCGGCGTCCTGGCTCTCGACGGGGCCGTCCACCGGCGCGGAGCTTCGCAGGCGCCCCGGTCGCACCCTTGTTCGGTCCCGGGCTCCTACCGCGCCCGCGCGGCCCGGATCGCGACGGCCTCGATCTGCCGCTGTCCGTACGAGCCCTCGTAGACCGGCCCGGCAGCGGCGAGCATGTCCCCGGGCCGGGGCAGCGGATCGGGGCGAAGGCCCGCCTCGACATCGATCACCGAGACGCCGGGCGCCGTGACGCTCTCGTCGCTGACGAGTACGAAGTGGGCGTCGCCGTCGCCGTCGGGATCGACCCGCTCGACGTAGAGGATCCGCCCCGACGCCCGCTCGCAGTTCGACGCATCGGCCGGGCACGGGGGCGCCCGCAGCGCCGGAGGCGGATCGGGCACGGAGGCGTTCGTCGTCGTCGAGCTGTCGCTGCCGGAGGGGCCCTCCCCCTCCCCGCCTCCGCATCCGGCGACGGCCCCGGCCACGAGCAACGTCAGGAGGAGGCGCAATCCGGGCAGCGGCCGCGGAAGAGGATCTCCGTGCGCTCGACCTCGAAACCGCCGGCGCCGATTGCGACGGCCTCGGTGCCGGTCGGCTCGACGTCGAAGAGGCGTTCACAGCCATCGCAGCGGAAGTGGTGGTGGTCGTCGGCGGCATCGTCGTAGCGCGCCGACCCGAGCCCGTCGATCCGGCGCAACAGCCCGGCGCGGACGAACTCGTTGAGGGTGTTGTAAACGGTCGCCCGGGCCAGCTCGGGCAGCTCGGTGGCGACGCTCTCGTGGACCTCGTCGGCGCTGAGATGACCGGCCGCCGGGTCGTCGAAGGCAGCGAGGATCGCGCGCCGCTGGGCGGTGACCCGCAGGCCGTGCTCGCGCAGCCGGGCGGTCGATGCGAGAGGGCTCGGAGCGTCCATGATCGGGCGGATTGTAGGTAAGCGGACGGGGTCCGGTAAGCAGATGCGACCGATTCGCAGCTTGGACTGCATCCAGATCAGCGGCCGTCTAGACTCAGCCGGGACGCCGCAGGGCCGTCCCGAAACCGATCTCGAGCCCCCAGGAGGAGACCGATGTCCGACAAGACCGAGCGCCGCACCGACCAGCACGGCACCCCCGCGCCGAACAACGACCACTCGATCACCGTCGGCCACCGCGGTCCGATCCTCATGCAGGACCGCTACATGTTCGAGAAGATGCAGAACTTCAACCGGGAGCGGGTCCCGGAGCGGGTCGTCCACGCCAAGGGTGCCGCCGCCCACGGCTACTTCGAGGTCACCGAGGACGTCACGCAGTGGTGCCGAGCCGACTTCCTCTCCGAGGTCGGGCGCAAGACCAAGACCTTCCTCCGCTTCTCCACCGTCGCCGGCGAGCAGGGCTCGCCCGATACCTGGCGCGACCCCCGGGGTTTCGCGCTCAAGCACTACACCGAGGAAGGCAACTACGACATGGTCGGCAACAACACGCCGGTCTTCTTCGTCCGCGACGCGATCAAGTTCAGCGACTTCATCCACTCGCAGAAGCGCGATCCGCGCACCGGGCTTCGTGACGAGACCCTGATGTGGGACTTCTGGTCGCTGACCCCCGAGTCGTTGCACCAGGTCATCTGGCTGATGGGCGATCGCGGCATCCCGCGGACCTACCGGCACATGAACGGCTACTCCTCGCACACCTACCGCTGGGTGAACGCGGCCGGCGAGGCCTTCTGGGTCAAGTACCACTACAAGACCGACCAGGGGATCGAGTTCTTCACCCAGGCCGAGGCGGACGAGATGGCCGGGGTCGACCCCGACTTCCATCGCCGCGACCTGTCCCAGTCGATCGATGCGGGTGATCATCCGAGCTGGACGCTGCGGGTCCAGATCATGCCCGAGGCGGAAGCGTGGGACTACCACTACAACCCCTTCGACCTGACCAAGGTTTGGCCGCACGCGGACTACCCACTGCACGAGGTCGGCAGGCTGGTCCTCGACCGCAACCCGGACAACTACTTCGCCGAGACCGAGCAGTCGGCGTTCGAGCCCGGGAACATGGTCCCCGGCATCGAGCCGTCGCCGGACAAGATGCTCCAGAACCGGTTGATCTCCTACACCGACGCGCACCGCTACCGGATCGGCACCAACTATGCGCGCGTCCCGATCAACTGTCCGATGCACGGCGCCAACGACACCCATAGCCGGGACGGCCTCGGCCGCCCGGACGGCAACCACGGCGGTCGCCCGAACTACGCGCCGAACAGTTTCGACGACCCGGTCGCCGACGACGCGTACAACGAGAGCTCCTACGAGGTCTCGGGGCCGATCGGGCGCTTCGACTACGAGCAGCAGTACAAGGACACCGACGGCGAGCAGCCGGCGGCGTTCTGGAACATGCTCGACGACGGCGAGAAGGAGCGACTCGTCGGCAACATCGCCGGCCACCTCGGCGAGGCACGGGACGAGGGTGTCCGCAGTCGCGCCCTCGACTATCTGTCGGTCGCCAGCCAGGACCTCTCCGACCGGGTCGCGGCGGCGATGGATGCACCGCACGCGGTCGGCTCGCCGACGTCGTAGCTGGACAGCAGACGGCAGACAGCGCACAGCAGACACGCACCGCGACGAATCGCCGTCTGCTGTCTGCTCGGTGCCGCGTTCTAACCTGTCAGCCATGCGCAACCTGCGCCCGCTCTTCGACCAGGTCGTGATCAAGGAGCTCGAGCCCGACCGGGTCCGCCAGTCGGGTCTCGTGGTCCCGCCCGGCACCCGCGAGCCGCCGCCCCAGCACGGGATCGTCATCGCGGTCGGCCCCGGCCTCGACTGGTGGGAGCAGGCCGGGGTGAAGATGCCGGTCGCCCCCGGCGACCACGTCGTCTTCCCCGCCAGCGCCGGCGTCTGGGTGGAGGTCGAGGAGGAGCGGCTGCTCGTCTGCACCGTCAGCGAGGTCCTCGGCGTCCTCGAGGAGCTCGGCGTCTGCCCCTACTGCGAGGGCAAGGGCCTGCCCGGCGGCGATTCCTGCCCGGTTTGCGGGCGGACGGCCGAGCCGACCGGCCCTGAATGACCCCGGTCCGGCTGCCGGCGCCCCCCGAGGCGCTGAAGACGCGGCTGCTGACGGTCGGACCGGTGCCCCCGGAATGGGGCGGCAGGCTGCGCGGCGGCGTCACCCGCTTCAACGTCACTCTGCTCGACGAGCTGCGGACGCGGCCGTGGCGGCACCGGATCGAGCCGGTCGGGGTGCTGATCCCGCCGCCGCAGCGGATCCGCCGCCGGGTCGGCGAACGGCTGTCGCCGCTGCCGATCTTCATGCAGCCGGAGGGCGGTCGGCCGCGCCGGTTCACGCGGATGCTGATCGATGAGCAGCGCCCCGACGTCGTCCTCGTCAACAACATCGCCGCCTTCAACGGCGCCCGCTACGTCCGCGTCCAGGCCCAGGTGGCACCGGAGCTGCCGACGATCGCCGTCGTCCACGAATGGCGGGCGATCCGCGCCAAGGGGGACGCCGAACGGGCGGCGCGTTACCGGGGCGCTGCCCAGGAGGCACTCGACCACGTCGCCGCCGTCGTCTTCCCTTCCCGGCACACCCGCGACGTCGGCCGCGAGGAGCTCGGGATGCGCTACCCGGAACGGGCCCTCGTGATCAACAACCCGGTCCAGCCGGCGTTCGCCGACCCGGCGCTCGACGTCGGCGGCGAGCGCCGCGGCATCGCCTTCGTCGGCTCCTTCAACGACCGCAAGAACCCGCAGTCGCTGCTCCGGGCGCTGGCCGCGATGCCCGGTCTCGAGCTGACGATGCAGGGCCGCGGACCGATCGAAGCCGACCTCAGGAAGCTCGCGGGGGAGCTCGGCATCGCCGACCGGGTCGAGTTCGCGCCGTTTCTCGGCCATCGCAAGCACGTCGGCGCGGTCATCGAAGTCATGCGCGCCGCCGAGCTCCTCTGCCTGCCCTCCCGGAGCGAGGCGTTCGCGCTGGTGATCATCGAGGCGCTCGCGGCCGGGGCTCCGGTCGCCGGCTACGGCCCGACCCTCGTCGAGATCCGCGATCGGCTCGAAATCGACATCGGCGAGCCGATCTTCGATCCGACGCCCGCCAACGTCGCCGCGGCGATCGAGGCCGTCCGCTCGCGACGCTGGGATCGCGAGCGGCTCCGCCGCGCCACGCTCGCCGCGTTCGGCCCGCCGGCGATAGCGCGGCAGTACGCGAGGCTGATGCGCGAAGTCCGGTGAGCACAGAGGACAGTTCGCTCGCCTGCGGCTCGCTGACAGAGGACAGGCCCCGCCACGAATCTGTCCTCTGTCCTCTGTCCTCTGTCCTCTTTTCTCTACCCCGGCCTCGCTTCCGGGTGCGCGCGATACCACTCCAGCGTTCGCGCCAGTCCATCCTCCAATCCGACCTCGGGCTTCCAGCCGCAGCGGTCGCGGAGCTTCGCGGCGTCGACGTACTGGCGGTCGATCTCGCCGGCCGGGTTGCCGGTGCCGCGGATGTCGGGCTCGACGCCGGTGCCGGCGAGGCGGGCGATCGTGGCGACCACCTCGAGGACGCTGTAGGGCCGTTCCCCCCCGGCGTTGAACGCCTCGCCGCGGACGTCGCCGCGGTCGAGATGGTCGGCGATCGCGAGGTAGGCGGCGACGGCGTCCTCGACGTAGAGGAGGTCGCGGACCGGGGAGCCGTCGGAGCGGAGCACTGGCGCGCGGCCCTCGATCACAGCGCAGGCGGCCTCGGGGACGAGTCGCGAGAAGTTGAGATCGCCGCCTCCGTAGATGTTCGCGAAGCGCGTGACCGCCACCGGCAGCCCGTAGCTGGGCCAATAGCTCCGTGCGATCAGGTCGGCGGCCGCCTTCGATGCCTCGTACGGCGCGCTCGGCAGCAGTGCGAAGTCCTCGCGGTAGGGCAGCTCCCGGTGCGCCCCGTAGGCCTTGTCGGAGGAGGCGACGACGACCCGCTCGACACCGGCCGCGCGGCACGCCTCGAGCAGCGTCCAGGTGCCGCGGACGTTGGTGTCGAAGGCGCCGGCGGGATCGTCGCGGACGGTTCCGACGATCGTCTCGGCGGCGAGATGGAAGACGGCGTCGATCCGGCGCGCGGCGAGGACCCGGTCGATCTGGTCGCGATCGACAAGCGATCCCTGCTCCTCGGCGACGTCGGAACCGACCCCGAGCAGCGTCAGCGTCGAGGGCCTCTCCCGCGCCGATCGGCGATCGAGCGAGACGACGTCCACCCCGCGCTCGAGCAGCGCCCGGCAGAGCCAGGCGCCCACGAACCCGCGGCCGCCGGTGACCAGCGCCGATCTCACCGGACCTGTGCCGGCTGCCAGACGCGCCACGGCGGCGAGCCCGACTCCCAGAGGTCGTTGAGGAGGATCGCGTCCTTGTAGGTGTCCATGCAGTCCCAGAACCCGTCGTGGCGGAATCCATGGAGCTGGCGGTCGGCGGCGAGCGCCTCGAGCGGCTCGCGCTCGAGGACGGAGTCGGGGCCGAGGCGATCGAGCACCGCCCGCTCGAAGAAGAAAAACCCGGCGTTGACCCACTGCTCCATCCGCGGCTTCTCGACGAAGCCGGCGATCCGGTCGCCGTCGTCGACCATCGCCACGCCCCACTGCGAGCGCGGGCGGACCAGCGTCACCGTCGCGGCATCGCCGTGGGCGCGATGGAAGGCGAGCGCGGCACCGAGATCGATGTCGGCGACGCCGTCGGCGTACGTGAGCGCGAAGGTCCCGTCCCCGACCCGGTTGGCGGCGAGCGCGATCCGGCCTCCGGTCGGCGTCTCCTCACCGGTGTCGAGACACTCGACGGCGACGCCGGGCGGCCACGCCTCGGCGGCGGCGAAGCCGGCGATCATCTCGCCCCGGTAGCCGGTCAGCAGCACGAACCGGCGAAAGCCGTGGGCGGCGTAGATCCGGATGACGTGCCAGAGGATCGGCCGCCCGCCGATCTCGACCAGCGCCTTCGGGATCGCGTGCGTGTGCTCCTGCAGGCGGGTGCCGCGACCTCCGCAGAGGATCGCGACGGTCTCGGCGCGCTCCGGCACCGGCACCGTGCCGACGTTCAGCCGCCGGCGACCGCGGGAAGGATCGTGACCTCGGCGCCGTCGCTGATCGCCGTCTCGAGGCCGTCCTGGAAGCGGATGTCCTCCCCCGACACGTAGACGTTCACGAACCGGCGGAGGTCGCCGTCCTCGGTGATCCGCTCGCGGAGGCCGTCGTGCTTGGCGAAGACCTCGTCGAGTGCGTCGCCGACCGTTGCCGCCTCGACCTCGACCTCGCCCTCACCGCCCGTCGCGGCGCGCAGCTGTGCAGGGATCTTCACCGTGATTGCCATTCGTCGTCAGTCTCCGTTCGCGGTTTCCCGGGAAGTTAGCTCAGGCGGTGACCGGGCTGCGCTCGGGGACCCGCTCGGCGAACGACTCGAGCGTGGGCTCGATCTCGTGCATCGCGAAACCCTCGCGGACCGCGTCGAGCGTCTTCAGCCCTTCGCCGGTGATGTAGACGACGACGCGATCGTCGGCGCCGATCTCGCCGCGCTCGGCGAGCTTTGCGAGCGTCGCCGTCGTGACGCCGCCCGCGGTCTCGGTGAACAGGCCGGTCGTCTCGGCCAGCAGCCGGATTCCGGCGCGGATCTCGTCGTCGCTGACGGCGTCGATCGAGCCGCCGGTGCCGCGGGCGAGGTCGAGCGCGTATGGACCGTCGGCGGGGTTGCCGATCGCGAGGCTCTTGGCGATCGTGTCCGGGCGGACCGGGCGGCAGACCTCGTGGCCGTCGGCGAACGCCGCAGCGACGGGACCGCAGCCGGCCGCCTGGGCGCCGTGGAAGGTCGGCAGCTCGCCGTCGACGAGGCCGATCGAGCGCCACTCCTCGAAGCCGCGGCCGATCTTCGTGAACAGCGATCCCGACGCGATCGGGCAGACGACCCGGTCGGGCAGCCGCCAGCCGAGCTGCTCGACGGTCTCGTAGGCGAGCGTCTTCGAGCCCTCGGCGTAGTAGGGACGCAGGTTGACGTTCACGAACGCCCAGCCGCGCTCGGCGGCGAGCTCGGTGCAGAGCCGGTTGACGTCGTCGTAGTTGCCTTCGACGCCGACCAGGGTCGTGCCGTAGACGCCGGTCGCGAGCAGCTTCTGCTCCTCGAGGTTCGACGGCACGAACACGAACGATTCGATGCCGGCCGCGGCGGCGTGAGCGGCGACCGCATTGGCGAGGTTTCCGGTCGACGCGCAGGCGACCGTGTCGAAACCGAGCTCGAGCGCCTTGGCGAGAGCGACGGCGACGACGCGGTCCTTGAAGCTGTGCGTCGGGTTGGCGGCGTCGTTCTTGATCCAGACCTCGCCGACGCCGAGCTGCTCGGCGAGCCGATCGGCGCGGACGAGCGGCGTCAGCCCGGGCTCGATCGCGCTGGCGGGGCGTGACGAGAACGGCAGGAAGTCGGCGTAGCGCCAGATCCCGCTGCTGCCGGCCTGGATCCGGCGCCGGACCTCATCGGCCTCGAAGCCCGAGTAGTCGTATGTGACCTCGAGCGGCCCGAAGCAGGCCTCGCAGACGTAGGCTGCCTCGAGCGGGTACTCCGTGCCGCATTCCTTGCACGTCAGGGCTGTCACTGCCATTCGATTGCTCCTCGTCCCATCTCGCTTTGCTACTTACGAAAAAGACCTCTGCCCTGTGAGCAGAGGTCCGAGTGGGACTTCCACTCACATCTCCCAGGCTCGTCGCCTGTTGGACTTGGCACCTTCCCCGTCGGACTGTCGTCCTTGGGGGGGTTGCCGGGGTTTCGTCGGGCCAGTTCCCTCCACCCCTCTGGATGTGGCGGTCTATGTGCGCCGCAATATAACAGCCCATGCCCCGATCCGGGCATTTCAACCGGCTGCGGTCGCGTAGTCTCTGTCCCCTCATGTTCGCGAGCGACGCCAAGGAAGAAAGCGATGCCGAGCCTTCCGAAGCCCAGGTTGAGGCGCACATACCGTGCCGCCGAACCGGTCGTCGCCGCGCCTGCAGCGCCGGCTGAGCCGAACATCGAGATCCTCGAGGGCGCCGGGCTGCGCTGGGTCCACATCGAGGAGCCGACGCCGCTCGAGTGGAGCTGGCTGCAGGAGCACTTCGACTTCCACGCCCTCGACCTCGAGGACGTCGCCTCGCGCAACCAGCGGCCGAAGATCGACGAGTACCCCGACTACCTGTTCATCGTCCTCCACCTGCCGGTCTACGACGCCTCCGTCGGCCGGCTCAACACCGGCGAGCTCGACCTGTTCGTCGGTCCCGACTTCGTGATCACGATCCCGAACCAGGAGCTGCAGCCGGTCGAGTACCTGTTCGAGCGGCTCCGCGCCAACGAAGAGCTTCGCGACAAGCTGTTCTCGCGCGGGTCCGGCTACCTGCTCTACCGGGTCGTCGACGACAGCTTCGACTACTGCTTCCCGATGCTCCGCAAGATCGGCAACAAGCTCGATGCGATCGAGGACGACATCTTCACGGAGGAGCGCTCCGAGGAGGTCGTCCGCGACATCTCCAAGGTCAAGCAGGAGATCATCAACTTCCGCAAGGTGATCCGCCCGCAGCGGCCCGTCCTGCGCGACCTCGAGAACTACAAGCAGCGGTTCCTCGCCCCCGACATCGACCTCGAGATCTACTTCGACGACATCGTCGACGCCCACGAGCGGATCTGGGACATGCTCGAGAACTACAAGGAGGTGATCGAGGGGCTCGAGGACACGAACGAGTCGGTGCTCAACCATCGCGTCAACGAGATCCTCCGGGTCCTGACCGCGATCAGCGTCATCGTCCTCCCGCTGACCCTGATCGCGAGCATCTGGGGCATGAACGTCGGCGTGCCCGGCGAGGGCAACTCGTTCGACTTCTGGGTCGTGATCGCGGCGATGGCGGCGATCCTCGTCGGGATGCTCAGCTACTTCCGGCGCCGCGGCTGGTTGTGAGCGAGCCGGCCCGGGTCGCTTCGGTCAACGTCGGCCGTCCGAAGCTGCTGCTCATCAACGGGCGGCCGAGCAAGACCGGCATCGACAAGCAGCCGGCCGACGGCCCGGTCGAGCTTCGCGACGATGCGGTCGCCGGCGACGCCGTCGTCGACCGCGAGCATCACGGCGGCTACGACAAGGCGGTCTACGCGTACGCGTCCGAGGACTACGAGTGGTGGAGCGCCGAGCTCGGCCGCGAGCTCGGCCCGGGGACCTTCGGCGAGAACCTCACCACATTTGGGATCGCGATCGCCGAGGCGCGGATCGGGGAGCGCTGGCGCGTCGGCAGCGCCCTCCTCGAGATCTCCGAGCCGCGTCAGCCGTGCAGCACGCTCGGCGCGAAGATGGGCGACCAGCGCTTCGTCAGGCGTTTCGCGAAAGCGCTCCGTCTCGGCACCTACATGCGGATCATCGAGCCCGGCGTCGTCGGCGCCGGCGACGCGATCGACGTCGTCGACCGGCCCGGTCACGAGGTCACCGTCGGCCTGCTCGGACGGGTCCTGTTCGAGGACAGCTCGCTCGGCCCGCAGGTCCTCGCCGCCGCTGCCCTGACCGAGGCCTGGCGCGCCCACGGCGAGCGGCTCGCCGCGAAGCAGCGTCAATAGGATCAGCCGCCGAATGGCCAACCAGAGGATCTGGGCGCCCTGGCGCCTCCGTTACGTGAAGAACGCCAAGACATCGACCGAGTGCGTGTTCTGCGCCAAGCCCGACGCGGACGACGATCGCGCCAACCTGATCGTCCACCGCGGCGAGCAAGCTTTCGTGATCCTCAACCTCTTCCCGTACACGAACGGGCACCTGATGGTGGCGCCGTTCGAGCACGTCGGCCGCCTTCAGGACGTCGATCCCGAGGTCGTCGCGGAGATGATGGACCTCGCCAAGCAGGCGATGAGCCGGCTCGAGGCCGTCTACGACCCGGAGGGCTTCAACATCGGGGTCAACCAGGGCCGCGTCGCCGGCGCCGGCGTCGAGGGCCACATCCACCTCCACGTCGTCCCGCGCTGGGCCGGCGACAACAACTACATGCCCGTCCTCGCCGACACACGGGTGATGCCACAGTCCCTGGAGGAGAGCTACGACGCCCTCGAAGGAGGCTTCGTTTGAGCGACGCGACCGAAACGGGCGACGCCCGAGCCGGCGGGCCGGGATCGGTCCGGCCGCAGATCTTCAAGGCCTACGACGTCCGCGGTCTCTACGGCGAGGAGATGGACGGCGACACCGCCTACCTGCTCGGCCGTGCCTTCGCCCGCGTCCTCGCCGACCTCCGCGGCAAGCCGGTCGCCGACCTGCGGGTCGGCGTCGGCCGCGACATGCGCCTGCAGGCGCCGGAGATGGCCGGCCGGGTTCGCGACGGCCTGATCGACGAGGGCGTGCACGTCCTCGACGCCGGGATGGTCGGCACCGAGATGCTCTATTTCATGGTCGGCGCCCGCGATCTCGACGGCGGGGCGATGGTCACCGCCTCCCACAACCCGAAGGCCTACACCGGGGTGAAGCTGGTCCGCGAGGGAGCGCTGGCACTCTCCGGGGAGACCGGGATCACCGCGATCCGCGATTTGATCCTCGCCGGCCTCGGCGAAGCCCCCGGCGGCGGCTCGGCCGAGTCGGTCGACATCTCCGCCGAGTTCCGCGAGCGGGCGCTCTCGTTCATCGACGTCGGGGCGCTGAAGCCGCTCAAGGTCGTCGCCGACGGCGGCAACGGCATGGCCGGCGAGATGGTCGGGCCGCTGCTCGAACAGTTCCCGATCGAGCTGATCGCGACCTACTGGACGCCGGATGGCGAATTCCCCGACCACGAGCCGAACCCGCTCCTGCCGGAGAACCGGCGCTTCATCGTCGAGCGGGTGCGTGCCGAGGGTGCCGATCTCGGGATCGCCTGGGACGGCGACGCCGACCGCTGCTTCTTCATCGACGACGCCGGCGAGTTCGTCGACGGCGACTTCCTCACCGCGCTGCTCGCCGAGCAGGTCCTCGAGAAGGCCCCCGGTGCCGACATCCTCTACGACGTCCGCGCCAGCCGCGCGGTCCCCGACACCGTCACCGCCAACGGCGGCACCGCCCACATCAACCGGGTCGGGCACGCGTTCATGAAGCGGGCGATGAAGGAGATCGGCGGCGAGTTCGCCGGCGAGGTCTCCGGCCATTACTACTTCCGCCAGTTCTACAACGCCGACTCCGGCACGGTTCCGGCGCTGCTCGTCCTCGAGCTGATCTCGAAGTCGGGACGGCCGCTGTCGGAGCTCGTCGGCGAGCTCCGCTCGAAGTACTTCATCAGCGGTGAGATCAACTCCGAGGTCGCCGACCCGGAGGCGAAGATGGACGAGATCGCCGGCCGCCATCCCGATGCCGAGATCAGCCGCCTCGACGGCGTCTCGATCGACTACCCGGATTGGCACTTCAACGTCCGGCCCTCGAACACCGAGCCGCTCCTGCGACTCAACCTCGAGTCGCTGGTCTCGCGGGCGGACATGGAGGCGAAGCGGGACGAGGTCCTCGCTTTGATCCGCTCCTGAGCACCCGCACCGAGATCGCGACGTTCGAGCCGGCCGCCGGGGAGCGGCCGACCAAGCGGCGGATGCTGATCATCGTCAACCCCTACGCGACGACGGTCTCCGATCGGCTCAAGAGCCTCGTCGTCTATGCGCTGCAGGGCCGCTACGAGGTCGAGGCGGTGACGACCGAGGCGCAGAACCACGCGACCGAGATCGGCCGCGAGGCGATCGACGGCGGCTACGACATCGTCGTCGCCTTCGGGGGCGACGGGACGCTGAACGAGGTCGTCAACGGGCTCCACGGGACCGACATCCCGGTCTCGGTGCTCCCGGGCGGCTCGACCAACGTCGTCGCCCGCTCGCTCGGCATCCCCAATGACGTCGTCGACGCGACCGAGCACCTGCTGAGCTGCGCCGACGACTTCCAGCCGCGGGCGATCGACCTCGGGGTCGCCAACGGCCGCCGCTTCGTCTTCTCCTGCGGCGCCGGCATCGACGCGACGGCGGCGAGCCAGGTCGACTCCCACCCGCGGATGAAGCAGCGGTTCGGCCCCTGGTACTACACCTGGGCCGCGGTCCGCGGCTTCTACGTCGATTATCTCCGCAACCCCGTCCGGATGCAGGTGAGTACGCCGCTCGGCGACACCGAGGGGGTCACGGCGATCGCCCAGAACACCGATCCGTTCACCTACTTCCGCGGCCGCGCGATCCGGATCTCGAAGGAGGTCAGGATCGACGACGGGCGGATCTCGCTCGCGGTCCTTCACCGCGCGACCCAGCGCGACGTCCCGTTCATCGCCCGCCGCGCACTCGGCCGCAACGCCACCGTCGGCGGCCACCGGCGCGTCGACGTCTTCGACGGGATCACCGAGGCGCGAATCGAGTCCGCCTCGCGGGACGAGGCCGGCGGATGGCGGCAGTTCCCGGTCCAGCTCGACGGCGACCCGATCGGCCTCCACGGCGAGCTCGACCTCGCCGTCGATCCGGCGGCGATCCGCTTCGTCTCCTAGAGATGGCCGCTCCAACCGCCGACCCCGACTGCGCATTCTGCGCGGTGGCCGCCGGCGGCGGCGACGCCGCGATCGTCGCCGCCGGCGAGCACACCGTCGCCTTCCTCGACCATCGGCCGCTCTTCCCCGGCCACGTCCTCCTGATCCCTCGCGAGCACCACGAGACGATCGAGGACCTCCCTCCCGCTCTCGTCGAGCCGCTCTTCGCCGAGGCCCGGCGCATGGCCGGCGCCGTCCGCCGGGCGATGGCCTCGGAGGGCACCTTCGTGGCGCTCAACAACCGGGTCAGCCAGAGCGTCCCCCACCTCCACGTCCACATCGTCCCCCGCAACCGCAAGGACGGTCTCCGCGGCTTCTTCTGGCCCCGCAACCCCTACGAGGACGAGGCGCACGTGGCCGCGACCGCCGAGGCGATCCGCGCCGAGCTCGGTTAGCGCCGGCGGAGCTTGGCTGAGAGGGAAGCCTGGACGCCTTCCCGGCTCACCGGTCGGGATTGGGGTTCGCATACGACCCAAATCCCGATCGCTGGCGGGAACGCCGCCTCGTTCGTCCTCCCTCATCAGCCATAGCAACGCTCGCCCGGCCACTCACGCGGCGCAGCCGATCGGCCTACGGAGTTATCCGATACGCGTCGAAGACCTGGTCGATCTGGCGCAGGCGCGAGATCGCCGTCTTCAGCTGGTCGGCGTCGCCGACCTCGACGACGAAGCGGTTCTGGACCATCGGATACTTGGTGTTGCAGCGGGCCTCGATGATGTTCACGCCTGCCTCGGAGAAGGTCCGCGAGAGGTCTTCGAGCAGGCGGGTCCGGTCATAGGCATCGATCGCGATCTCGACCCGGTAGGAGGTGCGGTTGTCCCCCGCCCAGCTCACCGGCGTGAAACGATCGGGCGACTTCATCAGCGCCGAGACGTTCTTGCAATCCTCGCGATGGATCGTGATCCCGCGACCGAGCGAGACGTAGCCGACGATCCGGTCGCCGGGGACCGGGCGGCAGCACTTGGCGAGCCGGACCATGACGTCGTCGACGCCCTCGACCTCGATGCCGTAGTCGGTCGCCTCCTGGTGGTGGCGTTCGCGGGCGTCGCGGCCCTGCAGGACGCCGTCGCTGCGGGGGGCGTCGTCCTCGGCGACGCCCTGGCCCTGCTTGAGCCGCTGCATGACCTTGTTGACGACCGTCTTCGTGTTGATCTTGCCCTGGCCGAGAGCGACGTAGAAGTCGTCGGCCTTGCGGAACCCGACCTCGCGGATCACGTCGACGAGCAGCGGCGAGCCGCCGAGCTTCTGGGGCGGCAGCCCGCGCTTGCGGAGCGCCTCGGAGAGCTGCTCGCGGCCCTTCCGCTCGGCGTCCTCGCGTCGCTCCGACTTCAGGAAGGCGCGGATCTTGTTGCGGGCGCGGCTGGTCCGGACGAGGCCGAGCCAGTCGCGTGACGGTCCCCGCTCGCGCTTGGCGGTGAGGATCTCGACGATGTCGCCGCTCCGCAGCGTGTAATGGAGCGGCACGATCTTGCCGTTGACCTTGGCGCCTACGCAGCGGTGGCCGACGTCGGTGTGGACGGCGTAGGCGAAGTCGAGCGGCGTCGAGCCGGCCGAGAGGTTCTTGATCTCGCCCTTCGGCGTGAACACGAAGACCTCGTCCTCGAACAGGTCGACCTTGAGCGCCTTCAGGAACTCCTCGGGATCGCCCTCGCCCTCGGCGTCGAGCAGGTGCCGCAGCCAGGTCATCTTGTCCCGCTCCGGGTCCTTGCCGCCGGGCCCCTCCTTGTAGATGACGTGCGCGGCGACGCCGTACTCGGCGAGCTCGTGCATCTCCGCCGTCCGCACCTGGATCTCGAGCGGCTGGCCCTGCGGCCCGATCACCGTGGTGTGCAGCGTCTGGTACAGGTTCATCTTCGGGGTCGCGATGAAGTCCTTGAAGCGACCCGGCAGCGGCTTCCAGAGTGCGTGGATCACCCCGATCGCGCCGTAGCAGTCCTTGACCGAGTCGACGATGACCCGCATCGCGGTCAGGTCGTAGATCTCGTTGAACTCGCGGCCCTTCTTGGTCATCTTCGTGTAGATCGAGTAGAAGTGCTTGGCGCGGCCCGAGATCTCGGCGTCGATGCCGACCGCCGCCAGCTCCTTGCTCAGGAACTCGCCCGCCTCGGACACGTAACGCGCCCGCTCGTCGCGCTGCTGTCCGACCAGCTGCTTGATCTCGTCGTACTTGCGCGGGTGCAGGACCTGGAACGCGAGGTCCTCGAGCTCCCACTTGATCGCGTGGATCCCGAGCCGGTGCGCGAGCGGCGCGTAGATCTCGAGCGTCTCGCGTGCCTTCGCTAGCTGCTTCTGCTTCGGCATCGCGCCGAGCGTCCGCATGTTGTGGAGGCGGTCGGCGAGCTTGATGAGGATGACCCGCACGTCGGCGGCCATCGCGACCATCATCTTCCGGTAGTTCTCCGCCTGGCTCTCGTCGCGGCTCGCGAAGGTGATTCCGGTCAGCTTCGTGACCCCGTCGACGAGGTGCGCGACCTGCTGGCCGAAGCCGTTGGCGACCTCGGTCAGGCTGGCGCTGGTGTCTTCGACGGTGTCGTGGAGGAGCGCGGCGCAGAGCGTCTCGGTGTCGAGCCGCAGGCCGGCGCAGATCTTCGCGACCTCGACCGGGTGGTTGATGAAATCCTCGCCGGAGCGGCGCCGCTGGTCGGCGTGACGCTCGCAGGCGAACACGAACGCGCGCTCGACCTCGTGCTGATCGACTGCGGCCCCGTTCCCGGGGTCGTGCTCGCCGATCACCGCCAGCAGATCGCCGAGCAGCTCGCGCTCGAAATCGGTCAGATCCCGGGTGATCGCATCGACCGGAGCGGGCGCGGCCGGGCCCTCCTCGACCCCGACCCGGATCCGGCCGGGCTCGTCCACGGCAGGGGCGGCCGCGACGCCTTCGGCGTCCGCCTCAGTGCCCGTCAGGGCTCCGCTCTTCGGCTCTGCAGGTATCTCAGTCCCTCCTGATGGATCTCCGAATACGCCCGGAAGGCGTCGGAAAGCTCCAATTTCGTCCTCTCCGAGGATACGACCCGTAACGAGCGGGCATCGCCGTCGTCACAGCCGCTGACGATCCCGAGCTCACGGAGGACCCGGACCGAGCGTGCCGCCGCCTCCGCGGAACGGCCGTAGCGGGCGGTGCCGACGAGCGCCTTGCGGAGCGGCTCGTCGCTGAGCTCGGCGGCGAGCAGCGCCCGGTAGATGTCGGCGAGCGGGCCGCGCAGGTCCCACTCGGCGTCCCAGCACATCTCCGCGAGCTCGGCGCTCGACCCCCAGCAGCGGTGCGCGAAGCCCACCCCGCTCGAACGCAGCGCCGCCCGCTCCCGCCCGGCACCGCTCGGCGGGTCCACGAGGACCAGATGCTGAAAGCCGGCGGCCGCGAGCGGCGACGCCGCCAGCGACTGCCAGTCGGTCACGATCAGGTTGCAGTCCTCGGCGGCGGCGAGGCGGGTCAGCTCCCCGTCGGGGCAGCGGAGGCAGGTGCAGGCGGGACCGAAAGCCCCGGCGACGGCCCCGGGCTCCGCCAGCGCGGAGCGCCGACCGCCGTCGGCGGTGACGACGATGACCCGCTCGCCGCTCGACAGCAGCTCGGCGATCCTCGCCACCGCGGACGTACCGCGGGCGTCGAGGACGCGGCGCTCCTCGCCCTCGCGGGAGCCGCCGGCGGCGGCGGCCGGCTCGCGCTCGAGCTCGGCCGCGAACCGCCCCCACCAGAGCTCCTCGGGCGCCGCCGCGCAGCGGTGGCCGTGGCCCTCGCCGCCGTCGGGCGACGGCTCGCGCGCGAACGCATCGGCGAGGACCGCCCGCGGCTCGACCGCGCCGTTCCAGTGGTTGACCTCGAGCCGGACGGCGATGTCGTGCGGCTCGCGCTCGGCGGCCGCCAGCTTGCCGTTGGCGTTGAAGGCGACGCCGCGCGCCGAGAGGCTGCCGGTCCGGAGGTTGAAGCGGGCGTGCTTGCCCTCCTCCCCCATCGGCCTCACGTCGCCGACCCGGGCGCCGGGAACGAGCAGCTTGATGCCCGGATTGCCCTTCCCGAACGGGGCCAGCGTCGCGAGCTGCTCGGCGACGTCGAGGTCGAGGGACTCCGCGCCGACGAACGCGTCGACGAGCTCAGCCTCGCGCGGCTCGGTCGAAGGATCGACGGTCCCGGCATGGGCGACGAACGCTTCGCGGAAGGCGTCGACCGCGGCCGCCTGCAGCTCGACTCCGGCGGCGGCGCGGTGACCGCCGTAACGGTCGAGATGGGCAGCGCAGGCGTCGAGCGCCGCGAGCAGATCGAAGCCCTCGATGCTGCGGCCGGAGCCCTTGGCCCGCCCGTCCGGCTCGACGGCGAGGACGATCGCCGGCTTGCCGTACCGCTCGACGAGCCGCGAGGCGACGATCCCGACTACTCCCGGATGCCAGCCCTCGCCGGCGACGACGATCGCCGGTCCGTCGCGAAGCTCCTCGGAGAGATCGCGAAGCGCGGCCTCGGCAGCGGCAGCGACCTGCCGCTCGGTCTCCCGCCGCTCGTGGTTGGCGGCGTCGAGCTCGGCGGCGATCGCCCCGGCCCGCGACGCATCTTCGGTCAGCATCAGCTCGACGCCGGCATCGGCCCGGTAGAGGCGCCCCGCGGCGTTCAGCCGCGGCCCGAGCCGGAAGGCGATGTCGCCCTCGTCGACCAACTCCGCTTCGACGCGGGCGGCCTCCATCAGCGCCGCGATGCCGGGGCGCGGCGAGCGCCGGATCTCCTCGAGCCCGCGGCGGACGAGCGAGCGGTTCTCGCCGACCAGCGGCACGAGGTCGGCGACGGTCGCCAGCGCGACGAGGTCGAGATCGCGGATCGGCGCCTCCGGCTCGCCGGACGAGCGCTCGAGCGCCTGGGCGAGCTTGGCGGCGACCGCGGCCCCGCAGAGCATCTCGAACGGGTAGCCGCTGACCTGCGGATGGACGATCGGGCAGTCGGGCAACGACTCACCGGGCTGGTGGTGGTCGGTGACGACGACCGGGATCCCGGCCGCCTCGATCAGCGCGACCTCGGCGGGCGAGGCGATCCCGCAATCGACCGTGACCAGCAGGCCGCTCCGGCGCTCCTCGAGCGCCTCCAGCGAGGCCGGGCCGAGCCCGTAGCCGTCGGCGAGGCGGTCCGGGATCAGCCAGTCGCAGTCGGCACCGGCACGCCGCAGCGCCGCAACCATGATCGCCGTCGAGCAGATCCCGTCGACGTCGTAGTCGCCGTGGACGGTGATCCGCCCTCCGGCTTCGATCGCGGCACGGATCCGCCGGACCGCCGCATCGATCCCGTCGAAGAGCTCCGGCTCATGGCTCTCGGCGGCCGCAAGGAACTCCCGCGCCGCCGCGACCGTCCGGTGGCCGCGGCGGACGAGCGCGATCGCGACCGGATCGGCGAGCCCGAGCTCGTCGGCGATCCGGCGCGCCTCCGCGTAGTCGTAGGGGCGGGCGCTGAATCGGTTTCGGACGGGGCTCGCGCTCACGCCCGTCAGGCTCGCAGCGCCTGAGGACGGAACCAGGGCGCAAAGCCGCTGTTTACGGGGTGGTTCTAAGCATCCCCGTAGTGCACGGGGTGGCGACTGGGGTCCCTGGCGCCGATCGCGTAGGTGATCGCGAGCGCGATCAGGCAGCCGGGAATCGCGGCCAGGAAGGTCGCCACGTCGGTCTCGCCGAGGCTCTTGTCCTGCGCGATCTGCAGCAGCGCGCCGCTGACCAGTGCACCGGCGATAGCTGCGAGGAACGCGCCGATGATCCCGCCGACGAACTTGTCGGGAATGAAGACGGTGAAGTGCCAGAGGGCGACGCCGAGCGTGATCCAGACGAGCAGGGCCATCAGCGATTCCTCCCGTGCTTGCGCTTCTGCGAGGCCTGGCGCCGACGGCGCGCCGCCATCCGCCGCTCGCGCTCGGTCATCTCCGCCTCGGCGCCGTCCGGCTCGGCGCCGTTGCCGTCGCCCGCCGGAGCCGTGGCTACCGGCGCCCGCGGCCGCTCTTCCTCCACGGCGGGGCGGGCGTCGCCGCCATCGCCGCCGGCAACACGGTCTCCGCCGGAGCTCTTCGCGGGCTCGCGCTCAGGCTCGCCGCCGACGAGTGCCACCTCGTTGTCCTCGGGGAAGGCCGGCACGTAACCCATCTGGTCGGCGATCCGCGCCGCCCGCGCCTGGTAGGCGGGCTCGCGCTCCTTCCAGGCGATCAGCACCGGTGAGGCGATGAAGATCGACGAGTAGGTTCCCGAGAGCACGCCGACCATCATCGCGAAGGCGAAGTCACGCAGGGTCTCGCCGCCGAAGATCAGGATCACGCCGATCAGGAACACGGTCGAAAGGCCGGTGATCAGCGATCGCGTCAGCACCTCGCTGAGCGAGCGGTTGGCGATCTGCGAGAACGTCGCGCGGGGCAACCGCGGCACGTTCTCCCGGACCCGGTCGAAGACGATGATCGTGTCGTAGAGCGAGTATCCGAGAATCGTCAGGAAAGCGGCGACGGTGCCGCTCGTTACCTCCCTTCCAACGATCGAGTAGACGCCCGCCGTGATCAGGATGTCGTGGATCACGGCGATCATCACCGGGATCGCGTACTTCGGCTCGAACCGGAACGCGACGTAGGCGGCGATCAGAAGCAGCGAGAAGGCGATCGCGTAGCCGGCGCTGCGGGCGATCTGCTGGCCGAAGGTCGGCCCGACCGACTGGCTCTCGAAGCCGGCGTCGCGGCCGCCCTCGAAGCCGAACGAGCTGTCCAGCTGGCGCTGGACGGCACCGATCTCGTCAGGTGGGATCGTGCCCTGGATCTGGAAGACGTGCTGCCCGAAGTCGGGGTTCTCGACCGCCTGGACCTTGACCGCCTCGACGTCGGCGACGCCGGCATCGCTGAGCGCGCTGCGGACGTCGTCGACGCTGGCGTCCTGCGCCAGCGCCGTCTGGATCTTCGTCCCCGACTCGAAGTCGATCCCGAAGTTGAGCTGGTTGGTAGCGAACGAGAGCGCCCCGATGACGAGGATGACGCCGGAGATCGAGAAGAACCAGCGGCTGGCGCCGGCGAAGTTGAAGTGCCAGCGGACCCGCTGCTCGCCGGCGCCGAGGAAGGCGGGCGAGCGGAGGATCTTGCTGCGACCGAGCAGGCCGAGCACCGCGCGCGTGAAGACGACCGCGGTCAGCAGCGAGACGAGCGTCCCGATCCCGAGCGTGAACGCGAAGCCCTTGACGCCGGCGGTCGCGAGCCCGAAGAGGATGAACGCGGTCAGCAGCGTGATCACGTTCGCGTCGATGATCGTCCCGATCCCGCGCTTGTAGCCCGTCGTGATCGACGAGATCATCGAGTGGCCCTTCCGGGCCTCCTCCTTTATTCGCTCGAATATGACGACGTTCGAGTCCGCCGCGACGCCGATCGTCAGGATCAGCCCGGCGATTCCCGGCAGCGTCAGCGTGATCGGGATCAGCTTCATGATCGCCAGGAAGAAGACCGCGTAGACGGCGAGACCGAGGATCGCGATCGCGCCGAGGAAGCGGTAATAAGCGAGGAAGAAGACCGAGACGAGCAGGAGGCCGATCAGGCCCGCCTTGAGGCCCTCGTCGAGCGCCTGCTGGCCGAGCGTGGCCGTCACCGTGCTCTGGCTGACCAGCTTCAGGTTGACCGGCAGCGCGCCGATCTTCAGAAACGTCGCGAGGTCCTGGGCCTGCTGGATCGTGAAGCCGCCGGAGATCTGGGCGCCGGTACGGCCGTCGATCCCGTCCGGGTTCTCCTGGTAGTCGATGACCGGCCGCGAGACGATCTTCTGGTCGAGGACGATCGCGAACGAGTACGGCGGCCCGAGCGACTCCTGGCCGCGCTGGGCGATCCGCCGGGTGATGTTCTGGAACGCGACCCGGCCCTGGTCGGTGAAGTCGAAGGTGACGTTCGGCTGGTTGTTCTGGTCGAAGTTCTGCTCGGGGTTGGTGATGTCGTCGCCGCTGAGCTGCGGCTTGTCCTTGAGGACGAAGTAACGCGGCGTCGCGTTCGGGTCGTCCTGCTGGTCCTGGACGACGATCGTTCCCTGCGGGACCGAGAAGATCTTCCGGTTGTCCTTCGGCACCGCCTTGGCGGCATCGATCGAAAGCAGGTCGCGCTCGCTCGTCTCCGGCCCGGCGACGTACTGGCGGCTCTTCTTCTCGAACAGGTAGAGCTCCGGCCCGGTCGTCGTGCAGACGTTGTTGCACTTCGTGTTCTGCTCGGAGGCGAGCTTGACCGCGTCGTAGAGGCTCGTCGTCGCCTGCTGGTTGAGGTTGGTCGGCGTCACCTCCTCGGTCTTCGGATCGAGCGGGACGACGTTCGGCTCGAGGTCGTAGAAGTAGAGCTTGGCGGTGTCGCCGACCTGGTCGATCGCGCGCTGCGTGTCCTGGACGTTCGGGAGGCTGATCTGGATCTGGTCGGTCCCGAGCGGCGCGATCTCGGGCTCGGAGACGCCGAGGGCGTCGACGCGGTCGCGGATGATCTCGATCGCGCGGTCGATGTCCTCCTGGTCGACGGTCGGGTTCTCGGCGCTCGGCTCGCCCTGGTAGATGAGCTGGGTGCCGCCGCTGAGGTCGAGGCCGAGCTTCGTCGGCTTCGTCGCGATCACCAGGATCGACCCGGCCAGCAGCAGCAGGATCAGCGCGATGATCGTGATGTTCGTGCGGCGAGAGCCCATGCGTCAGCGCAGCGTACTCAGGAGCGGGGCGTCGCCCGCCGCTACTCCGGCGTGAGGACGAGCAGCATCCCGCCGTCGTCGTCGTAGGCGGGAAAGACGTCGGCCACCGCCTTCGCCGGTAGGTCGCCCTCGGCGTGCACCGCAACGCGCTTACCGAGCGAGCGGACCCCCCACTCGAGCGTCGTCTCGATCGGATCGGCGACCCCGTTGCCGTCGCTGTCGGCCTCGTCGCCGCCGTCGCCGGCGTCGATCCACTCGAGGCCGAGCACGTCCTTGACCGGACGGCCGATCACGGCCTCGTCCTTGAGCCCGGTCAGCTCGAAACCGCCGCGACCGACGTCGAGCACGCGGCCCTTGCCGTCGCAGGTGAAGAACGCCGCATCGGGCGCCGGGTAATAGTCGTCGAGCAGCTCGAACAGGAACCCGAATCCGCACTTCGGACACCCCTTGGGCCGGCTCGACAATCCGGCCGTGCGCTCGCCGCTCTGGACGCGATTGCCGCAGTTGGGGCAGATGAAGAAGGGCACGCTCGGAAGGCTATTGAATCGGTCTCTTCGACTGGCGGGGCGGGCACGGTCGGGAAAGGCCCGCTCGGCGCCGCCGCTTCGCGGCGGTCGGGTGGAGCGCCGATCGGACCTTTCCCGACCGTCCCTACCTGTCGCCGCTCCCCGGTTCAATGCCTTCTTCGCTCTGAGGGGATCGGGTGGAGCGCCCGCCGTGCGCTTGCCGGCCCGCCTTCAAAGCGTCGCCGGCGACTCCCCCTTTCAATGCCTTTCTAGCTCTGAGAGGGGGATGGTCGAGGTAGCGATCGGGATTGGGTGTCCTATATGAACCAAATCCCGATCACTGGCTGACGGACTAGCCTGACGGCGGCGCCACCCCTCGCCTCCCTCTCAGCCAAAACGCGCCCTCGGCGACCGTGTCGCCGCTCAGAACAGGCTCGGTAGGCCCTCGGGGACCGGGAGGCCGAGGTGGCCGTAACCGCGCTCGGTGACGACGCGGCCGCGCGGGGTCCGCTTGATCAGGCCCTGCTGGAGCAGGTAGGGCTCGTAGACGTCCTCGATCGTGTCCGGCTCCTCGTCGACCGCCGCGGCCAGAGTCGAGAGCCCGACCGGGCCGCCGGAGAACTTGCCGGTGATCGTCTCGAGGATCGCCCGATCGTGGCGGTCGAGGCCGCCCTCGTCGACCTCGAGCATCGCCAGCGCTGCGGCGGCGATCTCGGCGCTGATCACGCCCTCGCCGTGCACTTCGGCGTAGTCGCGAACCCGCTTCAGCAGACGGTTGGCAACGCGCGGTGTGCCGCGCGAGCGGCCGGCGATCGCGGCCGTACCGCCGGGCTCGATCGTGACACCGAGGATGCCGGCCGAGCGCTCGACGATCAGCGCCAGGTCAGCGGGCTCGTAGTGCTCGAGCCGGTGGCTGACGCCGAAGCGATCGCGGAGCGGCGTCGTCAGCAGGCCCGCCCGAGTCGTCGCCCCGACGAGCGTGAACGCCGGCAGGTCGAGGGTGACCGTGCGGGCGCCGGCGCCCTGGCCGAGCACGACCGGCAGCCGGCGGTCCTCCATCGCCGGATAGAGCGTCTCCTCGATCGCCCGGTTGAGGCGGTGGATCTCGTCGATGAAGAAGACCGTGCCCGGCTCGAGGGTCGTCAGGAAGCTGGCGACGTCGGCCTTGCGCTCGAGCGCCGGGCCGGCCGTCTGGACCATCGGGACGCCGAGCTCGGCGGCGATGATGTGCGCGAGCGAGGTCTTGCCGAGGCCGGGCGGCCCGGCGAGGAGGACGTGGTCGAGAGGTTCCTCGCGCCGCCGCGCCGCTTCGATGAAGACACCGAGCTGATCGGTGACCTGACGCTGGTTGACGAACTCGGAGAGCCGCGACGGCCGCAGGTTGCGATCGAGCTCCTCCTCCCCATGCTCCTGGCGCGCGTCGGCGATCCGCGGCTCGCCGTCGGCCGCGATCGCCGCCTCGTTGAGTGGAATCCGCTCGATCGCCATCGTCACTGCACAGCTTCGCCTACGCGGCGGCGCGAGCGTTGCGGAGCGCCGCTGCGACGAGCTCCTCGGCGGTCTCGCCGCTCGCCGACCCGAGCAGGCGCTCCGCCTCGAGCGGCGTGTAGCCGAGCCCGATCAGACCCTCGCGCGCCTCCTCGCGGGCCCCGCTCTCGCCGGCGACCGGGGCGACGGACTCGTCGAGCTCGCCGGCGATCTTCTCGCGGAGCTCGACGATGATCCGCTCCGCGGTCCGCTTGCCGATCCCGGGAACGGCCTGGAAGCGCTTCGCGTCGCCAGCGGCGAGCGCCCGCAGCAGCTCGCCCGTCGACCCTCCCGAGAGCGCCGCCATCGCCACCTTCGGCCCGACCCCGGAGACCGAGATCAGCGCCAGGAAGAGCTCGCGCTCGTCCTCGGTCGCGAAGCCGTAGAGCGCGAGCGCATCGTCGCGTGGGATCAGGTGGGCGTGGAGCGAGACCCGCTCGCCGACCGCCGGCACGGTCCGCAGCGTCTCGGCGGAGACCGCGAGCCGGTAGCCGACTCCACCGGCGTCGATGACGACGTGATCGCCGCGTCGCGAGATGACCTCGCCGCTGACCGCGGCGATCATCCCGCCGCGACCGCCTCCGCGGCCTGGTCGTGGCGGGCGTGGGAGGCGTGACAGACGGCGACGGCGAGCGCGTCGGCGGCGTGGTCGGAGGGCGGCTCGACCGGAAGGCTGAGCAGCGCCCCGACCATGTGCTTGACCTGGTCCTTGGCGGCGGCACCGGTCCCGCAGACGGCGAGCTTGACGGCCTGCGGCGTGTAGTCGAAGCAGGGGATCTCGCGCGCGGCCGCGGCCAGCATGACGACGCCGCGCGCCTGCCCGACCCCGATCGCCGAGCGCACGTTCTTCCCGAAGTAGATGCTCTCGAGCGCGACCGAATCGGGCTCGTGCCACTCGATCAGCTCGCAGACCGACTCGTGGATCTTCCGAAGCCGCTGCTCGACGGCGCCGTCGGCGGCGACCTCGACGGTCCCGCCGTCGATCGCGGTCATCCGCGAGCCGGCCACCCTGACGACACCGAAGCCGGTGTTGGCGATGCCGGGATCGATGCCCATCACGATCCGCATGGGGGAAGATTCTCGCCCGGTGGTCGGATGCCTTCCGGGGCGGAGAGGACAGAGGACAGGTCGCAGCCTGGGACCTGTCCTCTGTGAGCGAGCGCAGCGAGCGGCCTGTCCTCTGCACGCGAGCGCAGCGAGCGGGCTACGCCAGCGCCCGCTCCATCACCTCTTCGCTGATGTCGAAGTTCGCGTGGACGGCATCGACGTCGTCGTGCTCCTCGAGCGCCTCGATCAGGTTCAGCAGGCTCTTCGCCTGGCCCTCCTCGACCGCGACCGTGTTCTTCGGGTCCATCGCGACGTCGGAGGAGACGATCTCGACGCCGGCCTCGTCGAGCGCGGCCCGGACGGCGGCGAGCTCGCCCGGCGCGGTGAGGATGCGGAACGTCCCGTCGTCGTCGACCACGTCCTCGGCGCCGGCGTCGATCGCGACGATCAGGTCGTCCTCGTCGTAGCGGCCACCGTCGACGAGGATCACCCCGCGCTTCTCGAAGTTCCAGGCGACCGAGTTCGGCTCGCCGAGGCCGCCGCCGTGGCGGTCGAAGGCGTGGCGGATCTCGGCCCCGGTCCGGTTGCGGTTGTCGCTCAGCGCCTCGACGAGGATCGCGACCCCGCCGGGGCCGTAGCCCTCGTAGAGGATCCGCTCGATCGCGACGCCGTCGGAGCCCTCCCCGGTGCCGCGGTCGATCGCCCGCTGGATGTTGTCCTTCGGCATCGACTGATCGCGCGCCTTCTGGACCGCCGTCGCCAGCGTCGCGTTGGCCTCCGGGTCCCCCCCGCCCTCACGGGCGGCGACGGTGATGGCCCGGGCGAGCTTCGTGAACAGCTTCCCGCGCTTCGCGTCGGTGGCCGCCTTCTTGTGCTTGATCGACGCCCACTTCGAGTGACCGGACATGCCGTGATCTTAGAACCGGCGCATGCCCGCGGCCGATCCGCAATGCTCCGACAACGACGACGACCGAACCTACGGGGGGACGGAGGTCCGGTCGCGTCGTGTCACCCTCGGACATCTTTTGCAATCGCTGGGAAGCTCCCGCAAGCGTTCCACGGTGCAAGGTGTTCGAGGGATCTGCGCGTTGAAACAGCGCTTCCAGAGCAAAGTTGCGGTCTGGGTAGAGGACAGAGGACAGAGGACAGGGCTGCGGGCTCCGGGCCTGTCCTCTGTCAGCGAGCGCAGCGAGCGGCCAGTCCTCTATACGCGAGCGCAGCGAGCTACACCACGAAGCGCCCATCCTTCTGGAGCAACTCCCCGTCGACGGTGATGCTGCCGCCCTGGCGGAGGTCGCAGATCATGTCCCAGTGGATCGCGGACTCGTTGACGCCGCCGGTCTCGGGGTAGCTCTCGCCGACGGCGAGGTGGACGGTGCCGCCGATCTTCTCGTCGAGGAGGATCTCGCCGGTGCCGGCGCTGATCCCGAAGTTGGTGCCGATCCCGAGCTCGCCGAGGCGGCGGGCGCCGTCGTCGGTGTCGAGCATCTCGATCAGGAACTCCTCGCCGCGCTCGGCGGAGGCATCGACGACCTTGCCGCCCGCGAAGCGGAAGCGGACGCCGGCGACCTCGCGGCCGGCGTAGGTGGCCGGCAGGTGGAAGCTGATCTCGCCCTCCGCCGAGTCCTCGACCGGGCCGGTGAAGAACTCACCGTCGGGCATGTTGTACTTGCCGTCGGCAGGCTTGAACGTACGGCCCGCGACGCTCATCCGTAGATCGGTTCCGGGCCCCTCGATGTGGACCTCCTCGCGCCCCTCGATCCACTCGGCGAGCCGGTAGGTCTCGGCGGCGGCGGCCTCCCAGGCGGCGACCGGATCGGGCTGGTCGCAAAGGCAGGCGCGGTAGTAGAAGTCCTCGTACTCGCGCAGGCTCATCCCGGCCGCGGCCGCGTAGGCGTTGGTCGGGAACAGCGTCACGTTCCAGCGCAGATCGCCGGCGGCGCTCCGCTCCATCATCTTCTGCATGTACGGGTGCATCGCCTTCTGGCGGCGCGTCTGCTTCTCCGGCGGGACGTTCGAGAGCTCGCGGACGTTCGTGTCGGAGAGGACCCGCATCCGCGCGTCGGCGTGGTCGAACGCCCACTGCTGGGTCGGCGGAACCCAATCGATCTGGGCGTCGCCGGCGAGCTCGTAGAACGCCGACTGCGTTCCCTCGAGCGAGAGGTCGAGGACCGGGTTGGCGCCGGCGCGCAGCGCCTCCTCGTAGAGCGCTTGGACGAGCGGCTCGGCCGCGACCCCGCTCGAGATGAAGAAGCTCTGCCCCTCGCCGAGCTCGAGCGAGTAGTCGACGATCACCCGCGCCAGCCCGTCGATCCTCGGATCCTTCATCCCGCCTCCTCCGCGACGCGCTCCCGCGCCGCCGTCGCCATCGCCATCAACAGCGCATGCACCCGCGAGTCCCCGGCCAGCTCAGGGTGGAAGGAGCAGACCAGCACGTTGCCCTCGCGGATCGCGACCGGGTGGCCGTCCCAGGAGGCGAGGACCTCGACGCCGGCGCCGTGCGACTCGATCCAGGGGGCGCGGATGAAGGCGGCGCGGATCGGGTCGGGCCCGATCCCCGACGCCGGCTCGAACTCGAGGTCGGCCTCGAAGCTCTGCAGCTGCCGCCCGAACGCATTGCGGCGGGCGGTCGCGTCGATCAGCCCGAGGTGCTCTCGGTCGCAGACGATCATCCCCGCGCAGGTCCCGAGGATCGGCCGCCCGGCATCGAAGTGAGCCCGGATCGGCGCCTCGAGGCCGTCGCGCTCGATCGCTTTGCTGATCGTCGTGCTCTCGCCGCCGGGGATGACCAGCGCGTCGAGGCCGGCGAGGTCCTCCGGCGTCCGCACCTCGCGGCCGTCGGCACCGAGGTCGGCGAGGACGCGGAGGTGTGCCGCGAAGTCGCCCTGGCTGGCCAGGACCCCGACGCGGAGGCGGTCGGCCGATCCGCCCGGCACTACCAGCCGCGCTGCTGGAGCAGCTCGCCGTCGGCGGCGAGGTCGGCGATGTCGTCGCCACGCATCGGCTCGCCGAGGTCGGTCGATGCCGCCAGCACCCGCGCCGCGTCCTCGAAATGCGTCGTCGCCTCGACGATCGCCTTCGCCGTCCGCTCCGGGTCCGCCGACTTGAAGATTCCCGAGCCGACGAAGTTGCCCTCGGCGCCGAGCTGCATCGTCAGCGACGCATCGGCGGGCGTCGCGATCCCACCCGCGCAGAACAACGGCACCGGCAGCCAACCACGTTCGGCGACGTCGCGGACGACCTCGAGGGGAGCACGGAGCTCCTTCGCCTCGGCCGCAAGCTCGGTCGAATCTAGCGACTGCAGCCTGCGGATCCCGCCGGTGATGCCGCGGAGGTGGCGGACGGCCTCGACGATGTTGCCGGTCCCGGCTTCACCCTTCGAGCGGATCATCGCCGCCCCCTCGGCGATCCGCCGCAGCGCCTCACCGAGGTTGGTGGCCCCGCAGACGAACGGGACGTCGAAGCCGAACTTGTCGATGTGGTGGGCCTCGTCGGCCGGCGTCAGCACCTCGGACTCGTCGATGTAGTCGACCTCCAGCGCCTCGAGGACCTGGGCCTCGGCGAAGTGGCCGATCCGCGCCTTCGCCATCACCGGGATCGTCACCGCGGCCTTGATCTCCTCGATCATCCGCGGGTTCGACATCCGGGCGACGCCGCCGTCGCGGCGGATGTCGGCGGGAACGCGCTCGAGCGCCATCACCGCGACCGCGCCGGAGGCCTCGGCGACCCGGGCCTGCTCGGCGTCGGTGACGTCCATGATCACCCCGCCCTTGAGCATCTCGGCGAGGCCGGTCTTGAGGCGGAACGTGGCGCGCTCGGGCATCGGGGCGGAGTGTAGTGGGCGGCCGGAAGCAGCCTATGAGAGGACAGAGGACAGGACGCTCGCGCTGCGCGCTCGCTGACAGAGGACAGGGTTTGAGGGACGGGACCTGTCCTCTGTCCTCTGTCCTCTCTCCTCTCGCGGGCGGCGCAGCCGCGAGTGCCCTACTTCAGCTTGAAAGCCCTGATCCGATCCTTGAACGCGCTCTTGTCGCGCGAATAGACGCCGTGGGCGAGTGCTTCGACGAGCGCCAGCAACGCCGTCGTCGAACGCGTGTAGGACGGCGAGTCGGAGGACCAGTAGAGCGTGTGCTCGGCGTGCTCGCCGACGTCGGAGAGGGTCGCGTCGGTGATCGCCAGCGTGTGGGCGCCGCGATGTCGGGCCAACTTCATAGCCCGGATCACGAGCGGATGCGCGCGGCCGGCCGAGAAGGCGACGACGAGCGTGTCGTCATCGACGTTGCCGAGCCGCGTGATCGACTCCTGACGCGGCTGGGTCACGGTCTCGGCGCGGATGTCGAGCAGAGCCAGCATGTGTCGCAGGTAGGAGGCGAAGAAGGCCATCTGGTCCATCGCGACGATCACGACCCGGTGGGCGGTGGCGAGCTCGCGGACGCACATCTCGACCGACTCGCGGGTTAGTCCGCGGACCGTGCTCTCGATGTTGGCGTGGTCGGCGGCGAGCGACGCCTCGAACTCGGTGTGGTCGAAATCGAACAGGGCGCCGCCGGGGCTGCCGCTCGTCGCGACGGTCGCTCGGTACTCCTCGATCGCCGCCTGCTGCAGCTCGGGGTAGCCGTCGAAGCCGAGCGCCTGTGAGAAGCGGACGACCGTCGACGACGAGGTGTCGGCCCGGCGAGCCAGCTCCTCGGCGGTCTGGAACGCCGCCTCTTCGAGGTGGTCGACTATGTAACGGGCGACATCCTTCTGCGAGCGTGAGAACTCATCGAAGCGCTCGGTGATGTAAGTCGAGAGGGTCTTGCCGTTCGGGGTGCCGGCGGAAGCGCCGGAGCCGCCGCGGCGGGGCTTGGACTTGGTTGCGGTCTTGCTCATCGGTGACCCGAGATTCGCCCCGCCCCGCGGTTTCCCTTCCGCCCGCCTCCGCAGGCCGCCCGGGACCGCCGTTCGCCCAGCCGCAAGCGGGCTCACCCGGACGCAGGCGCCTGTTAGCTTGCCCGCGATGGGCACGCTCACCGAGGACGGCTCGGCCGCAGCCGGGGGCGAGGGGACCTGGGATCTCAGCGACCTGATCGACCTCGCTGCCGCCGGCGTCGACGCGACGGCCGGCGCCGGCGACGAAGCGGCGGTCACGGCGCTGATCGACGAGGCCGAGGACCGGGCTGAGCAGTTCGCAGCCGACCTCGAGGGCAAGGTCGAGGAGCTCGATGGCGCCGGGCTGATCGACGCGATGGAGCGGCTCGCGGGGATCTCCGATCTCGTCGGCCGGGCACTCAACTTCACCCATCTCCGCTTCGCGGCCGACACCGAGACCCCGGCCGTCGGCGCGCTGCTTCAGCGCAGCACCGAGCGGGCGACGCGGATCCAGACCCGGCTCCTGTTCTTCGAGCTCGAATGGGTCGCGATCGACGACGAGCGCGCCGAGGAGCTGCTGGCGACCGAAGGGCTCGACTTCTGCCGCCATCACCTGCGCATGGAGCGCCGCTACCGGCCGCATCTGCTGAGCGCGCCCGAGGAGCGGATCGTCACCGAGCTCTCGCCGACCGGCCGCGGCGCCTGGGGCCGGCTGTTCGACGAGCTCACCTCGGCGATCCGCGTCGACCTCCCCGACGCGGAGGAGGAAGTCGCGCTCGACGTCGCGCTCGCGCGGCTCTTCGATCCTGAGCGGGAGCGGCGCCGCGAGGCGGCCGAGGCGGTGACCGGCGCCCTCGAGCCGGGGCTGCGGACCCGCGCCTACGTCTTCAACACTTTGCTTCAGGACAAGGCGACCATGGACCGGCTCCGCTCCTACCCGCACTGGCTCGCGACCCGCAACCTCTCCAACGAGGCATCGGACGAGTCCGTGCAGGCGCTCGTCGAGGCGGTGCGGAACCGCAACGAGCTCGCCCGGCGCTGGTACCGGACGAAGGCGAAGCTGCTCGGGATCGAGCGGCTCGCCGACTACGACCGGATGGCGGTGGTCGGCGCCGACACCGAGCAGGTCGACTGGGACGAGGGCCGCGAGATCGTCCTCACCACCTTCGAGTCGGTCTCGCCGCGGATGAGCGAGATCGCCGAGCGGTTCATGGAGCGGAGCTGGATCGACGTCCCACCGCGGCCGGCGAAGCGCGGCGGCGCGTTCAGCAGCTCCACGGTCCCCTCCGTCCACCCCTACGTGCTGCTCAACTGGACCGGCCGCCGCCGCGACGTGACCACGCTCGCCCACGAGCTCGGCCACGGCATCCATCAGTACCTCGCCCGCGAGCAGGGCGTGTTCCACCAGAACACGCCGCTGACCGTCGCCGAGACCGCCTCGGTCTTCGCCGAGGAGCTCGTCCTCGGCCGCCTGCTCGATCAGGCCGCCGACGCCCGCTCGCGTCTGAACCTGCTCGCCGAGTCGATGGAGGGGCAGATCGCGACGGTATTCCGGCAGATCGCGATGAACCGGTTCGAGGACCGGGTCCACAACGTCCGCCGCGACGAGGGCGAGCTGTCGGTCGAGCGGTTCGGCGAGCTCTGGGCCGAGACGCAGACGGAGCTGCTCGGCGACTCGGTCGAGGTGACCGACGGCTACCGCTCCTGGTGGTCCTACGTTCCCCACTTCATCGGCTCGCCCGGCTACGTCTACGCCTACGCCTACGGACAGCTCCTCGCGCTCTCCGTCTACCGGCTCTACCAGGACCGCGGCGAAGAGCTCGTCCCCTCATATCTGGAGATGCTCGCGAGCGGCGGTTCGCGCCCGCCCGAGGAGCTCGCCAGGATCGTCGGCGTCGATCTGACCGATCCCGGCTTCTGGGACAGCGGCCTCGATCTCGTCGCCGAGCAGCTCGATGCGGCCGAGGCGGCGGCCGAAGAGGTCCTCGGCGAGAGCTGACCCGGACAGCGGCGGCGGCGCCGCTGTCGCGAATATGATCGCCGCCGTGAGCTCTGGGAGGAGCCCCGAGGAGTCGCATCCGGGCCGCGGCCGGGCGATGCACAACGTCATCCTGACGGCGGCGATCGCCGGGCTCGGCGGTCTTCTGTTCGGCTACGACACCGGCGTCATCGCCAGCGCCCTGCTGTTCATCGAGCCCGACTTCGGGCTCTCCAGCTTCGGGTCGGGCCTGGTCGTCGCGGCGGTGCCGATCGGCGCGGTCGTCGGAGCGGCCTTCGCGGGCCGGCTCTCCGATCAGTATGGGCGCCGGATCCTGATCATCGGCTCGGCGGTCGTCTTCATCGTCGGCGCGCTCGGCAGCGCCGCCGCCGGCGGCGAGCCGGTGCTGGTGATCTCGCGGGTGATCGTCGGCATCGCGATCGGGCTCGCCTCGGCGACCGCGCCCGTCTACATCTCCGAGGTCTCCCCGCCCGCCGTCCGCGGCCGCCTCGTCACCTTCTTCCAGCTCGCGGTGACCGTCGGGATCGTCGTCGCCTACGGGGTCGGGCTCGCCTTCGAGCCGAGCGAGGGCTGGCGTTGGATGCTCGGGCTCGGCGCCGTGCCGGCCGTCTTCCTGCTCGTCGGGATGCTGCGGATGCCGCAGAGCCCGCGCTGGCTGGTCATGGCCGGGCGCGGCTACGAGGCGAAGGCGGTCCTCGAGCAGATCCGCGAGGACGACCCGGAGCTGATCGACGCCGAGCTCGACGAGATCGCGGGCAGCATCGTCGAGGAGCCGGGCGGCTGGCGCGACCTGCTCGACCCGGTCGTCAAGGCGGCCCTGCTGGTCGGGGTCGGGCTGGCGATCCTCCAGCAGGTTTCCGGCATCAACACGGTCATCTACTTCGCACCGACGATCGTCGGCTACACCGGCGTCGATTCGGCGTCGGCGTCGATCCTCGCCTCGGTCGCGGTCGGCGTCGTCAACGTCGGCATGACCTTCGTCGCGATCCGCCTCCTCGACCGCACCGGCCGCCGGCCGCTCCTGCTCTGGGGGAGCCTGCTGATGGCGGTCGCGCTCAGCATCCTCGCGCTCGTCTTCATCCTCGGCGCCGGAAGCACGGCCGGGTCCTTCGTCGCCGTCGGCAGCCTGATGCTCTACGTCGGCTCCTTTGCGATCAGCCTCGGGCCGATCTTCTGGCTGCTCAACTCGGAGATCTACCCGCTTCGGGTTCGCAGCAAGGCGGCCGCGGTGGGGACGATGACGAACTGGTTCTTCAACTTCCTCGTCTCGCTCACGTTCCTGCTCCTGATCGACGGCCTCGGCCGCAGCGGCGCGTTCCTCTTCTACGCGGCGATCTGCGTGGTCACTTTCTTCTTTTGCCTCCGATTCGTCCCGGAGACCAAGGGCAAGCATCTCGAGGACATCCAGGCGATCTTCGCGGAGCGTGCCGGCAGCCGTGGCTGAACGTGCGATTTCACCCCGTCGGTGCGACGCACGACACCCGATTCCTGGAATGATGCCGGCGTGACCACGGGCGACGCCGACACGAAGCCGGAAACGGCAGCGGACGGCGGCGACACCTCGCCGGGGATGAGCGTCAGGACGCGGCGGCGGATCGCCGTGATCCTCGTCATCCTCGCGACGCTGACCGGGATCCTCGCCCTCGTCTCGACCTGGGTCAAGCGTCAGGTCTACGACACCGACCAGTGGGTCGCCACCAGCAGCGCCCTGCTCGCCGACGACGAGATCCGCACCGAGCTGTCCGACTACCTGACGGCCCAGATCTTCGCCTCGGGCGTGGTTCAGGAGGAGGTGGCGAAGCTGCTGCCGCCGAAGGCCGCTCCGCTCGCGGGCCCGGCCTCGTCGGGGCTGAGCCAGCTCTTCAACCGGGCCGTCAACCAGATCCTCCAGACGTCAGCGATCCAGGATCTCTGGGAACAGGCCAACCGGGCCGCAAGCGAGGCCTTCATCGCGATCGCCAACGACGAGCCGATCGCGACCGGCGTTCTCGGAGAGGCGCAGTCGAAGCTGACCGAGGCCGAGGCAAAGACGGGATCGACGACGCTCGATCTGACGACGATCCGCCAGGAGATCACCGAGAAGCTCGGCATCGAGCTGCCG